>CANKYF010000001.1 GCA_947487895.1 uncultured Flavobacteriaceae bacterium
CTACAGGTGTAAAGGCAGTAATGTCATAGCCGAGTAGTACTAATAACCCATAGGCTTATTGTACGCCTGTTTTTTTACGCTTCGAGAGCCTCAACGGCCAGAAGCAATGAGTTTTATTTTATTAAATGTTTATAATTTTTATGTAGTGACCTTTAAGGTCTTTTTCAATATGTTAAGATATTTGCGCAGAGCGCAGTTAATAGTGTTCAGTCATAGTTTACAGTATATAAGTTACTGCTAACTGATTACTGAGACTGCTAACTTAAAACTTAAGGTGGTTATAGCGATGGGGCTCACCTCTTACCATTCCGAACAGAGAAGTTAAGCCCATTAGCGCCGATGGTACTACAATTGTGGGAGAGTAGGTCGTTGCCTTTTTTGAATCCCGATTCTTTTTAGAATCGGGATTTTTTTTGTTTATACTCAGGGGGATTTCTTTTTTTAATAAAATTCTTTCAAACGTTTCGTAATTTAGTATATTCAAGTTTTATTAATTATACCTTTTAATGGCTCTAAATACAGAACTTGATTTAGCGTGGGACTTTGTTAATAACACAGATAGAAATGTGTTTTTAACAGGTAAAGCAGGTACTGGTAAAACTACATTTTTGCATAAACTTAAAATGCAAAGTTTAAAGCGTATGGTTGTGGTGGCTCCTACTGGTGTTGCTGCTATTAATGCAAAGGGAGTTACAATACATTCTTTTTTTCAGATGCCTTTTGGACCTATTTTACCTGATACCGATTTAAATGCTGGTAAAGGGTTTAATAGAAAGTTTAATAAAACTAAAATCAATATCATAAAATCTATGGATTTATTGGTCATTGATGAGATTAGTATGGTACGGGCAGACTTATTAGACGGTATTGATAAAACCTTGCGTCGGTTTAGAGATAAAAACAAAGTGTTTGGTGGTGTACAGCTTTTAATGATTGGAGATTTACAACAATTATCGCCAGTTATTAAAGAAGACGAGTGGCAATTATTAAGTAAGTATTATAAAAACGGTTTCTTTTTTAGTAGTCATGCTTATGCAGCTTGTAATGCAATTACGGTAGAGTTGAAACATATTTATAGACAGGATAATCCTAAGTTTATTACCATTTTAAATGAAATACGAAATAATGCTTTAACTCAAGCATCTGCTGATGAGTTGAACAAACGTTATTTACCCAATTTTGTTCCTGAAGAAGGTGACGGTTATATAGCATTAACCACCCATAACAATAGAGCTGAAAAAACAAATTACAGTGAGCTTGATAAATTAACCACCAAGAAAAAAACGTATAAGGCTAAAATAGAAGGTAAGTTTCCTGAGTTCGCTTACCCAAATAAAGACGAACTTACTTTAAAAGTTGGTGCGCAAGTCATGTTTATTAAGAACGATAGTTCTGCAGAAAAACGTTATTTTAATGGTAAGATTGGTAAGGTCATTTTATTAGATAAAGATGAAGTGGTGGTGAAATGCCCTGATGACGAATATAATATTGTAACCACTCCCGAAATTTGGGAAAATATAAACTACACGGTTGATAAAGAAACAAATGCCATTACCGAAAACAAGATTGGATCTTATACACAAATGCCATTACGTTTGGCTTGGTCTATAACCATTCATAAAAGCCAAGGGTTAACGTTTGAGAAAGCCATTATTGATGCCCAAGGTGCTTTTGCGCATGGACAAACTTATGTTGCCTTGAGTAGATGTAAGTCTTTAGAAGGCTTAGTACTTAAGAGTAAGATTGATTCTAGTCAAATAATTAGTGATGCTAATGTGCTGTCTTTTAACAAAGATACAGCCGAAAATCAGCCTAATGAAAATGATTTACAAGCGAGTAAAACTGAATTTCAGTTGAATTTAATTTCAGAAGTTTTTGAGTTTTATAAATTCTTATATCCCATTAGTAGAATACTTGATTTATTTTATAAAAATAGAACCATTGTAGAGGGTAATATGGAAGCACCTTTACTAAAAATGAAAGAAGGTGTTGCTAATTTATTAAAGGTAAGTAATGGATTTAAGGCACAGTTAAAAGAATTATCCAAATCTGGAGAATTACCTGAGTTTAGTGAAGAAATTCAGGAGCGTTTTATAAAAGGCATTACTTATTTTAGTGCGCAAACTAAAGAGTATATTAGTGAACCTTTTAAAGTCTTAGGATTTACTACAGATAATAAAACGGTTGAGAAAGATATTAATAAACCGCTTGATAGTATTGAAGCCTTTTTAGCTACTAAACTATTGTATTTTGAAGGTTTAAAGGAAGGCTTTAAAAGTGAGGCATTTTTGAAGTTGCGTGCTAAGTCTGTCTTTATGGCGAAGGAAAAGCCTAAGAAACCTAGAAAAACTGTGATTGATGGCACAACGAATGTTGAGTTGTTTGAATTGCTACGTGTACTTAGAAATGATATTGCCCAGGCTAATGATTTGATACATTACCAAGTATTTACACAAAAAGCACTCTACGAGATTTGCGAAACTTTACCAACCAACAAAGCTGAATTACTAAAAGTAAATGGCATGGGTAAAACACGTGTTGAGAAATACGGAACTGCCATTTTAGAGGTGATTATTGAGTTTTGTGATGAGAATGATATTGAGACTTCTTCTGATATTGATATTTTTGAACCTGAAAAGCCAAAACGAAAAAAAGGAGATACTAAAAAAGAATCTCTAGCACTTTTTAAAGAAGGAAAAACTGCGGAGCAGATTGCCGATGTACGTGAACTTAACGTGAATACCATTATAGGGCATTTGGCAAGTTTTATACCTACAGGTGAAGTGAAAATTACAGATTTAATTTCTGAAGCACATTACGAAGAATTGAAAATACTTATTCCTAAAACTAAATTTGATAACTTATCAAGTTTAAAGCATCAGTTAGACGATAAATATACTTTTGGCGAATTGCGATTGGTTTTAGATGATTTAAGTTTATAGCCGTTTGTGGAATTATTCATTAGTTTTTGAGTTCATATAATTTTTTTAAAAAAAGAGTAAGCTCTGTGTGTAATAAATGACTAACAAACAAAAATTTTAGAATTCAAATTATTTAGTTATTTTAGTTACTATGAATATTATCATCGAGTCTTCTCTTAGAACCCTTCAAAAATCTAGATTTTTATTAGAACAACTTAGCGATGATGAACTTAGTAATGCCTCGATTTCACCTTATTATTCCAGTATAGGGTGTCATTTAAGACATATTCTGGATTTTTATGACTGTATTTTTAATGCAGATGAAAATAGTAATACCATAGACTTAACTGCAAGAAGTAGAAATAAAGAAGTGGAATGTAAATGTTGTAAGGCTATCTCTTATTTAGATACTATAGAAGAAAAGTTAAAATCTTTAAATTCTAAAATGGATAAGTTGGTTACAGTAATTGATGATTTAGGTCTTGGTAAAGTAGAAATGCAATATACTATGGCTTCATTATTCTCTCAGGCTAACAGTCATACCATACATCATTACGCCATTATAAACTACATTCTTGAAGGCCTAAAAATCAGCTTTGAAGATTCAGATTTTGGATATAATCCAACAACTCCAAAAGCTGTGGTTGAAAATTAGGAGCTTTTCTTTTTAAACATACTGTTCATTATCGTTTTTATTCCTTTAAACATCATTATTACTGCCATAACACATATTGCACAGCCAATAATAAGTAATGGCAAATAAAGAGGAGCATCTGGTTTACTATAAGCAAAACTTAATAGTATTGGCCCCATAAATAAGCTACCAACAGCGAACAATAATGTTTTAATACCTTTAAATAATTCTTTTTTGTCAGTTTTATTTTCTTCCATTTTTATAATTTTCAATTGCTGAACGTACATTACCAAATTCCTTTAAGAGGCATTGAGCTTGTTTTTCTGGTATGTTTAATTCATTCATTATCATTTTGGTTCCTCTATCAACTAGTTTATTATTACTTAGTTGCATATCAACCATTTTATTTCCTTTAATATGCCCCAGTTGTATCATAGTTGATGTAGTAATCATATTCAAAACTAATTTTTGGGCGGTGCCTGCTTTCATTCTAGAGCTACCAGTTACAAACTCTGGACCTACAATAACTTCTATAGGAAATTGAGCCGTTTGTGATAACGGACTATTATGATTACAAGTAATACACCCTGTAATAATACTATTGTCATTACACATTTTTAGAGCTGAAATTACATAAGGCGTTGTGCCAGAAGCAGCAATACCTATTACTACATCTTTATGTGAAATGTCATGTTTTTTTAAATCTTCCCAACCTAATGTTGTAGAGTCTTCAGCAAATTCAACAGCCTTTCTTATGGCAGAATCACCACCAGCAATAAGCCCTACCACTAACTCATGAGGTACTCCAAAAGTTGGAGGACATTCTGAGGCATCAACTATGCCCAATCTACCACTAGTGCCAGCACCAATATAAAATAACCTTCCACCAGATTTTAATTTGTTTACTACTTGCGTTATTAATACTTCTATTTGCGGTAGTGCTTTTTCAACAGCAAGAGGTACAGTTTTATCTTCATTATTAATATTAGAGAGTAATTCACCAACACTCATGTTTTCTAAGTGGTTGTAATGCGAATCTTGCTCAGTAGTTTTTGTAAAGCTCATGCATCAAAAGTATAAATAAATATACACTTCTAATCATAAACGATGTCTTCTACTTCTATTTTTTTATTATTGATAAAATCATAAAGTGTTAACTGTCTTAAAATATAGTAGTTTTGCCAAAATTTTTGAAGAGAATCTAAATATTGAAAAATGGCTCTATCTTTTTCTTGAAGTGCTATGTTTAAATCTGTAATTGTGATTTTTCCTAATATGTAGCGTTTTTTAGAAATATCATATCTTTTAAGTGCTACTTCTTTTGCTTTTTCAGAAGTGAATAAAAAATCTCTTTGATTAGACCAATTTAAAACGTGTAGATAGATTTCTTGTTCAAATTCTTGCTTGTCTTGTTTTATGTTATTGTTGGTAAGATCTAAATTTGCCTCTGCCATTTTTCGCTTGGATTTAGAAACTCCCCAATCAAAAATGGGTATTTCAAGCGAGACTCTTACATTTTGTTGTTTATTAAAATTATTGAATAAACTGTTAAACTCGTCACCATTTTGAGATATTCCAAAATTAGCAACAATACCAAGGTTCAACCTATTATTACCTTTTTGAAAAGCAACTTCTTTTTCGGCTTGAAGCCTTTTGCGTCTAAATTCAATCACAGCTTTTCGGTTATTGTTGGCTTCTTCAAGTGCTTTATCTAAGTCTACTTCAAAAAGTGGTAATTTTTCAGGGATATCTAATTCTATATCTTCAGTTTCTAATTCTAAGTATCTTGCTAAATTTTGCGAGGTTCTTTTTAATTCTATAGTTCTAGAAGTTACATTGTTTTTTGAATTAAGTAAGGTTAATTCCATTTGAAGTAAATCGTTTTCAGCAATTTTCCCCATTTTATATCTACCTGCTGAAATTTTATATAAAGTATCTTGGTTAGATAAATTAGTATTAGCTATTTCTAATTGTTTTTGTGCTTTTAGTAATTGAAAATAGCGTCTACAAGTACTTACCGAAATTTGTTCCATATTCTCAACAAACTCTCTTCTAGATTCTTCATACATTAAAGGCTCTATTTTTTTATCCCATTTAAAACTATTAAATAATAAAGAGTTTTGACTATAGCGAAGTGTAAAAGGAATGATTGAATAGCCTATATTATCGTCTAAGCCAAAAAGTTCTACGCGCTCTAAATTTGAATTTACAGATAGTGTACCTCCTGTATAAGGTATATTTTGAGAGATAGATAAACCACCTTCTAAAAGTAATTGATTTTGATTTACAAAAATGTCTTGCCCCACATCATTAGTGATTCTTCTAACGGCATTTCTATATTCAGGTAGTGTAGCATTTAGCCTTAATTCAGGTAAAAAACTAGCCCTATAATTTCTAAATTGCCAATAACTTCTTTCATTTCTGTTTAGGTTTATTTTATAGTCTGGAGATTTCTTTTTCGCTATTTCAATGGCTTGATTTAACGTCACTTTTTTTGACTGAGAATAATTAATTAATGGAAAAATAAAGATTATTAGAAAGA
This sequence comes from uncultured Flavobacteriaceae bacterium, assembly GCA_947487895.1. Classification (GTDB taxonomy): domain Bacteria; phylum Bacteroidota; class Bacteroidia; order Flavobacteriales; family Flavobacteriaceae; genus Seonamhaeicola. The sequence continues at coordinate 6,098 of CANKYF010000001.1, forward strand.
TTAATTTTTTCACAGGATTACTTTGTTTAATTGATTGATGAACGGTTTTTTATTCAGATCTTAAAGCTTCAATAGGTCTTTTTTTAGCGGCAGATTTAGCAGGAAGAATTCCGAAAACTAACCCTATAGTAACAGCTATAAAAAAGGAGATTAGTATTGAGCTTAACGATAAAATAGTTTCTATTCCAGAAAATATTTCAATAAGATAGGCTCCAATAATACCAACTATAATTCCAATGATACCACCTCCCAAACTAATTAGTGTAGATTCTGATAAGAATTGTAATATCACATCTTCTTGAGTGGCTCCTATTGCTCTAATAATACCTATTTCTTTTGTGCGTTCTAAAACTGATGCAAGCATGATATTCATGATGCCAATTCCACCAATTAATAGGGATATGCCAGCTATAATACTCAAAACTATATTGAAAATTTGTTTTGTTTTTTGTTGTTGTTTGAGAAGTTGAATAGGAATAGTGATTTCAAAGTCTAGTACATCATTATGTCTTCTTTTAAGCATTTTACTTAATACTTCAGCAGTAGCCTTTAGTTCGTTAGAATTATTTACTTGTACTGTAAGTTTATCAATTTGATGATAATTACCTCTAGGAATTCTTTTTTTAGGACCATTATTTCTATTTCTTCTGGCATTAAGATTATCGGTTATAACTTTTCTATCTTTATATCTAACCAAGAAAGTCTTTATTGGAATATAAACATCTTGATTGAGATCTCGTATACCAAGGTTTTCTTGAGCTTTATCAGAAATTAATTTTTCTTCAATCACTCCAACTACTTGTAACCAAACGTCTTTAACTTTAATACGTTTGCCAATGGCACTTTCGCCAGTAAATACTTTTTTCTCTACTTTTCTACCAATTATACATACGGGCAATGCATTTTTAGATTGATATTCTGAAAAAAAATGTCCTTTATCTATTTGAATATTTGAAGTTTTAAAAAAGTTAGAACTTACACCTATAAGTTTAACAGAATTTTGCTTTCCGTTATTAATAACATAGGTATTCATTATAATTTCTGAACTAACTACCTTAACACTTGGTATGTTTTTTTTAACGCTTTCTGCATCAAGAATATCGAGTCCTTTAGAAAACTTTTTTGTTTCTTTATTGCTGCTTTCATCATCATCATTATTTTCATTATCAGGATTCGTTTTGTCATGAATTGGTGTGACAACTATATTATTAACTCCTACTAATTCTAATTGTGATAAAATTTCTTTTTCAGCACCATTTCCTATTGCAAGCATTGTTATTACAGCTGCTACTCCAAAAATGATCCCTAAAGCAGTGAGAAAGGTTCTAAATTTATTAGCGCTAATTAATCTAAAAGCTTCAGAAAAGTTAGATTTAAGTTTTTCTAAAAGTATTTTGTCTATCATTATTCGTCTAATAACTTTATACTTTTTTCTTCTAACCCTTCTGGTTTACTTAAGAATACGGTTTCATTTTCTTTTAGTCCTTTTTCTATGATAGCCACTTCATTGTTTGCCATACCTAGTTTTACTTGTTTCTTTTGAGCAGAATATCCAGATTTAGAGTAAACATAACTTATAGAGTCTTTGGTGAATATAGATTCTAAAGGTACCATAAGTACATCATCAATTTCATCTGTTTTAATTCTATTAGAAGTGGTCATACCTGGTCTTATATTTTCATTGGTTCCATTTAGTTTAATTAAAACTTGAAAAAGCTTAATATCAGATCCTCTTTTATTTTCTCCAATGTTAGCAACACTTGTAACTTCTCCTGTTAGTTCAATTTCAGGAAAAGCGTCGAAACCAATAATTACAGTTTGTCCTTCCTTAATTTTTCTTATATCTACTTCATTGCTATACGTTTTTGATTCCATTTTAGTTAAATCTGGTAAACTTGCAATTGCAGGTTCCCAAGGTGAAATGGTAGAGCCTACTTTCTTTTTGTTTCCATTCCAGTCTTTAACATAGGTAACCATTCCTTCATCATCAGAATGAATAGTGAATTGCTTTTGTAGTTGACCTAGTTCTTCAATCTTCTTTTTAATTTTTGCAACCTCTGTGCCTACTTGAACCATTTTAGCAACCGCTTTTCTCTTCTTTATAGAGTAATCTTCTTTTTTTTCTTTTAAATCCCTTTCATTTTTTTCAATATTAATTTCTAATTTTTTAATGGTAGTTGGAGGTTCGTATATTGAGCTTTTTAGTTCAAGTTTATCGTCTTCTATTTTAAATTGAAGGTCTTTTATAGTGTTGCGTTCTTGCTTTAAAGTAAGTGTAGTATCAAGTTGTTGTTGCGTGTATTTAGATTGAGCACTTTCTAAATTAAGCATGGCATCATTTATTTTACCGTTTACTTCAGAAGGGTCTAGTTTGCCTATATAACCGCCTTTTTTTACTACGGTGCCTTCTGGAACTAAATCCTGTATTTTTAATTGATATATTTGATACCTTCTAGTACCTGTAGGCCCTAATATTTTTTTTGAACTAGTAGATTGAGCTTCCCCAGAAATGTATACTTCATTTATAAAAGTACCTTTTTCAACTTGGGTGGTAAGCGAAATATCATCTTCACCACTAACGCCAAAATAATAATAACCAATAATTAATAAGATGATTGCACTAGCTATTAAAACTATTTTTTTTCTACTCATATATAACTTTTTAGTAGTTGGTAATTAGGTTGATAACTACCCAAAGTTAAAGTTTGTAAGATTAGTTTTAGTTAAAGAACACTTAAAATATTATATTATTGTAAATGCAATATTTTGCGCATAGTATTAATAGTATGTGAGCTAAGTTTTACTGTACAGTATAATGAAAAACATCTGTTTCAGTAAGCCTAAAATACCCTAAAGGGAAGTTGTTTTGGTTCGTTTGGTTAACACAATTACCTCTTACAGTTGCAGGTTGGGTTTCAAAAGGATCTCCTGTTTCTTCATCAGTTTGTTGTAGCAAAATGTTAACGTATTCAAAGCAACGCTGAGATACACCAGATATTTTTATTCTCAGAACATCTCCTTTTTCTAGATCTTCGTCCATGTAAAACCCAAAAATTTGATTGCCATTATTAAATTCATCATCATATACTTCAAGAGTGGGGGCATCTCCTTCATTACCAAATTCAAATAGGTAATAGTTTTCTTCATCTTCAGGGTCCGTATAATAAGCTTTTAGTTCAATGGAATCTCCAGAAAAACCTCCATTGTTATTTTGCTCTACAAAATCAATAGGGACAACAGATTTTAAAGTTTCTATAGCAGTATATGTTTCACCTTCATATGTAACAGTTAATGTATATTCTCCATCTATTTCAGGAATAAAAGAATAATTTCTATAGTATCCCTGTTGTTCTTCGTTAAAAACAAAAACATTATCATGTGTGTCAGCTACCGTAACTATTGCGCCTGAGGCAGGAGGAATGGTTCTGTTAAAATAAGGAGCAGTAAGGCTTAGTTTTATTTCCTGAATATTACCGAAAGTTTCTTTTTCCCAAGCTAATGAAGCATCTATGACTAATCTTGGTGGAGCGGTATCTAAATCAACATCAATAACATCTTCACAGGAAAATAAAAAACAACTTAATAAGAATATGTAGATAAAATGTTTCATATGCTTAGAATTTAAAATTGTATGAAATAGAGGGGACTATACCAAAAATGGCTAATCTTGTGGCTTCATTAACACGTTTTTCAAAGTTTTTTCCAAAGGAAATTGAAGCCGCATTTTTTCTGTTATAAATATTATACACACTTAACACCCAATTACCTTTCAATTTTTTATCACGTTTTTGCTTAGGTGTATAGGTCATTGCTACATCTAATCTGTTGTATGATGGCAGTCTATTTTGATTTCTTAGACCAAAGTTTGGAATATTAACGCCATTGTATTCATACTGACTATTAGGAAAAGTGACTGGTTGCCCTGTTTGAAACAAAAAATTAGCGTTTAATTTTATACGTTCACTTAAATCATAACTGGAGGTAATTGAAATGTCATGTGTTTTATCAAATGGTGTTCTATACCATTCACCATTGTTAATTCCGGTTTCAGTTGGTGTTCTTCCTTTGGTTTGTTGTTCAGATTTTGAAAGTGTATATGCTATCCAGCCTTTTAGTCGCCCTTCATTTTTTCTAAAAAGAAACTCTAATCCATGAGCTCTGGCTTCTCCACTTAAAATAACTTGTTCTATGGCGTTATTAGCTATTAAATCTGCTCCATCAATGTAATCAATTCTATTTTTTATGGTTTTATAGAAACTTTCTATTTCTAAAGAGTACAAATTATCATTAAAATTTTTGAAAAAACCAACAGCAAATTGGTGTAGTGATTGTGGTTTTATATACTTTCCACTAGGTGTCCAAATATCTAGAGGAGTTGGAGCATTGGTATTTGAAAGTAAGTGTAAATATTGATACATTTTGTTGTAACTGGCCTTTACGGAGCTATTATCATTTAATTGGTATGCCAAAGAAAATCTAGGTTCTAGATTATGAAAACTTTCAATAACATCACCACGTTTAAAGGTTTCTGTACTAATGGGATCTGCCATTTCGTAAATTTGTAGATTTTCATTAAAAGCAACAGCATGATCGTTTTCATAGATGTTAAGTTCATCTTGTCCTAATCTTAAAAATGAACTTAACCTCAAACCATATGAAAGTGATAGTTTTTGAGAAACTTTATGCTCGACATCTAGATAAATAGCATTTTCAAACGCATATTTATCAATGAGTTTAAAAGGGTTGATTCCTGATGTTTCAGAAGTTGGATTTATTTCACCAGGATTGAACTTATAGTAAATACTATTTAAACCATATTGAAGCTTAAATTTATTGTTCAAGTAATGTTTTAAGTCATATTTCACATTGAAGTTTCTAATGCCAGAAACCCAATCAAACTCCACAAAATTAAGCGTTAAATTATAGTCGTAATCAGAATAAATTAAAGATAAGTTAGAAAAAAGCTTATCTGAAAATAGATGATTCCACCTAAAATTTAGTACAGTATTTCCGTATGAATTTTCGAATGTATCTTCAATTCTAAAAACATCTCTTCCGAAGTACCCCGAAAGATAAATATTGTTCTTGTCGTTTAGTTTATAACTCAACTTGGTATTTAAGTCATAAAAAAGTGCAATATTATCAATATCAAAAAGCGGTAAGAATAAATGCGCATAACTAGATCTTCCACCAAATAAAAAGGAACCTTTATTCTTTTTTAGAGGACCTTCAGCAAGTAGTCTGCTGGATACTAGACCAATGCCGCCATTCATATGGAATTCTTTACTGTTGCCTTCTTTTTGATAGATATCTAAAACTGAAGATACGCGACCCCCATACCTGGCAGGAATACCACCTTTATATAAACTTAAGTCTTTGATAGCATCTGGATTAAACACAGAAAATAATCCAAATAAATGCGAAGAATTATATATGGTTGCTTCGTCAAGCAGGATAAGGTTTTGATCTGCTGCACCACCTCTCACGTTAAAACCAGAAGCACTTTCACCAGCACTTGTAACACCAGGTAATAATGTAATTGCTTTTATAATATCTGATTCACCAAGAACCACTGGGATTTCTTTTATAGTTTTAGAAGAGAGTTTATTAACGCTCATTTGAGGTTTTTTTATATTCAATCTTTCAACATTTTCTGTAATAACTACTTCTTCTAAATTTTCAATAGAATTTATTAAACTGTAATTTTTAGTGATATTTGTATTAAGCTCAATAATTTCAGATACAGATGAAAATCCCATAGAACTTATAACCATTTTATAAGTGCCTTTAGGTAATGTTATAGAATAGAATCCGTACTCATTAGTTGTGGCACCAGATTGTAATTCAGGAAATATAATGTTTACACCAATTAGGGTTTCATTACTTTTTTCTTCAGTAATAACACCACTTAAGGTAAATCTCTCTTGTGCATTTAGTGAAGTAATACTAAAAAACAATAACGAAAGAAACCACAAGTATGAGGATTTCATGCAATAACAATTTTTTATAAATGTAAAAAAAAAGCTCCTAAAATAGGAGCTTTTAACAAGTTTGTTAGGTTTTTGTTTAACCTAAAATATTATTTAGTGTTTTGCCTAGTATGTTATTGAATGTTTCACTAGGTCTCATTACGTTACTAGTTAATTCATCATTAGGTATGTAATATCCATCTATATTAGTTGGCTCACCTTGAATGGAATTAAGCTCATTAATAATTACATCTTCATTTGCAGCTAAACCAGAAGCAATATCTTTAAACTCTTCTTTTAAATCGGCATCAATATTTTGGTTTGCTAACTCTTGTGCCCAATATAATGATAAGTAGAAATGACTTCCTCTATTGTCTAATTCTCCAGCTTTTCTAGAAGGCCCTTTTTTGTTTTCTAATAATTTTTCAGTAGCATTGTCTAAAGCGTCACCAAGTATCTTAGCCTTAGGGTTATTGTTAACTTGAGAGAAATGCTCTAGAGAAACAGCTAATGCTAAAAACTCTCCTAAAGAATCCCAACGTAAGTGGTTTTCTTCTAATAATTGTTGCACATGCTTAGGGGCAGATCCTCCAGCACCAGTTTCAAATAAACCACCACCATTCATTAATGGAACAATAGATAACATTTTTGCACTAGTACCAACTTCTAATATTGGAAATAAATCTGTTAAGTAGTCTCGTAATACATTACCTGTAACTGAGATGGTGTCTTTGCCTTCTTTAATTCTTTCACAAGTAAATATTGTAGCTTCAACTGGTGCTAAAATTCTTATATCTAAACCAGAAGTATCATGATCTTTTAAGTATACGTTTACCTTTTTTATAAGTTCAGCATCATGTGCTCTATTTTTATTTAACCAGAAAACAGCTGGTGTTTGCGATGCTTTAGCTCTAGTTACTGCTAATTTAACCCAGTCTTGTATAGGTGCATCTTTAGTTTGGCACATGCGCCAAATATCTCCTGTTTCAACATTGTGCTCAATTAGTGTGTTTCCAGCGTCATCAATTACAGTTACAGTACCGTTAGATGAAATTTCAAATGTCTTATCATGAGAACCGTACTCTTCTGCTTTTTTAGCCATTAAACCTACGTTAGGAACTGTTCCCATTGTAGTAGGGTCAAAAGCACCATGCTCTTTACAGAAATCTATAGTTGCTGCATACACACCCGCATAACTACTATCTGGAATGACAGCTTTAGTATCTTGTAATTCACCTTGGGCATTCCACATTCTACCAGAAGTTCTAATCATGGCAGGCATAGATGCATCAATAATAACATCACTTGGTACATGTAAGTTGGTAATTCCTTTATCTGAATTTACCATAGCTATAGCAGGTCCATTTTTATAAGTAGCGGCAATGTCTGCTTCTATTTCAGCTTTTTTATCAGCTGGTAATTCATTAATTCTTTCTATTAAATTACCTAATCCAGAATTAACATTTACACCTATTTCTTCAATTACATCACCATGCTTTTCAAAAACATCTTTAAAGTATGCTTTTACAGCGTGACCAAAAATAATAGGGTCACTAACCTTCATCATGGTACCTTTCATATGAAGTGAGAATAAAATGCCTTTTTCTCTAGCATCTAACACCTGAGCTTCTAAAAAACTAACTAATGCTTTTTTACTCATAGCAGTTGCATCAATAATTTCACCTTTTAAAATAGGGAAGCTATCTTTTAATACAGTTGCTTTTCCAGAAGTATCTGTATGTACTATTTTAATATTTGTAGCTTCTGCAAGCGTAACAGACTTTTCATTGTTAGCAAAATCGTTGTCTTGCATAGTTGCTACATGCGTTTTAGAATCGCTAGACCAAGCCCCCATAGAATGCGGATTCTTTTTAGCGTAATTCTTTACCGCTTTAGGAGCACGTCTATCTGAGTTTCCTTCTCTTAAAACAGGATTTACAGCACTACCTTTAATTTTATCATAACGAGACTTAATGTCTTTTTCCGTATCGTTTTCAGGTTCATTTGGGTAGTCTGGTACCGCAAAACCCTTAGATTGTAATTCTTTTATAGCTCCTTTTAATTGAGGAATAGAAGCACTAATGTTTGGTAATTTAATAATGTTAGCTTCTGGTTTTTTAGCTAATTCACCAAGCAATGCTAAATCATCTGACACACGTTGATCTTCATTTAAATAGTCTGGAAATACAGCTAAGATTCTTGCAGCTAATGATATATCTTTGGTTTCAATATTAATTCCTGAAGATTTTACAAAAGCTTGAACTATTGGTAAGAAAGAACGTGTTGCTAAAGCCGGAGCTTCATCAGTTTTAGTATAAATTATTTTAGACATTAGTATTGCTTTTTTGTGTTAAATGAGTGCTAAAAAATGTTTAAAAAACAGAAGATTAATTTTTAGCGATGCGAATATACAAAAATAGACAATGATAATTATCTTAAAGCTAAACGAAAAGTGTTAAGAAATACATAATTGTTAGAATTTTAAAAAAGAGATAGACCACTACGAATTTAATAAAAAAACAAACCTCGAAGTTATTAAAATACAAAAGCCATATCACAACAGAACTTAATCTACTTTGACATGGCTTTTTTTGAAATACCATTACTTAATCTATTACCATTGCTGCTAATCAACTTAAATTTACTTTAAGTTTTTTCAATTTAGCACTGCTATTTCAAAGGAAACATCTGTTTAATTTTCAAAATGTATTGACCTAATTCTACAAATGTTTCAATAATTGTTTTTCTTGATGCCATCAATCTAAATCTTTCGTTTGCACGTTAAATTTGTTTAAAGCATTACTCTATTAACAACCTTCACTTTCGTTTGGGTAATCTTTTCAAGCTTTCAACTGTACTAGTTGCTGTCTGTTTGCACATACAGGACTTTTTACAGCATCAAGATTTCTCTATTTTCCACGCATACACATGGTACTTCAAAATCTCAAAAAACAATTATAAATAAAGAACGTTACCTTATTAGAAATACCATTAATTCTTACAAATTGAAAACAATTATTAAAGAGTTATTGTTAATTCTTCTGCTAATATAGAGCCAGATATTAAAAAATCAAACTTTTTAAAGTGTTTAATATCAACTGCTTATGAACCATAGTTATTAACTATTGTTAATAACTAAAAAAGCCTTGATTTTCAATCAAGGCTTTTAATGTATTGTATTTAAGTGTATTACTAGCTTCTGCGCTCTTTAATTCTAGCTTTCTTACCAGTAAGACCTCTAAAGTAGAAAATACGAGCTCTACGTACTTTACCACGTTTGTTAACTTCAATTTTTTGTAATGCTGGTAAGTTTATTGGGAAAATACGCTCTACACCAATAGAACCAGACATTTTTCTAATTGTAAAAGTTTCTGAAGTTCCAGATCCTCTACGTTGAATAACAACACCTTTAAAGAACTGTGTTCTAGTTTTGTTACCCTCTTTAATTTCGTAATAAACTGTAATAGTATCACCAGCTCCAAATTCTGGTAAATCTTTTCTTGTTACAAATTCGTCTTGTACAAATTTTACTAAAGATTCCATTTTATAAAATTTAATAATGGTTAGTTCGAAATAACATTCACGATTCTCGCCAGAGGTTAACCCGAAATCGGGTGCAAATATACGTAAAAAGTTGTAAGCTAAAAGTGTTTATTTAAAATTAATTTAACGTTGGAAAAACAGCTGTTCTATAAGCTACAGGATTATCATTTTTATCATAATTCATGGTTATTGGAGGCTTTTCAGCAAATTTAGCTTCTAAAGCAACGCACTTACCATTAATTACATAAGCTCCAAGTATAAAACTCCAATTATGCCAGTCTAAGCCATTTTTAGTTTTTATAGGGACTAATGATTTACCATGTTCTAGCTTTTTTTGTAAAATATATCCGTTATTAATTTGTTTGAGAAAAGTACCTTTAATATCAGAATCTTTTCCTCCCATAACAAATTCTTTAGAACCAAAACCTGTAAAAGATTTAATAATAAAGGAATCTATTTTATCCATTATGGTTTGTTTTTCAACATATTTGTCACTCCATATATAAGTTTCAGGAATATTATTTTTTATGATTTCTTTTTCTGATTTTAATAATTCTATATTATTTTCTTTGAGTTCTTTTTCAAACGAATCAGTTTTCATAACAGCAAGCGATAATTTATTCCCCGCAAGCCATGAATTTAAAGAATTAACCATACAAACAGAGTTGTTTTTATATGCTTTAAAAAATGGATTGTTGTTAACTTCAATTTTAGATTTGTTTTCATACTCAAAAAAGTCATTCCAAAGGACTCTTTTATATACTAAATCAATTTTCTTTTTGGTTTTTCTAACGACCAAATTCCCATCAATAAAGTCTAATTCATCAGGTTCATAAATATCGGTGTCATAGTTTTCACTAATCAATAAATTTTTGAAATGTTCAAATTCAGTTCTAGTAGCCCATGTTTTCCAATTCTTTTCTACAATTGCAATTACTTTAAGTTGTTTGTTCTCATTTCTTTTCAAATTAAAATTTTGCCAACATTGGTTCAAGGCAGCTACTATTGAATTACATAAATCTTTTTCGCTTTCTAGAAGATTTAAATCTAGATCTATATTATTGCTAAGTCCAGCATCATTTAAAAATTCTTTTTGCTTTTTGATAAGACAATCTAAATGAAACATACCTCCCGGACTATCTGTGTTAATTTCGAATATGTTAATCTCATTATTTGAAAGGCAAATGTCTACTCTTGTAATTTCTGGAAGTTCACGTGTGTTAAAATAATTTTGAGAAGCCATATCAAAACAAGAATTGCTATAGCCGCTAAGTTTTTTATAAGATTTGTTATTGCCAATGAGGTCTAACGTTTTTTTAGATAAACTAATAGCTGCTTCAGATATTTTAATGATTTCTTTAAATACCTCTCTATTTAAAATTAAAGGTAGAGCAGCTGAGGGAATAGGCATTTCATCTCCTTTATGATACCTAACACAATTATTACTAAATAGATATTTATTAAGGCTAGAATTTATGGCATCAATTTTAGAATTATTTTTAAATATTGAATTTATTTTAGAATCTGGATATTGCGTTTTAACAATTTTACTACTAGTCTCAATTAAGTTTCCTTTAAAACCGAGACATTTTAATGATTTTTTTATTGAATTATAATATTCTTGTCTTATTACAAAATGTTCGTTAGAGCTTGAGTTGTCTGATACAAAAGCAAATACATCCTGATTAAAGTCAATTTTATATTTGGGTGTTACATCTGTAGTTATATTTTTGTATTTATAGTTTTTTTCTCGATTTTTTATATGCTCTAATTCGTTGTTAGAAACTTGAATTACAGCTCCATATACTTTATCTGATATTTTATTAGTTTTTACAATATTAAGAGCTCCGTAATTTTTATTTTCAGAGCTATTCCAATCATTATCAACCATATTAAGCTTAATGCCAGAATTAATCCAAGAGAGTTTATAGCCAGAAACAATAGCAGGAATATATTCTATGAATTTACTTTCTCTTTCCTCAATAGTTCTAAATAAACTATCAGGGTTTAAGAGACTGCCATAAACAAAGATCATATTGGGCTTAGTGGTTTTTTTTATAGAAAAGGTTTTAACTTTTTTAAAATGAGGTATTTTACAACGCCAAGAAAGAATATTTTTCTTTACTAGGTAATATGTTATTCCAATAGGTATAACAATTAAAAAATAGAGAGACTCTTTAAAGGCAAAAATTATGGAAAGAATTAGTGCAATTACATTGAATGTCTTTTCTAGTAATTTTAAATCTATTTTCATGTTTTCTTAAAGGATTTAGAGTATGAGTAATATTCTAAACAAACAATAAGAAACTTAAGTTTTTTGATAGATTTTGGATATGATTTAGAGATGAAAAAACATAAAAATAATGTAAGAAACCTCTTTTGTAAAATTGCAAAAATTAACTGTAAAAAACAAAGATAAATTATTAGTCCTCTAACAAATCTGGTCTACGCTCTTTTGTACGTTCATAGGCTTGGTCTTCACGCCATTTTTCAATCTCAGGAAAATTACCACTAAATAATACTTCGGGAACGTTCCAACCTTTATACTCTCTTGGTCTTGTATAAATAGGAGGTGCTAATAAATTATCTTGAAAGGAATCTGTTAGGGCAGAAGTTTCGTTACCTAATACGCCAGGAATTAATCTAATAACAGCATCACATAAAACTGCAGCACCAAGTTCGCCACCTGAGAGTACATAATCCCCAATAGATATTTCTTTGGTTATAAAATGATCTCTTACACGTTGGTCTACACCTTTATAATGTCCGCAAAGGATTATAATATTCTCTTTTAATGATAATTGATTAGCAATACCTTGATTTAGAGTTGCGCCATCAGGTGTCATATAGATAATTTCGTCATAATCTCTTTCTGCCTTTAAACCAGATATACATTTATCAATAGGTTCAATCATCATTACCATACCAGCACCACCACCAAATTGATAATCGTCTATACTTTTATAATTATCTGTAGTGTAGTCTCTTAAATTATGAAAATGTACTTCAACTAAATTAGCATCTATGGCACGTTTTAAAATAGAAGCTTCAAACGGACTTTTAAGTAATTCTGGTAAAACAGTAATAATATCTATGCGCATTGATCTTTATAAAAATAACGGCGTAAAGATAGCTTATTGATATTGCTTTTTTTTAAGAGATAATAAAGTTTCTTAAAAATGTATATATTTAGAAAACTAATCTTACAAAAGATCAATATGTTAAAAAGTACTTTATCTTCTTTTATTAAGAGTCAATATTTTGGGTTTAGAGGTTTTATAGTTTTATTGGGAATAATCACTTCTGTGGCGGTTTACTATTATATTGTAGATTTTTATAATCCTGAAAGTAATATTTTCAATAAACTTAAATTTAAACCAGAACGCTTTGCGTTTTATTCTGGAGGAGAAGGAGGTTTTTATATTAGAATTGGAAAATCTCTTCAAGAAAATACGAAAAGGAAAAAGGACAAAATTATAATAGAAAATTATGAAACGGCTGGAGGATCTGAAAATGCAATTAAAGTCCTTACAACTCCATCTTCTTTTGGTTTGGTGCAAGAAGAAACGATAAAAGAAAATGATTTTATTAGAGATAATTTAAATTACGTTGCTCCTTTATATATGGAAAGGATGCATATTTTATATAAGAAATCTTCTTATAAAAAAATTACAGGTTCTTCATTAAAGCATCAACGGTTACATTTGTCTTCAAATTGTAGTAAAGATATATTAAAGTTTTTTTCAAAAGCAAAAATTAATACAGGCCCTGTAGGTAGTGGTACCAGAATCATTTCAAGTTATATTATTAATGAAATAAATAGTCAATTAAATAATAATGATAATTCAATAGACCAAAAAATTAATAGTGAAAAAACCTTAAATGCAATAAATAAACTCAAATCTGAAAACTCGAACGAATTAGATATTATGTTTATAATATCTGGTGCTCCAACCAAAGAAGTGTCTGATATACTTAAAAATAATGACGATATTGATTTGATTAGTGTTGATCCTTCTTTTATAGCCCAAATTAATAACGAGTATAAGGTTAATTTAAGAATGTCTGATTTTAAAACTATTTATGAAGGAGCTAATGATGTAACAACTATTGGTTCATATGCTTTTTTGATAGCTTCTCCAGATGTAAAAGGTTCAAATATTAGCCTTTTAATGAAAACATTAAATGAGAACAAAGGAAATATACAAAAAGAAATGGGAGTTAAGACCAGTAATCATTTTCAACTAGATGAATTTGATTTTTATAATTCTTACCAAAGTAAATATGAAAAGTCTAGGTTTTCTTTGTGGAGAGATTTCTTGCTTTTTATTGTGGCTGTTTCTAGTTCTTCAGCAATAATAATAGCTTTTTTGTTATGGTTGATTTCTACTATAAAAACGAATTCGTACTTTGATGATATCACCAAAATATTTAGTGACAATAAAATTTTTAGTGTCAATTTTGAAGAAAATAAAAAACATCTTTTAACTCCGCTCCTTAAAATTAATCAGAGTAATTTCATTGAGAATCTATTAAAAAGTATTAATTCACTTAATGAATTAAAACTAAAAATATATAAAGATTACAATTCTGGTGGAATAACAGAATCGCACCATAAATACTTAATAGATAATTTAAATTTAGTTAAAGAAGAATTAAAAGAAACCTTAGGTCAAAGACTCTATCATCATTTTAGTTTTAACAAACAAATTCTTAGGGAAGAGACATTGCATTTATATTATTCTAGTGGTTTTATTGATCATAATGATTACGTTGAAATAAAAAAAATAATTATATAAAATAGTAAAGAGTTTATTTTTAATAATGTTTAAACCTTTTCAAAGACAATACTATTTTCTCTGTTGTTGTAGTTATATCTAGTTTTTAAGTTCAAAATTTATCTTCTACTTTAGTTATTTTATTTCACTTATCAGTAAAGTGAATTACTTTTTAACTTTCTGTGATGTTATAACTAATTTCGTCACCATTATTATTTTGGGAATTGTATAATGAGCATGCAATAATTATTACAATTAGTGAAGTTTTGTGTGAAATAGAATAAGTTATAACATTTTTTATTTCTAGATGTAGAATACATTTTTTTGTTGCGTATAATGTAACATAAAAATTTTAAAACACACTTTAGAGTATAGAACTTAGAACAGGAAAAAAGAAATAAATTTAATAGCACAATTTAATTTATAAAAAGTAGTTAAAAGGATTATGTTTAACACAACGTTAAACCCCTTGCATAAAAGCTATATATTAGTATTTTTGTAGCCACTTGAATAATTTTTAATCCATGAAATTAAGACATTTACTTACCCTTACAGCAATACTTTATGTATCTGTGTTTAATGCACAATCATCAAAAGACGAAGTTCTTTTTTCTGTAGCAGAAGATCCTATTTATGTATCTGAATTTTTAAGAGTTTATAACAAAAATTTAGATTTAGTACAAGATGCATCTCAAAGAGATGTAGATGAGTATCTAAAACTTTATACTACATATAAGTTAAAGTTAAAAGAAGCCTTAGCCTTAAAACTTAATGAAAAACCAAGTTACATAAAAGAGTTAGGGAAATATCAAAAACAATTAGCTTCTAGTTTTATGACTGATTCTAAGGTTACTGATGCCTTGATAGAAGAAGCGTACCAAAGAGTATCTTATGATATAAAAGCAAATCATATCTTAATAAAAATTGATGCTAATGCTAACCCTCAAGATACTTTAAAGGTTTACAATGACTTATTAAAAATAAGAGAACGTACATTAAATGAAGGTTTTGAAAAAGTTAGAAAAGAAGTACATAACGGTAAAACGGTTTTTGGTGAAGAATTAGGTTTTTTTACGGGTTTTAAAATGGTTTATGCATTTGAAAATGAAGCTTATAATACACCTGTAGGAGAGATATCTAAACCTTTTAGAACACGTTTTGGATACCATATAGTAAATGTGTTAGAAAAAAGAAAATCGCAAGGAGAACGCTCTGTAGCTCATATTATGGTGGTAAATAAAAAAGAAGACACTATAAACAAATCAGAAGAACGCATTCAAGAAATTTACAACAAATTTAAGCAAGGCGAAGATTTTGAAGCTTTAGCGAAGCAATTTTCTGATGATAAAAATTCAGCGCCAAGGGGCGGAAAATTAGCGCCTTTTACTAGAGGGCAATTGAGAGCAGAAAAGTTTGAAGATGTTGCATTTTCTTTAGAAAATGAAGGAGATGTTTCAGAACCATTACAGTCTGCTTACGGATGGCATATTGTTAAGTTGTTAAATAAGAAATTGATACCTCCGTTTGAGGATATGAAATCTGAATTAGAAGCTAAGGTAAAGCGTGATGATCGTTCTAAATTAATAAACGAAGCTTTATACAATTCTCTTAAAAAGCAATATGATATTAAAGAGAACTTACAAGCTGTAGACTATTTTACGTCTATTTTAAATGAAGATTATTTTAAGAGAAGCTGGACTTTACCAGAAGATTTTAAGAGTAATGACAAATTGGTTAAAATTGGAGAAAAACAATTTACCTATAAAGATTTTGGAGATTATCTTCTAGAAAAACAAAAAGGGCGCATTATTAAAAAGCCTTTAAAGGCTTTTGCTAAAGATAATTATGACACTTTTTTAAATGAAAATTTAATTAAGTATAAAGAAGCAAATTTAGAAAAAGAGAATGAAGAATATGCTCATATTTTAGGTGAATATAGAGATGGTTTATTATTGTTCGATTTAATGGAAAATACTATCTGGAATACTTCAAAAACAGATTCTACAGAAATCAAACAGTTTTATGAAACTAATAAAGAGAATTATAAAACTAAGGAAAAAGTTGATGCTATTGTAGCTTCATCTGCTAAGCAAAAAGTCCTTAAAAAAGTGTCTAAGCTATTAGAAAAAGGCATTGCCTTAGATGATATAAAAAAGCAAATTAATAATAAGGAAACCACCGAAGTTATTTTTACTGTAGATACAATGGATGCATCTAATAAAGCATTGCCTAAGGGGCTTCAATTTAAAAAAGGAGTTTCTAAAATCTACAAGCACAACAATACATTTACATTAGTTAGTATAAAAGACATTTTACCACAGGAACAAAAATCTTTTGATGATGCTAAAGGAAATGTAATAAGTGATTACCAAACCTTTAAAGAAGATAATTGGATAAATACCTTAAGAGAAAAGTATAATGTAGTGGTTAATAATGAGGTTTTAAAAAAGGTAAAATCTCAAATAAGAAAGCAATAAATATTTAGTGAGGTTAAAATTTGTCATATTAATAGGAGTACTGTTTTTAGTATCATGTAAATTTTTTAAAGATACTGAAGAAGAGCAAGTTATTGCAAGGGTAAATGAGTCTTATTTATTTTTTAATGATATAAAAGATTTAGTGAAAAAAGGAACAAGCGAGGCAGATAGTACGCTTATTGTTCAAAATTTTATAAACCGTTGGGCAACACAACAATTATTAGTTGATGGGGCTAAAGTAAATTTAAGTGAAACTAAACAGGAAGATTTTAATAAGTTAGTTAATCAATATAAAACAGATTTATATACTAAGGCTTACATGGAAGCTTTAGTAAAAAAAAGTATAGATACTGTAGTGTCTTCAAACGAAGCAAAAGACTATTACAGGAATAATAAAGAAGCGTTTAAATTGAATGAAGAGCTTATAAAATTTAGATACATTCATGTAAGTGAAAGTATCAATGATTTTGACGCGATTAAAGAAAAGTTTAAACGTTTTGAAGCTGAAGATAAAAAAGAGCTAGATTCCATATCGTTACAGTTTAACTCATATTCGTTAAATGATTCCATCTGGATAAAACAAAGTCAAGTACTTGAAAAAATTCCTGTAGTAACATCTGAAAATAAAGAGGAACTGTTAAAAAAATCTAATTTTGTGCAACTCAAAGATTCATTAGGAGTATATTTGATGCAAATTAATGATGTGCTGTATAGAAATAATACTGCACCACTTGAATATGTAAAGCCTACCATAGATCAAATAGTTATTAATAAACGAAAATTAGAGCTAATAAGGCAGTTAGAAAAAGATATTACCAAAGATGCTATTAAAAACAAACAATTTGAAATTTATAAATAATTCAAAATCCTTAAGGCTTTTATTTTTAGCCTTACTTACCATAAATTTAATTTCTGCTCAAGAAATTATAGAAGAAAAAAAAGAAGAAACCCCAGTTAAGAAAAAAGATACTGTTACTGGAGCATTTAAAGCATTAAAAGTAGATGGTGTTGCTGCTGTAGTAGGAGATTATATTATTCTAGAATCTGATATTCCAAAAGAAAGAGAACAAATTTTAGCGGCAGGAGGTAACCTAGATGGTGTTACAAATTGTCAATTAATGGGATCTCTTTTAGAAAACAAGTTATATGCACATCATGCTATACAAGATAGTATACAAGTGGCTGATGCCGAAATTAGGCAACAAGTAGATTATCAAATGCAACAATTTTTACAATATTTTGGAGGTTCTATGGATAAGCTTTTAAAATATTATAAAAAAGATGATGAGGTAAGTTTTAGAGAGGAAATGTTTGAAATAAATAAAAACAATGCACTAGCTTCTAGAATGAGATCTAAAATTGTAGAAGAGATTGAAATTACTCCAGAAGAGGTTCGTGAATACTTTGATAAAATACCCGTAGATAAACGTCCAACATTTGGAACAGAGTTAAAAGTAGCACAAATTGTTGCAGAACCAAAAGTATCAAAAGAAGAAGAGCAAAGAATCATTGAAAGGCTTAAAGGTTTTAAAGAAGATGTTGAAGTAAGAGGTGCTAGTTTTAGATCTAAAGCTGTATTATATGGAGAAGATCCAGGACTTAAACAATCTGGTTACATTTATGCCTTAGATAGAAAAAAACCTAGAATGGTTAAAGAGTTTAGGCAAGCTGCTTTTGCATTACAAGAAGGAGAAGTATCAGAACCATTCAAAACAGAATTTGGTTACCATATAGTGTATTGTCAAAAAATTAGAGGGCAACAGTACGATGTAAGTCATGTACTTATGAAGCCTAAAGTATCTGATCAAGCTATTGAGGATGCTAAAGAGCGATTAGAAAAGGTAAGGCAACGTATCTCTGAAGGTGAAATTACGTTTGCTGATGCTGCAAGAGAAGCAAGTGATGAAAAGGAAACTAAAAAAGATGGTGGACAACTTATAAACCCATCTACGCAAGATTACAATTTTGAATTAACAAGAATGGACACAGAGTTATATTCTCAAATTCAGAATTTAAAAGACAATGAAATAAGTTTAGTTTTAAAAGAGCAGGATAGATCTGGGTCTACTAAATTTAAGATTTTAACAGTTACAGATAGAGTTGATGAGCATAAAGCAGACTATGCTAGAGATTTTCTTAAAATAAAAGAATTAGCACTTAAAGAAAAGCAATTAAAAGCCGTTGAAAAATGGACTGAAGAAAAAATAATAGACACTTATATAAAAATTAGTGGTGAATTTAGAGATTGTGAATTTTCTGGTAACTGGTTAAAAAAATAATACATATGTCTGATGTAGCAACAATTGAACAATTTGTAAAAAAGCATAAAGAGTTAAAACAAGAAATTGCAAAAGCAATAGTTGGTCAAGACCAAGTTGTAAATCAGATATTAATCTCCATTTTTTCAGGTGGACACTCTCTTTTAATTGGGGTTCCTGGGTTGGCTAAAACTCTAATGGTAAATACCATAGCACAAGCATTAGGGTTAGATTTTAAGCGTATACAGTTTACACCAGATCTAATGCCAAGTGATATTTTAGGTAGTGAAATCCTAGATGAAGACCGTCATTTCAAGTTTGTAAAAGGGCCTATTTTTGCTAATATCATTTTAGCAGATGAGATTAACAGAACGCCACCAAAAACACAGGCAGCACTTTTAGAAGCCATGCAAGAAAGAGCCGTAACGGTAGCAGGTCATCATTATAAATTAGACTTACCTTATTTTGTATTAGCTACACAAAACCCTATTGAGCAAGAAGGGACATACCCTTTACCAGAAGCTCAATTAGATAGGTTTATGTTTGCAATTAATTTAGAATATCCTTCATTTGAAGAAGAAGTTCAGGTTGTTAAAACAACAACTAATAATGATAAGCCAACAATTAATGCTCTGTTTACGGCAAACGAGATTACTAATTATCAAGAAGTAATTAGAAGAATCCCTGTTGCAGACAATGTAATTGAATATGCTGTAAATATGGTAGGTAAAACAAGACCTAATAGTGATGCAGCTGCAGATTTGGTTAAGCAGTATATTGATTGGGGAGCAGGACCAAGAGCGTCTCAAAACTTAATTTTAGCAGCTAAAACACATGCAGCCATAAACGGTAAATTCTCACCAGATATTGAAGATGTTCAAGCCGTTGCTTACAGTATTCTTCGTCATAGAATAATTAAAAATTATAAAGCAGAAGCAGAAGGTGTTTCTGAGAATGATATTATAAGCAGTTTATTTTAGTGAAATTAAAACCGTTTATAGTTCCAATCATAGTTTTTCTCATTGGTTGGGCAATCACATATATTGGTGCTTTATTTAAAATTATTCATTTTGAAATAGGACTTTTAACAGGTAATAAGCTTCTTATTTTTGCAACAATTATTAAAGTTTTAGCTATAATAATTGCGATAATCAAACTTATTATCTTATACAAAAAGAAGTAGTTTCTAAATGGGCTATTGACCTTAAGTCAAAAATATCATACACGTATTTAGAAAAACCTTTAATAGATATAAGAGACTGAGCAAAAATTTTACAATTTTACACTTAAGAATTTAGTAAATCCTTAATTTAAATCTCTTATTTGTATTAAAAATACAATCATTTAATTTAATAATGATACTATAATAATTAAGTATAATTACTTATTCTAATCTCATTTTTAGTTTTAGATCTTTGCATTAAATTCGTATTTTGCGCTGCTTTTTGAAATAAAATTTAATATTGCTTTTTGGAGTTGTAGTATTGATATAATTAAATAGTTATAAGGTCTGAATAACTAGGCTATGTATTGTTTAATTGTTATAAATCTTCAAACCAATTTAACATTGAAATAACGTCTTTTATGAACTATACCGATTACATCAAGGAAATCGAAGAAAGAAAAGCTCAGGGATTACACCCTAAGCCAATTGATGGTGCTGAATTATTAAGCGAAATTATTTCGCAAATAAAAGATTCAGGTAATACTCATCGTGAAGATTCTCTTAAATTCTTTATCTATAATACGCTACCCGGTACTACAAGTGCAGCAGGAGTAAAAGCGAAATTTTTAAAGGAAATTATTCTTGGTGAGTCTGTTTTAGCAGAAATTACACCAGCTTTTGCATTTGAGCAATTATCTCATATGAAAGGAGGTCCTTCAATTGAAGTATTATTAGACTTAGCTTTAGGAAATGATGCTGGCATTGCTGCAGAAGCTGCTAAAGTTTTAAAAACTCAGGTATTCCTTTATGAAGCTGACACAGATCGTATAGAGGAAGCAATGAAAGCAGGAAGTGCTATTGCAAAAGAGATTATAGAGAGTTATGCGCAAGCAGAATTCTTTACAAAACTTCCAGAAGTAGAAGAAGAAATTGAAATAGTAACATATATTGCTGGCGTTGGAGATATTTCTACAGATTTATTATCACCAGGTGCAGATGCACACTCAAGATCAGATAGAGAGTTACATGGTCAGTGTATGTTTGAGCATAATAAAGACATGCAAAAAGAAGTGTTGGCTTTAAAAGAGCAGCACCCTGATAAACGTGTCATGCTAATCGCGGAAAAAGGCACCATGGGAGTGGGATCTTCAAGAATGTCTGGTGTAAATAACGTAGCGTTATGGACAGGAGTTTCTTCTAGTCCTTATGTGCCGTTCATAAATATAGCACCAGTTATTGCTGGTACTAATGGTATTGCGCCAATTTTCTTAACAACAGTTGGGGTAACTGGTGGTATTGGTATTGATCTTAAAAACTGGGTTACTAAAAAAGACGAAAGCGGTAAAACCGTTTATGATGCAGACGGAGAACCAGTTTTAGAGCAAGTATATACTGTAGATACGGGTACTGTTCTTACTATTAATACAAAAGAGAAAAAATTATATAAAAACGGTAAAGCCGTTAAAGATATTTCTACAGCATTAACACCTCCAAAAATGGAGTTTATTAAAGCAGGAGGATCATACGCCGTTGTTTTCGGTAAAAAATTACAAACTTTTGCATGTAAAGCTTTAGGGATAGATGTTCCTCAAGTATATGCTACTGCAAAGGAAGTTTCTATAGAAGGCCAAGGTTTAACTGCCGTTGAAAAAATATTCAACAAAAATGCTGTTGGAACCACGCCAGGAAAAACATTACATGCTGGGTCTAATGTTAGAGTAGAAGTTAATATTGTAGGTTCGCAGGATACTACAGGATTAATGACCTCTCAGGAATTAGAGATGATGGCAGCAACCGTTATTTCTCCTATTGTAGATGCAGGTTACCAATCGGGTTGTCATACAGCGTCGGTTTGGGATGATAAGTCTAAAGCTAATATTCCAAGGTTAATGAGTTTTATGAACGACTTTGGTTTAATCACAGGTCGTGATCCAAAAGGAAAGTATTTTCCAATGACCGATGTAATTCATAAAGTATTAAATGATATTGCTGTAGATGATTGGGATGTAATTATCGGAGGAGATTCGCATACACGTATGGCGAAAGGAGTAGCATTTGGAGCAGATTCAGGAACAGTTGCATTAGCATTAGCAACAGGTGAAGCTACTATGCCAATTCCGCAGTCTGTAAAAGTGACTTTTAAAGGAAATATGAAACCATACATGGACTTCCGTGATGTGGTACATGCTACACAAGAGCAGATGTTAAATCAGTTTGGCGGAGAGAATGTATTCCAAGGAAGAATCATTGAGGTTCATATAGGTACCTTAACTTCAGATGAAGCCTTTACATTTACAGATTGGACGGCTGAGATGAAAGCAAAAGCATCTATCTGTATATCTGAAGACGATACATTAGCAGAATCATTAGTAATTTCTAGAGATCGTATCCAAATTATGTTAGATAAAGGTATGGATAACGATAAGAAAGTATTGCAAGGATTAGTAGATAAAGCAAACAAGCGTATTGCAGAGTTAAAATCTGGTGAAAGACCAGCTTTAAAACCAGATGCAGATGCGGAGTACCATGCAGAAGTGGTGATTGACTTAGACAAGATTGTGGAGCCAATGATTGCGGATCCAGATGTAAACAACGAAGATGTATCTAAGCGTTATACACACGATAACATTCAGCCATTATCTTTCTATGGAGGTACTAAAAAAGTAGACTTAGGATTTATTGGGTCTTGTATGATTCATAAAGGTGATATGAAGATTTTAGCACAAATGCTAAAGAATGTAGAAGCACAGCAAGGAGAAGTAGTATTTAAAGCACCTTTAGTAGTCGCACCACCAACATACAATATTGTAGATGAGCTAAAAGAAGAAGGCGACTGGGAAATATTAGAAAAATACTCTGGTTTTGTGTTTGATGATAGTGCACCAAAAGGATTAGCACGTACTAAGTATGAAAACATGTTATACTTAGAGCGTCCTGGATGTAACTTATGTATGGGTAACCAGGAAAAAGCTGAACCAGGAGATACGGTAATGGCAACATCTACACGTTTATTCCAAGGACGCGTTGTGAGAGATGCTGCAGAGAAAAAAGGGGAGTCTTTATTATCATCAACCCCTGTAGTTGTATTATCAACTATTTTAGGAAGAACACCAACTATGGAAGAGTACGAAGCAGCTGTAGAAGGTATTGTATTAACTAAGTTTAAGCCATCACAGAAGCAATTAGTAAGCTAATCACGTGATGATTTTATAATATTTTAAAAGTCCGAGTTTTAAACTCGGACTTTTTGTTTTTTAATGTCACTGTTCTGTCACTTCGAGTGTCCCGAACTTGCTTTGGGATGTATCGAGAAGTTGGGCGTTACCCTCATTTGGTCAGGTCTGGCTTGGAGTTCATCCTGAGCGTAGCCGAGGCTATATCTTTTTTTAACGTCATTGCGAGGCGGCGTTGTATTGAGCTTGTCGAAATGAGGTACAGACGCCTATCAATCTGTTAATTTATAGTCTGCCCTACCTTCTAATCTTAATGTTTTGTCAACAAAAAGAGGATGTCACTACAATCCCTAACACTTGTTTTCAGAAAGTAATTTATATAATTAAAAGAATAGCGATTTGAATTATTACTCAAATCGCTATTTATTGATAAACGTTTTTAACAAACGTTAATTTCAATGATATTTACATTCTTGCCTCTGATTTATGTAAACTCACTACAACTAGAACTGCAATTCCATTTATCCAATAGTAATAGGCATCTATTCCCTCGAATGAAAAAATAAACGGTGTAATAATAAACACTATTGCGACAAAAAAATCTACAATTAAATGTATTTTATATGAAATCACTTTAAATACTCCTAAATGATGGTCTGTTAGTAATGTTAAAATAAAAGCAGCTATTCCTGTTGCAACTGAAAGTTGTAAAGCTAAAGGATTTGAATTTCCTAGTCCAAGTAGAAAGGGAAGTACAGCTAGTGCTATTGCTACAGGGTAATCTAAAAAAGCGTGTATTCTTTTGGTTATAAATTTCATAATTTCAGTATTTAATTGTGAGTCTTGCTAAGCTTTTTCCAATTTTTATCAGCAACACTTTTTAATTTAGTATGATTGTTTTCAGCTAACCAAAGTTGTTTTGCATCGAGTTCAACATTGTTTAAATACAAATAGTATTTTCCATCTTCTACTAAAAATTTGTTTGGATCAACTCTAAATTTTGCTCCTGCATAACATCCAAATGCACAAAAACCACCATACTGAGGGAGATATTTCTCTGGATTATTATCAAATGTTGCTTTTTGTTCTGAAGATGTGAAGTAGTAAACTACTTTATTGTATTCCGATTTATAAGCTTTGTTGCCATATTGAGCTAATCCTAAATCTAGGTATGAAACAGGACTGTAACCTTCTAATGCTATATTACTATTATCAATGTTATTTGCCATTTTATCTTGAGCAAATACTACTGAATTTATTATTAATACTAATCCTAAAACTGCTGTTTTTATTAAATTTTTCATTTTACTATTTTTTATTGTTATTTATTATCCAAAGCTTCATCGCTGGCTCTTCATTAAAATTGTCCACAGGACAATTTCTTAACATTCAACCCTATTCTGCATTGAAGTATTCTTCTTGAATTACTTTTCCTTCATCATTCCAAATTCTACGAATGATTTCGTGCCAGTAAATCTTACTGCCGTCTTTCATTTCGAAATCGAATGTAAATTCTGATGCTGATACATTTCTATCTATAATAGAATGATGATGTGTTATACCATTTACTTTTGCAATTGAACTGGCAAAACTTTCCATTTTTGTAATCATTTCTGGTTTGCCTGTAGTTCCTCCATTACCGTAATCTGAGGTGTTAGCATTATTGGCAAAGAATTCTTTTACAGCATCGACAATAGCACCTTGAGAAACTACTGCATCCATTTTTAGTACTTGTTCTTTAATATTCATCTTGATTGTTTTTATCATTATACAATGCAAAGATGCGAGAGATATGAAATTTAAATGCTACAAAAAAAGGACTAAGAATTGTACTTTTTCAATTTGAATTCCGTGGGTGTGATTTTGGAATAATGTTTAAAGAATCTCGAAAAATGATTTGGTTCTTCAAACCCTAATTGTCTAGAAATTGACGCAATGGACTGTCCTTCTAAAATCATTAATTTAGCAGAATTGATCAATTCTAAACGTATGAGCTGCCCTAAAGAAGTATTCATTTTAGCTTGAACTTTATTAGATAATACTTTTATTGAAATGTTCATTTTATTAGCATAAAACTCAAGTGATCTTTCTTGTGTATGATATTTTTGTAGAAGTTCTAAAATATCTTGTGAGAATAAATCTCTATTTTTAAAATCGAAATTTTTTCTAAATTGTTTTGGTGTTTGACCTACTGAATTTTTAAAAACTCTATTGAAATAAGCGTCATCTTTATATCCTAAATCATAAGAAATCTCTTGAATATTTTTATTAGTGAATGCAACTTCTTTAAGACTTTCTTGAAGCTTTTTGGATGTCATTAAATTTTTTACTGTTAAACCAACTTTATTTTTGATTAATGACTGGGCATTATATCCTCTGTCATTAATAAGGTTTACTAAGTCATTGCTAGTTAAATTATTGTAATATTCTTTGTCAATAATATCCTTAGTGTCAAAAATAACTTGGTATTCTTCTTTATTTGCCTTAAAAGGGTTTTGCCAAAACCATTGTTTAGAAGATATATCAATGATATCAGCTGAATTTTCCGTTAATGCCGTTTCAGAGAGGAAAGTGTTACATTCCTCACATTCTAATAAGTCAATATAACCTAAAGAAATTAGGTGTTTAAACAATACTCTTACGTCATTATTATAAAACTTGTTTTCATTTGAGAATTCAATTCTCCTGACAATAAAATTATCAGACAAGAATTTAATGTATTGTCCTTTTTCTAAAAAAAATGCTTTTTCTTGCCAGTCAAAATAATTTTTAAAATCAACCTGAATGCTTCCTTTTCCAGAAAGAATATGAAATAGAGTATGACACTCTATAAAGTATACTTTATTAATTTCTGGTGTAATTTTTTCTACTTTTTGCATTCAGTTTGGTAATGTTTACTAATGATTGTTAAACGAAGTTCGATAATTTTTCTGATAAAGTCAAGTTGCTCATATGAGGTAGATGAGTCATCTCTTGATAAAAACCTCTAAAAATTGTGCTTTCCAATCCCTCACATATTTTGTATCTTAGAAAGCATTTTAAAAAGAGACAAAACTTAAACAAAATAAATTCTATGACATTTGATATTGATATGATAAAAAGTGTTTACGCAAGAATGAAAGACCGCGTAGATGCAGCCCGAAACGTTGTTGGAAAACCACTAACACTTTCTGAAAAAATATTATATAATCACCTTTGGGACGGAACCCCAACTAAAGCATTTTCACGTGGTAAAGACTATGTAGATTTTGCTCCAGACCGTATTGCATGTCAAGACGCCACAGCGCAAATGGCGTTGCTACAGTTCATGCAAGCTGGAAAAAATAAGGTGGCAGTACCAACAACAGTACACTGTGATCACCTTATCCAAGCTAAAGAAGGCGCATCTAAAGATTTAAAAAGAGCTAACGATGTAAGTAGTGAAGTCTTTGATTTTTTAGCCTCTGTATCCAATAAATATGGGATAGGGTTTTGGAAACCAGGCGCAGGGATTATCCATCAAGTAGTATTAGAAAATTATGCATTTCCTGGAGGGATGATGATAGGTACAGACTCACATACTGTGAATGCAGGCGGATTAGGCATGGTTGCTATAGGTGTTGGAGGCGCAGACGCAGTAGATGTTATGGCAGGTATGGCTTGGGAGTTGAAGTTTCCAAAGTTGATAGGAGTAAAATTAACAGGTAAATTATCTGGTTGGACGGCACCAAAAGATGTGATTTTAAAAGTAGCCGAAATTCTAACTGTAAAAGGAGGAACAGATGCTATTGTAGAATATTTTGGACCTGGAGCCATAGCCATGTCATGTACAGGAAAAGGGACCATTTGTAATATGGGAGCTGAAATAGGTGCTACTACATCAACCTTTGGTTATGATGAATCAATGGACAGATATTTACGTGCTACAGATAGAGAAGGTGTTGCAGATGCCGCTAATGAGGTAGCCGCTTATTTAACAGCCGATCCAGAAGTATATAAAAATCCAGAGCACTATTTTGATCAGGTTATTGAGATTAATTTATCTGAATTAGGCCCATTATTAAACGGCCCATTCACACCAGATTTATCTACAGAAGTTGGTTTAGCAATGACAGAGAAAGCTACAACGAATGAATGGCCATTACAAGTAGAATGGGGGCTAATCGGGTCTTGTACCAATTCCTCTTACGAAGACTTATCACGTGCATCATCTATAGCACAACAAGCCTTAGATAAAGGCTTAAAAACAAAAGCCGAATTTGGTATCAATCCAGGCTCTGAGCAAGTACGTTATACAGCGGAACGCGATGGTATTTTAGAAGTATTTGAAAAACTAGATGCAAAAATATTTACGAATGCCTGCGGACCATGTATTGGGCAATGGGCAAGATATTCAGATCCTAAAAATGCACCTAAAAACAGTATTGTACATTCATTTAATAGAAACTTTGCAAAGCGTGCCGATGGTAACCCAAATACACATGCTTTTGTAGCTTCCCCAGAGTTAACAGCTGCTATTGCTATTGCAGGTCGTTTAGATTTTAATCCGCTAACAGATAAACTTATTAATGAGAATGGAGAAGAAGTGATGTTAGATGAACCAACTGGATGGGAATTACCGCCAAAAGGCTTTGAGGTAAAAGACAATGGATATGTAGATCCATTAGCAGATGGTAGTGGGGTAGAAGTAACTGTAAATCCAACATCTGAAAGGTTACAATTGTTAACACCTTTTGAGCCAATAGGAAGCGACATTAAAGGCGCTAAACTGTTAATTAAAGCTTTTGGGAAATGTACAACAGACCATATTTCTATGGCTGGACCTTGGTTGCGCTTTAGAGGACATTTAGATAACATTTCAAATAACTGTCTAATAGGAGCAGTAAATGCCTTTGGAAAGAAAACTAACTTTGTTAAAAATCAATTAACAGGAGAATTTGGAGGCGTTCCAGATACGGCTAGAGCGTATAAAGCAGCAAATGTATGGACTATAGTTGTAGGAGATCATAATTACGGCGAAGGTTCTTCTCGTGAGCACGCAGCCATGGAACCTCGCCATTTAGGTGTTGCCGCAGTGATTGTAAAATCGTTTGCACGTATTCATGAAACAAACTTGAAGAAACAAGGTATGTTAGGATTAACCTTTGCGAATGAAAACGATTACGATTTAATTAAGGAAGACGATACGTTTAACTTCTTAGATTTAAACGAATTTTCTCAAGGAAAGCAATTAACATTAGAGGTGGTTCATACAGATGGGAGTAAAGACACCATTAAATTAAATCATACCTATAATACTTCCCAAATTGAGTGGTTTAAAGAAGGCTCTGCGCTAAATTTGATTAAAAAAGAAAATGCTTAAATTGTCATTCACACTCGGTCACTGAGTGTCACACTGAGCTTGCTGAAGTGAGGAAGGGAGAATTTTAAAATTAAAAATCCAACGCGAAAGTGTTGGATTTTTTGTTTAATCGAAAAGAATTCCTCGACGCTCTGCGTCGGGGTTTCCGAAGAAGTTGTCATTCCCGTGAAATCGAAGATTCATGAATACAAAAATTTGAAATAGTTATTAATGAATAAAACGGGAATCTAAATAGTGAAATTTCGGTTTTTGACCCTAATGTCAAAAAGAAACGAGCGAAACCTGTGCTGAGCGCAGTCGAAGTATACCCCTATGGTTCTGCCTCGGGGATAGTTCGTTTCAAGAAATTTTTTATTCTAGAAAATTATCATAACAAAATTTCACTTCGGAGCATGGTTAATTAGACATTACATAATAACGTAGTATCAAAATCAGGATTAATAAAAATTAGATTTCTTTAGAATAAATTGTCATATTTTGAAAACTATTGTAACTAAATATAGTAGAAAGCACTTTTAAAAATGAAACAAGAAAGGGAAACTCTATTTCTTTCAGCTTTAGAGCAAAATCGACAGAAACTATATAGAATTTGCTCAATATATTCCGAAGATGATGAAGATTCCAAAGATCTTTTTCAGGAAGTTTTGATTCAAATTTGGAAGTCTATGCCTTCATTTAGAGGGAAGTCATCTATGAGTACTTGGATGTTTAGAGTAGCATTAAACGTATGCCTCCGTTTTAAATCTAAATACTCTAAAAATCAAAATCGATTTACAAGGTTAAATAGTGTAACTATTAGTAATTTCAAAACAGAAGAAAATAATAATGAAGATAGTGAAAAACTAAAAGCGTTAAGAATATGTATTAAAAAGCTGAATAAAGGAGACAAGGCAATAGTGGCACTATACCTAGAAGGCTTAGCTTATAAAGAAATTTCAAGCATAGTGGGGTTGTCTGAAAACCATATAGCCGTGAAAATTAAACGAATTAAATCGAAATTGTTTAACTGTATAAATAAAGTATTATGATTGAAGATGAATTCATTAAAATATGGCAATCATCCAATAATCAGGAGCGTATAAAATTCGAGAAATCTAAATTGATGATAGAATTACAATCAAGTTTGGGGCGTTTAGATAGGTGGTGGCATTATATGGAGCTTGTAGAGGTCACTTTAGCTGTAATAGGGATTTTGTTGTCTGGTTTTTTAGCATATATAATTCCTGTTATTCTGTTAAAGGTAGTGATGATTTTGATTGCAATTTTAGCCATTTATCTGACAAGTAAATATCAAGGTATTAAAAAGTATAAACCAAATGATTTAGAAGAAAATTATCTCGAATATCTTAAAAAAAACAGGAAGTATCTTGAGGTCCAAAAGAACTTTCTCAAAACGTATATTAATTGGGGGATTTTACCAATTTATCCTATAATGCTACTATTTGTTATTGGTATTTGGAGTAAAGTATCAGCATATTTTATCTTAATTATTTTTATAAATGTGGCAGCAATAATAATTGGAGGGTATGGTTATTTTCTTAATCAAAAAAGAGTGAAAAAGAAAATCAACCCAAGATTGAAAAAGATCAATACATTAATAAAATTAATTGAAGAGGATTAATATTATAATTATTTAAAGTTTTAAGAGAATGAATTTACCAGATGAGTTTTATCATATTATTATTCTGTGCATTGTAATTGGAATAGCTATGAGCTTTGTTAGCTACTGGACAAAAAGTAGCAGAAATTTCAGGAATAGTAGAAATAGAAAAGCAAGAAAGAATATTTAATGTCTTTTAATAGTTAGAACAAGCCTTAATTTTTTTTAATCAGTTTCTTAGTATCAATTACCGCATTGTTATTCATTATTTTAACAACGTAAATACCAGATGATAGATTTTGAATATCTATGATGCCTTTATCTTTAATGTTTGGCAATTGCATAACAACTTTACCAAAAATATCTGTAATGCTAATATTGTTTTCAGAACTATTTAAGCCAGATAACATTATAAATTCATTTGAAGGGTTAGGATGCATAGTTATTTTTTGTGTATCTAAGTTTGTCTCATTAGTTGATAAAGAGCCACTGTGGGTGAGTTCAATTATTCCCCAAAAAGAATCGAAAGTGCCTATGTTTAGCGTTGTTAAACCAGAATTATCAGTTTCTAGTACCAAATCTAAAGACGTTTTATTAGGCCTATGCAGTTTAGCTCCAGTTATAGTATTAGGAAATGTAGCTTCAGGTATTTTTATAGAAATATTATTATGTGTTTGAGCCTCGTCATCACTAGAGTTATATTTACGATTAAGCAGATGAAGAGCATAAGGCGCTGCATCATTTTTAGAGGACTTTCTTGGTAAAGCAGATATAAGGTTGTTACTAACTGTATTACCACTTAGTACATCTATTTTCCAAGATAGACGTTGTGTTATTGCATTTGGGGTATTAATAGAAACTACTTTAGCGCCTGCACTATTCAAAATGGCATTTTGATTCGTTGTAAGATATTGCACATCGCTATCAGTAACAACAGCATCATACGGTTCTAACTGTTCTGTTGTTGGTGCAATTGGTTGGTCTGGGTCACCAAAAATTTTTAAATCAAATGAAATGTTATCTTCTACAAGATTCTGTAAAGTTTGGCGTGAAGTAGGACTACCATCCATACTGGATTCTAGTAGCGATGCATAAACAGAATACGCAAGAGCTACATTAGAAACCGCTTTGTAATCATCAAGTAATTCACTATTGTCACTAACAAACTCATATAAATCTGCATAGACTTGCCACCCTGGACTCCATACTGGGTATCCACCTCCAAGCCATATATTTTCTGGTATTGTGAATATGGATCCCATAGCATAGGCTTGCGCTATCCAACCACGTGCTTGTCTTGGAGCACTTCTATCATATAGTGCTGCAAATGCATCTGGATAGGGAAAATAAATTAAGGTTTTATCTAATGCTTCAGCTGCTTTAAAGTGCAACATGGGTCTAAATGGAGGGCTTGTATTGGCATCGTGAAGATGAAAAAATTCGCCAGCTAAATAAGTTTGTCTTTCTGAAAAAATAAAACCTCGAGGTTCAATAAGATTGGTTGTAGCACCTATTGCAATGCCAGGTCTTTTTGTGTCTATGTAGTCAAACAATTCATCCATAACG
Organism: uncultured Flavobacteriaceae bacterium; assembly: GCA_947487895.1. Classification (GTDB taxonomy): domain Bacteria; phylum Bacteroidota; class Bacteroidia; order Flavobacteriales; family Flavobacteriaceae; genus Seonamhaeicola. Next base: position 37,968 of record CANKYF010000001.1, read on the forward strand.
TTATTCAATGCTTGACGTTGAAAGTAAACAAAATCGTGGTATAAAGGAATGTTTCCAGCAATACTAAGCGCTTGTTGTTTATAACTGTTAAGCGTATAGCCTTTACCAACCAAGAAGTTACGATAATTGAAATTATCAATATCATTGATGTCTAAAGCACTTAACTCAGCTGTAGTATATTTGTCTTTTAGGTAATCCCTAAAATTATTCATTGAATGCACAGAAAAATCTCCTCCTAACCAATGCAAAGTTCTAGAGGCGGAGGTTTGAGAGTCTATCATTAGGTGGGTAATTGGAGCAAGGTCTATTCTATCTACCTGATACTTGAGCCATTCTAAAAACTCAGGACCATGATGACTTTGCCAGCTATGAGCTTGCCCATTGTGAATGATTCCAGACCAGAGAATATTGTTGCCATTCAAATCCTGTGCCCAGTAGGACCCTGGATCATTCATAAAGTCTATCATCCATCTCCAACCCCAATCAAACTCTATACGACCAAAAAAGTATTCACCGTTTGTTACGCGGTTCTCAACATCAGCAGCCCAATTATTCATGGCAACATCTGAATCAATACTATTGTGAATCATGTGGCCCCAGAAAACACCATCTGCCATATATTTATCATAATTGAAAGAATTAGCACTTGATTTCTGAGTAAACAGAACCAGAGATTTTTTAATAGGACCATTTTCAACAGTTGTAGTTTGGCTATTTCCCTTTATTGAAAAAAACGCAATTAAAAAAAATAGAATGGAGGAGAGAGGTAATATGTTTTTCATTAGTCTAGTCAATTTTGAATGTAATCTAATGAAAAAATGAGGGAATCAAGAAAAAATGACCTTGATAAATTATTGACAATGCGTAATTTAAGTGGTTTATATTGTTAAGGAAGCTGTTAGTATTATACTTTGTTTAATAATGAATAACTTTTAAAACTTTAGTATTCCTTCTAGACTATCAAAATTGTATTTTTACGCAAAACACAATATATGAATTCTAGAAAAGATCAGCTAAAAGCTTTTGATAGATTGTTAACCATAATGGATGAGTTGCGAGAACAGTGTCCGTGGGATAAAAAGCAAACTATGGAAACCTTACGTCATTTAACTATTGAGGAAACTTATGAGTTGGGAGATGCCATTTTAGATAAGGATTTAGAAGAGGTTAAAAAGGAGTTGGGTGATGTGTTACTTCATATTATATTCTATTCTAAAATAGGCAGTGAAACCAAAGATTTTGATATTGCCGATGTATGTAATGGAATTTGTGAAAAGTTGATAAATAGACACCCTCATATTTACGGAGATGTTGATGTTGAAAATGAAGAAGATGTAAAACGAAATTGGGAAAATTTAAAACTGAAAGAAGGTAAAAAAAGTGTGTTGGAAGGTGTCCCAAGAAGTTTGCCAGCATTGGTAAAAGCAAATAGAATTCAGGAAAAAGTAGCTGGTGTAGGTTTTGATTGGGAAAAGCCAGAACAGGTTTGGGAAAAATTACAAGAAGAATTACAAGAATTTCAGTATGAAATAAAGGTTGGTAATCAAGACGCTATGGAAAGTGAATTTGGAGATGTGATGTTTTCTATGGTTAATTATGCACGTTTTCTAGATATTAATCCTGAGAATGCCTTAGAACGTACCAATAAAAAGTTCACAAAACGTTTTCAGTATTTAGAAGAGAAAGCAAAATCATTGAACAAGCCATTAAAAGATATGACTCTAGCAGAAATGGATGTGTTTTGGGAAGAGGCTAAGCAATTACAACTACCAAAATAAATATTGGAAAATCTGTGATTTTCAAATACTAAAATGGTAAGAGACTGAATAGTTATAACGTCATTCTGAGCGAGGTATGAGCGTAAGAATCTGTAGATTTAGCTAACTGGATTTTTGTTTATGATTGATGATGAGATTGTCACGTCGCTTCGCTTCTCACAATGACGGTTTATTTGCTGTGTTTCGTCATTCTGAACGAAGGACTAGTGTGATAATCTTTTACTGCGACTTAGCACTTCAACTGCGCTCAGTGTGATACTTCTGCAGGGGTTACTTTGAATGACATAAAAAAAGAGCTTTTAATAAAGCTCTTTAATTTTTTGAAGTTTATTTTTCCAAAGTTGTAGAGATTCCTCGTGTGCTTTTATATTGTTATGCACTTCTTTAACTAACGGGTTATCATCATCAACATTGGTGAAGAATTGTAAATTATTTTCAAGCTGATTTATTTTACTCTTAACTTCATCAATTTTCTTTCTAATAAAATTGCGTTCGTTATCTAAATCTCTGGTATTTTGAGAAGTGTCAATATTACCAAGTCTATTTTCAAACTTAATCATTTCAACTTCATTTTTCTCTACTTCTAAACTAGAGAATAACTCATCTATGGCTTTCTGGAATTTCCCTTCTATATAACGTTTGTCATTAGGTACTCTAGCTAAAGAGTTCCATTGAGCAATTTGAGCTTTTACAGCTTTTATGTTTTCTTCTTTAGAGCCTTCTAATTTTAAATCTTTTAAGCCATTTAAAAGCTCATTTTTCTTATTGAATGCATCCAAATTCTCTTTATTTGCTGCATTTCTATTAGCATGAAGTTTGTCAAAATAAGCATTACAAGCAGCTTTAAATTGTTTCCAGATTTTATCACTATCTTTTCTAGGAACATGACCAATTTTTTTCCAATCTGCCTGAATTTTTTTCATTAAAGGCGTTATTGTATCATAATCTTCACTGTCCTTATTGTCTTCAGCTATTTTTATGAGGTCTAATTTCTTCTGAAGATTGGTGTATTGTTCCTTTTTTAAGTCTTTATAAAAGGCATTTTTCTTCCTATTGAAGGTTCTAACAGACTCTTTGAATTTAGCCCAAGTATCTTCGTTTACTTTAATTGGTACTTTACCTGCATTGAAGAAATCGTTCCTTAAGCCTTCAATTTCTCTAATTTTCTTTTGCCAAGTATTGTGTGTGGTGGTTTCGTTTTGAGCCGTTATAGCATCTATATTAGCTATGATTTCAAGTTTTCTTTCTAAGTTTTTCTCGTAAACTTTATCTATTTCTTTAAAATAAACTTGTCTTTTATCATTTATAACTTTAGTAGCTGCTTTAAAGCGTTCCCAAACAGTTTCTCTATGCTCTTTTCCAACTGGCCCCAACTCTTCTTTCCACATTTTGTGAAGCTCTTGAAGTTCTCTAAAAGCATGCATTACATCTGTTTCTTTGGCTAATTCTTCAGCACGCTCAATAATTTTGAGTTTTTTCTCAAGATTATGTTTAAAATCCAAATCACGTAAGTCTCTGTTTAAATGCAGAAAGTCATAAAAAATTTCAACATGGTGATGGTAACTATTCCAAGCGTTGTTGTATTTATCTCTTGGAATTGGTCCTGTATTTCTCCAGCGTTCTTGTAATTCTTTAAAGTGATTATAGGTAGTATTTATATTTTCATCAACATTGATTAAGCCTTTTAATTCCTCAATAATTTCTAATTTCTTAGTTAAATTATCTTTTAGGTTTTTTTCAATATTTTGATAATGTTCATTAAGTTTTTTTCTGTAGTCTTTATAAGCCTCTTTGAATCTTTTTTGAACAGGTGAAGAGTAGTAGAAGTCGATTTCATTACCACCATCATTAATAAACTCTTCTTTTTTCTCGTCTATTAAAGCTTGAAACTTAGTTTTGAAAACACCATTTATTTTGTCTACATGAGACCTAATGGCCTGCACCTTTTCATTCTTTAGAAGTTTTTCTAATTCAATAGCTAAGGCTTCTAAAGACATGGTGTCATAATCTTTCTCTACAATTTTATGCCTGTCTTTATTGCCTTCATCTTCAGCATCTTCGGCATTAGCCTCTTCAATCTCATTTAATACTTCTTCTTCAGAATCATTAGTAGTTTCTGAAATTTCAGATTGTACTTCAACGTCATTAGCAACTTCAAGTTGACTTGTAGTTTCTTCAATTTTTTCTTCAGTATTTTCTACTGATGAATTGTTTTCTGAAGTGCTAGTTTCGTTTAAACTGCTATTATCAATTCCTTCTGTGTTTGGCAGGTTATTAGTGTCAGACATTTTTAAAAATGTTAAGGTTCAATATTGCTTTAGACATTAAAGATAGTAACAACAAGATAGAATAACAAAGAATAGAATGTTGTTTTATCTTTTTTGTGAGGGAATTCGGTTAGTAGATATCGACCAAAATTTTCAAAAATGCAACTTAGTAAAAATATATTTACTCTAAATTCCAGATAGACCAAGCTTTTTCAGCTTGGAGCTGTAGCATTTTTAAACCGTTTATTAATGTTGCTCCTTTTTGCTTTCCAAAGTTTAAAAACTTTGTTTCTTCAGGATTATAAATTAAATCGAATAAAATATGCTTGTCTGTAATGCTAGAATAGGGAATATCTGGGTAATTTTCAATATTAGGGAATGTTCCTAATGGCGTACAGTTTATAATAATAGTATGGTTTTCTATATCTTTTTCGTCTAGAGTATCATAAGTAAAACCAATACCTTTAGACATTCTTCTTGAAACATATTTAAATTCTATACCTAGATTTTTTAAAGAATAAGCAACAGCTTTACTAGCACCTCCCGTTCCAAGAATTAATGCTTTTTTATGATGTGGTTTTAAAAGTGGTTTGATGGATTCTTTAAAACCGTAACAATCTGTATTGTAGCCTATTAATTCACCGTCTTTTGTAACCTTAATAGTATTAACAGCACCAATTTCAGCAGCTTGTTCATTTATATCATCAAGAAAAGGCATAACTTCTTCTTTATAAGGAATGGTAACATTCATGCCTTCTAGTCCTTTAGTGTTTTTTACTAAATCTGAGAATAGGTCTATAGATTCAATATCGAAATTTTCATAAGATGTATCTGTAATCTCTTCTTTTTCAAACTTTTCTTTAAAGTATGATCTTGAGAAGGAGTATGAAATATTTTTACCTAAAAGTCCTAATTTCTTCATGATTTTATGCGTCTTGTTTTTTGTCCGTACCATTCAAGCGCCAATACTATTAAAATTCCAACAATTGTAAAACCAATTGCTAAAAAAGTTTCACTATTTATTTCAGGAAGGAACCTTTGGTAATTTTCAATTACTTTCTCTCCATTGGAATCTAAAATATATGCCCCATCAATCTCTGTTTTGTAATTGGTTTTTTTCCAAGGCCAAACAACACCTAAAGACCCAATAATAAAGCCCATTAATAAAGAAAGTGTGATGTCTCTATAGCGCTTTAAAACATAGCTTAATATATGCGAAAATGTTACCAAGCCTGCTACTGAACCTAAAGTAAAAACGGCTAAAACTTTTAGCATGCGTATACGTTCGGCATTATCAATAAATGTGAAATCCCCCGTAAAAACATCAATTAAAGTATCGTATAATGCATTGACTGAATCTACCAGTAGTAATACATAATTACCCAAAAGAATAAGAATGAATGAACCAGACAACCCAGGAAGTGTCATGCCAGATACGGAAATCATTCCGCAGAAAAATACAAACAGTAGATGATCGTTTTCTCTTGCTGGATCTAAAAAACTAATGCTCAGCCCTATAATAATACCAATTGCCAATGATACATAAGCTTTAGTACACCAGCCTTTAAAGTCTTTGCTAATGTAATAAATGGAGCCAATTATCATTCCGAAGAATACACTCCAAACATAAAGTTGATAATGAATGATGAGGTAGTCTAATAGTTTAGAAATACTGAAATAACTAATAATCATTCCTAGAAAAAGCAAACTTATAAATCTACCATTAATATATCTGTAAAAGCTTTTAAAACGCCCATTGAATAAGAGTTTAAATGCTTTTCCATTAAATTTTTGTAGAGAATAAATAAACTCTTCATAGAAACCAGAAACAAAAGCTACTACACCACCAGAAACACCAGGAACCTTATTAGCAGCTCCCATACCGAGTCCTTTTAAAACTAAAAAGATTCTATCTGTAAGTGTTCTAGTGTTTTGCATTATTCATTTTTAGATCCTATTTTTTCCAGTACAAAGATAGTGGCAAAACCAAGAACCATTAAAATTATGGCAAATACTAATTGATTGTCACCGTTAAAATTAAAAGGAGATATACTATCTTGAATAAGAGGCATTTTTTCTCCTTTAGAATTTGTAAACCAACTTAATGTTTTTTTCCAAGGCCATACTTTTTTTAAAGAGCCAAAAATAAATCCTGTTAAAATAGCTAAGGTTATGTTATGGTAGTTTTTAAATAACCATTTTAATAAGTGACTAAAGCTTAGTAAACCAACAAGAGCCCCTAATGAAAATATGATTAATTTTTTGATATCTATATCATGAATGGCATCACTAAGCATTTTGTAAGCTCCTAGAATTATCAATATGAAAGATCCTGAAATACCAGGTAATATCATAGCGCAAATGGCTATAGAACCAGCAATGAATAAGAAATAATTACTGCCACTATTTTCCATTGAAGGAAGTGTGGATATGAAAAAAGCAATAGCAGCTCCTAAAATTAAAGCTATGATAGTGCCAACACTCCATTTGGTAATTTGTTTACCTACAAAGTATATGCTAGCTATAATTAAGCCGAAGAAAAATGACCAGATAAGAACTGGATGGTTTTCTAAGAGGTATTTAGCGAGTTTCATAAAAGAGACAAAGCTCACAATAATACCAGAAACGAGTGCAAGTAAAAAATTCCCATTTAGGGCTTTCCAAAAAGGTTTTAGACCTTCTTTAAATAATGTCTTAAAAAGCGGAGGTTTAATATTACTTATGGTAGATATTAATTCTTCATAAATACCGGAAATAAAAGCAATGGTTCCACCAGAAACTCCTGGAACTGCGTCTGCAGCTCCCATGGCTAAACCTTTTAGGGAAATTACTAAATAATCTGATAAACGTCTTTTCATTTGATTTGGTTGCATATAATTTTTAAACTAAACCAAAGGTAGGAATTTTAATGTAACGTTTTTAGATTATAAACTTTGTCTTATAATGTTTTTTACAAGAATTTTGTTTGATACTTCAGGGAATAGCTCTTCAATTATAAACGTGTATTCTTCGTTGTATTTTAAACCATTTTTTAAATGAAATTTACCTTTATTATTTTCATTTAGCGAAAAATATAAACCCGCAAGCCTGTATTCTAATTCGGCGTTTTCTGGATAAAACTCAGCGGCTTGTTCAAAATTATAAATAGCAGCTTCAAGTTCGCCTAGTTTTATAAGTAAATCTCCTCTTGAAAGCCAGGTGTTTAATTCGTAATTACCAAGTTCTAAGGTTCTTTTGAAACCACGCTCAGCTTCTTCATAAAAATTAAGCCTTTGATTTATTTGAGAATAGAGTTTCCAATAGTTAACGTTTTCAGAATCGATATTAATGGCCTTGTTAATATAATACAGAGCCTTTTGGTAGTTTTTCTTTTTATTGTAAAATTTAGTAATAGCAATCCACCCTTTGTCTAATAAAGGGTCTTCATGAACCGTTTGGTAGTAATACTGAACAGCAAGTTCATTATTCCCTAATTTTTCATAACAAGATCCTATTCTTAAAAGCGCAAAAGATGTTGGTTCATCTAGCTTTAAAGTAATGCTGTAATTTTCTATGGCTTCTTCATAACGCTTTAATTGTTCTAAAACTTTTCCTCTTTCGAGATAAGCACCCACAAAACTATCATCAGAAATAATAGCAAAATCGAAAGCTGTTAAGGCTTTTTGGTGTTTTTTAAGAACAACATATTGTTTTCCTAATTGATGCCATGCAACTTCGCAATATGGATTCTTATCTAAGAAAACATTTAAATAAGATATAGCGTCTTCATTCTGGTTTAAAAACTCGAAACAATAAATAACATTGTAGAGCGCAGAGTAATCCTCAATATCTTCTTCTAAGCATTTCATGAAGTACATTTTTGCGTCTTCATATTGATCGAGAAATAAGTACTCCATACCTATTAGCGAGTATAAATCAACTAAATCATCAGTTAAATCAATAGCTTTTTTAAGAACATCTATAGCCTTTTCATGATTGTCTTTTTTAGAGAGAATGTTTGCCTTTTGAATGTAAATTTCTTCATTCATTGGGTCTATGCTATGCAGTTGGTTAAGTAAATCTTCTGCTTCAGAAAGTTTGTCTTCAAAAACATAAACTTCAACTTTAAAAAGTCTTAAATTAATAGATGTAGGGTGCTGATCTAAACCTAATTTAATGGCTTTTTTTGCAAGTGCTATTTTACCTTGATTAAGGTAATGATGAATAATGTTTTCAAATTCTTCAGAATCAAAGAATAAAACATGATTTGTTTTTAACATTGATTCAAACTTAGAAAGAGGCAAGTTGTTGTTGTCATTATGACTAAACTCCATAAGCACATTTGTAAGTGTTCTTCATTTATAAATTTAAGCTTCTAAACACTTAATTAACTATTTTCACTTTAAATGTTTTTAACAAAGTAATGAACACTTATATTTTAGGGCGATAGACTCTTTTGTTATTTGATTATTAGTTAGTTGCAGAGAGGTTTACGGTTCTAAGTTATTTAAAACGTCTATAATAATAGAACAACCTTTAATAATTTCTTCTTCAGAAATGGTTAAGGGAGGCGTAATTCTAACAGCACGAGGTTCAAAAAGTAACCAAAATAGAATTAAACCTAAATCTTGAGATTTAAGGATTAGTTGATTTGCAATCTCATCAGTTTCCATGATTAACGCAAGCATTAACCCTTTGCCTCGTATTTCTTTTATTAAGGGGTGAACAAGATGTTTTCTAAATAATTTTTCTTTTTCAAGAGTTTGCTCTATGAGTTTACTTTCGGTAATTTCTTTTAATGTAGCGAGTGCTGAAGCTGCAATTACGGGGTGACCACCAAAGGTTGTAATATGACCTAATTTAGGGCCATCCATAAGTAAATCCATTAATTCACTTGAAGCTGTAAAAGCACCAATTGGCATACCGCCACCTAGCGCTTTTCCTGTTACTAAAATATCTGGAATACAATTATAATGTTCAAAACCAAAAAGCTTTCCTGTTCTTCCAATACCAGGTTGAATTTCATCTAAAATTAAAAGTGCTCCAACCTCATTGCAACGTTTTCTAACTTTTTGTAAGTAGTTGTTTTTGGGTTCAATAAAGCCAGCACCACCTTGAATGGTTTCTAAAATCACACAGGCTGTTTTATTGGTTATTTGTTGTAAATCTTTTTCAGAATTAAAATCAATGAACTTAACATCTGGCAGTAAAGGTCTAAAAGCTTGTTTCCTTTCTTCGTACCCCATTACACTCATAGAACCCATGGTATTACCGTGATACGCTTTATTGGCTGAAATAATTTCACTTCTTCCAGTAGCGCGTTTGGCTAATTTTAAAGCGCCTTCAATAGCTTCTGTACCCGAATTTGTTAAATATGTTTTTCCAAGAGGGTAGGGTAAATTTTTAGCTAATAATTTAGTAAGTTCTACAGCTGGTTTTTGAATGTACTCACCATAAACCATTACGTGTAAATACTTGTCAATCTGACTTTTAATGGCATTAACCACTTTTTCATGCCCATGGCCTAGGGGTGTCGCCGAAACGCCTGCTACAAAATCTAAAAAGGCTTTATTTTCTGTATTGTATATGTAAGATCCTTTTGCATGAGACACTTCCATTGCTAAAGGGTGTGGTGTGGTTTGCGCTTGATATTTTAGGAAGTTTGAGATCATTAAGCGAGTTTATTTGTTGAATTCATTTTTTAGTGATTCCAACAAACTATACATTTTAAAGTTATTATTTTAACTTTTTAATCAAATTAACCAAATCATTATTGCAAACAAAGAAAGGATCGTACTTTCTTTTTCCATTTACTTCAACTTCTTTTACATTATATAATAAGCTGTTAGAATTCAGGCTTATATAATGGTTGGGTTTGAAGTATTTTTTAATTAAACGCCCTGGTATAAATATTTCTTTGTTTTTATAGGATATTAAAATGGATTTTATTTTAACAGTGTTTTGTTTACGGTTAGTACCTATATCTAATCTAAGCTTCTCAGCAACTGTTCCTTTAGGTAATTCGAATTCAATTTTTTGATAGCTCCCTTTACCCTTAAACTTTTTTATTATTGAGTTAGGCTCTGTAAAGTTTGAAGTATTGTTTTTTGTGTAAAATAGTTGAAAACTGTCTTCCTTTGTAACTAGGGTACTAACGGTTACTTTAAAAATCTCTTTTACTTTTTCTACGGAAGTGATATTTTTTACTTCTGCTTTTGTAGATAGTTTCTTTTTTTCAACATTATCTATAATAATGTTTTCTGATGCACGACTTCCTGCTCTATTTATTCTTTCAATTAAATCTTCATCAAAAAACTCTTTAGGAGGCACATAATCTTCTAAACCTTTAATAATGGGTAATTCAAGCGGAGGATCGTCTTTAAATAAATCATCAACACTTGTTAAACGCTCTTCTTCTCTCCAATCGAAACCTTTTAATATTTTGTCTCTATCTGGAAATTGAGATTGGGGTGTTAATGTACCATCTACTTGGTTTAATCTTGTGTATTCTTCAATAGCTCCCTGATCAAAAAGAATAGAAATACTACCAGATTTAGCTTTATCAATGCCTATTAGTTCTTGTTCTTCATTTCTAGCGTAAAAAATAGATTGTGCATTTCTGGTAATATCTACTTGTCTTAACTGATTTTCTTCATTAAACAAGCCTCTTAAATGCATACCATTTATTTGGTTATAATTGTTTTCGGCAATTGTATCTTTACTTATGATAAAGGCATTTTCAAACACTAATAACGAGTCTATTTTTTCAGATTCTGGATTAGAAATTAAATGAATGGTATCTCCCGTCATTTGATTTTCTAAATTCCACATGATTGGTTTTCGTAGTGTAGAAAATCTATCGGAAGATTTAAATTTATCTATATTGATAAGCTTAGTAATTCCTGTTTGTTGATCTGAATGTATAGAATCTGACTTTCCGCATAAATCTGACTTATAAATTTTAGCCTTATAATAGGCTTTTACAATTCTATGCTCTGGCTTGCCTGTTACCATGATTTTATCGGCATGTATGTAAATAGAATCTTTTTCTTGTACGGTGATCGCTAACGCTTTTTTGGTAATAAAAACCGAATCTTTTTCTTCGCCTCTATACACTTCGGCATAATGGCCTTTTATAATACTATGGTTTAGAGTATCTGTAACCTTTATATTATTGGTTGCAGACGCAAAATTCTTTGCATTATCCATATAAAGACTATCTCCTTCAATGATTCTATCATCGTAATCAATTCTGGCATTTTTTAGAACATATCCTGTTTCATTTTCAGTATCATAAAACCCTTTTTCGCAGTAGGTTTTACTTTCTGGTGTTGTTATGGTTGAGGGACCAAATAAATAAGCATGACCAGTATCTGAGAAATAATCAAAATAGTTAGACTTTATGGTAGAACTATCGCTCACCATCACCACATCTTCAATAAATTTCATTTTATTTTCTTGCATGTAATGCCTGCCTATTTTACTGGTAATGGTTACAGTAGTATCCTTAACCACCGTACCGCCACTTCTGTAAAAAGCTTCTTGTTTTAGTCTGTCAAAGTATATAGTGTCTGAAGATACTGTAGTGTTTGGGTCCGTTAAAACCACCTCGCCACGTGCTAATGCTAATTGTGTAATACCACTATATTCAATGTATTTAGAGGTCATGTTTACAGTATCGGCTTGTTTCATTTTTACATTACCATAAGCTTCAATAAAGTTTTCTGAACCATAATGAATAGCTCTATCACACCATAAATCAATACTTTCATGACCTATATGTACTTGTTGAGACTCATCTCTAGTTAGAATTCTAGCACCTGGGTATTTTTCTTCATCTACATTTAATCTACCAGCGTATTTGATTTCTATTTTCTTTTTTTCTTGAGCAGTTAAAGTTGAAATTAAGCCAAAGAATAATAAAGAGTATATAAGAAGTTGTTTATTCAAAATGAAAATGTTTGTGGCAAAAATAACGATTATTATGATGTGCAATTATTTAGAAACGAAAAACGCTCCAAAATATTTTTGGAACGTTTTTTAGCAAAATTATTTTACTTTCCGTAGTGGTAACGACAGGCAGCAATAAATAATTGGTCTTTTTCGTATTTATAAACTAATCGATGTTCAGATGTTATACGTCTTGACCAATAACCTTGCAGATCACCTTTTAATGCTTCAGGTTTGCCTATACCCTCTAGAGGTGTTCGCATACAACTTTTAATGAGCTCGTTAATGCGTTTTACCATTTTCTTATCAACTTTCTGCCAATACAAATAATCTTCCCAAGAGGTAATAGACCAAGTTAACTTCATTCTTCTATTAAATCTTGTTGGATACCTTTACCAGCCTCTAGTTCTTTGATAGATTTTAATAGAATATCTCTGTTTTTTCCTGTGAGTAGGTAAGTAGTTTCTTTTAACGAATTATACTCGTCTAATGATATTAAAACAAGGTCTTTACCGCCTTTACGTTTTATAATAATATCACTTACATCGTTGATGACTTTATCAAACCAATGTTTAAGGTTTGAACGAAAGTCTGTATAGTTTACTGTTTCCATATTACAAAAATAATAAAAAGTACTCAAAAAAGAACTTTTTTAAGTACTTTTATAGGAGGGTAATTAATATGAACTGTTTTTCTTGTTTTTATATAATTTATAAATCACAAAGAAAGATAGTGATAAGTATAAAGAAATAGATAATAAGAACCACCATTGTTTTTTATAATATTCATAAACTTTTGCATCGTAGAGTAAATAAAAAATTTCTATGAATGATAGAATATAACCAATAAGAACTAAAATACTTTTTTTATAGTGTTCATATTTAATGTATAGTAAGAGGCATATTATACCAGAAAAAGAAAGTAAAGGTATAATTGCATAAATAAAGTCTTCAAAAGCAAAATAAATTATAGAAAAAGGGAGCAAAAAAAACATAGGAATAGATACATGGTCTCCACTTTTTGTAATAGTTGAATAAATAATAATAGATATAATTATTAAGTAATTGATTTGTTTATGTTGAAGTATCATTTTCTTAGAAAATAGTATCATTCTAAATTCTTAATACTATAAAATAATTGCTCTATTACTGCTCCCATTTTATCTAAATTTAAAGTCTCAATAGTATCATTTTTTGTATGATAGTTTTTATTTCTATAGAAAGATGTATTTGTTATCATTATGGCAGGAAAATCAAATTTCCAATAGTTTAAATGATCTGAGTAGTCTACTCCAGAGATTGAACTAGAACCTTTAAAAGAAATGGTTTTAATGAGATTTTGGTTTTTCATAGAGGTAGCAATTTGATTACCAAATTCTCCACTTTTTTCACTTTGTACTACCGCAATAAAATCTGCGACATTACCATACATTAAAGCCATATTACTTACTGGATATTGTTGCGAATTTTCTTTATCACTATAATAACCAATCATTTCTAAGCTCATCATACCTTTTACGTTAATACTTTTGCTTTTTAGGTAGTTAGCATGTATATAACTTCCCATTTGTTGAGTTCTAAAAAAAGGTGGTTCTTCTAAGGTATATGCTACAAAATCTATTCTGTAATTTAATGATTCTTTAGAGAGTAAACGGGCTAGTTCTAACAAACCTGCTACACCACTTGCATTATCATCTGCGCCTTGTTGATTACCGCAAACATCATAATGAGCGCCAATAATAATTCGTTCTTTATGGTTTAAACCTATAGAGCCAATGACATTTTTATAAGTCTTTTTGTCTAATAAGAATGGTTGAAAAGCAACAGAGTCACAAACTTTTGCTAAGTCGTTTTTAATGTAATTAGCAACAGTGTTTAGTGTTTTTATGTTTTGAAAGTTTCTACTTTTTTGTGTTTTGGTAATTTGAATTAAATCTGTGTTTAACCTTTTTTTGTTTATATAGTTTAAACTAGAGTTTTGGGAACAGATACTTAAATAGGAAAATAAGAATAATAATTGAGTTAAAAGATACTTCATAATACAAATATAAAGAAAAAGACTACTTATTTAAGTAGTCTTTTTGAATTGTATATATGAGAAAAAGTAATTTTATTTCCTAAAAATAGTTTGTTTTCTATCTGGTCCTACAGAAACAATAGTAATAGGAATTTCTAATGCTTTTTCTAAAAAGTCTATATAATCATTTAATTCCTGTGGGAATTGTGAAGCGTCTGTCATTTCAGTTAAATCTGCTTCCCAACCTTTTATTTCTTTGTAGATTGGTTCTACATTTTCTGCTTCAATATTATATGGTAAATGCTCTATAGTTTCACCTTTGTAGTTGTAAGCAGTACATACTTTTAATGTTTTAAAACCTGATAGTACATCAGCTTTCATCATGTTAAGTTGTGTAACACCATTTACTTGGCAAGCATATTTTAAGGCTACTAGATCTAACCAACCACAACGTCTTTTACGACCCGTGGTAGCTCCAAATTCATTACCAACACGTCCCATAGTTTCTCCATCTTCATCAAATAATTCTGTAGGGAATGGACCAGAACCAACTCTTGTTGTATAAGCTTTAAAAATACCAAATACATCTTTAATTTTATTTGGTGCTACACCTAAACCAGTACATGCACCAGCTGCGGTAGTATTACTAGAAGTTACAAATGGGTATGTTCCAAAATCTATATCTAGTAAAGAGCCTTGAGCACCTTCAGCTAAAATAGTTTTTCCGCTTTTTTGTGCTTGGTATACATATTCTTCAGAATCTATAAACGTTAACGATTTTAAAACGTCTACAGCTTTAAAGAACTCTTCTTCTAACTCCGCTAAATCGTATTCAATATCAACATTATAATAAGCAATCATAGACTCATGCTTATCAGCAAGCGTTCTATAACGTTCTTTCCAATCTGCTAATTCTAAATCGCCAACTCTAATACCGTTTCTACCCGTTTTATCCATGTAAGTTGGACCAATACCTTTTAAGGTAGAACCAATTTTGGCTTTTCCTTTAGAAGCTTCACTGGCAGCATCTAATAACCTGTGCGTTGGTAAAATGATATGTGCTTTACGAGAAATTAATAAAGATTTTTTATAATCTACATCTTGCTCAGCCAATTTATCAAGTTCTCCTTTAAAAATAACAGGATCTATAACTACTCCGTTACCAACTAAGTTGGTAGCATCATCATGAAAAATACCTGACGGAATGGTGTGCAACACATGTTTTTTGCCGTTAAAAACTAAGGTGTGTCCTGCATTAGGACCTCCTTGAAAACGAGCGATAATATTATAGTTATTTGTAAGTACGTCAACAATTTTTCCTTTGCCTTCGTCCCCCCATTGTAGTCCTAGTAGTAAATCTACTGCCATTGTAAAAATTAGTTATTTTGTTGATTTTCTGTTTCCGTAGAAATAAAGAGAATGATTACTAATCTCTATATCGAAAACTTCTTCGATGGTTTTTTTAATTGATTGAATTCTAGGGTCGCAAAACTCTATAACTTCACCAGTATCGGTTAAAATTACATGATCATGCTGTTTGTCAAAATACGACTTTTCATAGTGCGCTTGAGATTGTCCAAACTGGTGCTTTCTTACCAAACCACATTCTAGAAGTAATTCTATGGTGTTGTATAATGTAGCGCGAGAGACTCTATACTTTTTGTTTTTCATTATAAGATATAGAGATTCTATATCAAAATGATCATTATTATTGTAAATTTCTTGGAGTATAGCGTAACGTTCGGGTGTTTTGCGGTGCCCGTTGGTTTCTAAAAAGCTTGTGAATACGCTTTTTACTATCTCTTGATTCTTATTATCTGTGTTTGAACTCATAAACGCGACGCAAATTTACACTTTTTTTACAGTCTGGTAACCTTATCTATACCATTAATTTTTTTAAGTTTCTCAATTAGCTTTTTTATGATGGTATTATTTTTTACAACAAGGTGTATTTTTCCTGAGAAAAGCCCATCATCACTTTCAAAGTTAAGGCTTCTCATATTAACATGCATATTTGATGAAATAATTTGAGTAATCTCATTGACCAAGCCTATGTTATCAATTCCAGAGATGGATATTTTAGCTAAAAATTCTTGTTGCGAAGAATCGATCCATTTTGCAGGCATGATTCTATAAGCGTAGTTAGACTGCAAACTTAAAGCATTAGGGCAATTCTTTTTGTGAACTTTTATACCATCTGATACCGTTAAGAACCCAAATACTTGATCACCAGGTATAGGGTTGCAACAATTAGATAGTTTATAATCTAGCTTTTCTTCTTCTTTACCAAAAACAAGAGAGTCATAATTAGCGGTAACTTCTTCTCGTTCTATATCCTCTTTTTTAACATGAGGTTTTCTGTTAATTCTATTTTTAATAAAACTCATTAACGCATTGCTTCTAGAGGAAGCAAAGTTTTTGAGCATGGTATTATCTATGGTACCAATACCAACTCTGTAAAAAAGATCGAGACTTGTTTTAAGTTTAAAATAGCTAACTAGTTCATTGGTTGAAGACTCATTAAGCGTTATTTTAAGTTGCTTTAGTTTTCTTCTAAGAATTTCTTTTCCGTCTTCACCAATACGTTTTTTATCTTCTCGTAAAGCAGATTTAATTTTACTTCTGGCTCTGGCGGTAGAGGTGTAATCTAGCCAGTTTGAATTAGGTTTAGCTGTTTCAGAAGTTAAAATATCTACTTGATCACCACTTTGTAATTCATGGCTTAAAGGCACTAATTTACCATTAACTCTAGCTCCTCTAGTTTTCATACCTACCTCGGTATGAATATTAAAAGCAAAATCTAAAGCGGTTGCTCCTTTTGGTAACGATTTTAAATCTCCTTTGGGTGTAAAAACAAATATTTCTTTTGAATATAGGTTGAGTTTAAACTGTTCAACAAAATCTACAGCATTGGTTTCAGGGTTTTCTAAAGCTTCTTGAAGTCTGTTAATCCAAGTATCAAGATTATCTTCTTTTTCGTTGCCTTGTTTGTATTTGTAATGAGCTGCATAGCCTTTTTCAGCTATTTCATTCATGCGCTCACTTCTTATTTGAACTTCAACCCAACGACCTTTTGGTCCCATAACGGTGATATGAAGTGCTTCATATCCCGTAGATTTTGGAGAAGAAATCCAGTCTCTTAATCTGGTAGGGTTGGGTCTAAAGTGATCTGTGACTATGGAATAAATTTTCCAAGCATAGAATTTTTCATTTTCAACATCACTATTATAAATAATTCTAATAGCGAATTTATCATAGACTTCATCAAAAGAAACCCCTTGTTTCATCATTTTTCTTCTAATAGAAAAAATAGACTTTGGTCTTCCTTTAATATTATAATTGAATTGTTCTTTGTCTAAAGACTTTTTTATAACATCTGTAAACTGCTCTATGTATTGATCTTGCTCCTCTTTACTTTCTTGAATTTTGTCTAATATATCAAAATACACATCTGGCTCAGTGTACTTTAAACCTAAATCTTCAAGTTCTGTTTTAATATTGTAGAGCCCAATTCTATGAGCTAAAGGGGCATAGATATAGAGTGTTTCAGAGGCTATTTTTTCTTGCTTGTCAGGACGCATAGCATCCATAGTTTGCATGTTGTGAAGTCTATCCGCAATTTTAATAATGATAACACGTACATCATCATTAAGTGTCAACAGCATTTTTCTGAAATTTTCTGCTTGTAAAGACACATCCATGTCTTTTTCTTTACTTAAAGATGAAATTTTAGTTAACCCATCTACAATGGTAGCTACGGTGTTCCCGAAACGTTTTTCAATATCTTCAATTTCATAATCAGGGCTATCTTCAACTACATCATGCAATAGGGCAGCAGCTATAGAAGTACCGTCAAGACCAATTTCTTGTGCTACTATTTTAGCAACGGCAAGCGGATGAAAAATATAGGCTTCACCAGATTTTCTACGTTGGGTTTTATGACCATCTAAAGCAACTTCAAAGGCACTTCTAATTAGCTTTTTATCTTCATTAGAAAGTGTGGTGTAACTAACTTGTAGTAATTCTTTGTAGGCTTTGGCTATGGCTGCATTTTCCTTTTCAATATCTTCGGCTGTCATCATAAATTAAAAGTAACATAAAGAATGTTAAGAATCAATATCAATTAGATTTTTTGTAGAGGTTTATTAAGTTAAAAAATCTATAAGCTGTGTAATAGCTTTTCCTCTGTGACCAATTTTGTTCTTAAGGCTTAAATCCATCTCAGCAAAAGTGTCTTCATATCCATTTGGTCTAAAAATAGGATCATACCCAAAACCTTTTTCACCATGTTTGTTGTTTGTAATAACACCTTCACAAATACCTGTAAATGTTTTTATATCACTTCCAAGACTTAATGCTATGACTGTTTTAAAATGAGCGCTTCGGTTTTCAATATTAGTTAATGCTTCTAATAGTTTATTCATATTATCTTCAGCATTTTTTTGAGGACCAGCATATCTTGCTGAATACACTCCAGGATCTCCATTTAGAGCGTCGGTTTCTAAACCAGTATCATCTGCAAAACAATCAAAACCATAATGTGTTTTTACATATTCAGCTTTTTGAATGGCATTACCTTCAATAGTATCTTTAGTTTCAGGAATATCTTCAAAACATTCAATGTCTTTTAGACTTAAAAGCGTAATGTCTTTTGGCATTAAAGCTTGAACCTCTTTTAATTTGTTTAAGTTATTGGTGGCAAAGACTAGTTTTTTCATTGTTAAATATTAGAAAACTAATTATGTTAAGATTTTTTAAGTAGTTTTATATGTTTAGAGTGCAAATTTAAAATTAATAGATTATGAAAAAATTATTAGTTGTTATTATAGTTCTCATTTTTGGTTTATCTGAAATGCAAAGTCAAAATATAAAAGCAGTACCAGTAAAAGGAAAATATGAAAACGTTTATTATAGAAGCCCTAGTACTAGTGAAGCGCCTTTTATTGTAGACAGAATTGTGTATTCCTCTAACTATAATGGATCTAAATCAAAAAGTTCTTATCAAGTTTCTGTTTATGGCAAAGTAAAAGGAAGTAACAAGCAAGTGAATCATAATGTGCAATCTACAGACGAATTGGAGCATTATAAAAAATTATTTAATGGGAGATATAAAAAGATTTTACTTTATGAAGGAAGGCAAAAAGTAGGAAGCAAAACTTATTTTAATACTTCTATTAGTGTAGAATATTAATAGATTTAACATATGATAAATGTCAGCTTTAAATGCTTTATTCTCATTTAAATTTGAGTATAAACTAAAAGAATTAAGGTATGACAGTTAGTATTCAATATGTTCATATGCAAACCAGTGATGCAATGAGCAATTACGTGAATGAGAAATTACAAAATCTTCATAAAAAATATGAATGGATTATTAATGCTGAAGTTCATTTTGAAGTAGAGCATAAAGCAAAACAAAAAGGTAAGATTTGTAAAATAGAGTTGAGTGCTCCTGGACCAAGAATTTTTGCAAGTTCTAATGAAGATAATTATGAAGAAGCCGTAAAACGAACCATTAAAGATTTAGAAATTCAATTAAAAAAACGAAAACAAGTATTTAAAACATATTAATGAATATAGAATTATATAGAGATTATTGCTTATCAAAAAAGGGAGTTACAGAATCCATTCCGTTTCCTAAGTTGCCCAATGTGTTGGTGTTTAAAGTAAAAGGAAAAATGTTTACAGCCACAGATATTGAAACTTTTAATGGTTTTAGTATCAAATGTGTTCCTGAAACTATTGAAGAACTAAGAGCTCAATATGATGCATTGCAAGAACCATCTTATTTTAGTAAAAAGCATTGGAGCAATGTGGTGGTTGATGGTTCTATACCAGACAATTTATTGTATGAATGGTTAGATATTTCATATAACTTAGTAGTAGCAAAACTTACCAAAAAGGAACGATTAGAGTTAGAAGCACTTTAATTTATCTGTGATGGTAAGGTTCGTTTCCTAAAATAGTAAAACCTCTATAAAGCTGTTCTATAAAAAATAAGCGTACCATTTGGTGTGAAAAAGTCATTTTAGATAATGATAACTTTCCGTTAGCTCTTTTGTAAATAGCTTCAGAAAACCCATATGGACCACCAATTACGAAAATAAGTTGCTTAATACCAGAATTCATATATTTTTGTAAATAAGAAGAAAAAGCCACAGAATCAAGCTGTTTCCCATTTTCGTCCAATAAGATTAAGGTATCCGAATTTGTTACTTTATCAAGGATAAGATTGCCTTCTTTTTCTTTTTGTTGCGTTTCACTTAAATGCTTCACTTTTTTAAGATCTGGAATAACATCAAGATTAAATTTTACATAATGCCCCAACCTTTTAGTATAATTATCTATAAGTGACTGTAGCTCATTATTATCTGTTTTTCCTATTACAATTAGTTTTATCGTCATAAAATTAAAAATACTGTTTTTATGTTATGAATTTCTTATTTAAAATAGAAATAAATAAAAAAATCATAATTCTAAAATTTAAAAAAGTAAATCTATTTATTATTTTTGTGCGAAACCAACAAAAATTATGATAACACAGGAGCAGTTTGACCAAGAAGTTAGATCTATAATTGCAAATGCCATTAGAGAAGATGTTGGAGATGGCGATCATAGTTCACTAGCATGCATTCCAGAAAACGCCAGAGGAAAGGCAAAACTTTTAGTAAAAGACAAAGGTATTATTGGCGGTGTAAACTTTGTTAAGAAAATTTTTGCCTACGTTGATAAAAACTTAAAACTAGATGTGCGCATTGAAGATGGTACAGAAGTTAAGTTTGGAGATGTTGTAATGTATGTAGAAGGGCCATCGCAATCTATACTAAAAGCAGAGCGTACAGTATTAAACTCTATGCAACGTATGAGTGCTATTGCTACAAAAACCAGACACTTTGTAAATTTGGTTAAAGGCACGAATACCAAAATTTTAGATACTAGAAAAACAACTCCAGGAATTAGAGTTCTTGAAAAATGGGCTGTGAAAATAGGGGGAGGAGAAAATCATAGATTCGCATTGTATGATATGATTATGTTAAAAGACAATCATATAGATTTTGCAGGAGGTATCACCAAAGCCATAGAAACTTCAAAACTTTATTTAAGAGAAACAGGAAGGAATCTTCAAATTATGGTTGAAGCCAGAAACTTAAGTGAAGTTGAAGAGATACTTAGAAACGATGGTGTTTATCGTATTTTACTAGATAATTTTGATTACGAAGATACTAGAGAAGCTGTTAAAATGATTGGAGACAAATGTTTAACAGAATCTTCAGGTAATATTAATGAGACAACTATAAGGCATTATGCAGAGTGTGGCGTGAATTATATTTCTTGTGGAGCGCTTACGCATTCTGTTCATAATATGGACTTAAGTTTAAAAGCTATGTAATAGCTTAAAAATTTTACGATTCTGCAACTCTTATCTTAGTCATAATTTAATAACTTTGTAGTTGAATACAAATTATTTATGGCAAACCACATAGAAGACAGGCTAGAAAAAATTCCAGTTATAAATGTCTTGGTGCGGTTTCTCAAAAAAATTAAACTTCCAGGTTTAGAAGGTTTATCTTTTTACGACTTACTAGAATTATATGTTATAGGAATAGTAAAAGGGGCATTAACAACCAGAGCTAGTGCCATTGCGTTTAGCTTTTTTATGGCCTTGTTCCCGTTTTTACTATTTGTATTATTCATTATTCCATACATTCCAGTTGAAGGTTTTAAGACCGATTTCTTAGTGTTTTTAGAGTCGTTTTTACCACCCAATACATCAGACTTTTTTATCAATAATATTTTTGAAAATATAGATCAATCACAAAGAGGCGGGTTGTTATCGTCTGTTTTTGTATTGTCAATTGCATTAATGGCAAATGGTGTAAACGCCGTATTTTCTGGGTTTGAAAACTCATATCATGAGCAGCTTACGCGTAATGTGTTTAAACAATATTTTTATGCTTTAGGAATAGCGTTAATATTGGCGTTTTTACTCATTCTCACAATTGCATTTTTAGGGTATTTTCAAATATATGTAGTTCAAGAATTATTGGAAGTATTAGATGTGGATTCGCAAAATGTGTTTTGGGCAAATTTTGCACAATACCTCTTTTTTATTGTCATGATTTATTTGGCAATAGCTACACTTTACTATTTTGGAACACATGAAGGCAGACATTCAAAATTCTTTTCAATAGGTGCACTATTCACTACATTGTTAATTATGTTGTCTTCTTATTTGTTTGGTATTTATATTGAAAACTTCGGACAATACAATAAACTCTATGGCTCAATAGGAGCGCTTTTAATTCTTTTGTTCTATTTATGGCTAAATGCTAATATTTTGTTATTAGGATATGAGTTAAATGCTTCTTTAAATAAATTGCGCAAAAGATGTTAGTTATGAAAAAGTTAGCTATTTATGTGATTTTATTTCTTTTACTGCCGTTTTTGGCTAGTGCACAAGATATTTTTGGGAAATGGAAAACTATTGATGATGAAACAGGTGAGGCAAAATCTATAGTAGAAATTTACAGAGATAATGGTAAGGTTTACGGTAAAATTGTAGAGATTCTTAATCCTGCTAACAAAAATGCGTTGTGTGAGAAATGTGAAGGTGAAGAAAAAAACAAACCTGTATTAGGGTTAATTTTAATAAAGGATATGGAAAAAGAAGGGGAGTATTATAAACAAGGAATTATTTTTGATCCTGAAAGAGGAAAGAAATACAAATGTAGGCTAGGATTAAAAGATGCTAATACCCTGGAGGTAAGAGGATATATTTCTTTTTTATATGCTACACAGTATTGGAAAAGAGTTGTTAATTAATATTTCTAGACTTGAGATATTTTATAGACATCATACTCCCCATACCACTGCAAAAGTTGTTTACTTATCAAATAACCGCTGCAGAATCTGAATTTTTAAAAACTGGTATGCGTGTTGCAGTACCTTTTGGGAAAACAAAAATTTACACAGGATTAGTTTTTAGAATTCATAACCAAGCACCAACAGCCTATGATGCTAAAGAAATACATCAAATTTTAGATGAAAGTCCTATTGTTAATCAAACGCAAATAGACCTTTGGCAATGGATGTCTAGTTATTACATGTGTACTTTAGGTGATGTGATGAGAGCAGCGTTGCCAAGTGCTTTTATTTTAGAAAGTGAAACCATAGTCACTAAAAATAATATCAAAGAAGTTGATGAGTCTATCTTAAAAGACGATGAGTTTCTAATTTACGAAGCTTTACACCATCAATCTTCTTTAAAAATTCATGATATTTCAAGCATTCTTGATAAAAAGAATGTACTGCCTGTTATAAAGAGACTTATAGAAAAAGAAGCGATTAGTGTTGAAGAAGAAGTCTACGAAAAATACAAGCCTAAGTTAGTTCGTTATGTAAAATTGCATTCAAATTTTTCTTCGGAAGAAGCTTTACAAAGTTTGTTAGAAACGTTAAGTAGAGCACCAAAACAGAGAGATGTG
Organism: uncultured Flavobacteriaceae bacterium; assembly: GCA_947487895.1. Classification (GTDB taxonomy): domain Bacteria; phylum Bacteroidota; class Bacteroidia; order Flavobacteriales; family Flavobacteriaceae; genus Seonamhaeicola. The sequence continues at coordinate 61,443 of CANKYF010000001.1, forward strand.
GTGATGACTTTATTTTCTATTTCAGCCACTACAAAAAAGCCAGTAAAAGTTACTGATTTAACTTCTGAAAGTGGGGCTTCATCTCAAATTGTTAAGGCACTGATTCATAAAGAGATTCTCGAAGAATATTTCATTCAAACGGATAGAGTACAATATGATGGTGAAGAAAATGAAGCTTCTAAACATTTAAATGAACACCAAGAAATTGCGTTAAAAGAGGTTAAAGAATCATTTGAAACCAATAATGTTACTTTATTGTATGGGGTAACCTCCTCAGGTAAAACTGAGATTTATGTAAAATTGATTGAAAATGTGCTTGCCGCTGGCAAACAAGTTTTGTACTTATTGCCCGAAATAGCATTAACCACACAATTAGTAAATAGACTTCAGAATTACTTTGGAGATCAAGTGGCCATATATCATTCTAAATATTCAACAAACGAACGTGTTGAGGTTTGGAATAACGTTTTACAGTCTTCTGTTAAAGCAAAAATAGTTTTGGGAGCAAGATCCTCTATATTTTTACCTTTTAGCAACCTAGGATTGATAATTGTAGATGAAGAGCATGAACAATCTTTTAAACAATTTGATCCTGCACCGCGTTATCATGCCAGAGATACAGCAGTTGTTCTAGCTGCATTGCATAAATCTAAAACCCTATTAGGCTCAGCAACACCAAGTTTAGAGAGTTATTTTAATGCTAAACAAAATAAATACGGATTTGTTGAATTAATGCACAGATACAATAATGTGTTAATGCCAGATATTGAGTTGGTTGACATTAAAGATAAGCATAAACGCAAGAGAATGCAGGGGCATTTTAGTGATAGGCTTATTGAAGAAATAACTGAAGTTCTAGAGGAAGGAAAACAAGTAATATTGTTTCAAAACAGGCGTGGTTTTTCTCCTATTGTAGAATGTAATACATGCGGGCATTCACCTCAATGCCCTAATTGTGATGTGAGTTTAACCTATCATCAATATAGAAGTCAGTTACGATGTCATTATTGTGGCTATGTTATGGCTATGTTGCAAGATTGTATGGCTTGTGGTAGTCAAGATTTAGATAGTAAAGGTTTTGGTACGGAACAGATAGAAGAAGAAGTGAAACTGCTATTTCCGGATTCTAAAGCAGCTAGAATGGATTTAGATACTACAAGAGGTAAATATGGCTATGAAAAGATAATAACAGCTTTAGAACAGCAGGAAATAGATATTCTGGTAGGTACTCAAATGCTAACTAAAGGATTAGATTTTAGAAATGTGAAATTAGTAGGCATTATGAATGCCGATAATATGTTGAATTTCCCAGATTTTAGAGCGCATGAACGTAGTTTTCAGTTAATGGTACAAGTATCGGGTAGGGCAGGGCGTACAGAGGAAAGAGGTAAGGTTTTAATTCAAACTTATAACCCGTACCATAACATTTTGCAGCAAGTATCTACTAATAATTATATAGAAATGTATAATGAACAAATGAACGATAGGTATAACTTTAAATATCCGCCCGTTTACAAGCAAATAAAAATTACTTTAAAGCATAAAGATTATAATAGAACAGAAACTGCTGCTATTTGGTTTGCTAAATCATTAAGGCAATTTTTTGGAGAGTCTGTTCTTGGGCCTGAATCGCCACCAGTTGCTAGAATAAGAAATCAGTTTCATAAAAATATTTTGGTAAAGATTCCTAAGAAACAATCTTTGGCAAAAACAAAAGAAGCTATCATTAAAATAAATAATAGCTTCTCTAGTATAAAAGATTTTCGGTCGGTAAAAGTAATCTTAAATGTTGATAACTTTTAGTGCAATATTTTTAGATATTGTTTAAAGCATCAACGAGTTGTGTCTTTTTGTTTCGGCTTAAAGGAATTTCATAAGCACCCACTTCAACATTTTTACTGTTAAATCTATCAATTTTATCAAGATTTACAATATATGATTTGTGAATTCTTAAGAATTTACCCTCAGGTAATTCCGCTTCAAAAGCCTTCATAGTTGATAAAACAACTAAACTTGTTTCTTCGGTAACTAATTTCACATAATCACCAAGAGCTTCAATCCATTTAATGTCTTTAATGTAAACTTTACGTTTTTTAAGGTTACTTTTAACAAAGATATGTTCACCCTCTTCTTCGTTTTGGTTCATTAATAAACGGTGGTGTTCTAAAGCTTTTTCTACAGAAGCATTAAAGCGTTCTCTGGTAATTGGTTTGTGTAAATAATCGGTAGCATCATAATTAAATGCTTTAAAAGCATATTCTGTTTTACCGGTTACAAAGATAATTTGTGGTTTTTTGTTTAATACGTCTAAAAGTTCAAATCCATTTAGTACTGGCATTTCAATATCTAAAAAGATAAGGTCAACTTGGTGCGTATTTAATCCATTTTTCGTTTCTAAAGCACTACTGTACTCTGCAATTAAGTTAAGAGATGGGTGATTCTCAACTAACTTAACGATAGAGAGACGTTGTATTGCTGAATCGTCTACTACTACACAGTTTAAAGTCATAACATTTTGTATTATTTCGGTTAAGATATCGACAATAGTACAAAAAATTCCGCCAAAAACCAAAAATCATCGATAAACAACTGTATTTAACAAAATTTTAACATGAATTATAAGCGAAAAAATATACTAGCCAATAGAGTTGTTTTATATGTGAATAATGATTATTTTTGCACGCAATTTTTAACAATTAAATAGATTTTTTATGAATCATTATGAAACTGTTTTCATCTTAAATCCCGTTTTATCTGAAGATCAGATAAAGGAAACAGTAAAGAAGTACGAAGATTTTCTTGTTTCTAAGGGTGCTAAGATGGTATCAAAAGAAGATTGGGGGCTAAAGAAGTTAGCTTATCCAATTCAAAACAAGAAAAGTGGTTTTTATCACTTATTTGAGTATACTGTTGCTGGTGAGGCAATTGGAGACCTTGAGCTAGAGTTTAGACGTGATGAGCGTTTTATGCGTTACTTAACTGTTAGTTTAGACAAGCATGCAATTGCTTGGGCAGAGAGAAGAAGAGTAAAACTTAAAGAAAAAGCTTAAGCATGGCATCAATAGATCAACAAGCAAAAGGAAAAAAAGACGGAGAAATTAGATATTTAACTCCGTTAAACATTGAAACAAACAAACAAAAGAAATACTGTCGTTTCAAAAAATCTGGTATTAAGTACATAGATTATAAAGACCCAGATTTCTTATTGAAGTTTGTAAACGAGCAAGGTAAAATTTTACCAAGACGTTTAACAGGAACGTCATTAAAGTATCAAAGAAAAGTGTCTGTAGCTGTAAAAAGAGCACGTCACTTAGCTTTAATGCCGTATGTAGCAGATTTATTAAAGTAAAATACCGATAACAATGGAACTTATATTAAAACAAGACGTTGAGAATTTAGGATTTAAAGACGATGTTGTAACAGTAAAGAACGGTTACGGTAGAAACTTTTTAATTCCAACTGGTAAAGCTATTATAGCTACAATATCTGCTAAAAAAGTATTAGCAGAGAATTTAAAGCAAAGAGCTTTTAAGGAAAAGAAAATTATTGATGACGCTAATGCAACTGCAGAGGTTTTAAAGGCGTTAGAAATTAAAATAGCTTCTAAAGTAGGAACTGGAGATAAGCTTTTTGGATCTGTAAACAATATAGATGTAGCAGCTGCTTTAGAAAAAGAAGGACAAACAATAGATAAGAAATTCATCAATGTAATTGGTGGTAATGTAAAACGTTTAGGTAAGTATAATGCTGTAATACGTTTACATAGAGAAGTATCTGTTGATTTACCGTTTGAAGTAATTGCTCAAAAAAGTTAGGTTAACCAACGGTTAATAAAACATTATTATAAAACTAAGGCTACTCGAAAGAGTAGCCTTTTTTTTTACTATTTTTGATACTCGCATTTTTTATGCGTGCATAATAGACTAACTCATATATTAAAACAAACCAGATGAAAAAAACAACTATTTTATTTTTTTTCTTGTTTTGTGGGCTGCTTGCATTTTCGCAAGTAACAACATCAAACATTAAAGGGCTTATTGTAGACCAAAATTCAGAGCCTCTTCCTGGCGCTAACGTTGTTGCAATTCATACACCTACGGGAACAAAGTATGGAGCAGCTACAAACTTTGATGGAAGATTTAACCTTTTAAACTTAAGAGTAGGTGGGCCTTACACCATTACCGTAAGTTTTTTAGGTTACCAAGAGCAAACGTTCAATGATGTGTTTTTAACTTTAGGTAAAACGCAAAACGTTGATGTAACCTTAACAGAAGATAGCCAGCAATTAGATGCTGTTGTTATTGAAGGTACAGGAGGTACAGGTACTTTTGGTAGTGACCGTACTGGTGCCGAAACCAGTGTTGGTAGAAGAGAGTTAACCAGACTTCCAACAATTTCTAGATCACAAGCAGATTTTACAAGATTAGAACCAACAGCGAGTGGAGGTTCTTTTGGAGGTAGAAACGATCAATTCAACAACTTTTCTTTAGATGGGGCTATTTTTAATAATCCATTTGGATTAGATGCAGCAACACCAGGAGGTCAAACCAACTCTCAACCAATTTCATTAGATGCTATTGATCAAATTCAAGTAACAACAGCACCATATGATGTAACACAATCAGGCTTTACAGGAGCCTCGGTTAATGCTGTTACCAAAAGTGGTACTAATGAGTTTCATGGTACTGTTTATGGCTTCTATAGAGATGAAACCATGACAGGTAAAAAAATTAAAGGAGATGAGGTAACGCGTCCAGACTTAAATCAAAAACAATATGGTGTAAGTATAGGAGGCCCCATTATTAAAAACAAATTATTCTTCTTTGCTAATTTTGAAACAGATGATAGAGATGATTTAGGAACAAATGGTTGGGAGCCTAATACGGGTTCTGGAGCTATTAATGAATCTAGGGTTTTAGAAAGTGATTTAATAGCAGTGCAAAGTGCATTACGCTCTGCTGGTTATGATCCAGGGGCCTACCAAGGGTTTACGCATGCATCTGAATCTACTAAAGGTATTTTTAAAATAGATTGGAATATTAATGATAATAACAGATTAGCAATAATTTATAATTTTTTAAATGCTTCTCAACAAAAACCAGCACACCCAACGGCTTTAGGTTTTAGAGGACCTAATGCTAATACATTACAGTTTCAAAACTCAGGGTATGAAATCACTAATGAACTTAGATCTGTACAGTTAGAGTTGAACTCAACCTTATCTGATAATTCATCGAATAAATTACAGATAGGTTATACGCATTTTAATGATTTTAGAAACCCGTTTTCAACACCTGCACCTTCTATAAATATTACTAAAGGGGGGTCAAATTATATCATTGCGGGTCATGAACCATTTTCTATTCATAACAGATTAGATCAAAAAGTGATTCAATTTACAGATAATTTGAACTTTTATAAAGGAGATCATACCTTTACTATAGGAACATCGTTTGAAAAATTTCAATTCGATAACTCATTTAATTTAACAAGCTATGGATTTGATCTTTTTGGAAGTGTAGATATCGCAGATTTTGATGCTACAAGTTATGATTTTGTTGGACCACAACAAACATTTAATGCCAACAATGCTGTACCACCAGGAACACCAGGTGCATGGGCTTTAGCTGAAACTAATGTAGGGCAATTAGCGTTTTATATACAAGATGAATGGAATGTTACTGATAAATTAAAGTTAACGTATGGATTACGTTTTGACAAGCCTTTATTCTTTGATTCTGCTGAAAAAGCACAAGAAGTAATAGACAGAGGTTTCGTTTTACCAGATGTTTTATATGAAAACCCAAATACTGGAGAGCGAGTTACCATTGATAATACACAAATGCCAAATAACGATTGGTTGATTTCTCCTAGAGTAGGGTTTAACTATGATGCTAACGGAGATCAAACATTGCAAATACGTGGAGGGTCTGGTTTATTTACTGGTAGGTTCCCATTTGTTTGGTTAGGTAATCAAATAGCTAATCCAGATGCTTTCTTTTTACAGGCTGTTGATCCTGCTTATAAGTTCCCACAAGTTTGGAGAACTAACATAGGGGCGGATAAGAAGTTTGAAAATGGACTAATTTTAACGGCAGATGTATCTTATACTAAAGATATTAATGGCCCTCATGTGCAACATTGGGGATTGTCAGCTCCTTCAGGAACGTTACAAGGTGTTGATAATAGGCCAATTTATACAGCAGCTGACGTTTTAACTTTTGATGGTGGTGTTGGAAATGGTGCTTACGTATTTACAAATTCTGATAAAGGACGTATTTGGAATGCCTCTATTAAAGCTCAAAAAACATTTAAAGGTGGGTTTTATACCATGTTAGCCTATAGTTATTTAAATGCTAAAGACGTCAACTCTATTGAAGCAGAAATTACTAGTGACGCCTTTAATGGTAACCCTGTAGTAGGTAATGTTAATAATGATGTTTTAGGGTTTTCTAGATACGGAGACACTCATAGATTTATTGGAGTTGCAAGTAAAAAATGGACCTATGGTAATGATAAATGGGCAACAACCATTTCTACATTCTTTGAGTATGCACAAGGAGGACGCTTTAATTATACGTATGGAGGAGATATTAATGGAGATGGATCGCCAATAAATGATCTTATTTATATTCCTACTGCAAGTGATATAGGGCAAATGCAATTTGCTGAAGCTGGAGATGCAATAGCTTTAGAAGCTTATATTTCTCAAGATGAATACCTTAATGGAAGAAGAGGACAATATGCTGAGCGTTACGGTGCTTTAGCACCATGGAGAGGTAAATGGGACATTAAAATATTGCAAGATTTTAAAATTGATGTAGGAAATGATAAAACCAATACGATCCAACTGAGTTTAGATATTTTAAATTTTGGTAATTTATTAAGTTCAGATTGGGGTGTTATTCAACAACCAAACAATGTACAACCAATTGGAGTTACGGTTGATGGAACAGGAACACCAACGTATTCTTTTAATGAAAGTTTAACCAATACCTTTGGTTTTGATTCTAGTTTAGCTTCCAGATGGCAAGCTCAAGTAGGATTACGTTACATTTTCTAGAATACTAGTTGTAATATTATTAAATTTGCGCTCTCCAATTAGGAGGGCGCATTTTTTATGCGTTAACGATTGAGCAATTTGTTGGAGCTCTCCCAAATTTCTTTGGGAAGCGACTTGCGAAAGCGTGTTAAAACGCCCAAATATTTTAAAATGAAATACAGTAGACTTACCAAAGAGCAATTTGAGGAATTACACCAAGAGTTTATTAATTTTTTAGCGACCCAATCTATTACAGCAGATGAGTGGGCAAATTTAAAAGTGAATAGACCAGAATTAGCAGAAACTGAATTAGATGTTTTTAGTGATTTAATTTGGGAGGGTGTTTTAAATACGGCTGAATATTTAGAACATATATCTTCGCAACATATGTATTTGTTTAAACTTGGTGAAGAAAACATGCAAGCCATTGTTATAAACCTTAAGAATGATGTAGATATAACTACTACAGAAGGTTATAATTGGCTGCGTGAGAATTTGATGGATGAGGATGTAGAGTTTTTGCAGGCTAATAAAGACTATAGTGAAGATAAAAACTTAGACAAATTTAATATGATTGAACAAGGAGCAGTCATTACAAAAGGTGATTTGTTCAGATATTTTAATAAACTAATAAATTAAAGTTGTCATTGCGAGGAGGGACGACGTGGCAATCTGTTTAATTTTTATTTCTGTTATGAATTAAAGAAATTGCCTCGCTTTTTCTGCAAAAAAGCTCGTAATGACGTTTTCATTATATATTTTTGTCACTCCGTTTGATGAAAGAGTGTCACACTGAGCGCAGTTGAAGTGAGATGCACAATCTATTTTTAAACTTTAAATGAGACACCCATTTTCATGGGTAATTAAATATGGCTCAAAAACCAAGCATACCAAAGGGCACAAGAGATTTTAACCCAGAACAAGTAGCAAAACGAAATTATATTTTTAATACTATTCGTGGTGCTTTTGAAACCTTTGGATTTCAACCTATTGAAACACCAAGTTTTGAAAACTCAAGTACCTTAATGGGGAAATATGGTGAAGAAGGAGATCGTTTGATTTTTAAGATTTTAAATTCGGGGGATTATCTATCTAAAGCTAATAAGGAAGCGTATGATATTAAAGATTCTAATAAATTAACCCCTAGTATTTCTGAAAAAGCCTTACGTTATGATTTAACAGTGCCATTTGCACGCTATGTAGTACAACATCAAAATGAGATTGAATTTCCTTTTAAGCGTTACCAAATACAGCCAGTTTGGAGAGCAGATAGACCACAAAAAGGGCGTTTTAGAGAGTTTTACCAGTGTGATGCAGATGTGGTTGGAAGCAAAAGTTTATGGCAAGAAGTTGAGTTTATTCAGTTATATGATACGGTATTTTCAGCTTTAAAGCTTGAGGGGGTTACCATTAAAATTAATAACCGGAAAATACTATCTGGTATTGCTGAAGTAATTGGTGCTGGTGATAAGTTAATTGATTTTACGGTTGCATTAGATAAGTTAGATAAAATAGGAGAGGAGAAGGTAAAAGAAGAAATGCTCAATAAAGGCATTAATCAAGAAGGTATTGATAAATTACAACCGCTGTTTTCTTTATCTGGTTCTTTTGAATCTCAAATAGAGAGTTTGAAATCTATATTAGCATCTTCTGAAGAAGGTATGAAAGGCATTGAAGAATTGTCTTTTATTGATTCTGCTATTTCTGAATTAGAGTTGTCTACAGCTACCTTACAACTAGATGTTACACTAGCTCGTGGACTTAATTACTATACAGGCGCTATTTTTGAAGTATCTGCACCAAAAGAAGTAAAAATGGGTTCTATTGGTGGAGGTGGTAGATACGATGACCTTACTGGTATTTTTGGAATGAAAGATATAAGTGGCGTTGGGATTAGCTTTGGTTTAGATAGAATTTATTTGGTTCTTGAAGAGTTGAATTTATTTCCAGCTACGGTTAGCAAAAATGTTGAGGTGTTGTTTATCAACTTTGGTGAAAAAGAGGCGCTTTTCTGTTTAAAAGCCATAAAGCAGTTAAGAAATGAAGGTGTGAATTCTGAATTATATCCTGATGCAGCTAAAATGAAAAAACAAATGACTCATGCAAATAGGCGAAATATTCCTTTTGTTGTTTTAGTTGGTGAAGAAGAAATAAGCTCAAATACGTTTACCTTGAAAAATATGATATCTGGTGAGCAAAGTAAGGTGTCTTTACCTGAATTAGTTACCATAGTTAAATAATAAAGAAAGAGCCCAGTTAAGGACTCCTTCTCCTGAAGTTTAGAGTAGATTTGGGACTACACTAAAATCATAAACAAACTAACTAAATAAACTAAACTATTTTTTACTAACTCTTTCTTTTCTATACTTAATATATAATAGCCAGTTATAAATTAATTGGCTATATATTTTATCTATTTAAGTGTTACCATTATACAAACTATTTGATTTTGTTTAATAGTTTGATATTTTACATATGCAATATATAAAAAAATATCGTTTAAATGGTTAAAAAAATCGATAAAATGATTTTTTTGTAGAATTATACTATTTTTTTTTATAAAAAAAACCCTTGCACTAATCGTGCAAGGGTTATGAGTTTAACATGTATAGGTTAAATTACTCTACAAGGACCTTTTTAGAAATTGATCCATGCTCAGTAAAAACCTTGATAAAATACACCCCTGTATTTATTGATTTAACGTTAAGCTCAATATTATTTTTATTAGAGTCTGTTTCAAAATATTTTGTAGACTGACCTAAAATATTATGAAGTTCTACAGATTTAACTTGTGTTAAATTTGGATTAAGAACTATTATTTTTTTTGTTGCATTAGAATAGTAGGCTTGTATGCTTTTGATTAAAACATTATCATTAGTACTTAAAGATTGTTGTGATTGAAAAACTAACTCGAAACGTTCTAAATATTCTCCCGCTGGCAAATGAACATCATAGTTACTATCCTTAAGATTATGATAGATGTTTTGTTCTAAGTCATGTAAATAAATATCTTTATCAGCTTCGATATTTTCTATTCCTTCTAAACTAATACTTGCTATACCCTCAGTATTTGTTTTAATTCCAATAGGAAGCACTTGATCCTCATTAAAATGTCCAATAGATTGTATAATATATTTAACATTTTCAAAAGACCAGAACATATCTTCTAAATTCTCTTCAATTAAAGGAGCATCATATCCTATATCAAAAGACTTTGATGTGTTTTGTGTAGTACCAACAAGAATTTCTCTATGATAACCACCTGGAGAGTGAAACAATAATCTTATTTTTTCTCTATTTTCTGTTACGGCAGAGGATTTCTGCGATCTAGACTTAATATTATTTTTTAAGAAGTTAGACGATGCTGTTGCTTCAGTTTGGAAGGCACGTTGACTATTTTGGAATACTAAATTACCTCCAACAATTGGCTCTGTTAAACTTGGGTCATTACTAGCACCCGAAAGGTTACTATCTGTATCTGCAGAGACAAAGAACCCTTGACCAATAGGAATATAACGTCCAGGTGTTTTTGTTCCTATAGCACCAGTATTATTTATTCTAGCGTCGTTAGCTACAGCTGGTACACCTCCCATTAAGGTGTATGTGGCATATCCCCCTATATATTCTAATATTGCATGGCTACTTCCACCAAAGTGATCCCAAAAATATAGAGCTCCATTTATAATGTTTCCATTAATATTTCTTCCGTTTGTTTCTAAGTCACTAATGTTATCCATTATAAATTCATCTGCGTCTAAAGCAGAAGGATAAGGGTTTCCAACTAAATAGGCATTACCAGCAGAGATACTTAGGGTGATGTCACCGTTATTTGGTTTTCCTTCAAAAACATAGTTTTGTGTTTGAGAAACATCACCACCTGTGTTAGCTACACCTTTCATTGTAAATCCTTCACCTGGGTTTAAAGTTCCCGTGCTTCTTATATGTTGCCAAAGTGAATAATTATCATTGGTTTGATTAGCGTATTTCCAAATCCAATAATCTGCTATACTGATATCTGTACCAGATACACTACCATTATAACTGGTAGTATTAAACGTAATATTATTTGGTGTAGCAGATAAAGTTCCGTTTTTTAATATACCACTTGCTAAATTATAACTATTGTTGTTAGATGATGTTGAGGTTATGCTTACAGGTAAAGACCAATAATTATAAGTATACAAATCTTTTGTACCTTGCTGATCTCTTTCAATAGTTCCAGAACTTGTTACATCTAGAATACTATTATCAGTTTGAATTAATTGAGATTCTCCTTCTAAATCTATTTTACCATCAAGTTTTAAGTACCAATTATTATATAACCCTTTATCTGTAGAAACTGTAAACTTAGCACCACTATCTACTATGAGACCTATCATGCCTTGGGTATTATAAGAGCCATCTAAAGTAATATTATGTTTAATATGCACTATAGAGGTGTCATCACTATTATTTTGTTTAGAAGTAATATCCCATACATCTCCATGTACCCAACAATTAGCATCTGACCAATTTCCTGAAGATTTAGTTTCATAAGGTAAAGGAGCAGTTTGAAAGGCTATATCTTTTATATTATACATAGTTGCACCAGAAGCCATATTGCTTACTACATCATCATTATAAGCATCCATTTTATAGTAACGAGATAACGTTCCAGCTAAAGCTGCTGAAATATTAGCACTAATAAAGCTACCCTGTTCTGCAGTAGTAAGCTCTTGATATATCATTCTCTGTAATTCATCCTTTGTTAAAGCTTTAGAGAAAACTCTAACTTCATCAATTTCACCTTCAAAATAATTACTATCTGTATCTGAGGTTCTACCTAAAGTAAAACTGGAACTATCTGATGGTAAGATTCCAGATATGCTAGTAGTTGCTAATTCATTGCCATTTACATATAATAAAAATTCTCCATCTGTACTATTATATACAGCCGCTATATGCGCCCAAATACCAGATGTTGCTCCACTACAATCTAGTGTAGTACCATTAGCAGTAGCTCTTATTTGATTACTACTAGTTACCATTATATTAAAATTATTTTGACCTAGAATAACTCTATCTCCAGATGCTCCAGGTTCTATTTTAATCCATGCCATTAATGTAGCATTAGCCCAACCGCTCATTACAGAAGCTTCTTCTACATAATCATTTCGTCCATCAAAAAATAGGGTGTAAGAATCATTTAGGTCTCTTGGAGACCCAAAAACTGTATTATCTGTATCAAAAGTATCTAGTATGCCGTCTTGATCTGCATCTGCAGTTCCATCTATATCACCATCATTATCAGCATCTAAGTGTGCATAAATTGGTATGTTATCTATGTCACTACCATTTGTGAAATCGTTGGGGCTATCTGCACTGTCTACATCTCTGTAATTTGGTATACCATCACTATCATCATCTAAAGGATCTGCATAATTACTTCCAAAATCGTCACCATCGGCATCATCATCATTTGTATCAATTATTGCTAGAATACCATCTCCGTCTACATCATTATTGTTAATCTTACTTATATAATCTTCAGTATCTGATCCATTACCAACACCATCTCCAGTAATATCTACATCACCTTTTCCATCATATTCAACGGCATCAAAAATACCATCGTTATCTGAATCAGGATCTAGATAATCTGGTACACCATCTAAATCTGTATCGATATAAGAAGCAGGAGGTGTTTCATAAGAATCATGAACACCATTTTTATTATTATCTATCCAACCTGTACCGTACAGAGTGCCATCTTTATCTGGGTCTGAAAAGCCTAACTCTACTACATTTGGTATGCCATCGTCGTCATTATCTAAATCTGCTGCATCTGCAACACCATCTTCATCTACATCACATAATGTTTGCTTTACAATAATATCGTCTATGGCTAAATCATTACCTGCTCCACCAGGACTTTGATTTGTTAATCTTACAGTAAACTCAGTGTAAGTTGAGTTAAAAGTTGCGGACACATCTACCCAGTCTCCAGTAACATAATCTGAAGTAGGAGGTATTAGACCAGATGAGGTTGAAGCAATAACAGTGTTTGTAGGGTCTAAGACTTCAATTAATACAGATGGTCTATTCCTAGTAGCAATGTTAGGAGCATCAGCTCTGTCTAAGTTGATAATTGAAAAACCGTAGGTAACATCAACTCCAGCTGTTACACCAGTAATAGTTGTTTCATAAAAAACACCTGCTGCGTAATCTGCGTTAAACATGGCCATTCTTCCATTAGTATCTCCTGAAGTATGATCTAAACCTGGATACCAATACTGATCTGCCCAACTTGCAACTTCACCGTTTGGTGTGTCATTATTTCCATCAGCATTTGCTGCTTTATAATATGAGACGTATGAGCCATCGTTTAAATTGATACTACCATTACAAGTTCCAGTTCCATCTTCGTAACAATAAGATGCACCAGATATGGTTTGTCTTGTTGTTCCTGAACCAAAGTCTTCATTTAAGAAAATAACATCTGTTGTTTTTCTTGTTGGACTATTAATACAAAAAAGTTGTTCTTGTATATCAAGAATTCCATCGTTATCATCATCTCCGTCAACAGTGTCTGGAATTCCATCTCCATCTGTGTCTGGATAAATTTGTGTGCCTTCTCCTTCTATTAAAAATGTATAAGTGGGATAAGTTGCGTCATTAGAAGTAACAGATACAGTAGCTGAATAATTAATTTCAGAGGTAGGATCAAATGCTACTGTAAAAGTTTCTGAATTTCCAGGAGCTATGGTAGCATTGTCTGGCTGATCAGAAATTGTGAAAACGCCACTAGGATCTGATATTGGTAATGTTAAAGTTAAATTAGCTGCTCCATTATTTGTGATAACAAAGCTTCTTTCTAGAGGTGCCACATCAAGATCTTGTGAACCAAAATCTGTGTTGTTGCTTATATCTGTAGTGGTACTTCCCGAGGAAATGCTGTTCCCACTTCCTGAGATATCTATTGAGCTTGCTGAAGCTCCAGTAATGTTTATAGTATAATCTTCTACATCTCCACGATAGGTATTTGTAAAGTCGCAACCATCACTAGATATCACAGCACCACTTGAACCACCACCGCATGTAGTGCAATAAGATCCTTGTATTCTCAATCTTGCAGTACCAGTTATAGCTGAAGAATTAACTGTGAAAGAGCCAGATATAGTATGAGTTAAATTTGGCCAGCTATCAACATAACTTCCAGAATCATAAACTTGAGTATAATTACCATCATTATTATAATCAATCCAAATTCTTACTTTCATGTCTCCCCACATATTTCCTCCCTTATCATTTAAAATAGAGAAGTTATAAGTGTTTCCAGCTGTCATATCTATAGAAATAGAAGTATAGTCTGTATAACGTAAATTATTGTTTGTGTTATTAATTTCTGCAGTTGAGTTATCACCATCTATCGTTACATTAGAAATGTGAAAACCATTCCAATTAACCAAATCGGAACCACCTAAGGAATTTATATTATATGTACACTGAGCACTTATATTGCTAACATGAAGTATGAAACATGCGCAAAATAAAACTACCCTTGAGAGTGTGTAGGTTGTTTTCATGTGAGAGACTATATTAGATTTGAGGGATCTTTTATTTTAAATAGCGAGACAAATATATATGTGTAATCCATGAAATGCAAAAAAAATCGACAAAAGACGTAGTTATTTTTAATAATATCGATGAAATACAAAAAAGCAGAACTAAAGTGTTCTGCTTTTTTGTGAGACCTAAATAGGACATAGCCTAAGATTTTCATCTTAAATATGCTACTTATGATTAGATCACTAATCATTTTACTAAATAAATTTTAGGTGAAATGATGAGAGTGAGAAAGGTTATAAATCATATTAATATGATTTATAAATTAGCAATTTACATTACGATATGAGAGAATTTTAAGGGTTAATTAATTTTTTATATTAGTTAGTGTTAGTAATTTATCTTAATTTTTAATCAACTTTTTTATTATTGATTTACCAGATTCTTTATCTGTTATTTTCATGATATATGTACCTGTATTTAATCTATATGCATTAGTTAGAATAATAATGTTTCCATTTGTACTCTTTAAAGTTTGGTTGAATATAATTCTTCCACTAATGTCAGATAAAACAAAATTAAAGTTGTTATTATTAAAAGGAACACTAATATTAACAATGTCATAAAATGGGTTTGGTGAAATTGTTACAGTTTCTAGGTTCAGTTCATTATCAATACTTAGAGTTTCGTCAAGTGTTGCTGGATTACAATCATCATCAATGCCATTATCAGGAATTTCAGTAGCATTTGGGTTGATTCCAGTTTCGGTATCATCACAATCAGTATTATCAGCAACATAACCGCTAGGTTGTGTATTAGCTAGTTGATTTACACTAGGATCTCCGTAGGTATCATTATCAGTATCTGCATACCACGTTCTAAGGTCGGCACCATCACAATCTTCATCAATGCCGTTATCAGGAATTTCAGTAGCATTTGGGTTGATTCCAGTTTCGGTATCATCACAATCTGTATTATCCGCAACATAACCGCTAGGCTGTGTATTTGCTAGTTGATTTACACTAGGGTCTCCATAGGTATCATTATCAGTATCTGCATACCAAGTTCTAAGGTCGGCACCATCACAATCTTCATCAATGCCGTTATCAGGGATTTCAGTAGCATTTGGATTGATTCCAGTTTCGGTATCATCACAATCTGTATTATCCGCAACATAACCGCTAGGCTGTGTATTAGCTAGTTGATTTACACTAGGGTCTCCGTAGGTATCATTATCAGTATCTGCATACCAAGTTCTAAGGTCAGCACCATCACAATCTTCATCAATGCCATTATCAGGAATTTCAGTAGCATTTGGATTGATTCCAGTTACGGTATCATCACAATCAGTATTATCCGCAACATAACCGCTAGGTTGTGTATTTGCTAGTTGATTTACACTAGGGTCTCCGTAGGTATCATTATCAGTATCTGCATACCAAGTTCTAAGGTCAGCACCATCACAATCTTCATCAATGCCATTATCAGGAATTTCAGTAGCATTTGGATTGATTCCAGTTTCGGTATCATCACAATCTGTATTATCCGCAACATAACCGCTAGGCTGTGTATTTGCTAGTTGATTTACACTAGGGTCTCCATAGGTATCATTATCAGTATCTGCATACCAAGTTCTAAGGTCGGCACCATCACAATTTTCATCAATACCGTTATCAGGAATTTCAGTAGCATTTGGATTGATTCCAGTTTCGGTATCATCACAATCAGTATTATCCGCAACATAACCGCTAGGCTGTGTATTTGCTAGTTGATTTACACTAGGGTCTCCGTAGGTATCATTATCAGTATCTGCATACCAGGTTCTAAGGTCGGCACCATCACAATCTTCATCAATGCCGTTATCAGGAATTTCAGTAGCACCTGGGTTGATTCCAGTTACGGTATCATCACAATCAGTATTATCCGCAACATAACCGCTAGGTTGTGTATTTGCTAGTTGATTTACACTAGGGTCTCCGTAGGTATCATTATCAGTATCTGCATACCAAGTTCTAAGGTCAGCACCATCACAATCTTCATCAATACCATTATCAGGAATTTCAGTAGCACCAGGATAAACTGTGTCGTTAAGATCATCGCAATCTGTATTGTTACTTACGTAACCACTAGGTTGAGTATTGGCTGTTAATGTAAAGTTACTGTCTCCATAGTTATCATTATCACCATCAAAGTACCAAGTTTTCAGATCTGCACCATCACAATTTTCATCAATGCCATTGTCAGGAATTTCAGTAGCATCTGGGTTGATTCCAGTTTCGGTATCATCACAGTCAGTATTATCAGCAACATAACCAGCTGGCTGTGTATTTGCAATTATTGTATTTGTGTTATCTCCATAAGTATCATTATCAGTATCTGCGTACCACGTTCGGGAATCGAACCCATCACAGTCTTCATCAATACCATTATCTAGAATTTCAATAGCCCCCGGATTTATAGTGCCGTTAAAATCACTACAATCAGTATTATCGGCAACATAACCAGCTGGCTGTGTATTCGCTATTAATGTAAAATTAGTGTCTGTAGTGCCATAATTATCAGTATCATTATCTAAGAACCATGTTTTAGCATCAAACCCATCACAATCTTCATCAATATTATTATCAGGAATTTCAGTAGCCCCAGGGTTGATTCCAGTTTCGGTATCATCACAATCAGTATTATCAGCAACATAACCGCTAGGTTGTGTATTTGCTAGTTGATTTACACTAGGGTCTCCGTAGGTATCATTATCAGTATCTGCATACCAAGTTCTCAGGTCTGCGCCATCACAGTCTTCATCTATGCCATTATCTGGAGTTTCTGTAGCTGCTGGGTTGATTCCTGTTTCGGTATCGTCACAATCTGTATTATCAGAAACATAACCTGCTGGTTGAGTGGCTGCTTGTTGTGATACATTTGGATCTCCGTAAGTATCATTATCGGTGTCAGCATACCATACAGGTAGATTATTTGTAATGTTTATGGTGTAATCTTCAACTTCACCCCATGCAAAATTCTCGCAAGGGCCAGCGAAAGTTATATCTGATTTCATAGATATACGCATTCTAGTTGTACCTAAGGAAGCTGTAGCTGGTATAGTAAATCTCCCTGTTATCGATGAAGTACTAGCTGGACCTATAGATAAAACTTGTTCGCCAGAGTCTACAAAATCACCATCTTGATTATAGTCTATTCTTACTGCATAAGTTTCTTGAAGTTCACCTGTAATTGATATTGTGATTTCAACTTCTTCATTAACTAAAGCATTAGCTATTGATGAGGCGGTATAATCTACGTATTGATTATCTCCTGAAGAATTATTTATTTCTTTAACATTTACATTAGTTATAAATACAAAGTTTCCACTATTATTTCCACTGGATTGGCAATAAGCAAATCTAGTTGTTGAAAAATTATAAGAACTACTATATGAAGAAGTACCAATGGAATATGTACCACGTACTTGTATTTCATAATTTTCATTTGATGTTAGACCAGTTAAATCATAAGAAGTGGCTACTATGCCATTAACTTCTGTCCAAGTGCTGGAACTAGTTAATTTATATCTAATATCATAAGATGTGGCATTTGTCATAGTATCCCAAATCACAGTTGCAGTGTTATTTGTTATACTAGTAACAATTAAACCAGTTGGAATAATTGGAGGTAATAGAATATTTGATGGAGTTTTAATTCCATCAATAATATTATTGAAAGTAACCACACCACTATTAGTAGAATAGCCATAAGCTTCTAATTTTGTTAGTTTATCCATGGAAAAAGAAAAATGGATGTTAAACAAAATGAGAAAACTAAGTAGGGTAGTTTTTTTCATACTATAAGATATATTTTAAATATCGATGCTAAAGTAATACATATTTATATTATTAATCCATGAAACGCTTTAATAGTCGATGAAATGCATTTTTTTTTAACAAAAAAAGACTAAAAATCAACTTTAGTCTTTTTTGAAATCATTGTTTTTTTAGAAAAGGCTACTTTATAATCACTTTTTTTGTCAGACTTTTGCCTCCAATATCTAAATTGATTATATAAGCACCAGAGTTAAATTTTGGTATTTTATATTTTTTTAAATTCTCTTTTTTCAACTCATTAAGAGTGAAAACTTCATTACCTAAAATACTGTACATTTTTAAAGAATGAATATCGATAAGTTCAGGGTTATGAATTATTAAATGTTTTTCATTATTTGAGTAAAAAACTTGTAATTTTTTAGCATCGAGTTCTTCATTACTTAATGATTGAATACCAGATGAGCTAAATCTTAACTCAAACCTTTCTAAATGTTCTCCAGAATTTAAGTAAACATCATAATTGCTTTTATTTAAATCGTGAAGTATCTCTAAGTTTTTGTCATATAGAAAAATATTTGAGTTGTCGCCTATATTTACAAGTTCATCAATTCTAAAAGTAGACATTCCTTCTTCGTAAATTTTAACACCAATGGGTAAAATTTGAGTGTCTGAAAAATTGTTTACAGCCTGAATGATTAACTTAGAATTATTAAGTATCCAGAAAGAATCTTCTTGATTGTCTTCATTTATGAGGGCATCATATCCTAAATCAAAACCATTAGTAGCATGTTCATCAACGCCAACTAAAAGCTGTCTGTGATATCCTTTAGGTGAATCAAACATAAGCTTGATTTTTTGTCTGTTATCTTCGGTATTTGAAGATGTTTTTGTTGCTTTGCTTTTCGATTTAAAAAATAAGGAACCTGGAATGACCTCTTTTTGGAAAACACGCTGACTATTTTTAAATATTATGTTTCCTCCCATTATAGTTTCATTTATGTCAGGATCATTAGGGTCTCCAACTAAGTCTGTATCAAGAGTGGTAGAAACAAAGAAACCTTGTCCCACAGGAATGTACCTTTCGGGTAGTTTAGAGCCCGTAGAATTATCATTATTAATTCTGATGTCATTATTAACAGCATACGCGGCTCCCATTAAGGTGTATGTGGCGTACCCACCTTGGTAATCTGATAATTGATGAGAACTTCCTCCAAAATGTTCCCAGAAATAAAGGGCACCATTTATAATATTTTCAGTATTATTACCACCATCTGCTACAGATAAGTGATCTTGTAAAAAAGCATTAGCGTCTATGGCAGAAGGATACGGGTTACCAATTAAATAAGAGTTCCCTTGAGTTACATTTAATGTAATGTCTCCATTATTAGGCTGTCCAGTAAATACATAATTTTGATCTGAACCTACAGTTCCAGGTCCTTTCATAGTAAAGCCTTCACCTACTAATAAAGAACCACCACTCCTTACGTGTTGCCAGTTAGAATAGGTATCTGAAAGACTATTAGAAAATTTCCAAATCCAGTAATCTGCGTTTTGAACAGGAGATGACGTTCCGTCATAACTATTTGTAATAAAACCAACATTAGATATCACTCCGCCAACAGTATAAGAAGAGTTACTAGTAGGAGACACAGGAGAAGACCAATAGTTGTATGTATATATGTTGGTAGTTCCCTGTTGATCTCTTTCTAAAGTTCCTGTACTTGACGTATCAAAATCACTATCTGCTGTTTGAATAAGTTGAGACTCACCTTCTAAATCGAGAGTTCCGTCAATTTTTAAATAATGAGATACCGTTAATGAAAAGCCATCATTTGTAGCGGTATTACCATCAATTTGTAAATCTCCACTATTTATAATTAAGCCTAAAACTGTTCTGTTAGTACCGTCAGGAATTAAAGAAGTGTTAGAATTATCCATTGTTACATTATCGTTAATTTCTACAATATTATAATCTATGGTTTGTGACCCAGCAAGATATGAATCTACACCAGGCAGGTATTGCACATCTCCATTAAGCCAAGTATTCGAATCATCCCAATCTCCATCTTGAGTTGATTGGTATGGTAACGGAGCAGTTTGAGCATCTAAGTGATTATAATTCATCATTGAGGCATCATTACCACTATTAGATTCGTCCTTCACACTACCAAAGACCATTCTACTCATGGGGTAATAGGCTATTAGGTTGTTCCATGGAATTGATTCTATTTCGTTTTTTGTAATAGCAGAAGGTAATACTTTCCCATCTGCATTTAAAGCACCATTTTCCTCAATTTCTTGATTCATTATGTATCTAATTTGATCTCCCGAAAGCGTCACATTCCAAACGCGTACTTCATCAACAGAACCATCAAGCTTTTGCTGTCTTTTTATGTGATGTGCGGCTCCAATCATAAAATGAGCATCAGAAGGCGTAGTCATTGGGTTTAATGTATTAATGTCTTCATCTTCTAAAAATCCATCAATATACAAACGTGTTATATTATTACTAGAGTCATGAGTGGCAGCAATATGATGCCATTCGTTCTCAGGTATGGTGGCAGAGGTTTGCATAACATTATTAGAAGCATCCTCTGGATCTCTCCAAACCATTCTAAATTGGTTAGTTTGGTTTATTCTAAATGCATATCCATGGGTATAATTACCATCATTATCTGTACCAGGGTCTATATCTCTATTCTCATTAAAGTAATTACGTTTAGAAATGATGTCAAATTTTCCAACTGTAGAGTTCCGTTTTACCCAAGCACTAATTGTAAAGTCTGTGTTTGCTAAATCATTTACATTTCCGGCAGACAAATAAGTGTCACCAGTTCTATCAAAAGAAACGGATCTAGATTGTTCAGAGGTGATTGCTGTTGCACCAAAAGTGATGTATTTTGTACCTTCAAAATAAAAGTCAACTTCAAGTTCAGAACCTACATCTACCATCGTAGCTGAGGTTACATTGGTTGTAAAAGAGGCATCATCTGAGATAATCATGATATATTCTTCACCGCCAGGATTTGTAGATGATACCATAGACTCTGGAATAGATAGTTTAATAGTTGGAACAGAATCGTTTACTACCATTTTCCATTTTCTATTAATTGGGGTAGCTGTAACACTTGTAGTCACGCCAGTAATAGAAGAACTAAAGTCTTTTGTAATATCAGTTCCAGGATCGGTAGTGCCGTTGTCATGTCCCCACATTAAAAATGTTTTATCTGCAAAATATGGGTTGATATTACCTGTATTTGTAGTTTCTATACTTTTTACACCAATGGTAATATCATCAGCTGTATTTATGGTTATAGATTGTTTTTGTTCTAGGCCAGATGCATCATCTCTCCCAATTCCAGTAACATTATAATTATATCCTATATTATCAGATTGATCCCAAATTATAGTGCCATCAGAATCCACATAATCTTGAGAAGTGCCATTTACACCTAGTGTAAAACCGTATTTGATGGCAAAATAAGATTCTACTTTGTCTCTTTCATCTATAGTCAGTTTTTTGTTGAAAACTACCATTTCTGCAATACCGCCATCCCAACGGCGTGCTGCATTAGTAGGGTGTGTACCAATACCAGCTGTAAGTGAACCAGATAAATTATCAGCTAATGCTGTCGCTGTTCCTTGAGATACGCCAACATCAAATAATTCTGAAGTATTTCCTGCTATATGTTCATAATCTATTAGAAAAGGAGTTTCCTCGGTTATAGTTGTTGCAACTATACCAGAAGGGTTTGTTCCGTCATAATACCTACCTTGAAAGTTAGTTGCAGATGTTTGTTCTAATACAACAGATCCAGACCCGGCGTTATTTAAATTTAAAATATTTCTGGTTGATGCTCCATAAGTTCCTTCTCCAACTACAAAAATAGTAATAGAATCATTTGCAGCCGTATTAGAAAGCATTTCATGGTTTGTTCCGTCGAATTCAATTGTTGGGTTAAAGTTTATAGAGGCTTCTGTAAAAATAGGTTGATTAAGACCAGTAGCTTGGATAGCATCATTGCTATTAACAGAATTATCTAACCAGTTTAAAACACCATCGCCATTTTCAGCGGCGTCACTAGCTGCTTCTTCTACGCCAAGATCTGCCTTTAGCCATAATTGAATATTTGCCGTAAAACCACCAGGACCTCTTGTTTTATCAGTCACAAAATCTACAATTTGAATTTCATGAGAAACCCCATCTGAATGTCCACTTCTATGCGCCCAATGAGCCGCTTGAGTTAATGAGTTTAAATAATAATTTCTCCAGCCTTGACCATATCCACTTCCGTTTCCAGCAGTATACATTGAACCAATAATCATTGATTGAGTTAGGTCTGTTAATCCAGCAGCAGAGATATCAACTGTAGTTTCATTATCAGCAAAACTAGTATCTGAATATCTGGTTACACTCATAAACGGATTATTAATGACATGAATAAAATGTCTATTAGAGTTACTTCCTGTATCTCTTGTTGAATCAAAGTTCCAATCAACAGTTTGATTATCAGAGCCTGGAGTTATCACTGGCCATTGGCTACGAATTTTTTCACTATTACCACCAGATGCTATAGTTTGCGCTTTAGATTGTGTAAAAATTAAAGAGTTACTCCAAGAACTAACATCTGTAGCGGTACCTGTAGCATCATAGCCATCATATAAAGTGATAGATCCTGTATATTGATCTGAGGTAGTGTCACCATGAAGTACAGTCCAATTTGAACCTGTAAATTCAACCAGAGTAATGTATATGGTAACATCATTATCTGTTGTACCTTTTCTAACCACTAAGTTAGAGCTAGATGATAAATGAGCAATTCCTGTAGCAGAATCTGCTCCATTATTAGTATCATCATTCATAATACCAGTTATAAACGGGACTACCTTGTTAGGAGATACAATTCCTGCGCCAGAGACATCAATGTCTACATAGGTAAAACCTAAACCAGTACCTCCAGCTGGAAGACTAGCTACATATCTATCTCTAACTATAAATTCGTTGGGACCACCAGCTGTACCTATGTATTCCCAAATATTTGTTTGAAAATTCATATTGTCTGTTTGTGATCCAGATTCTCTGTAGTAGGTTAGAGTGCCTGTACCTGTTAAAACACGAGCACCAGCCATATCGTCACCTTCTAATGGATTATCATCAGAATCTGATCTACCAGCATGGGTTTTTCGATTATTAGAAGGTAATGCAAAGGCATTGCTTAGGGATGAAACCGCTGTAAAACTAGTGTTGGTTCCACCAGTATTTGGGACATCGTCTTGTACTTGTTGTATCCTAAAATCTTGTGTATAGGACAAGTAGGTAACACAAAGCATGCATAATATAGCATACCTGTGCTTTAATGAAATTGCTTTCATAACAGGGGTGTTAGGGGTTTTTTGGTATAACAAACTTAACAATGTAATCTGTGAAATACAAAAATAATCGATGAACTACATAAATAGTTAACATTTCTGACATGTAATGAAACCGTAATTAGCTGTTAATAAGTAAAAACCCCTTATTTTTAATTTTTTAGTGAGAAATGTTAATTTTTCACACCCACTGTGGGAAAACCGCAGCAATTTTTTATTCTTAATACTTAAATTAGAAGCAAATATTAATACCCTAACATTATGAAAACACTCAAACAAGTATGTTTAGTATTGTTTGTGCTATGCGCAAATTTTACTTTTTCACAATCACCCAATGTTGTTGTAATTATTGCAGACGATATGGGCTGGTCTCAAGTTAGTACAGGACTAACAAACCTTAACAACCCCAGTGATTTTTACGAAACACCAACTTTAGCTACGTTAGCTTCAGAAGGTATTGCATTCCCTCATGCTTACGTTAATGGCGCCAATTGTGCTCCAACAAGAGCAGCCTTATTAAGTGGTCAGTATGCTTCCAGACCTAATAATAATATTTGGGCTGTAGACAATTTAAATCGAGGCGGCAATAGTACTTTATTAGTAGGCCCTTCACAAGGGTTGCCCTCTGGTATTGATGAATTACCAGTAAGCGCTATTACTATAGCTGAAACTATGAAAACTGCTGGATATGCAACAGTACATCTAGGTAAATTTCATGTTGGTGAAAATGAGAGCACTAATTCTACCAATAATGCAGCAACAGATCAAGGATTTGATACTAATTACGGAGGAGGTACTAAAGGTGCCCCAGGTACTTACTTTGCTTCCAGTAGTGCACCATATACATTTCATGCTAATATTGGTCCAGAGTTAGATGTTTATGCAGCTCCTTATACGGCGGCAGAATCTATAGCTTTGTCCTTAAATGGTGATAATGCTATAGAGGGAACACCAAAACATGTTACCGATGCCATGGCAGATGCAGCTATAGATTGGATGGAGTTAAACAAGAGTACACCATTCTTTATGCATTTTAGTAATTTTGCCATTCATGGGCCATTTGATACAGGAAATGCAAGACCAGATTTGGTAGCAAAATACCAAGCAAAAACACCGAGCCAGATGGGGCATAATAGTATTGGACAAGCTGCTATAGCAGAAGGTATGGATAGAACCATAGAAAGACTAATAGATTATTTAAAAACTACAGATGATCCTAGAATTCCAGGACAAAAATTATCTGAAAACACATTAGTTTATTTTATTTCAGATAACGGAGGGGCTATAGGTACAGACGATAATGGTCCTTTAAAAGGAATGAAAGGAGAATTACATGAAGGAGGTATAAGGTCTGTAACACTAGCATGGTCTGAGGCTTCTTGGTTGGCTAATAAAGGAACCGTAAATACAACCCCTATTATTGCTTTCGATTTATATCCTACAATAGCAGAGTTAGGAGGGGCATCTTTACCTAGTGGTTATGATATTGATGGAGCAAGCCAATGGCAAATGTTAACAAATGGGACAGCTATGACCAGAGAGTCTATTTATTGGCATTTTCCAGGTTATTTGGTAGATTCTAATAGAGATCAAAGACCAGTATCTGTTATAAGAAAAGGAGATTATAAATTGATTCATTATTATGAAACGGCTTCTTATGAAATGTATAATCTGATTACAGATATGAGTGAAACTACCAATTTATTGGCAGGAAGTCCAGACCAAGCGACATTAACAATAGCCAATGATTTAAGTACAGATTTACAAAACCATTTAATTAATATTTCTGCGCCCCTACCTACCTACAGAAGTAACGGACAAACAGTACCGTTACCATATATAATTAGTACAACAGGAGGAACTCCAAATTCAACAGATGGTTGTCAGGCAGTAAGCGGATTTGATGCCTATTGGGATTTTGATATTGCTAGTAATGCAAATGATGCTTCAGGTAATAATTACAATCCTAACCCAATGTATGGGGCTTTAACTTATGATAGTTCAGACTTTGTTGAAGGAGATCAATCAGCAGTATTTGATGGCGCTACAGAAATTCAATATAGCGATGGTGTATTTTTAAATACAGCTACTTCGGCAAGAAGTTTTACAGCTTGGATTAAACCTACTTCATTAACAGGAACTCAAGAAATATTTGACGAAGGAGGTTCTGGTAATGGCTTAGCATTAAGGTTAAATGGTGCTACATTAGAAGCATCTTTATCAAACAACCAAGGTGGTAATACAGATCCGAATCATACAGTTAGTGCAGCTTACCCATCAGATGGAAATTGGCATCATATAGCACTTGTTTTTGATGGTTCTAGTTCATTAATGACACTTTACATTGATGGTGTTGCAGCTAATTCAACAACAGGAACCTATACTTCAATAGGTACACATACTAGCCCTAGTGGTATTGGAGGCGTGCTTACTGGAGATGCTTTTGGTAGTGCTACTGGAGATAGCTTCTTTACAGGTAAAATGGATGCACTAGCTGTATATGGTTCTGTGTTGACAAGTATGCAAGTTAATGATGCAGCCTGTGTAGTTCCAACAAATTCAACAGCTGGTTGCCAACCAACAAACAGTTATGAAGCGTTTTGGGATTTTGATACTGTAAGTAGTACAGATGATGCATCTGGTAATGCTCATAATCCAACTGCTACACCTTCTGGAGCTATCACTTTTGATGCTGTAGATTTTAAAGAAGGAGATCAATCTGTTGTATTTGATGGCACAGAAGCCATTCAATATGCTACAAATAATTCTACCCCAGATACGTTTATGAATGACGTTACAAGTGTAAGATCTGTAGTTGCTTGGGTAAAACCAACTAGTTTAACAGGCATTCAAGATATTTATGATGAAGGAGGGCAAAATATTGGTATAGCCATTAGATTAAATGGATCAAACTTAGAGTCTATTGTAAGAGACACCAATACCACAGCTACTACGCTTTCTGCGGCTTTTCCAAATGATGGAGATTGGCATCATATAGCAGTTGTTTATGATGGTGCAAATACATCACATAAATTATATTTAGATGGTGCTGAAGTAGGTAATAGTGGTAGTGCTGCTGCTACTTTAGCAACTCATTTCTCTTTTGGAGGTATAGGAGGTAAATTAAGTGGAAATGATAGTTTTCAAAATAGTAGTGATGCTTATTTTACAGGGAAAATGGATGCAGTAGCTGTATACAATGTAGTGTTAACTGTAACAGAAATTCAAGATTCAGCATGTAATGTTGCTGTGGTAGCAAATGCAGGATCAGACGTTACTATTTGTGACGGAGATACAACTACTTTAACAGCTTCTGGCGGTAGCACATATTTGTGGAGCACAGGAGAAACTACAGCAAGCATATCAGTAAGCCCAACATCTACAACTACATATACGGTAACGGTTTCTAATGGTGGTGCTTCAGATAATGATGATGTAATAGTAACAGTAAATGCGTTACCAACGGCTGATGCTGGTACAGATGTTACCATTACCGAAGGCAATTCTACCACGTTAACCGCATCAGGAGGAGGGACGTATTTATGGAATACGGGAGAAACTACGGCTAGTATTTCAGTAAGCCCTACAACAACAACGACCTATAGTGTTACAGTAACAAGTAATGGATGTAGTGATACAGATGATGTTATAGTAACTGTAGAATCTGTTGGTGGTTGTACCTATTCAGTCATTAATTCTGAAGGATTTGAATCTGGATGGGGTATCTGGAATGATGGTGGTTCAGATGTCAGAAGAAGTATTAATGATGCTATCTATGCAACTACAGGGTCTTATTGTATTAGGTTAAGAGATAATACATCAACATCTGTAATGACTACTGATGATTTAGATTTAACTTCTTATGATGAATTGACCATAGATTTTGCTTACTACTGTAGAAGTATGGATAATAGCAGTGAAGATTTCTGGTTGCAAATTTCAACAAATGGAGGCTCTAGTTATACTACTGTTGAAGAATGGAATAGAGATGACGAGTTTGTAAATGATGAGTTTAAAACAGATCAAGTAGTTATTACTGGACCATTTACTTCAAATACCAGATTGCGTTTTAGAGCAGATGCTTCAGGTAATTCAGATTGGGTATATATTGATGATGTTGTTATAAACGGATGCTCTACATCTGGTACTTCAAAAGTAATTAAAGTAAAAGAATCAATAGAAGAAGATGTGACTAGTGATATTGATTTTGAAGAGACATATGATGTTAGGCTTTATCCAAACCCATTCTCAAACAAATTTGATATGAAAATTGAAGGCACTTATAAAAAGGCAGATGTTAGAATAATAAATTTACTTGGGCAATCTGTTTATTTCAAATCCTTTTCAGGAAGAGAAAGTATTGCAATTTCTAATTTAGATTTTGAATCAGGTCAATATATAGTAAGAATAGATATTGATGGTAGTGTTGTTTATAAAAATGTTATTAAAAAATAGGTGACTACTATAATTAAAAAATAGTATTTTTAAGAGGAAGACACATGTCTTCCTCTTTTTTGTTAATAAGCTTAATCAAGTTCAATGATACCTTCATATTTCTAATAATCAACATTTTATTATCGATGTAATACTTTTTTTATCGATAAAAATATGTATATTTGCTTACAAGTTAACTGGTCAACCAAATTCCCTAACAAAATGAAAAAGTTATCTATGGCATGTGTATTGCTGTTTTTTAGCATGCACCTAAAAGCTCAAAGCCCTAATGTTATTGTTATTATAGCAGACGATATGGGCTGGTCTCAAGTAAGTACAGGACTTACTAATTTGAATAATCCAAGCGATTTTTTTGAAACTCCTACATTAGAAACCTTAGCATCTGAAGGAATAGCATTTCCTTATGGGTATGTAAATGGTTCTAATTGTGCACCTACCAGAGCCGCTTTACTGAGCGGACAATATGCAGCAAGACCAACTAACAATATTTTTGCAGTAGACAATTTGAATAGAGGAGGAAATGCAACATTATTGGTGGGACCAGACAATGGTTTACCTAATGGCATTGATGAATTACCTGCAACAGCTATTACTCTGGCAGAAAGTATGAAATCTGCTGGTTATGTAACCGCTCACCTTGGAAAATACCATGTAGGTGAAAATGAAGCCACTAATGTGTCTGATAATGCTGCTACAGACCAAGGATTTGATTATAATTATGGAGGAGGTACAAAAGGAAACCCTGGAGACTATTTTGCTTCAAATAGTGGAGTGCCTTATACCTTTGGAGGTAATATTGGTCCAGAGTTAGATGCTTATGCAGACCCTTATACAGAAGCTGAATCGTTATTATTAGCAGGAGATAATTCTCTAGAAGGAACTGCAAAACACGTAACAGATGCTATGACAGATGCAGCTATGGACTTTATAGATGCTAATATAAATAGTCCTTTCTTTATGCATTTTAGCAACTATGCTATTCACGGACCTTTTAATCCAAGTGATGCAAGACCAGATTTAAGAGCAAAATATGAAGCAAAAGCGATTAGTAATCCCAGTGCAATGGGACACGATAGAAAGCCAGGACAGGCAGCTTTAGCAGAAGGAATGGATCAAGCCATAGGTAGGTTAATCAATTATTTAAAAACTACAACAGATCCTAGAAACCCAGGTAATATGCTTTCAGAAAATACATTGGTATATTTTATTTCAGATAATGGTGGTGCAGTTCATAGTGACGATGCAGGACCTTTAAGAGGTATGAAAGGAGAGTTTTATGAAGGAGGTATACGTTCAGTCACCATTGCTTGGTCTGAAGCACCTTGGTTAGTTAATAAGGGAACTATAAATACTACACCAGTTATTGGGTTTGATTTGTACCCTACATGTGTTGAAATAGCTGGAGGGTCTTTACCAGGAGGTGGTTATAATATTGATGGTGTTAGTTTGTGGCAATTATTGACTAATGGATTTTCTTTAAGTAGAGATGCTCTATTTTGGCACTACCCAGGTTATTTAATAGATTCTAATAGAGATGCAAGACCAGTAACTGTAATTAGAAAAGGAGATTATAAATTAATTCATAGATATGAAACAGCCGATTATGAACTTTATAATATTATCACCGATATAAGTGAAACTACCAATCTGTTACCAAGTTCAGATCAAGCGATCATTGACATTGCTAATGATATGATAGATGATATGGTAGCGCATTTAACTGATACTTCGGCACCATTACCTACTTATAGAAGTGATGATACAACAGTACCAATGCCTACACAAGTGTCTGTGTCTGTCTCTAATTCAACAGCAGGCAGTCAACCAGAAAGTGGTTATGAAGCATTTTGGGATTTTGATGTTATAAGCGCAGCTAATGATGCATCAGGTAATGATCATAATCCTACAACTACAGTTTCTTCGTCTATAACTTATGACAATTCAGATTTTAAAGAAGGAGATCAATCTGTAGTTTTTGCTGGAACAGCCGCTATTCAGTATGCAACAAATAATAGTACTCCAGATAATTTTTTAAATGCAAGTACATCAGCAAGAACGTTTATGACTTGGGTAAAACCAACTAGTTTAATAGGTATGCAAGATATTTATGATGAAGGTGGACAAAATGTTGGTATTGCTTTAAGATTAAATGGAACTAATTTAGAATCTATTGTAAGAGATACTAATACTACTGCCACAACATTATCAGCATCTTTTCCAAATGATGGTGATTGGCATCATGTCGCTTTGGTTTTTGATGGGAGTACAACAAATCATAAATTATACATTGATGGTTCTGAAGTAGCTAATACTAATAGTGCAGCTTCTTCTTTAGGGAGTCATTTTAGTTATGGAGGAATAGGAGGGAAATTAAGCACCAATGACAGTTTTCAAAATAGTAGTGATGCTTATTTTACTGGTAAAATGGATGCTGCTGTTATCTATAATACGGCATTAAATGCTACTCAAGTTTCTAATTCTGCCAGTTCAGGAGCTTTAAGTATAAAAGATATTTCGTTTACTGATTTAGTTTCAGTGTATCCAAATCCTTTTGGAGACGAATTTTATATAAAACTTAAAACGAACTCAACGTCTTTTTTAAAAATAAATATGTTTGATATTCAAGGTAAAAATGTACTGAGTAAAACGTTTAGAGACCTATCACTTATAAATCAGCCTATAGAAAACCTAAAATCAGGTTTATATACTTTGAAAATTGAATTTAACAATCAGATCATTAGAAAAAAGATTATAAAAAAATAATTATGTTATGGCTAACCTAATTAGATTGAAAAATCCTTAGAACTTTTAGTTCTAAGGATTTTTGTTTTTTGAGGCATTACTAGCTATCAATCTATATGCGCTTCGGCGTTTCCACCAATGTCATTTTCAGTATAACCTTCTAATGTGATTTTATAAGCATGTGCATAGTCTGTTGGAAACACTTCTGGGTTTTTAATAATCAAACCATCTTCATTTCTTTCCCACTTAATATTAGAAGAACTTCCTAAAAGCTCAATATTTTCAATTTTAGAATTTAATATACCAATTTGTGTACTAAAGGATTTTATGATAGTTTCATTTTCTGGTATATCCATAACAATGGCATAAAATACTTTGTCAGACTTTTTAGTAAACCTAATATCTTTATTAGTGTAAGCAATTTTAATTTTTTCAATTTTATGTCCGCCTTCAGGTAATCTTGTAGGGCCTTCACCAAAAAGGGTATAAGGTCTTGTGCCATAAATTGCTTCTCCGTTTACTTCTAACCATTTTCCCATGTTTACTAGTAATTCTTTCATTTCATTTGGGATGGTGCCATCTGGGTTAGGTGGTACATTTAATAACATAGAGCCATTCTTAGAAACGATATCAATAAGAATATCTATTAATTCATTAGGTGTTTTAAATTTTGCTCCAGGTCTATAAAACCAAGCACCAGGTGAAGTATCTGTTAACCAAGTGTTTTCTTTTGGTTGATTAGGTCTGCCTCTTTCATAATCTTTTACTGCAGCATGTTCATTAAATGTACTTTCTTTATAACAAACAACAACATCCTTACCCCATTCCATACCTTTATTGTAGTAGTAAGCTAGAAACTTTGTTCTGCATTCATCAGTCATATTCTCTAACCACCAATCAAACCAAATTAAATCTGGCTGGTACACATCTATGAACTCCTTTAATTTAGCCCACCAGTCTTTATAAAATTCCGTATCAGGAATATCAGAGTCTAATGAGTGCGGATTTGTATATAAATCATAGTCTTTAGAATTAATGCCTCCATGAGCATGAGCAGGCGCAAAGTATTTCCATGTAAAAGCATGATGAAAAGACCCCATAAATTTCATGCCTCTAGCTTCTATTTCTTTTTTTAGTTCAGCTGAAGGATCTATACCTCCATAATTCATAGAATTCCATCTAGTGGTTTTAGAGTCCCACATGGCAAAGTTATCATGGTGCATAGCCACAGGTCCCGCAAATTTAGCACCAGATTTAGCAAATAAATCGGCCCATTCCTTTGCATTGAATCCAGATGGGTTAAATTCTTCTATAATATCGGTATAACCATTTTTTTTAGGATTCCCATATTTCTTTTTATGATGGACGTAATTAGTGGTTGGTTTTCCACTTTTAGTGGGTACTTTTTTACCATCTTCATACATTTTCATACCATGCCAACCTGCATACCATTTTTCAGGGTCAGATCCAACAAAAGCATTAGATACTGGTCCCCAGTGAGCATATATACCAAACTTGGCATCTTGAAACCAATCTGGTGTAGCATTTACTTTATTTACAGATTCCCAATTTTCCTCATAAGTCTGTGCTTTTAAAGTAATGATCATTCCCAGCATTAAAGTTCCCCATATAATGTGTTTCTTGGTCTTCAGTTGCATATAATTAAAAATTTTATTGATAATTTTCAGTCTTGATTAATTATTTTAAGAATTAAATAGTAGCTGAAATAACTTGGTGTAAAATTAAATCTAAACAAAGATTTGTTTTAAGACATATGAACTGAATTAGACTACAAATGTTCTAATAGCATTATTTTTTTTCAAAAATTGGGAAAATCTATTCAACATTATTTTAAAACCTAAAAAAGTGATAAGTTGTACTCTGTTATTGGTTTCATATAAATTTGAATTAATGATTCAGTAGTATTATGAGGTATACTTCTTTAAAAAATAGCAGCGTAGTTTTAATTGTATTTATATTTTCTTTTTTGCTCTCTTGTGAAAAAAGAAAAGAGATAGTGAAACCACCAAATATAGTTTGGATAACATCTGAAGACAATTCTAAACATTACATGAAACTATTTGATGAGAATGGGGTAGCTACACCTAATATTGAATCTTTAGCGGCCCAAGGTATTGTTTTTAATCATGCCTTTTCAAATGCGCCTGTTTGTAGCGTAGCAAGATCTACTCTTATATCTGGAAGTTATGTTCCAAGAATTGGTGCTCAGTTTCATAGAAAACTTAAAGAGGTACCAATGCCTAATGAATTAGAGATGTTCCCGGCATATTTAAGAAAAGCAGGTTATTATACCACAAACAACGCTAAAGAAGATTATAATTTTATTAAAAGCGATAGTGTATGGGACGATTCTTCAAAAAGTGCCACATGGAAGAATAGACGGGAAGGTCAACCGTTTTTTCATGTTTATAATTTACATGATTCTCATGAAAGTAGGATTCATTTTACCGAGGAAGAGATGCAAAAGCATCCAACAAAAACAAATACTGTTGCAGTACAATCCAATCATCCAGATACAGAGTTGTTTAAATATTCCAATGCATTCTACAGAGATAAAATGGTACATATAGATAAGCAATTAGGTGCTGTTGTAAAGGAGTTGGAAGAGGAAGGCTTATTGGAATCTACCATCATATTTTATTTTGGAGATCATGGTGGTGTTTTACCAGGGAGTAAGGGCTATATTTATGAAACGGGGGTTCATGTACCACTAGTTGTAAGAGTTCCGGAAACATACAAACATATAATTAATACTGAAATAGGCAAAAGAGAAGATGCTTTTGTGAGTTTTATAGACTTTGGACCAACGGTATTGAATTTAGCAGGTGTAGATGTACCAGATAAGATGGATGGTAAGCCTTTTATGGGTGAAAATGTTACTAGACAATATCTAGACACATGTAATGAATCTTATAGTTATGCAGATCGATTTGATGAAAAATATGATTTGGTACGTGCTATTAGAAAAGGGAAATACAAATACATACGTAGCTATCAACCTTTTAATTTTGATGGGCTAATGAATAATTACCGCTATAAACAATTAGCCTATCAGGAATGGGCAAGTTTATATGCAGAAGGAAAACTGAATGAGGTACAGTCGGCTTTTTTTAAAGAACGACCAGTTGAGTTGTTATTTGATGTGGAAAAAGATCCGTTTGAGACTGAAAATTTAGCTAATGATGAAGCTAATAAACAGTTGTTATTGGATCTTAGAGGTAAACTAAATAAATGGGTAAAGGACATGCCAGATTTGTCATTCTATCCTGAACATTATTTAATAAAAAACGCTTTTGATAATCCTGAAGCATTTGGACAAAAACATAAGCAAGACATCAATAAGTATATTGATATTGCAAACCTAAGCTTGTTGAATTTTTCTGAAGCTAAATTTGGCATAGAAAAAAGTCTAAAATCTTCAGACCCATGGGAACGCTATTGGGCGTTGATAACGTGCAGCATATTTAAAGAACAAGCTAAAGAATTTTTGCCACTTATAGTTGATATTTCTAAAACCGATTCAGAATTAATAAATAAAGTAAGAGCAGCAGAATATCTTGGTTTAAATGAGTTTCAAGAACCTTCAAAGGTCATGACTCAAGCTTTATATGATTCTAATGATGAAGCAGAAGCACTGTTGATCTTGAACTCTATAGTACTCATGAAGCAAGGAGAACATAAATATTCGTTTTCAATTGAAAAAGAAAAAATTAATGCATCTGTATTAGAAAATAAGCAAGTGCAATGGCGATTAGAGTACATTACAAACCATATAGAATAGTCATTAAAACATATATTGTATTTAAAGCGTAAACATAAGTTTAGATTTGTTTGTATAAATTAATCCTTGCTATTAGTGAGACATATTTCAAGCCTATTTATTTTAGTTCTGTTGGTAGTTGGTTGTTCAGAAAAGAACAAATTGGCTGCTAATCAATTTAAACAACCAAATGTGATTATTGTTATTACAGATGATCAAGGGTACGGAGATATTGGAGCACATGGAAATAAAATTATAAAAACACCACATATTGATGCTCTTCATAATGAAAGTTATAGGTTTACAGATTTTCATGTTGGGCCTACTTGCGCACCTACACGTTCAGGTTTAATGACAGGTAGGTATGCTAATGCTGTAGGGGTATGGCATACTGTAGGCGGTTGGTCTTTATTAAGAGAACAAGAAAAAACATTGGCTAATATGTTTGATGAAGCAGGTTATGTAACTGGTGGTTTTGGTAAGTGGCATTTAGGAGATAACTATCCATTTAGACCAGAAGATAGAGGATTCCAAGAAACTGTCATGCATGGAGGAGGCGGTGTAGATCAAACACCAGATTATTGGGGTAATACTTATTTTAATGACACCTATTTTCATAACGGAAAACCTCAAAAATATAAGGGCTATTGTACAGATGTGTTTTTCAATGAAGCTTCAAGATTTATAAAAGAAAATAAAGAGAAACCATTTTTTTGCTACATCTCTACAAATGCACCTCATGGGCCATATCATGTACCATTAAGCTACTATAATATTTACAAAGATTTAGATGAAACTGTTTTAGCTGATACTCAAAAACGTTTCTACGGAATGATAACCAATATTGATGATAACTTAGGTAAACTAAGAACTACTCTTAAAGAACTAAATATAGCAGATAATACCATTTTAATTTTTATGACCGATAATGGAACTTCTGCTGGCTATTATAACAAAAAAGGAAATGTTACAGGTTTTAATGCAGATATGAGAGGAACCAAAGGTAGCGAATATGAAGGCGGACACAGAGTACCATTTTTTATTCATTGGAAAGATGGAAACATTTTAAAAGGAACAGACATTAATGAATTATCTGCGAATATTGATGTATTGCCAACATTAGCAGAACTGTGCCAAATAGATTTACCAAAAGATCATATGTCATTACACGGACAAAGTTTAGTGCCACTTTTACAAGATACTGATAAGAAATATGATAGAATGCTTATTACAGATTCTCAAAGATTACAAGTTCCAGAGAAATGGAGAAAATCTTCTGTAATGCAGAATAAATGGCGATTGGTAAACGGAAAAGAACTTTATAATTTAGAAGTAGATAAAGGGCAACACAATGATTTGGCTAAACAATATCCAGATCGAGTAGAAGCAATGCGATCGTTTTACGAAACATGGTGGAATGATGTTTCTATTCAATTTAATGAAGAGATTTACTTTAAAATAGGCACTTCAGAAGAAAACCCTATCACCTTAACTTGTCATGATGTACACGCCGATAATGGCAGCCAACCTTGGAATCAAAGGTATATTAGAAGAGGAGACATGGGTAAAGGTTATTGGAGTATTAATGTTATTGAAAAAGGAGAATATAAGGTGTCTTTAAGAAGATATCCTAAAGAATCAGGTCTATTAATTAATACAACTATTCCTAGCATCACTAAAGAAGAAATTCCAGGTTTAGACTCTAATTACCCAGAGGGTAAAAACTTAAATTACACTAGTGCAAGTATTAAAATTGGAGAGGAAATTCATGAAAAAATTCCAGTTTCAAATACAGATATATCAGCAAATTTTAAAGTGCATTTAAACAAAGGAAAAACAATATTAAACGCTAGTTTTTTTAATGCGAAAGGCGAAGAAAATATTGCTTATTACGTATACATAGAAAAAGAATAATCACAATTTTTTATAATAATTTAAATGAACAAACTATTAGGTTTAGTACTTTTTATAGTACTTGGATTAAACGGGATAAATGCCCAAAACCTTAATTTTAATGACTCGTGGAAGTTCTTCAATGATAAAACAGAAGGTGCTGAAAAAGTAGCTTTTGATGATTCTAAATGGCGCAATTTAAATTTACCTCACGATTGGGCTATAGAAGGCCCGTTTGATGTAAAATATAATGCCAGAGCTGGAGGTTTGCCTTTTCATGGAACGGGTTGGTACAGAAAACATTTTAAAATGAATGCTGATGCCAAAGGGAAAGTAGTGCGTTTAGAGTTTGAAGGGGCTATGTATAATGCTCATGTTTGGATTAATGGTGAGTTTGTTGGTCATCGTCCCTATGGATATATGGGGTTTGAATTTGACATTAGTAAGTATTTAAAATATGACGGATCTGATAATGTTGTGGCCGTTAGATTAACTCCAGAAGATTTATCATCTAGATGGTATCCTGGTGCAGGCTTATACCGCTCGGTTTGGTTAAAAATAGATAACCAAATACATGTAAAACAATGGGGAACTTTCATAACAACACCTACAGTAACAAAAGAAATAGGGGTTATTCAAAATGAAACAACTGTTGTAAACAAAAGTAATACAGACGAAACGGTAACAGTAAAACAAGAGTATTTCAATTCAGATGATGAATTGGTAGCTTCAGAAGAAGAAGCACTCACTATAAAAGGAAATAGTTCAGCTATTTCAGAATTGTATACCAAAATTAAGAATCCATCAATTTGGGATTTAGAAACACCGCATTTGTATTACGCTGTAACCACCATTTCAAAAGGAAAAAATGTTCTAGATACTTATAAAACACGTTTTGGTATGAGAACCGTTTCATATACCAAAGACGGCTTCTTTTTAAACAACAAACAAGTTCGTTTTAATGGGGTATGCTTACATCATGACAATGGCGCCTTAGGAGCTGCAGTTTATAGAAGGGCAGATGAGCGTAAGCTGCAAATAATGAAAAGTATGGGCGTTAATGCCATACGTACAAGCCATAATCCACCATCCAGAGAATTTTTAGAGATGTGTGATGAATTAGGGCTGTTGGTTCAAGACGAAGCTTTTGATGTTTGGAAAATGCAAAAAGTACCAAATGGTTATAACAAGTTTTTTGATGAATGGGGAGAACGCGATTTAAAAGATATGGTGTTAAGAGATAGAAATCATCCGTCTATTATCATGTGGAGTATTGGTAACGAAATTATAGAACAGAGAGATAAGAAAAATGGGTGGCGTGTTGCCAAAAGGTTGAATGATTATGTGAAAGAATTGGATAGAACCAGGCCAACATCGGCAGGATTTAATTACTATTCTGCACCGTATGATAATAATATGGCACAACAGGTAGATATTGCTGGTGTAAATTACAAACCAACTAAATACAGTGAATTAAGAGGTAATTACCCTGAATTAGCGTTGTATGGTTCTGAAACGTCTAGTTGTACCAGCAGTAGAGGCGTGTATCATTTACCAATAGAAAAATATAAAACGCATAACTCTAAACATGTAACCAGTTATGATTTAATTGGGCCACCTTGGGCTTACCCTCCAGATGTAGAATTTCATTTTCAAGAGCAAAATCCGCATAGTATGGGGGAGTTTATATGGACGGGGTTTGATTATTTAGGAGAACCTACACCATATGGCGGAAAAGACAATTCAACTAACGGGTATTGGAATGCTGATTGGCCTTCTCATAGTTCTTATTTTGGTGCAGTGGACTTATGTGGGTTTCCAAAAGATAGATTCTTTTTGTATCAAAGTCAGTGGACTACAGAACCTATGATTCACCTATTACCACATTGGAATTGGAAAGGTATGGAAGGGCAAACCATTCCTGTATATTGTTATACCAATTGTGATAGCGCAGAGCTTTTTGTGAACGGTAAGTCTATGGGTAAGAAGGTAAAAGGAAAAGACTTAACAGAGCTTAAAGTCAACTTTTTAAGATATGAACCTAAAACTTTTCAATCTAAATATCGTTTGTCTTGGGAAGTACCCTATGAAGCAGGAAATATAAAAGTGGTTGGTTATAAAGACGGCAAACAAATCTTAGAAAAACAGATTAGCACAGCTGGAGAACCTACAAAAATCAGCTTATCTGTAGATAGAAAAGAGATCAATGCAGATGGCGTTGATTTAGCCTATGTTACTGTTAGAATTGAAGATAAAAATGGTAACTTATGTCCTAATGCTGATAATTTGGTGAACTTCTCGGTTAAAGGGGCTGGGAAGTTATTAGCTGTAGACAATGGTAATCAAATTAGTGTAGAATCTTTTCAAGCAAATCATAGAAAAGCCTTTAGTGGTATGTGTTTGGCTATTGTAAAAGCAGATAAAACTTCTGGCGAAATTGCGCTTTATGCTAAGTCTAAAGGTTTAAAAACTTCTAAGGTTGAAATAATTTCAAAATAGTATCTTAATAGCATTCTAAAGGAATCTTTTAGAGTTGTTAAGATTCCTCACTTCTATAGAAAAACAGTTTTATATATTAGGTATTGAAGAATCCCTAACCGATGATTTTCTTATATTAAATTCTCCGTTAAAAATAGCTGTTTCAGTTTCAGAATCTGGGTTATTTATCCTATTTAATAGCATTTCTCCAGCTTTTTTTGCCATTTCGCGTGTGGGCTGTCTAACACTGCTTAGTTGAGGTGTTACTAGTTTGGCTATTCTTGTTTCTGTAAAACCCACAAAGGCCACATCATCTGGAATTTTATAACCATTGTCTTTTAGTTTTTTCATAGCACCTAAAGCGACCATATCATTTACACAGAAAAAGGCATCTGGTATATCGTGATGGAAAATTAAGTCTTCAATAACTTCCATACCTTCTTTTGCCAACAATCCTGTTTCTATAATTTTGTAATTTTCTTTAGTAATTTTATGTTTATTCATTGCCTTTTTGAAACCTTCTACTCTTTCTGAAGAGACGCATAAATTATTATATCCAGATAAATGATATATCTTTTTATTATTTTGTCTAATAAGATGTTCTGTAGCGAAAAAACTCCACTTCACGTTGTTAAAAATAACTTTAGAAGCGGGTAAAGTCTCATCAATCCTGTTTAAAAATACCATTGGATAGCCTTCATTATGTTTTTCTATAAAATATGGTGTATTCCTGTAACCTACGGTTGGAGCTATTATTAAACCATCAACCATATTATTAATTAATGTTTTTACATTTTTTAACTCTTGTTCTTCATTTTCATTAGACTGCATAAGTAAAACTTGGTAGCCTTTTGATATAAAAAACTCTTGTAAAACAATCGCTACTTCAGAATAATAACTATTCATAAACTCAGGTATGACAACACCTATATTAAGTGATTTATTTTGACTTAACTTTTTTGCTATTGGGTTGGGGTGATACCCCATTTCTTTAGCAGTTTTTAAGATGAGTTCTTTGGTGTCTTTTTTTATATCATATTTGTCATTAAAAGCTCTTGATACAGTAGATACTGATACATTAAGCCTCTTCGCTACATCTTTAATTGTTATATGTATCATAATTAATTTGTCTTTAGAACTAATAAACGGAACAAAACCTTATTAGCTTGTAAAATAATATTTTATAGTTGATGGCTATTTCTGAAGGTATTAATAAGCAATAATGTAATGTAAATAAATCAATACTAGAGTTTAATCAATTATCTCTCTCTAAACATACGTACTAATAAAGATAGTGCACAACATAAAAAGAAATGATTTAAATTAAAATTAATTGATTTCGGAAACGGTTTCGGTTTTCGGAAACGGTTTCGGAAACGGTTTCATTATTTATTGTTTTCAAAATCAGATACTGATCTCTTTTTTACTCTAAGTTTATTTCCATTATAAGAACTAAACGTAAAATTTATGAAACTAAATTATTTTTTAGTAATGGTTTTTTTAAGCTGTAACTTGACGCTTTTTGCGCAAGGAAAAACAGTTTCAGGAACGGTTACTGATGAACAAGGAGTTCCTCTTCCAGGAACAAACATTTTAGAGTCGGGTACCAGTAATGGTGTACAAACCGATTTTGATGGTAATTATAGTATTACTGTAAACGAAGGAGCTACATTAGTTTTTTCTTACATTGGAATGGTGACTCAGAGCATTTCGGTAAGTGGTAAGGAAAAGGTTAATGTAACACTAATTGAGGATGCTGCTCAGTTAGATGAAGTTGTTGTGGTGGGATATGGCTCACAGAAAAAAGTGAATCTTACTGGTTCTGTAGAGGTTGTTAAGGCTACTGAAATAACCAGACAGCCTGCAGCACAAACATCGCAAGCTCTTGCAGGATTAGTTCCTGGTCTTACTGCGACTCAATCTAGTGGGCAACCAGGTAGAGATGATGCTACTCTAAGAATTAGGGGTATTGGTTCACTTGGTAACGGAAGAAAAAATGATCCGTTAGTATTGATTGATGGTATACCTGATAACATAAATGGTGTAGATCCAAATGATATAGAATCTATTTCGGTATTAAAGGATGCAGCAGCAGCAGCTATTTATGGATCTAGAGGAGCAAATGGGGTTATTTTGATAACTACTAAAAGAGGTAAGGAGGGTATTATAAAAACATCTTATAATACTTATGTAGGCTTTCAAACACCTGCACAGCAATTAGATTTCTTAGGTTCTTTGGAGTATATGGAGGCATTCAACGATGCTATACCAGGTTCTTTTGATGAAGCTACTTTAGAAAGTTACAGGAGTGGTGTAGGAGTTGGTACAGAAGCTTTACCAGATACAGATTGGGTAGATTTACTTTTTTCTCAAAGTGGATTGCAGCATTATCATAGTGTAGGAGTTAGTGCAGGTTCTGATAAATTAAAGTTGGGAGGATCTGTTTCTTATCTGGATCAGGAAGGTAATGTTCCAGGATACGAATTTAAAAGGTTTTCAGGTAGATTTAATACGGATGTAAAAATTAGTAACAAATTAGATGTTGCTTTTGATTTAAATTTCAGAAGAGAAATTACAGATGAGCCAAGGCTTTTAGAAAATACACTTAGACAAGCATATAGGTATCAACCTTTATTTGTGGCTATCAATGACGATGGTAGTTGGGGGTCTGGTTTTAATGGTAATAACCCTGTAGCTATAGTTAATACATCTTCATTAGATCGAAGAGTCACTAACTATTTCAGGGGTGTTTTAAAGGCTACATATAAACCAATAGATGAATTAGCATTTACGGTATCTTATGCGCCTCAATATACAGATATGGATCGTGATGCCTTTATTGCTGGTTATGTTTACAAAGAAAACTCAGATGCTGAACCAAATACAGATCTGGTTACTAATAACAGTTTGAGTAAATCTACTTCAGAAATTTTCACAGATAATTTTAATTTTTTGATTAATTTTAATAAAGATTTTGGGGGTCATAGTCTTACAGCTTTAGCTGGTTATGAATTTATAAAAACCCAATCAGAAAATTGGGGAGCATTTAGAAGGACTTTTGTAGTTCCTGAATTTAGAACACTAAATAATGGTAATGCAGAAAGTTCTACAAACAATGGTACAGCAACTTTATTTGGCTTAGAATCTGTTTTTGGGAGAATTAACTATTCTTACAAGGATAAATATTTATTTGAAGCTAATATAAGAAGAGATGCTTCTTCTAGATTCGCAGCGACTAACAGATCGCAAACTTTTCCTTCATTTTCAGCTGGTTGGGTGATATCAAATGAAGATTTTTTCCCAGAAAATGATGTTGTAACCTTTTTAAAGCTGAGATCATCATGGGGACAATTAGGTAATCAAGGAGTTTTTACTACAGATGCTAATGGTAATCCAGTTGCACAGAACTTTATTTATGCCTCTCAATTTGGTTTAGGAAATGCTGATGCTGTATTGGGTGGCGCAACGCAAGTTGGTGGTGCCCAAACACAATTGGCTAATCCACTTTTAGTTTGGGAAACAGGAGAAAACTTTAATGTTGGTCTAGATGTCAATCTTTTTTCTAGCAAGTTAAAATTGACTACAGAATATTATGTGAGAACTACTAAAGATATTATTCTGGAAATAGGTACTTTACAAACTAGTCAAGGGCTAAATGTACCATTTAGAAATGCTGGTGATGTAGAAAATTCAGGTATAGATATTTCATTAGATTGGAGAGATAATATTGGAGACTTTAATTATGGTATAGCCGCTAACTTCTCTACGTTTAATAATGAAATTACTGGGTTGGCTGATGGATTAACAGAGCTACCTCCTGGGCGAACAATACAAAGAGTAGGAGAAACACAAAATTCAATTTTTGGTTTAAGAACAGATGGACTATACCAAGAGAGTGATTTTACAGGAGGCGCATTAAATGCTGATTTGCCTGTTCCTGCATTTGGAGCCGTACAACCTGGAGATATTAAGTATGTAGATGTTAATGGGCGTGATGCAAATGGTAACTTAACTGGTATGCCAGATGGCGTTATAAATAATGATGATAGAACGATAATAGGAAGCACAATTGCTGATACTTTTTGGGGAGTTGATTTGTTTGCGTCATATAAGAATTTTGATTTATCTGTTTCGTTTATAGGTGAAAGTGGTAGAGATGTGGTGTTACAAGAAGATGCAGGATGGTCTTTCTTTAACGCTGGTAAAATTCAACGTTGGCAAACAGATTATTGGACACCTCAGAACACAGGAGCCGCTTATCCTCGTGCAGTTGCAGCAAGTAGCTCTCCTAACTGGAGAGTAAATGAAACGTGGAAGTTTAATGGTGCGTATACTAGACTTAGAAACTTAACTTTAGGATATAAATTTCCGAAGGAGGTTTTAGATAAATTACAATTAAACAATTTAAGATTGTACTTATCAGGTCAAAATTTATTGACTTTTGATAAAATGCCAGATGGTGTAGATCCTACAATTCCTAACTTTAGTACTGGTGGTTTTTATCCTGTGATGAAAATTTATACACTTGGATTAAACGTTGGATTTTAATATTTAAAAAATTGATACAATGAAAAGAATAAAGTATTTTATGGCATCTTGTCTCTTAATAATAGCAGTGAATAGCTGTGAAGACAAGGTATTAGATTTAAAAGATCCTGGAACTCCAAATAGTTCCGCATTCTTCTCTACTGAAGCCGAATTGGAAGTGGCTTTAGTAGGAATTTATGAATCTCTAAACTATGTAAATGCAACACCATTCCCTCAACTTCTTGATCACACTACAGATCTAGGTTTTAGCAGGGGTAATGTTGCTGGAACTGCAACTGTTACAACAGGAGGTTTAACTTCTACAGAAGGAATTGTTAGCGGCTTTTGGAATAGATTTTACGCTGGAATCCAACGTGCTAATTCGTTATTAGCAAATATGGAAAGAGCTCAAGACAATACGAATCCTTCTCGGTTTGATGAAATACGTGGAGAAGCCTTATTTTTAAGAGCGATTTTTTATAGCTATTTAGTTGAATTATATGGAGACGTACCTTTCCATGATGAAATTACAGTGGCTTCTCAAGATGCGCTTCCAAGAACGCCAAAATCTGAAATTGTAACCTCTATACTAAATGATTTAGATATTGCAGCTGGTCTTTTACCATTAAGTTCAAATGAGGCAGGAAGAGCTTCTGCCAATGCAGCAAATGCCCTTGCAGCAAGAATAGCACTTTACAATGAAAACTATACGTTAGCTTCTCAAAAGGCTCAGTTGGTAA
This sequence comes from uncultured Flavobacteriaceae bacterium, assembly GCA_947487895.1. Lineage (GTDB taxonomy): Bacteria > Bacteroidota > Bacteroidia > Flavobacteriales > Flavobacteriaceae > Seonamhaeicola. The sequence continues at coordinate 105,834 of CANKYF010000001.1, forward strand.
TGAGTAGTGGTGTTGAATTGGCTGACGATTATGAAGCTTTGTTTACTAGAGATGGTATAAATACTTCAGAGGCGCTATTAAGTTTGCAATATGTTACAGGTACTAGAGTACATGGGTTAGCCATAAGACAAGGAAGTCGTTTTGGAGGATGGTGTCAATTGGTGCCAACACAACAAACGATCGATACTTATGAGACTATTAATGGGTTACCAATAGATGAAGACCCAGCTTTTGATCCTGCAAATCCATTTGAAAATAGAGACCCGAGATTAAAAGCTTCTATTGCTGTTCCGGGAGAAGAATGGTCTGGTCATATTATAGAAACACATAGTGATAGTTTGGCTACTTGGAAAGTAGAGAATGGGTTTAAAACAGAACGAGTGTATAACCCTAATTCAACAAATCCTGCAGGTGTAAGCATTGTTGATCCTATTAGCGGGGAAACTTTTAGTTCTGGAGGCGCAAATCGCTTTGTGTCTTTCACTGGTTATTTTTGGAAGAAATTTTCTGATGAACCTACATTAAAAGGAGAAACAGGATTATGGGCTGGTGTTGGTGAGCATCCTGTTATATTAATGCGTTATGCAGAAGTTTTATTGACTTATGCTGAGGCTAAAATTGAAGCCAATGATATTGATCCATCTGTATTGGATGCTATTAATGCGGTTAGAGCAAGAGCATATAACGGATCAGGCATTGCTTATCCTGCTGTTACTACTACTGATCAATCAGAATTAAGAAGAATAGTTCGCAGAGAACGTAAAGTGGAATTAGCAGATGAAGGATTTCGTTTATTCGATATAAGAAGGTGGCGAGTTGCAGAAAAAGTTTTAAATACTATCGCTTTTGGAAGTCCAGCTAATGGCTTTAGCAAAATTGGTGGAGATTTAGGTTTAATACCAAGCATTGATGAAGATAATTTTGTGACTTATCCAGGTGCTCCATCACAACCACGAGTAGAAAAAGGTAATCTTGATTATAGAGAGCTAGAAGTGAGAATCTTTAACCCGGCTAGAGATTATTTATGGCCAATACCAGATGCCGAAATACAAGCTTCAGCTAGTAGTGGTTTACAAATGCCACAAAATCCAAATTATTAATATTTAATTAGTTTGAGTTAGTTTAATTAGAAATCATAGTTGTTGATTTTCTTTAGAAGAATTAGGGAACAAATTTTTTTTGTTCCCTAATTTCAATTTAACGAACTCATTTAACCTTTTTGGGTTTAAGCGAAAATTAAGAGTTTTCAGATCTGTTAAAGACTTTTTTGAGTTGCATAGTAGAACTACGGAAGAAAAAAAGACAAAAACAGAGTTGAAAACAATAATTTTTTAGCAAATTGAAAAACGTTTAAATGAATTCAACTTATAGTTTAAAATGAAATGTAATAATTTACACAAAGACAGCCATAAAATAGTGATAGTAATTTTATTACTTTTAGCGCTTTCGTGTAAAGAAGAGAAAAAGGCTACTACAGATTTAAAAACCGACAAAAATCAAGAAATCAATTATTTATTCGAGATTTTAAATGATTCTGTAGCGGGTGTATCATTTGTAAATAGAATTCAAGAGCGTATGGAAATGAATGCTCTTAATTATGATTATATGTACAATGGTGCTGGTCTTTCTGTAGCCGATTTTAATAATGATGGCTTAGCAGATTTATATTTCATTTCAAATCAGGAAGAGAATAAGTTATATTTAAATGAAGGCCATCTAAAATTTAAGGATGTAACGCATATTTCAAAAGTTCAGGGGTTTCCTGGATTTGAGTTGGCATCAACAATTGTAGATATTAATTCAGATGGTTTGTTGGATATTTATGTATGTCGATCAGGGCCATACATAGAAGATACAGCCAGAGAAAATAAGCTTTATGTAAATCAAGGAAATGATGAAAATGGTGTGCCAGTTTTTGAAGAGCAAGGAAAAAAATACCATTTAAACTTACCTCATTATTCCACCCAAGCTGCTTTTTTCGACTATGATAAAGATGGCGATTTAGACTTATTTTTGATAAACCATAATACCGATACTAAAGTTCTTTATGATATAGATAGGCTGCAAAGCGTAAAATCTCCTTTAACCAGTGATCGATTATTTAGAAATGACAATAACGTATTTATTGATGTTTCCGACGAAGCTAGAATACTAAATGATGGTATTGGTTTTGGACTAGGGCTAGGCATTGGAGATTTAAATAATGATTCGTGGCCCGATGTTTTGGTAAGTCAGGATTTCGCTTCTAGTGATAGAATTTATCTCAATCAGAAAAACGGAACTTTTAAAGAAGTTTGTAAGAAAGCCACAGGGCATACTTCAAATTTTTCTATGGGAAATGATATCGCCGATTTTAATAACGACGGTTGGTTAGATTTTATGACCTTAGACATGGTCTCTGAAGATAATTATGGTATGAAAGCTAGTATGAGTGGGATGAACCCTGAAAAATTTAATGAATTGCTAGCAAAAGGGTTTCATCATCAATATATGTACAACACGCTTCAATTAAATAATGGAACACGAACCAAAGACGAGACACCTGTGTTTTCAGATGTTGCTTCTCTTGCAGGAATTTCTAGTACAGACTGGAGTTGGGGACCTTTATTTTTTGATATGGATAATGATGGTGATAAAGATTTATTTGTTTCAAATGGTATAAAAAGAGACTTTAGAAATGTAGATTATATCCATTATAAGCAAAAAACGGAAGCAGAATACGAAAAGAAAATAAAAGAAGCTCCAAACTCAGTAAGGAGGCTTTTGGAACAACAAAGGGATGAGGCCATTTTAAGGCGAATGCCCCTAAGAAAAAAAGATAACTACTTTTATGAAAACAAAGGACATTTATCTTTTAATAAAAAGAATAAAAGCTGGTGCAAAGAAATGTTAACAGCTTCTAACGGTGCTGCTTATGCAGATTTGGATAATGATGGAGATTTGGAAATTATTACCAATAACATGGATGATAAGGCGCATATTTATAAAAATACAGCTGTAGAACAAGGTTTAGGAAACTATTTAAAGGTGAACCTTATTGGTACTGAAAAAAATCCTTTTGGAATAGGAGCTCGTGTTGTTATAGTTACTACAAAAGGTTCTCAAACTTTAGAGCAGCATTTTTCTAGAGGATTTCAATCCTCAACAAGTCATGTTTTACATTTTGGATTGGGTGAATCACAAGACGTTAAAAAATTAACGGTTTACTGGCCGGATAATAAAGTACAGGAAATACATAATATTTCAGGCAATCAAAAAATTACATTAAACCATTCAGAAGCATCTCATACAGATATAAAAAACGTTAAGGAATCAAAATCAGAAAGATTGTTTCAAGATGTAACAGTATCAAAAGGATTAAACTATATTAGTCATCAGAATGTATTTAACGATTTTAAAAGGGAGCGTCTTTTACCGCATAAAATGTCTGAAGACAAACAGGCTTTATGTATTGGAGATGTTAATGGTGATAAGCTAGACGATTTTTATGTGGGAGGGGCTGCTAACTTTCCAGGCGTTTTATATGTACAAAACCAAAAGGGGACATTCACTAAAACCAATTCAGATATTTTTAAAAGAGATAAGAAACATGAAGATGTAGATGCTACGTTTTTTGATGTTGATAATGACGGAGATTTAGATTTATATGTAGTAAGTGGAAGTAACGAGTTTGAACAACACTCTAATTATTATTCAGATAGATTGTATGTGAACAACAATGGGGTATTTTCTAAGATAAAAGAAGTGTTTCCAGAAGGTTTAAATTTTAGCGGATCTGTTGTAAGGCCTCATGATTTTGATAATGATGGAGATATAGACCTTTTTGTTGGAGGAAGACAAACCCCAGGTGTATATCCATATGCAGGTCGTTCCTTTCTTTTAAGAAATGAATCTACCAATGCTCAGATTAAATTTTCCATTGTTGAAAATAAAGAATTAGCAAATATTGGTATGGTTACCGATGCCAAATGGGAGGATATAAACTCTGATGATATAAAGGAATTAATATTAGTTGGTGAATGGATGCCATTGACTGTATTTAAAAACAAAAATGGAACGCTTGTAAAAGACACATCACTTGCCAATCTAGATAAAAACACGGGTTGGTGGTTTAGTTTAGAATCTGGAGATTTTGATAATGATGGCGATATAGACTTCATAGCTGGAAACCTAGGGCTAAATTCAAAATATCAAGCTTCCAACGAAAAACCTTTTCAGGTCTATGCCAAGGATTTCGATAAAACAGGAACAGTAGATATTGTCTTAAGTTACAATCAAAACGGTACTAATTATCCTTTAAGAGGAAGACAGTGCAGTTCTCAGCAAATGCCCTTTATAAAGAAGAAATTTCCCAGTTATCATGAATTTGCTTTGGCAGATTTAGAGACTGTTTATGGAAAAGAAAATATAAGTAATGCACTAAATCTTAAAGCAACAAATTTTGCATCCTGTCTTTTTGAAAACACAGGACAAGGTTTGTTTAAAATAAAACCATTAGTTAATGAGGCTCAGATAACTACAATCAAGAGCATTGTTTCACATGATTATAATAAAGATGGGAATTTAGATGTACTTCTTTTAGGGAATCTGTATGGGTTTGAGGTTGAAACTCCTAGACAAGATGCGGGTTATGGCATATATTTAAAGGGTAATAAAATTGAATTTATAAAAGAGTCAATAGACGATTTATATGTTAATGGAGAGGTTTTAAATGCAAAAACGATAACCCTAAATGATGGCGGAATAGGCGTTTTAATAGTAAAAAATAATGAAGCACTTCAGCTTCTAAAGATTAATAATTAATAATAGGCTTTTTTTAGAACATTAAAGATGCCGATATAAAAATAGACAGAGTTTTAAATTAAATAAAAATATGAATAAGAATAATGAAATGACACTAAAAGGTGTTTTACCAGTTATACCAACACCTTTTAATGAAGATGGAGGAGTAGATAAAGAAGCCATTAAAAAAATTACAAGTTTTTGTATTGAGTCTGGAGCAGGCGGTTTGGTTTTTCCGGGTGTGGCCAGTGAATACGATTTTTTGAGTGCAGAAGAAAGGCTAGAACTGTTGGAGGTGATTTATGAAGTTAATGAAGGTAAACTTCCACTTATTTGTGGTGGGGGTAAAGGAGATGCTGAAACTATTGCCAACAATATTTTAGAGTCAGAACCATTTGGCTTTCATGCAGCTATGATATTAATACCTAAACAGTATGCTAATGATGAAAAAGGGGCTCATGAATTTTTATCAACAATAGCTAAACGCGTTCCAAATTTGAGTATTATTTTACAAAATGCACCATTGCCTGTTGGGGCTGGTTTGTCTCCTAAAGCCATTTGCAGAATTGCAGAATCCATAGAACAAGTAAAATACATTAAAGAAGAAACGCTACCATCTGGTTCTAGAATAACAGAACTCATAGAGAATGCACCAGATCACCTAATTGGTGTCATTGGAGGCGGAGGAGCCAGGTATATCATAGATGAAATGAAAAGAGGTGTTGTTGCTACAATGCCAGCATCAGAAATAACAGATTTACATGTACAAATGTGGGATGCTTTTAAAGCAGGAGATGTGGAAACCGCAAGAGAAATTTATAAAGATTCATTGCCTCTATTGATAATTCAGGCTATTTACAGAATGCGATTAACAAAACATGTATTAACCGAAAGAGGTATTTTTAAAAACGATATAGTTAGGGCGCCGTTACCTGAATTCGATGATTATGATAAAAAGGAATTATCATTTCAATTACAAAGTCTTTCAAAATATTTTAAAACTACAGTATTATCATGAGTAAAATAATTTCTGTTGAATCTTTCGTTCTTACAATTCCAAGAGACCAACCCTATCTTGGTGATACAAAAAAAGGAGAAGAAGCTAATGAAAAAGGGTATTTTGTTCGTCAGGGTAATAAAACGGTGTATGCTACTGTAGATAGAACGGTCTTAGTACGTATTAAAACCGATTCTGGAGTAACTGGATGGGGAGAGACTTATGGACTTATTGCACCAGAGGCTACTATGGCTTTGATTAATGATTTTATGGCAGATTTTGTAAAAGGAAAAGACCCTTTTGATGTCTCTGTCATTTATGAAGACATCTATAATATGATGCGTTTTCGAGACTATAGTGGTGGCTATTATCACGATGCTTTGGCGGCTATTGATATTGCTCTTTGGGATATAGTAGGTAAAATAACAGATTTACCAATTTCTAAATTACTAGGAGGGAGAAGAAGAACAGAAATACCTGCCTATGTTTCTGGTTTGCCAAAACCAACCTTAGAAGAAAGAACCGAGCTTGCAGTTTCATGGCAAGACAAAGGGTTTAACAGTTTTAAGTTTGCTACGCCACAGGCAGAAGAAGATTTAAACCAAGAAATGGAAACCCTAAGAAAAGCATTAGGAGCATCTACAAAAATTGCTTGCGATATGCATTGGAATCAAACATCTGCAGAGGCTATTGCAATAATTAAAGAAATGGAGCCTTATAAATTATGGTTTGCTGAAGCACCAGTTGCAACAGAGGATGTAAAGGGGTTAGCTCATGTAGCACGTGCTGTTCAAACACCTATCGCTGCAGGAGAAGAATGGAGAACTGTTTATGATGCTCAAAAGAGAATTAATGCCGAAGCTATACATATTGTACAACCAGAAATGGGACATGTTGGCATCACACAATTTATGAGAATTGGTTTAGCGGCTCAATCCCAAAATTTAAGTATTATTCCTCACGCAACCATTGGTTCTGGAATTTTCTTAGCAGCTAGTCTACAGGCTAGTTCAGCATTAGAAGGTATAAAATCACATGAATATCAGCACACCATTTTTGATCGAAATCAACATTTAATCACCGAAGGGATAGAGGTAAAAGAAGGAGCATATAGAATTACGGATAAGCCTGGTTTGGGAGTTGAACCAACTGATTATACTATTTCAATACTAAAAAAATAATTTAGATGCAACAAATAGATTACATTGTAATAATATTATATGCTATTGGAATTGTAGCCGCAGGAATGGTATTTTCTGGTAAAATGAAAAGTTCCAAAGATATGTTTGCTGCAGGAGGTAAATCACCTTGGTGGGTTTCTGGTCTATCGGCATTTATGACCTGCTTTTCTGCAGGAACATTTGTAATATGGGGAGGTATAGCCTATAAATATGGTGTTGTAGCCATTGTTATAAACCTTTGTTATGGAGTAGCAGCATTACTTGTAGGGAGATGGATTGCAGGAGTTTGGCGTAAAGCAGGTGTTAATTCAGCCTCAGAATTTCTTCAGGCAAGATATGGTTCTTCAATAGTGCAGTTTTATACATGGGTAAAAGGGCTTTTGGTTATGTTCGTTACAGGAGGTTCTATTTATGCGCTTTCAAAAGTAGTGTGTGCACTTATGCCATTATCAGAGGGGCACTTTTTGGCAGATCCAACAACAGGCTATTTATCGGTTCCTATAACATCAATTATAGTATGCATTATAGTAGTTATTATTGCTTTTTCGGGCGGATTATGGGCGGTTTTAGTGACTGATGTTTTACAATTCATCATCCTTTCAGTTTCAGTGATTTTTGTAATTCCTTTAATTTTTGGTGAAGTTGGAGGTATAGGCTCATTTATAGAAAACGTTCCAGAAGGATTTCTTTCTCCAGTAGTTGAGGAGTATTCTTGGTGGTTTATGATAGGATGGGTAACTATTAACTTTGTAGCCATGGGAGGAGAATGGGCTTTTGTACAGCGTTATGTATGTGTGCCAAAAGCCAAAGACGCCAAAAAAGTGGCATACTTAATTGGGGGATTATACATTATAAGTCCAGTTTTTTGGATGATCCCACCATTAGTATACAGAGTTATTAATCCAAACGCAGATACAGAACAAGCGTATATTTTAGCGTGTCAAAAAGTATTGCCAACAGGAATGATAGGTTTAATGATTGCAGCCATGGCATCTGCTACTGCGAGTATGGCAACCACAAGACTTAATGTTTTTGCGGGGTCTTTCACGGAAATTTATCAAAGAATAAAAGGAAATACTGTTAGTGAAAAACAAGTAGTAAATGTTGGTAGAATTGTTACAATAGCTTTAGGAGGCATAGTGGTTACCGGAGCACTATTAATACCATTATATGGTTATACAGATTTTATTATAGATATCAATACGTTACTTTATATACCCTTAATACTTCCATCAATTTGGGGGTTGTTTTCGAAGAAAATAAGTTTGTGGGCTGTGTGGGTGACCACTATAACAGGCTTTATTTCAGCTTACATTATTAAGTTTGCTTTAGTTGGTGATGGTTTTTTAACTCATATAGAGTTTCTTAAACCAATGGTGAATTGGATTGCTGAGAATAGTAGAATTACAGATATGTTATCAGGAATTGTTGTACCACTCATTATGTTATTAGCTTTCGAAATTTTTAGTAAAAAGGAAAATGAAGGTTGGGCTAAGGCTTTAAGTTTGAAACAGCAGTTTGAAACTCAAAAAGCATCAACAGCGTCTTTAATGCCACTAAAAATGATAGCAATTACAATTTTTATAATTGCTTTAGCAATTGCAATATTAGCTTTAGTTAATGACGAACATAAAAAATTAATGTTTTCGTTTTCAATAGCTTTAGCTGTTATTGCTTACATAGCATTTAAGTATTTTACGAAAGCTAAAAAGGCATTGAGTTTGACTGATTAAATAAAGCACTATGTGTTTGAAATGCATAGTTTTAAAGAAAGAATGAAGTTCTTTTATAACAGAGTTGTCATTCCTGCGCAGGCAGGAATCCAAAAGCATGACAGGATTCCACATCAAGTGCAGGAATGACGAATCGATCACAAAAGTTTATAAAAACTTAAGTAACTGCAATGGGATTACAGGGGGGTAACCTTTAACTTTATAGTAAAAGGTTAACTTGTTTATAATAAGTCAGTTGTAGAACCTTTAACGGAGGACTTTCTAATATTGAATTCGCCGTTCAAAATAATAGTTTCAATTGGAGTGCTTTTGTTTTCTATTTGCTTCAATAGAAGTTCTCCAGCTTTTTTAGCCATATCATAAGTAGGTTGTTTAACACTACTTAGTTGAGGGCTTACAAGTTCTGCTATTCGTGTTTCTGTAAATCCAACAAATGCAACATCTTCAGGTACTCTATAACCATTATCTTTTAGCTTTTTAATAGCACCCAGTGCTACCATATCATTCACACAAAAAAAAGCATTGGGTATGTCATGATGAAAGATTAAATCTTCAATAACTTCCATACCTTCTTTTGCTAACAATCCTGTTTCAATAATTTTGTAATCTTCTTCTAAAATATGATGCTTTTTCATAGCTTTTTTAAACCCCAGAATACGTTCATAAGAAACAGATAAATCTTTATACCCTGACAGGTGATAGATTTTTTTATAGCCCTGTCTAATTAAATGTTCTGTAGCAAAAAAACTCCATTTCAGGTTGTTAAAAACCACTTTAGAAACAGGAATAGAGGCTTCAATTCTATTTAAAAATACTATAGGATATCCCTCTTTAACTTTGCTTTGGTAGTATTGCATGTTTTTACTGCCCATAGTTGGAGCTATGATCAAACCCTCAACCATATTATTAATTAAGGTTTGTACGTTTATTAATTCCTGGCTTTCATCTTCATCAGACTGCATTACAAGAACTTGATAACCTTTAGAAATCAAAAAACTTTGGAGTGCAATAACAATTTCAGAATAATATTCATTAATAAATTCAGGTACTACAACGCCAATATTTGAAGAACGTTTTTTACTTAATGATTTAGCCATTGGGTTAGGGTGATATCCCATTTCTTTAGCTGTTTTTAAGATAAGTTCTTTGGTTTCTTTTTTTATATCATATTTATTATTAAACGCTCTGGAGACTGTTGAAATAGATACGTTTAATTTATCAGCGATGTCTTGTATTGTAAAATGCTTCATTTAAAATTTATGTTAAAGCTAAATTAATGAATTTTTCGGAAGCGTTTTCGGTAATTTTTTTGTTTTCGGAAACGTTTTTAGAGGATAAAAACAATATTATTTTAATTCAATTATTTGGTTGTATTATCTTTAAAATAATTAAAAAAATCTTTAATGAACAACATTGATATTATAGTCATTTTAGTATTTACCGCATTAGTTTTTATATGTGGTATGAGTTTTTCAAAAGCAGGGAAAAACATGAAATCATATTTTGCTGCAGGAGGAGCTCTGCCTTGGTGGATGAGTGGTTTATCTTTATTTATGAGCTTCTTTTCAGCTGGTACTTTTGTAGTTTGGGGTTCTATTGCCTATTCAAGTGGATGGGTAGCTATTACAGTACAATGGACCATGTGTATTGCAGGTGTAATAATTGGCTTTTTTTTAGCTCCAAAATGGCAAAAAACGAAAGCTTTAACTGCTGCTGAGTATATAACAAATCGTTTTGGGAAGTCTACTCAAAAAACCTATACCTATATTTTTTTAGTTATTTCATTGTTTTCTACCGGAGCTTTTTTATACCCAGTAGCTAAAATTGTAGAGGTATCTACAGGTATTCCAATATATACTAGTATCATTTTTTTGGGAGTGCTTATTCTTATTTACACAGCTGTAGGTGGTCTATGGGCAGTAATTGTTACAGATGTGTTACAATTTATAGTACTTACAGCAGCAGTACTTATTGTTGTTCCTTTGTCTTTTGATAAGGTTGGTGGTATTAATAATTTTATAGCAAATGCGCCAGATCGCTTTTTTGAGTTTACAAATACGGAGTATACATGGGTGTTTATGATAGCTTTTGGGCTGTATAATTTGTTCTTTATTGCTGGTAATTGGGCCTATGTACAGCGTTACACAAGTGTAGCAACACCAAAAGATGCAAAAAAAGTGGGCTGGTTATTTGGAGGGCTTTATGCTATTAGCCCATTAATATGGATGATACCACCAATGATTTATCGTGTATTAAATCCTGAATTAAATCAATTAGCAGATGAAGGCGCTTATTTACTTATGTGTAAAGAAGTATTGCCAGTAGGAATGCTTGGTTTAATGTTGGGAGGTATGGTTTTCGCAACATCAAGTTCTGTAAATACTACGTTAAATATTTCGGCAGGGGTATTAACTAATGATTTGTATAAAAACTTATTTCCAGAAACCAATGATATAAAACTAATGAGAGTTGCAAAAATAGCAACGGTAATTCTTGGTATATTAACTATAGTTGTAGCCTTATTGGTACCTTATATGGGAGGTATTGTAGAGGTAGTTTTAAGTTTAGGAGCATTAACGGGTGGCGCTATGTTTTTACCACCACTTTGGTCGCTATTTTCAAAACACCAAACAGGTAAAACTATTTTATTAGTTACTTCTGTATCATTAGTAGTTAATTTTTTCTTTAAATTTTTTGCGCCAGATATTATAGGTGTTACCTTAAGTCGTTCTGCAGAGATGGTAGTAGGTATGGGATTACCAATTGCATTAATGATTTTGATTGAAATTATACTTGTTAAATCAAAAAGTGATACATCGGCTTATGATGATTATGAGAAAATAAGACAGTTAAAGCTTAGTGATGTAGAGGAAAAAGTTTCAGAAGGAAATAAAAAAGGAACTAGAGTTATAGGAATAGGTGTGGCTTCTACAGGATTATTAATCTTAATCTTGTCATTTATAGGAGATTCAGGACAATTACTGGTAGGAGGAGTAGGATTATCTGTTCTGCTTTTAGGCTTATTCATTATTAAAAAATCTAAATAATTATAAAAAAAAATAAAATTGCGTTTTAATGATTGCTAAAACATTTGATAAAGAGAAAAGGAGTAGTAAAATAGTAGAGTTAGTTTACGATTTTGCTATTACAGGTGGAGGAACAGCAGGAGTGTGTGCTGCAATTACAGCAGCAAGAAAAGGAACTAAAGTGGTTTTGATTCAGGATCGACCAGTTTTAGGAGGAAATGCATCTTCAGAAGTACGTTTATGGATTTTAGGAGCAACTTCTCATTTAGGGAATAATAACCGTTGGTCTCGTGAAGGTGGTGTAATAGATGAGATTCTAGTAGAAAATCTAAATAGAAACAAAGAGGGTAACGCCGTAATTTTTGATACCATTTTGCTTGAAAAAGTTTTAAATGAACAAAACATTACCTTGTTATTGAATACTAGTGTTTATGATGTTGAAAAATATAGCGATACAAAAATAGAATCTATAAAAGCATTTAACGCTCAAAATTCTACCGAATATATTGTTAAAGCGCCTTTGTTTTGTGATGCATCTGGTGATGGTATTGTAGCCTTTAAGGCAGGAGCAAGTTTTAGAATGGGAGCAGAACCTAAAGAAGAGTTTGGAGAATTATTTGCTCCAGAGAAATCTTATGGAGAGTTATTAGGACACTCCATGTATTTCTATAGTAAAAATACAGACAAGCCTGTAAAATTTAAAGCACCAAATTTTGCTTTAAAAGATATTACTCAAATTCCTAGATATAAAGCTATAGGAAAAGATGATAAAGGGTGTAGATTTTGGTGGTTTGAATACGGTGGTCGTCATGACACCATTCATGATACCGAAGAGATAAAATACGAATTATGGAAAGTAATATATGGTGTATGGGATTACATTAAAAACTCAGGAGCGTTTGAGGGTGTAGAAAATATGACCTTAGAATGGGTAGGAACAATTCCTGGTAAGCGAGAAAGCAGGCGTTTTGAAGGGTTGTATATGATGAAACAACAAGACGTTATTAATCAGCAAGAGTTTGATGATGCTATTGCACATGGAGGTTGGGCTATAGATTTACACCCTGCAGATGGTGTGTATAGCGAACTTTCTGGTTGTACACAATGGCACTCTAAAGGGATATACCAAATTCCATATCGTTCCTTCGTAAGTAAAGATATAGACAATTTGTTTTTAGCTGGTCGTATTATAAGTGCTACCCATGTTGCTTTTGGGTCTACACGTGTTATGGCAACCACAGCGTTTTGTGCGCAAGCTGTAGGTATGGCAGCAGTACTATGTAATAAATTAGGAGTAAAACCAGCCGAGATTTTAAGTGAGGGGCATATAAAAACGCTTCAAAACGAATTAAATTTAACCGGACAAAGCATTCCTAAAGTACCAATAAAACCATCAAGTAATCTAATTTCAGAAGCAAGCATAACTACATCATCAACTTTACAACTTTCTAAAGTCCCTTTTAATGGTGATTGGTTTCCATTAAATATTTCTGCAGCTCAAATGCTTCCGTTAGTAGCAAATCAAAATTATACTATTGAGGTATTGGTTAAAGCAACAGAAGAAACTACGTTAGAGATACAATTGAGAACTTCAGAAAAAACGGAAAATTATACTCCCGAATTAATCTTAGAAACACAAACTTTTAATCTTAAAAAAGGAGAACAAAACATTACAATTTCGTTTTCCAATGGAGTACCACAGCAGCAATATGGTTTTGTTACATTCTTATTAAATACTGCAGTACAGTTAAAAACGAGTCATACCCGCTATACAGGTGTGCTTTCTGTATTTAATGGGGTAAATAAAGCAGTGTCTAATAACGGTAAACAAACACCTCCTGCAAATATTGGAGTAGATGAGTTTGAGTTTTGGACACCACATAGAAGACCTGAAGGTAAAAATATAGCAATGACAATAGCTCCTGCAATTGAAGCATTTAATGTTTCAAATATAGGAAATGGTTATGTGCGTCCGTATGAAAAGGTAAATGCTTGGGTTGCCGATTTAAATGATGAAAAACCAACAATAAAAGTGGAATGGAAAGAGGCTAAAACTATTTCAGAAATTAAGTTGTTTTTAGACCCAGATTATGATCACCCAATGGAGTCTACACTTATGGGACACCCAGAAGAAGTTGTGCCTTTCTGTATTCGTAATTATGTCATAAAGGATTTAGCGGGAGAAGTGCTTCATAAAGTTGAGGGCAATTACCAAACTATTAATGTATTTGTGCCTGAAAAGCCTTTAAGTTTAAAAGGTTTTGTAGTTGAAGCGGAACATCCATCGGAAGATGTACCTGCATCAATTTTTGAAATATTATGCCAATGATGAAATAACATGAATTTAAAAAATGCATTACTTAATTATAGTGTAAACAGATTAAAGCATGAATAATATAAAATATCTCGTCATCATAGTTAGCGTATGTATAGCTAATATCTTTTCAGAAGTACAGGAAAATTACGGGGAGTTAATTTTTGTTGATGACTTTGAAAGAGTAGAGTCGCAAGAGCTAAAGGATGAGCCTGGGAATAATTGGACAACCAGTAGCAATAAAACAGCGCCAGGACATAAGCAGGTCGATTTAATAGATGGCACATTGCATGTATGGATGCATAAATCTGCAAACCATGCAACTGCGGTACGTCATGAGCTTGGGTTTAAAAATGGTTCGGTTGGGTTGAAATTTTTACTTCCCTCTGATCAAGATGAACTAAAGTTGAATTTTGCTGATCTTTCTTTAAAAACGGTTTGGGCAGGGCATCTTTTTGATGTGGTCATTAGAACAAATGAAATTGTTTTTGAAGATAGGAAAACAGGAAATATGAATTTAAAAATACGGAAATCTATATTAGAAAAAAGTTTAACTAAAGAGCAAAAAGAGTTACTTAAATCTAAAATACATAAAACTCCGTACGCATTAGAAAGCAACAAATGGCACGAACTATTAATTCATGTTAATAAAAACAAAGTTGAGGTTGAGATTGGAGGAACTAAAGTGGGAGAATTCAAATCAGAAGGCTTTACCCATAATAATAAAGCACTTCTAAGGTTACTGGTTCCAAATCAGGTATATATAGATGATGTTAAGTTTTGGAAAAGAAAATGAGAAGTATAGTCTATAAAATATGTTATACTTTATTACTTGGTTTTGTATTTAATATTAACCTAGGTTGTTCACAGGTGCCTGACGAGTTCACTTTAAACGGTACTTGGAAATTCCATGCTATTTATGGAGAGGGTTCCAATTATAGGAATATAAAAGCAACTGAAGATCATATTATAATAGATAATAAGGATGCTAATGTTGAAATTCATGGTGAATGGAAATCTTCTAAAACGGGGATTAGGTTTTCTAAATTTTATGGAGAAGACTATTTAAAACATAATTTTCCTGAGAATAATTTAGTTGAAGGAAAGAAAAACGATGATGCCTATTTTAGGTTTAAACCAGATTTTAAAACGTCTGGATATTATGAAGCATTCACCAAATATCCTTTTGAATCGCATCTTACCGCTCAATATAATGTAAAACATGCAGATGGAATCACCACAAAATATGTAAGTCAACGTGTATTTTGTAATGAGTGGGTTAGCCTAGGTATTTATAAATTTGATAGTGCCGATACTAATTATGTAGAACTCACTGCCATTGCTGGAGGCACAGTTGCTGCAGATGCAGTATTATTCAAGAAAATTTCTAAAGAGGAGTTTTTAATTGCCAAAGAAGAACCAAAACAGGTGTTTAAAACTGATTTTGATGATTCTAGTTGGTATGATTTAAGAGTGCCAGGGCACTGGGGAATGATTAATGATTTTTCAAATTACACAGGCATAGGCTGGTATAGAAAAACTGTTGATATACCCAAAGGTTGGACCAAAGCTCCAGACGAAAGGTATTATTTAAAGTTTGGTGGCGTATATCACCTATCAAAAATATATCTAAATGGAACATTTATAGGAAGTAATAGAGGAGGTTTTACACCTTTTGAGTTTGATGTTACAGAAACCATAAATTTTAATGGTAAAAATGTAATTGCAGTTCAAGTAGATAATAGTGCTATTGTTGGAGCAACTTGGAACTGGGGAGGCATTATAAGAGATGTAACACTCACAAAAAACAAAGATGTTCGTATAGATTACCAATATATTCACGCTGAACCTAATCTTAAAACAGGTACAGCAGGAGTAAAACTAAAGGTGAAAATCGAAAATAGTTCAAACGAAAAAAGAACCATTACAGTAAACTCAAAAATAATTGATAAAACGGAGATAGGAGTTTTAAACGGCACTATTGAAATAGAGCCTAATACATCGAAATATATACATTTAGAGGCTTCATTAAAACGCGATGAAGTAGAATTATGGCATTTTGATAATCCTAAATTGTACCAAATAGAAACTACAATTTCTGAAGGTAAAACGATCTTAAATAAGCGAAGCGATAACTTTGGTATTAGAAAAGTAACACTCACAGATTCTAAATTACTTTTGAATGGAGAGCCAGTGCGTTTAGCTGGATTTAATAGAGTTAGCGAACACCGTTTTTGGGGGTCTTCAGAACCTTTGGAAGTTCTCGAAAAAGATGTTGACCTTTTGAAAGAAGCAGGAGCAAATTTCATGAGAATCATGCATGGTACTCAAAATGAAAAACTCATAGGTTTATGCGATAGAAAAGGTATTTTATTGTTTGAGGAAATAAACGTAAGAGATTTAGATAACGACGAATTTAGAGCCAACTATCAACCACTTTCAGAGGTTTCTAATGGAGTGAAAGTGCTTCAAAACCCTGATGAAGAAGTTTTGTATTTAGACCAACCTTATGTTAAAACTTCAACAGAAACAGGTGTCAAAAAAAACTATCTGTTGTCAAAATATTGGCTAAAAGGGATGATAGAGCGAGACATAAACCACCCAAGTATTATTGGTTGGAGTGTTGGTAATGAGTTAAATAATCATATGGAGTATGGCAAAGAAGCCATAGCATATGTAAAGAAAGAACTAGACCCTTATAGGTTGGTAACATGTGTGAGTAATTCAGGTCAAAAAGAACAATATACTCCAGAAACAGACCCTAATACCTATGCAGATTTAATAATGCATAATATGTATCGTTGGCAGGGTGAGCCGCAAGAGATTTTAACCACATTACGTACTAAATGGCCAGATAAACCCATTTTTATTTCAGAATACGGATTTGACCCGTTTCAAACCACATCGCCAAATGCAGATAAAGAGATATTCTCTGAGTGGATGAACCATTTTAGACATAAAAACGAATTTGTAATTGGTACGTCTATGTGGACCTTTAACGATTACAGAAGTGCTTATGCTGGAACTACAGCAGAGGAAAATAGAGTTTGGGGTGTTATTACCACATGGCGCGATAAAAGAAGGTTGTTCCATCGTCTTAAAAAGGAGCATGCACCAATTCATGATATTGGAATTTCAAATATCGATTTTGAAAAAAATACGGCTGATATTAGTATGCCAATTAAGAGTAGAAGTGATTATCCTAGTCATAATATGGTAGGGTACAAATTGTATTATCATTTGAAATTTAAAAATTTGAAAGGTTTCGGTTTAAAAAGCGGTTTTGTTAATCTACCAAACTTAAAACCGGAGGATGCAGAATGGAATGGAAAAATAGCATGGGGAGATATATCAGGCGAAATAATAGATATAGAAATAAGCTTGGTTACTCCAACAGGTCATTCAAGGTTTACGAAAGTTTTATCTTTTGAAAAACCCTTTAAACCATTGATTTCAGAAGTTATTTTGGGAAACAATTCAGTACGAATCCTTTTTGATAAAGTACCCAATGCTACAGAATATGTTGTGTCATATATTAATGATAAAGGTGAAACCATTACATCACCAAAAACCATTACCAATGTTATAGATGTTGATGGTTTAACCAACGGAAAAACCTACAGTTTTAAGTTATTTGCTTTAAATGATAAAGGAATAAGTAAACCTTCGGAAACAAAGCAAGTAACACCAAATAGTAAACCATTACCACCTATAATTTGGGATGCATTTATTGCAGATAATAAATTGGTTATTGGATATTCTAGTGATTTTGAAGATGAGGATTATACAGTAGTCTATGGTACATCTAAAGATAATTTAGATAAACATTTTACATCTAACGTTAGAGGTATGATGTCTATTGATTTAAATGATGAAAACGATATTTATTTTAAAATAAAGAGGGTTTCTAATACTAAAGAAAGCAATTGGTCTCAAATTATAAAAGTTAACTAATGAATAAAATAAATATCCATTTTGTTATTATATTTTTTTCAGTGTTATCATCACTGTATGCACAGAATTCGGAAAAGAATCAGACATCTATTTTTGAGAATTACGAGCAATTAGATTTGAGTAATTGGAAACTAATATGGCAAGACGAATTTGATTATTCAGATAAAGAATTAGATAAAAAATGGATTTCGCAAAATGGCCCAACTGAACACGTTTTGGTAGCCTGCAGTCGTTGGAGAGAAAATGCTGTTGTACAAAATGGTATTCTGGAACTTGTTATAAAAAAAGAAACAAGAGGAGGGCAGGATTGGACGGCAGGTAATGTTTGGACAAAGAAAACATTTGGTTATGGATACTTTGAGGCTAGGTATAAGTATGCAGCTGCACCCGCAACTAATAACTCCTTTTGGTTATGGCCCAAATTTAGACTAGCTAAAGGAGAAAAGGCTTGTGAAGTCGATATTAATGAAGGGCACTTTCCAAGTATCATAAATACAAATGTACATAACTGGACAGATTTTGATACAGCTCCTAGTGGGAGAAAAACACATTCGAGTAATCAGCTACATCATACACTCACCGCAGAGCCATTACATGAAATAGAGTTGAAAGAAGTAGTAAATGCCAAAAAAATTAGACTCATTTCATCAACACCCAAATCAATTCAAATAAGCGAATTACGCATTTTTGGAACATCAATCAAGAACTTTCCAAATAGCAATAAGCCATTACCTGAATATATCGAAAATTTAGTGGCTAGTAATGATGTTACCATTACAACAAACGGAAATAATTCCAATGCTTTAAAGTCAGAACCCAGTTTTGTAGCAGATAATCGTTTAGATACCAGATGGGTATCGAGAAACTCTGGAGATAAGTGGATAGAATTTGAATGGAATGAAGCTAAAGAAATAAAAAGCATTCAGTTTATAAATGGTTGGCTGCAAAATGATGGCATGTCAAGAAACCTAATAACAGATTATAAAATACAAGTGTTTGAAAATAACATTTGGAAAACAATTTATGAATACAATTTATCTGAAACATCAAACTTTGGAGAAGAATATCATACCTATGGTTTAGAGTGGGATGAAGATTATTTTAAATTCTATTTTGATGGTAAGCTATATAATACAATGCGGAATATGGTTTGTTTTAGCGAAACTAATATCTTGTTTAGTTTGGCAATTTTAAAAAATAATTATTCAGGCCCTATTACTGATAAATTGATTGGAACAAGCATGAAAATAGATTATGTAAGATATTATAAACCTAAAAAAGAGAAGCAAATTAAAAATTGATGAAAAAAGTTTATAAACATATAATCATAATTATTAGCACTATTGCTTTTATAAGTTGTCAAACAAAAGAAAAGATAGCAACAAAAAAAATAGACTTTCAAATAGAGTTAGGTAAAGTATCACCGCAATCAGTTTTTGTAAACGATTCTTTAAGTATTTGGGGAGGTTCTCTGGTTAAAGGCGAAGATAGTTTATACCACATGTTTTATTCCGTTTGGCCAAAAAAAATAGGTTGGGAATGGGTTAACTATTCTATTATTTCACATGCCGTTTCAGACTCACCTTTTGGACCTTTTAAACATAAAAAAGATGTTTTACCAGACCGAGGTCCAGAATTTTGGGATGGTTACACAACGCACAATCCAACCGTACATAAATTTAATGGTAAATATTACTTGTATTATATGGGTAATAAAGGAGACAAAAAAGTAGTAAGTACTCCAGGGAAAGCAAAAATTAACTGGGAACATAGAAATAACCAACGTATTGGGGTTGCTGTAGCTGATAGCCCAAATGGTCCCTGGAAACGTTTTGATAAGCCCGTTTTAGACATTACAGAAAATGATTCTTTAGCACATGATGCCCTTATGACGTCTAACCCTTCAGTATGTCAAATGGCTGATGGCAAAATATTAATGGTTTATAAAGCCGTTGGGAAAAAGTTTAAACTACCCGCTGGTGGTCCAGTTGTGCATATGGTAGCCATAGCAGATTCGCCAACTGGTCCATTTAAAAAATATCCAGAGCCTATATTTACCTTTGAAGATGAGACGTTTCCTGCAGAAGATCCATACATCTGGTATCAAGACGGAAAATATAGAGCCATAGTAAAACGAATGAATCATGAAGGGAAGAAAAGGATGTTTTCATTGGTGCATTATGATTCAGAAGATGGTATACATTGGAAACAAGGTAAATACTTTGATGTTTCTGACAGAACAGTAATGTTTACAGATGGTAGGAAAATTAAATTTGACCACCTAGAACGTCCGCAAGTATTCATTGAGAATAACGAGCCAGTTGCACTTTTATGTGCAGCAGATTCTATTGATGTGAATAATATTCGTCATTCATTTAATATTCAAATACCACTAAAAATAACAAAACATAAAAACTAAAAAGCATGAAGAATATAGTTTACTTATTTGTAATTCTGATAACATGTTATGCATGTACTAAAAATGTACAAAAAGAAGAATTAAGTCAAATTTCACTTAATGGAACTTGGCAATTTCTAGCTTCTAATGACATAGATGAAAAAGAAGTGCTTTTAGAAACATTTAGTCAATGGGACACTATTAAAGTGCCAGGTAATTGGGATACTAGAGAACGTTATTCTGAATATGTAGGGAAAGGCTATTATCAAAAAGAATTTAATTTACCTCAAAACTGGAAAGCTAAACAAGTAAGATTGAAATTTGATGCGGTATATGAAACTTCAAAAGTATGGCTTAACGGACACTTATTGGGAGAACATATTGGGGGCTACACACCATTTGAGTTTAATATTACCGATAAAGTTGATTTTAATAAAGAAAATTCGGTTGTAGTACTCGCAGATAACACCTATAAACGTGGTGCTTGGTGGGCATGGGGAGGTATTAGTAGAGATGTAACTCTGACGGCTAATGATGATGTAAGATTGGTTTATCAGCACATTACTTCGGTTCCAGATTTTGAAAAACAAACCGTAGATTTTACAATTAAGTATAAAGTTGAAAATAATGGAAGTACATCTGCTTCAGCTAACATATATTCTGAGATTGAAGGGGTTCATAAAGATTCTGTGTCTTTAACAGTTGAAAAAGCATCAACGGCGGTCTCGTATTTAAAATTTAAAAAACCGCTTTCAGATGTAGAATTATGGCATTTTAATTCTCCTAATCTTTATCAACTAAATAGTACAATTTCTATTAATACTAATGAAGTTGATACAGCTTCAGATAAATTCGGAATTAGAAAATTTGAAGTTCGTGGAGAGCAATTCTTTCTAAATAATGAGGCCGTAAGAATGAATGGAATTAATCGTGTGCACGACCATCCAGTTTATGGCAATACAGAACCTGATGAATTGGTGTTAAAAGACATGTTAGATATTAAATCTTTAGGTTGTAATTTTTCGCGTTTAATGCATGCTCCTCTCTCTGAAAACTTACTAAAAGTGTGTGATAGTATTGGCTTTTTATTAGTAGAAGAAATTCCTGTTTGGGGAGATGATGACCCACAAACGTTTCCTGATAACCCTCTAACCAAAAAATGGATGAAAGAAATGATAGAGCGCGATTATAATCACCCATCTGTGGTTGCTTGGAGCGTTGGTAATGAGTTACGAGAAAATGATTCAATTGCAGCTACATGGCCAGAAAAAAAGATGACTAAAAATCAATATGATTATGCAAATTCCATGTTAGATTATGTTGCGGAATTGGATCCTTCAAGATTAAAAACATATGTTACTATTACCACGTACAGAAAAGGCGAAATAGGAAGTGAACCCTATGAAAAAGTAGATTTTATATCAATGAATTCTTATGGAAGTGCAGTAGAGCTTGCTAAAAAAACTCATGATAAATTTCCAGGGAAACCAATTTTTATCTCTGAAATTGGTATTGGACAAATTGGACCAGCGCCTGAAGGAAAATTAACTGATGCGCTTGTAGGGTATTTAAAAGAACTTAAAGATTTACCATATGTAACAGGCATATCGCTTTGGAGCTATAATGATTATCGTAGTAACTATCGTGGTACACCAGAATCCGGATTTAGAGAATGGGGTATTGTTGATGAAAAAAGAAATAAAAAAGAAGCATATAAGCAGCTTAAAGAAATATATTATTATTGGAGTATTAAGGAGCTACCTGAAAACAAGAAATAAAGTGAAATTGAAAATAATCTAAAAAAAGTAAGCATATGAGTTTAATAAAACAAATGTTAGGAACAAGCTTTTTATTCCTATTATGTGTCACATTGGTTTCTTGTGAACAAACTAAACAAAATAAAGGAGAAGTTGTGCAGGAAACAAAAGAAAATAAAGAAGGTGTATTTCCTTTTAAAATGCCAACAGAAAAACCTAATATATCTTTAAGTGCTGCTTCAGAGCGTATGTTTGATTATCCCACACCAAGAGTTCAAGATAATGAGCTTTTTTCACAGTTTAAATATACACGTTTAAAAGGGTTTGATTACAATAATGGAGATGGAACAATATCGCGAAGAGACCCATCAAGACCCATACATGTTAATGGAAAATATTACGTTTGGTATACAAAGCGCCATACAATAGTACCTCCAATAGGTTGGAATAGGGCTGCCGAAGCAACAGATGAAATTCCATCTACAGATTGGGATTTGGCTGAAGTATGGTATGCTACAAGCGAAGATGGTATTACTTGGGAAGAACAAGGCGTAGCTGTATCAAGACCAGAAAAACCAAAATCTGGGTGGCGCTCTGTAGCTACGCCAGATATTTTAGTTTGGAAAGGTAAATACTATTTATACTATCAAGCATTTGATGAACCTAGCGGTTTAAGAGGGGATTTATGTCCAGTATCAATATCGTATGCAGATTCTCCCGATGGTCCTTGGACACATGGAGGAGACAAAGTCATTCCTTTTGGGAAAGAAAACGAATGGGATCATAAAGCTACACATGATCCTCAGCCTATTGTACATAATGGAAAAATTTATGTGTATTATAAAGCTGCTTACAATAAATGGCCTGATAATAGATCTAATTATGCAGTTGGTCATGGTTTAGCTATTGCAGACGATCCGTTAGGTCCTTATAAAAAACATCCATTAAACCCAGTAATGCAGTCTGGTCATGAAACAACCTATTGGCCCTATAAAGGAGGTATAGCAACCTTAGCCATTAAAGATGGAAATGAACGAGAGACCATTCAGTATGCAGAAGATGGTGTTAACTTTAAGATAGCTTCATGTGTTTCTTTGGTACCCACAGCAGCGGCTCCGTATGCTGCAGATGCATTTACAGATACAAAAGATGGCAGAGGATTTACTTGGGGATTGTCTCATTTTATCAATGCAGGAGTTTCAAAAAAAGCGTATTCTATCATAGCAAGATTTGACTGTGATTTGAGTTTAGATTATGATGAACCTGCATTTAAAAATACAGGAGTATGGCATAAACCAGACGTGTATTTTGCCCAAGGTATGGGTAGTATTAATAAACATCCTGAGGGCAGGGGGAATAAAAAGTAATAGTTTTAAGAATAGGATTCCAAAGTTTTCATGTCAAGACCAACATATTATTTAGGTAAATGTTGATAATTCAGTTGTTAAACTCCAAATATTGTGAGTTCGTAGAATAAGTTATGCATAGAAAAGCTTTTAATGGAATGTGTTTAGCTATTATAAAAGCAGATAAGGCTTCTGGAGAAATTACGCTATATGCTAAGTCAAAAGGATTAAAAGCATCAATAGTTGAAGTGATTTCAAAGTAATATTTACAGACTGGTATAATTAAACTATATTTCTAGATAATTTATCGTTAGAGGCTATTAAATTAGACTTAATAGTGTTTTAAATAATCTAAAAAATATTTAGATATGCTAAAAATAAAGTTACTATTTGTATTAGTTGTTGTAGCATTACAATCATACTGTTTTTCGCAAAACACTTCTAAAACTGAAATTCATTATTTATCTGGAACAGGAAAAGATCATACTGTAGATTGGGATTTTTATTGTTCTTATGGAATGAATAGCCAAAAATGGAGTAAGATTGCGGTTCCTTCTTGTTGGGAATTGCAGGGGTTTGGTAATTATAATTACGGGCATGATGCAAAAGGCAAAAAAAAGATTCATGATGAATATGGACTCTACAAACATAAATTTCAAGCACCCTTAGAATGGAAAAATAAAGAAGTTGAAATTGTTTTTGAAGGTGTAATGACTGATGCAGAAGTTAAGGTGAACGGAGAATTAGCAGGAGAAATTCACCAAGGTGCTTTTTATGAATTTAAATATAATATTACTAAGCTATTAAAGTTTGGAAAAGAAAATATTATAGAAGTTAAGGTAAACAAAGTATCTTCAAACCAATCTATTAATTATGCAGAACGAAATGCAGATTTTTGGATTTTTGGCGGCATATTTCGTCCTGTTTATTTAAAGGTATTACCAAAGAATAATATACAGCGTGTAGCTATAGATGCCCAAGCAGATGGCACAATAAATGTGGATGTTTTTTCAACCTCAAAAAAGGTCAATTCAATAAGAGGATCATTATCAAATATAAACGGAGATAAAATCAAAGACCTATCTATTCAAACTTCAAAAGAAAAAGGAAAATGGCATGTCTCTACTAACGTTGAAAATATAAAACCTTGGAACCCTGAATCTCCAACGCTTTATAATTTAAATATTCAAATTTTAGACAACAAAACAAAAGTACTTCATCAAATAACAGAACGCATTGGTTTTAGAACCGTTGAGGTTGTTGAGGGAGATGGGATTTATGTAAACGGAAAGCGCATTAAGTTTAAAGGAGTTAATAGACATTCCTTTTATCCATCTTCGGGAAGAACCACATCAAAAGCTTTGAGTATTGAGCATGTAAAAATGATGAAGGATATGAATATGAATGCTGTTAGGATGTCACACTACCCACCAGATGTTCATTTTTTAGATGCCTGTGATTCATTGGGGCTTTTTGTAATAGATGAGGTTTGTACTTGGCATTCTCCGCACTTAGATACAGAAGTGGGCGAGAAAATTGTGAAAGAAACGGTGGTACGAGATGTAAACCACCCGTCTATTTTGTTGTGGGCTAATGGTAATGAAACTGGTTGGAATACAGAGTTAGATGATGACTATGCCATTTGGGATATTCAAAAAAGAGAGGTTATTCATCCTTGGAATATTTTTAATAAGACTAATACCTTGCATTACCCAAGTTATCATGTATTTGCATATGATACTTATGCTAAAGATAAAATCTTTTTTCCAACAGAATTTCTTCATGGTCTTTATGATGGCGGACACGGAGCTGGTTTAGAAGATTATTGGAAACAAATGTGGCAGATGCCCCTTGGAGCTGGCGGATTTTTATGGGATTTTGCAGATGAAGCTGTCGTAAGAACAGATAAAGCAGGCATTTTAGATACAGATGGCAATCATGCAGCAGATGGGATTGTAGGCCCTTATGGAGAAAAGGAGGCTAGTTATTTTACAATAAAGGAAGTTTGGTCGCCTATTTATATTGAAGACCGTTATATAAAACCAAGTTTCAACGGCGTTTTTAGAGTTGAAAACAGATACCATTTTACAAATTTAAATGAATGTAAAATGATGGCTAAATGGGTACGTTTTAGTAAACCAGAAGAGAAAATAGCATTTAAGGTGATCTCAGAAAGTACTATAGATTTACCAGATTTAGCCCCAGAGACAAAAGGGACTTTTAGCATTAATTTACCTGAAAATTGGCAAAACTCTGATGCTTTGCATTTAACGGCAACAGATAAACAAGGTCAGGAGATTTTCACATGGACGTATCCGGTTAAATCACCTAAACAAATTAACAATACACTTATAAAAGTTAGTAGTGATGGGCAGATCACAGCAAAAGATGAAAAGAACTTTATTCATGTAGCGTCTAACGGATTTAGTTATAAATTTTCTAAGAAAACTAGTCTGCTAAATGAAGTGAAAAAGGAAGGAAAAGTAATTCCATTTAATAACGGACCAATTATATTGAACCACAAAGATGAAATTGAATCGTTCAATGTTAATGTATTAAATGATAGGGTAGAGATAGTAACAGTTTTTGAAATGACCGATAAATCTCCTAATTGGGCATCTCATAAAGAATATAGTTCAGATATCATTAAATGGACTATTTATCCTAATGGGGTACTTGATTTATATGTAGAAATTAAAGGAAAGAAAATAGTTAAAGGTTTTAAAGGCATAACTTTTTCGTTTCCAGAATCTGAAGTAACAGGAATGAGATGGCTTGGTGATGGACCCTATAGAGTATGGCGTAATAGGATGAAAGGTACTAAATTTCAAGTTTGGGAAAATGATTATAATAATACCGTAACAGGAGAGTCTGGTTTTAAATACCCGGAATTTAAAGGATTTTTCTCCAGTTTATATTGGGCAAAAGTAAAGGGTAAAAACAATAATGGATTTACAGTGTACTGTAATTCCAAAAACACCTTTTTAAGAATGCTTACTCCACAACACCCAAAGCAAGATCCTAATCATAGGGTGTCTGTTGATTTTCCTGAAGGAGATATTTCATTTGTTAAGAATATACCTGCTATAGGGACTAAATTTAGAAAAAGTGATCTTATGGGACCTCAAGGGAATTCTGAGAATTATTTTGGTAATGATGACGAACCAATTAGAATTGAATTAATGTTTCAGTTTTAAAGTGTTACAGTTTAAAAGAATTGTTTTAATGTGAGTTGATATATTACAAAATGATAATCATAGTTTTACACAAGAACAATCAAGTTGATATTGTCATTCCGAACGAGGAACGAGGAGGAATCTCACACTAATGAGATATCTCGTCGCTCATAACTTCGCTCTGTCGATATGACAAGTATTTGATTTTCATTATCATAAAAATAAATCATTTATTAGAATTTAAATTGAACTCATGTTATTTTATAATAATAATTGGCTCATCTTTATAATACGTTTCGTCAAATTCAAATTCTACATTTGGATTAATTCACTTAAATTTTAATGGTTTTATCAAATGTGTTATAACAGTTTGGTCTCTTATTAAGTAAACTCCAAACTCTTTAAGAATTAAAGTCGCTTTTAAATTTTCAATACGCTCTAATTAAAATAAAAAACGATTTGAGAGTTAACTCAAACCGTTATTAATTACATATTATATTATAAAAGTGTCTTATTCTTCAGGTTTTGTATACGTTACTATATCTATACCTATTCCATTTGGGTCAACAATTGCGAAATGTCTGTCTCCCCAAGATTCATCTCTAATTTCAATTTCAATTGCAACACCTTTGCTTTTAAGTTTTTCATACATCTTATCTACATCTTCAACTTCTATTGTTAAATAAACACCTTTCCCACTAAATGCTGATTGAAAAACTGGTTTCTGACTTGGATGATTTGGCTTCAGAAAACTAATTTCAGCCAATTTGTTTGGTGTGTGCATTAAAAGATAAAAGTCATTTTCAAAACTTACTCCAAAGTCTAAAATGTTAGTGTAAAATTCTTTGGTTTCAGTTAGCTTTTCTGTAATTATACCTGCGTTTAGTTTCATTTTACTTTCTGTTTGGGCATTTGTCCAATTTGTAATTAAAACAAATGTGATTAATAATAATAGTCTCATTTTTAAATAATTTTATAGAAACAAATTTAGAATGAGACGTATTGTAGAAATTGTAAAAATCGGACAAAGTTTTATCGAAACGCTTCAGAAGGAGTTACGCCATAAAAGGTTTTAAAGTTTTTGATAAAATGAGCCTGGTCATAAAAGCCAATATCAAAATATAATTTATTCTCTTTAAGGCTTTGCTTTGAAGGTTTTGCATTTAAGATGTGTTGAAAACGTACCACATTACTAAACCTTTTAGCTGTTGTTCCAATATAAAAATTAAACACCCTACGAAGTTGTCGAGGACTCAATCCTGTATTCAATTCTTTCTCGGTATCTAAATACCCTTTCTTTTTGAAAATAAGGTTTAAAGCACTAAAGAATCGTTGGTCATATTGAAAATTTTGTTGCGTTATGATTTCAATTAACTTTTTGTTCAATTGTTTTGTAACTCTTTCAAATGATTGTGTTGGTTTAATTTCAGTAGTAATCCATTTAGAAAAGTCAGATAAGATATGTTCTAATTTTTGTGACTGATTGCTTAAAATTTTGGCATCTATACCAAACAAGACAGGAAAGGCAGAAGGTAAAAAGCGAACACCAATGTAGTTGAATGTCTTACCAATTGGGAACTCTGTGTATTTTTTACAAAAACCCATCACAAAATTTTCAGAGGGGCTATTGTGGTTAAAAAATATGTCAATACAGCCATCTGAAACAACTCTATATATAAAAGGGTGATTGAGTTGCTTTTGTGTTTTTAATTGCCAAAAACAGTATACAAAATTCTCTATGTCTTTATCTGGCAGAGACTCTTGATAGACTATTTTTTCATTTTCAGCTTTTACAGTTGGCTGAATTGGTCTGTAATAATTTTTTATAATTTCAAATTCTTTCACATCATTTTAGTCTGTATTAAACATAACATTACACTATGTTCTATTGTCTGTTTTTTGTGAATATAATGAAAAATCATATTGATGATTACCAAATAAAGGCTTGATATTGGTAATTACCAACTGTAAAGTAGCAAGGACTATCTTAATTTTTTCAGTTATGAAGAATAAAACACATATGTTATTTCATGAAACACATTTGTAATCATTATTTACAAGCCTTGTAAATACTTTTGAAGTATTAAAACTAATTATCATGAAATTTGCTACAATTATTTTGTTCGTGGTATGTGGTGTTCTACATGCTCAAAAATCTCCAACGTTTGTTCAAGGTGATAACCCTTTACCGCAAGGAAAAAAGTGGAAGTTAATTAAGAACATGTCTGATGAGTTTAAGGGAAAGAAAATAGATGAGAGTAAATGGCAAATTTCTGGTCAAGGCTGGATTGGTAGAGCTCCTGGTTTATTTTTAGCTAATAATGTGAGTGTTGCAGATGGTAACTTAAAAATTAAAACAACCAAATTACCAAAACCAGTAATAAAACGAGGAAAAACATTTACGCATGGTGGTGGTTATGTAGGTTCTTGGAAAGGAATGACCTATGGATATTATGAATGTAGAATGAAGGCTAATAAAACGTTTATGTCTTCTACGTTTTGGTTAATTAATGAAAGAAGTAAAGAAAAAGATTGCGATAAAAGAGTCATAGAACTAGATATTCAAGAAGCTATAGGGCAGGTTACTACAGACAAGCCATTTGCTCAAAAAATGAAAAATCATATGAACTCTAACACGCATAGTAGAGGTATTAAAGAAGGGTGTGATTTTGAAAAAGGATCTCTAGGCGCTAAGCAATCATTAAATGAAAACGCTTCTGATGATTATCATATTTATGGTGTTTGGTGGAAAAATAAAGATGAGGTTTTGTTTTATTTAGATGGTAAGTTTCATTCTAAAGTAACCCCACCAGCAGATTTTAATTTAGTAATGTACCTAAGAATGGTAGTAGAAACTTATGATTGGAATCCGGTACCTTTTGATGGTGGAATGAATGGCTCTTTAGAAGATAGAACTACAAATTATGATTGGGTACGCTCTTGGAGATTGGTTAATGATTAATTTTAGTTTTTAATAGACTTAAAAATGAATTCATAATAATTTACATGTATAAAAACTATTGATAATTAATAAGTTAGCTTATTAAAAGAGTCTGCTGATATTTAAAAGTCAAATTTGTCTGATTTGCATGACCATATCATACAAGTTTCTTAAAATGTAGATATCTATCGTGAAATGATTTGAGGGTTAATGGACATACATCAAACTACATTGAGCAATAAAATGAACGAGATAATGAAGGTGCTCACCATAATAGCAACCATATTCATTCCATTAACATTTATGGCAGGAATTTATGGAATGAACTTTGAAAATATTCCAGAGTTAAAATATAAGCACTCTTACTTTATTTTATGGAATTTAATGGGGCTTATTTTTGTTGGAATGCTCTATTATTTTAAACGAAAAAAGGGTCTATAGTCATATAAAATAAAAGGATAGATTTACTCTATCCTTTTTAAATTATTCAACCAATTCTAGTTGAACAATTACCCAGACATAATATTCTTGACCTAAATCATCTTTTTCAGTTTCAATCCTGTAAGTGACATTGAATACTTTTCCAACAAACTTTTTATCTCTTAGATTAAAAACTTCAAGAGCCTTTTTATCTATTTTTTCAAACTCATAGGGTTCCTGTTTTTCGTTATTCTCTGTGAAATAAAATGTACCGTCTTCATCAATAAAATCAAAGGAAGCTTCAATAGTACTATTATTTATTGGGTTTTTTGCTAATGCTGCAAATAACAACAACATAACAAATGGTGTTTTCATTTTTTTAACTTTTAAAAGGCAAAGGGTAGATTAAATCTACCCCTTAACCTTACTTAACCATGTCTAATTTAATAATAATCCAAACGTCATAGCTCTCTTCAAAATCGTCCTTTTCAGTTTCAATTCTGTAGGTAATATTGAATATTTTACCTTCATATTTTGAATCTGTTAAATCATAAGTCTTAAAGACATTTTCATCTACTTTCAAAAAAGTATAGGTTTCATTTTCATCAACAGCGTCAATAAAATAAAAAGTGCCGTCATCGTGAAAATCAAAAATTGCTTTTATAGTTTCGGTATTTTGGCTAATGTTATTATTTGAAACTAAACCAAAGAATAATACAATTACATATAGTGCTTTCATAATTTTAAATTTTAATAATTGAAATAATAATAAAGAGTACATTCCTTTTTTAAGAATGTAAGAGACAGTGATTATTTATTAGATATCTAATATCTAAACAAATGATACTAAACCCTTACTGCAACCAATAATTGGGGGCGATGTATTAAATTAGAAAAAGATAAAACAATTAGATATTCCATGTAGGAATAAACTATGCGAAGGCTGGAAGTAAACCTAAAAGTCCAGTTTCTTAAACCATAAGAATGTTTTGAATTTGACTTCCAAAAATTCAAAACTCTGAACCCAATAACATGTTTCATTATGTTTTGTTTGTTACTTAAAACCAGGTAACAAAGACTATAGTAAATATAGTTTATTTTTTAATTCAAAGTATTATTTCAATCTTTTTTTTAAAAATATTTTCTTTTTTTTCAGGTGATAATTTATATCAAACAAAATACTTTTTTTACTAATTTAGTTAGTATGATATTTAATTTTAATCACGATGAAAAATGTTTTAATACCTATTGATTTTTCAGAAAATTCAATAAATGCCTTAAACTATGCCGAAGCATTTTTTAAGAACACGCCTATTAATTTTTATCTATTGGGCGTTTACATTAGTATGCCTTCAAAATTAATGAGTGATGATTATAATGAGGATTGGTTGGGTAAAATGGATGATACTATTTCTGAAGACCTTAAGAATCTTGTAGAAAGATATAGTGATTCAAGTGATTTGAAACACAATTACAAAGCTATAACCATGGCTGATTCTTTAGCTAGTGCCATGAAAAGAGCTATAAATGATAAAGAAATTGATTTGGTTATTTCTGGCACTAAAGGAGCTTCTGGGCTAAAAGAAATTTTTATAGGTAGCAATACTCTTAAAATGATTAACCATATAGATAATTGCCCTATACTTGTTATTCCTAATGGTTATAAGTTTGAGGGGATACATCAAATTGTATTTTCTACAAATTATAAAAGAAGTTTCAAGTCTAATGAATTAAAACCTTTAATACAGATAGCCGTAATGCATAATGCTTTAATAGAAGTAGTGCAATTAATCTCTGAAGATTTCTTAAGCGATACTCAGAAAAGAAATAAAACAGATTTACAAGGTTTCTTGGAAGATTTTGAATTTGATTTTAATAAACTTGACTGGGAAGGTTCTGAGACAGAAACCATTCAAAACCATGTTGAAAATTGCAAGAGTGAATTATTAACACTTATCAATCATAAATACAACTTCTTCAATAAATTAACTGAAGAAGATGTTATTAAGAAATCTAGTTTCCATAGTAAAATACCGCTATTGGTTTTACCTGAGTTATAGAAATGAAAATAATAAATTAAGGATATCAATTGAACCTCAATTCCAAAACTAAGATATTTAATTATCTGTTTAAGGTTTCAGTATGATTTATATTTATAATGGTCAATTCTATAAAATCCATATAATAGTATTTTAAGCAAAATCTAATTTATCTATTTTGTATACAATGAAATCTTCATCATCATCTTCAACTTGAAAAGAATATGTGATTTCAAAACTCTTGCCAATAAATATATTTGCTTTAAGATTAAATTTTCTATCAGCTAATTGTGATATTGCTTCAAATACAATAATCTCACCATTATCCATTATAAATTTGTAGTAACCGTCATAGTATTTAACAAAAACACCATATTCTATATTTTTAGTAGTCATAGTTTCGTTATTAGTTATCATACTTCTTTAGAAATTGGGGCAAAGTAATTTTTTAATATGGTTTCCATCTCCATTTCCCCTTTACCTATTTTTATTGCCAATTCCCATAATTCTTCTCCCAATAGTTCTGATAAAGGTTGTTTTACTTTTGTTATCTGTTTAAAAGCTTTAATTAATTTATTATCCCAAGACTTATGATATTTCAGTAAATCATTAGGGTAAACTGTTTTTCTTCTTGTACCTTCATCTATTCCTCTAAAGGGTTTATCAATGTTTAAGTACCCATAATCATCTGTTAATTGTTCTCCAGGAAGAATGTCACGAATTGCGAGTTCAAAATTATATGCAGTAGTTAGGCAATTAGATTTAAAACTGTGGTTTACAAATCGCCCATTATCCCAGCAAAGTACTAAATTACCAAGATTGTTTTTAAAGGCATAAGTATCTAATATTTCTTTATAAATAGGTTCAAGTTTATTGATTTCATTTTGGGTAAATTCTCTATCAAGTTTATCTAGCACCCAAGTAATTGTTCCTTTAGGAATAAAATCTGTAGCTACAACTCCGTATCCTACCTCCTTGTTTATAAATTTTATTTCAGTATGAGGATGTATCATCTTTTAAATTTTAATTTCTTTTCAATAGCTTCAATCATAATATTGGCTATATCTAGACCTGTTGCATTTTCAATGCCCTCTAAACCAGGAGATGAATTAACTTCTAATAAAAGCGGTCCTTTATTAGAGCGAATAATATCTACTCCAGCTACAGGTAAATTTAAAATCTTAGCAGCTTTTATAGCTAACTTTCGTTCTTCTGAGGTAATTTTAA
Source organism: uncultured Flavobacteriaceae bacterium (assembly GCA_947487895.1). Classification (GTDB taxonomy): domain Bacteria; phylum Bacteroidota; class Bacteroidia; order Flavobacteriales; family Flavobacteriaceae; genus Seonamhaeicola. The sequence continues at coordinate 139,125 of CANKYF010000001.1, forward strand.
TTTTAGAAGCCGAACCTCCCTGATGAATATTTGCTCTAAATTCACCCTTAGCTGCTTGACGCTGCATGGAAGCCACTACTTTACCATTTACAACAAAGCATCTTATATCTTGACCATTCGCTTCTTTTATAAATTCTTGAACTAGTATGTTGGTTTTAACACTCTTAAATGCATTTATAACACTTTCTGCAGCTTTATTGGTTTCAGCTAAAACAACTCCTTTTCCTTGAGTACTTTCTAATAACTTGATGATGAGAGGTGCTCCGTTTACCATCTTTATTAAATCTTTGGTGTCTAAAGGTGAATTTGCAAAACCAGTGGTAGGTATATGAATGTCATTTTTGGCAAACAATTGAGTGGCAAAAAGTTTATCTCTGGATTGTGTTATAGCTTCTGCCGAATTTAAACAATACACTCCCATAGCGTCAAATTGTCGTATCAGAGCACAGGCATAAAAAGTCATAGATGGTTTTATTCTAGGTATAATAGCATCAAAAGCATCTATCACATTTCCGCCTCTATACCTAACTTGAGGTTCGGTTGCATCAAACTTCATGTAAGCTTGCTGAACATTTAAAAATACCATGTCATGACCTCTGGCTTTACCTGCTTCTATTATGCGTTTATTACTAAATAGCTCTGGATTACTAGCTAATAAAGCAATTTTCAACCCTGTTTTTTCAGGTATAAATGGTTCATATTTTTTATCTATCTCTTCTTGTGTGAAGCTCATCTGTAAATTAATTGAAGCAGCATCAACAACATAACGTCGTGCTAAAGCTTCTCTTCCTAAGAGCATTCTAAATTCCATTGAATCTCTATTTGCTAATGTAAGCTCAATATCAAAAGTATCTTCTCCTAAAGTTAAAGCGGTTTTAATAACAAAACGTTCCTCAGAAATACCAAGAGAACTTTTCACCATTCTCTTGGCTATGATTTTAGACTCACATTTAATAGAAATACTTCGATTTTCTTGAAGCGGATTTACTTCAAATTTCACCCAATCTTCTCCTTTTTTTGAGAAAGATTTTATATTGTTGGCCTGTATTGATGATGTCTTAGCTCCAGAGTCTATTCGTGCTTTTATAGCAGGGATTCCAAATTCTTTAAAAATGCACCACTCTTCGCTACCAACGACTTTGTAATGTGTTGTATTCAATTTTATATTATGATTTTTTGAGTTAGTTGAACTTTAAAACGAATAGATCTATCACCTCAATAACAATTAAAATGATAATTATCCATTCTAATTTGCTGCTTTCTCTATGGAACATGATTTCTTTAAATAAATCGAGATTTTCTTTAACGATATCTATTTGATAGTGAATCATATGATGTCTATCAATTAAATCAAACTTTTTCTTGAGTTCTATATTTAACCAATTCAGATTTTTATCATCACTTGCAACATCATGTGATTCAAAAATGTATAGATTCTCAGAAATTTTATTTTTTACGTTTAATACTTTGCCTATGTATCGTTTTAGTTTTTTACCATTTATGTTCAATTTACCTTTTTCTTCAAGAACGCTAGTATGTCTTCTTGTATCTTCTAAAATCTGTTCAGCAATGTTATAGTAAAAATTTAGTGCCACAGATTGCGATAAATTCAACATGATGAGCCTGATTTTTTCAGAGTTTTTATTGCTTAATTTTATGCTATCAAAATCAATACTGGTCTCACTTGAATTTAATATAACATTAATACTCTCAGAAACAGGGTTTTTTATAATAGTACCTTTTAGTGCAGAGGTTATTTTTCTTTTTAATGCATCAATCTCTATTGAAGAAAAATTAAAAAAACAGATAATACCGTATTTAAAAACATAGAAATATTTTTCATCCTCTAGATTATAAAACAATTCGTCGTTATCCGAAAATATAGGAGGTTTGTTAAAAACTGTCTTTAAAGCATTGATATTGATACTTTCAGATACCTTAAGGGCAACTGCATTTGTTTTATTTGAGTTCATGGCTAAGTTTCAAAAATCTCTTTTTTACTTTTAAAACTTTTGAATTCAATCATATAACCATTTGGGTCAGTTATAAAAAAAGAAAGATGTTCACCAATCTTGTTTTCCATGAAGGTTACTTCGGTTGTTACTTCCTGATCGGATTGTAAAAGTTTTTTATATAATATTCCCCATGTCTCTATACTAACAATAACTCCAAAATGAAAAGATGGTAAAATGTTATCATCTAATTTGTAGTTTTTATATTTAAAATCAAAAGAACCAGATTGGGTAAAAGTAAGTTGATTGTTGTATAAATTTACATCAATCCATTTATCTGTATGTCTACCTAAAGGCATTCCTAAAATTTCTGAGTAAAACTTTTTTGTTTCTTTTATATCTTCACATGGAAGCGCTAAGTGAAAGTGTGATTTCATTGTAATTAAAATTTAATTTACCTTTTTATTAAACTGTCCAAAATACAGTTTTACAACAAAGCGATCATCTTTGTCTAAATAGTCAAGCGCATCATACCAATATACCCAAGAAGCAGCTTTAAATTTGTGATCTTCTAAAATTTTTATATCATCTATCATTAAGGTAGAAACAAAGTAATGTTTCATTATTTCAACATTATCTTTATTACTACCTTTTCTAGAAATGAAATAGGTTAATTCTTCTTTTTTTAGTTGTACACCAATTTCTTCAGAAGTTTCTCTTATAAGAGACTCGTAGTCGGTTTCCTTTTTTTTCTTTATACCTCCTGCAAGTGAGTATTTCCTTTTGTTTCCAACTTTCTCAAGAACTAACAGTTTATCATTATTAAAGGCCAACAACCTAGATTTATCCATTCTTTTCAAAATCTTGTTCTTTATTATTTTACTCTTCATCTTCTAAGGCACTAGTGTCTAAACCATCATTTATACCATCACTATCATCATCTGAATCAAAGCTTTCCATAGCTTGAATTAGACGTTTTCCTACTTTAACTAAGTAAATAGTATCAGTTGTTCTAACTTCTACAGCTTCAACAATTTCATTTTGTAAATTTTTATAAGTGATTATATCGTCATCGTCATAACCGTCTGGAAATTGGTTTATTAAAAGTGTTAAAATATCGTCGTTTAATTTATGGTAATCTACTATTTTACGTATCATTTTTTTAGTATTTACATGTCTAACAAATAGGCAAAAATTAAAGGAGCAACAATGGTCGCATCACTCTCAATAATAAATTTTGGTGTATTGATATCTAGTTTTCCCCAAGTAATCTTTTCATTAGGTACTGCGCCAGAGTAAGAACCATAGCTGGTGGTAGAATCGCTAATTTGACAAAAATAACTCCAAAACGGTGTGTCTGTGCGTTCCATATCTTGATATAGCATTGGCACTACACATATTGGGAAATCTCCAGCTATGCCACCGCCAATTTGAAAAAAACCAATACCATTTTTCGAATTGTTAGTGTACCAATCTGCCAAAAACGTCATATATTCTATTCCAGATTTTACAGTGCTTGCTTTTAATTCTCCTTTTAATACATAACTAGCAAAAATATTTCCCATAGTACTGTCTTCCCAACCAGGACAAACAATTGGTAAGTTCTTTTCTGCTGCTGCAAACATCCAAGAGTCTTTAAGGTCTATTTCATAATATGCTTCTAATACACCAGATAACAGTAACTTATACATAAATTCATGTGGTAGGTAACGTTCTCCTTTATCGTTAGCTTCTTTCCAAAGCGCATAAATATGTACTTGAAGCCTCCTAAAAGCTTCTTCTTCTGGAATACAAGTATCTGTAACCCTGTTTAAACCCATTTCTAATAAATCCCACTCATCTTCTGGAGTTAAATCACGATAATCTGGAATTCTTTTATAGTGCGAATGTGCCACCAAATTCATGATATCCTCTTCAAGATTTGCCCCAGTACAGGATATAATATGTACTTTATCTTGTCGTATCATTTCTGCAAAAATCTTTCCCAATTCTGCCGTACTCATAGCTCCTGCTAGTGATACTAGCATTTTTGCATCATTTTCTAGCTGTTCTTCATAAGCTTTTGCAGCATCTACAACTGTAGCTGCATTAAAATGCAAGTAGTATGTCTCTATAAAATTTGAAATTGCACCTTTAGTATTCATCTTCGTCATTAAATTTTGTATGGTTATTTAAACGATTTGGTTCTTTGTAGGTATCATCATAACTATCTTCAATTTCTTCGTTATAAAACTTATAACTCAACATTTTATAGTATAATTTGGCGGCAAGAAAATCTGATGATTTATCATTGTCATTTGGGCATAATTCAACAATATCAAAACCAACCACATTCTTCTCTACAAATACTTGTTTTAGAAAATCTAAGGTTTCATACCAAAATAAACCACCCGGTTCTGGTGTACCTGTACTAGGTAGTATTGATGGATCAAAAGCATCTAAATCGAACGTTATAAAAACATTATCCGTCATTTGCTCTATTGCGGAATCTACCCATGTATCATCTACTGCCATATCATGAGCAAAATACGTCTTGTCATAGTCCATTACAGATTTCTCCTGAATATCCATAGAGCGTATCCCTACTTGTATTAGGTTGGTGTTTAAGCTAGCATCATAAACTGCACAAGCATGATTACAAGTGCTTCCTTCATAAGATTGTCTCAAATCTGCATGGGCATCAATATGTAATACTGTCAAATTATCAAAAGCTTCATTAAAAGCTTTAATAGTTCCTATTGAAATAGAGTGCTCACCACCAAACAGGGTAACAAACTTATTTTTCTTGATGTATTTTTTAGTTTCTTGATGCACAGCGTTTACCATATCTTCAGGTTTTACAAGTGCACCAACTGGAGGTGTTAGGTAAATTCCGTTTTTATATACCTCAGAATCTGTTTCTATATCATAGAGTTCCATGTTTTCTGAAGCTTCTAAAAAAGCTTCGGGACCTTTATCAGCTCCTTTTTGCCAAGTACTTGTTCCATCATAAGGAACAGGGATTAAAACAATTTTGGCTTGTTCTAATTTGGCATATTGTTCTGGTATGCCTGCGTAAGTTTTAGTATTCATTTTATTTATTTGCTAGCTGCAAATGGTTTGCAGGTTCTAAAATCTGAATTATTTTCTTCTACCAATGGCTCTTTTTTGTAGCCTAAGATTTCTAGTAAATCTTCACTTTTTTGTTGTTCTTTAAAAAGTGTGGTAATGATATTTCCTTGCTCATCTTTATCTATTAGGATATGCTTTGGGTTTGGTATTAAGCAGTGTTGTAAACCTCCAAAGCCTCCAATAGTTTCTTGATAAGCGCCAGTGTTAAAAAAGCCAACATAAAGAGGATTATCGTTATCATACTTTGGTAAGTAAATAGCGTTAATATGTTGTTCGCTATTATAATAATCATCACTATCACAAGTTAACCCGCCTAACAATACACGCTCGTAAGAACTATGCCACCTGTTTATTGGCAGCATTACAAAACGCTTATTTATAGCCCATGTATCAGGAAGCGTGGTAATGAATGATGAGTTTATCATGTTCCATTTTTCTCTGTCGTTTTGTTGTTTTTGATACAACACTTCGTAAATGGCTCCACCGCTTTCGCCTACAGTAAAACTTCCAAATTCAGTAAATATGTTTGGTACGTCTACACCTTCTTCTTGGCAAGTAAGTTTGATTTGATTTATGATTTCATCTACCATGTATTCGTAGTCAAAATCAAAAGCTAATGAGCTTTTTATTGGGAATCCGCCTCCAATATTTAAACTATCTAACGAAGGACAAATCTTTTTTAAACTGGTATACACTTTTAAACATTTTAAAAGCTCATTCCAATAGTATGCATTATCCCTTATACCTGTGTTAATAAAGAAATGAAGCATTTTTAGCTGAACTTTAGGATTGTCTTTTATCTGCTTGTTATAGAACGGTACAATATTTTTATATCCTATTCCTAAACGAGATGTGTAAAATTCAAATTTTGGTTCTTCTTCTGATGCTATTCTAATACCAATATTGAAATTGTCTTGAATCTCATTAGATAAAAGATTTATTTCTTCATAATTGTCTATAACAGGAATGCAGTTTTGATGCCCATTGTTAATTAATCTTGCAATGTTACTAATGTATCTTTCTCTTTTAAATCCATTGCATATTATATAAGTATCCTTATTTATTTTATCAGATTTCTTAAGGTTTTCTACAATATCTATATCAAAAGCTGATGATGTTTCTATATGAATATCATTTTTTAAAGCTTCATCTAATACATGTTTGAAATGTGAGCTTTTCGTGCAATAGCAATAATTGTAATTTCCTTTGTAGCTATGTTTTTTAAAGGCTACTTCAAACCACTTTTTTGCTCTACTAATGTTGTTTGATATTTGCGGTAAATAAGTAAATTTTAATGGTGCTCCATAAACTTCGACTAATTTGTTTAAGTCAATATCATGGAAAAATAGCTTATTGTTTTCTAAGGCAAACTCAGGTTGCGGAAAATCAAAAGTCTGATTGATTAAATCAATATATTTAGTATTCATGATAAATAATATTCTATTTTGAAAAATAATGTGTAGTGAGCTTACAGAATAGACCAGCTCATTAAATAAAAAATCTCAAAAAAAGAATTTCTATCAAATACGAATTTGATTTATAGTTGTGGGAACAAAACCAAACAAGAATTGGTTTATGTATAATAGTGCAACGGAAGTTAGCTTTAAATTTCGGATGCTTACACCATAAGCTGCTTTTGAATTTGACTTCCTAATTTTCAAAAGCCCGAACGTAGAAACAGTTTTCACTTTGTTCAGCTAAAAACTCCTATGATAAAAGTTTTCTAATACAAATGAAATAAAAAAAACAATAAGTTACACAAATTATTAAAAAAAAATCACTCTATAACTTCAAAATTATTAATATAAGTAGCGTTGTAAAACCTTTAATTTGGATATAAATATGTTAAAAAGAAAGAATTAAAAAAGGGTTTCAAAAAATTGAAACCCTTTTATTTTATTGTAGCGAGATCGAGATTTGAACTCGAGACCTCCGGGTTATGAATCCGACGCTCTAACCAACTGAGCTACCTCGCCATTATTTATGATTATCAATCCGACGCTCTAACCAACTGACCTGCCCGAGTGAACTCGTTCAGGCGGGGCTACCTAGCCAAATTTTGTTTTCGCCACCGTCTACCAGCAGCAGATTTTAAATATTTTTCTCTTTGTCTTGCTTCAATTCTAGTGTCATAGATTTCACTATGGACAATTTTCCAAGGTAAATAAGCTTTAGTAGATTTTACACTTCCAGAATTGTGATTTTTTAGTCTTCTATCTAAATTTGAAGACATACCAACATAAAACTTTTCAAACTTGACGCTATATAAAATATAGACAAAGAACATATTTTTTATAAAATTGACGTTAACCAACTGACCTGCCCGAATGAATTCGTTCAGGCGGGGCTACCTCGCCATAATTTTGTGGCTGCAAATATAAAAACATTATTAAAGCTAACAAATAATAGTGAAACAAAATATTATTAAAAAAGTTGCCGTACTTATCAATTAATGTATATATTAGGCAAAGTTAAATTTTCAAAGTACACATGGACGAAAAAATTAGATTTGATATTGAATTTCCAATACAAGCTTCCCCTCAATTATTATATCAATACATATCAACCCCTTCTGGTTTATCAGAATGGTTTTCTGACAATGTAAACTCCAGAGGAGAGTTATTTACATTTATTTGGGATGACAGTGAGGAGCAGGCTAAATTACTGAGTAAAAAAAGTGGAGAACGTGTAAAATTTAGATGGTTGGAAGATGAAGAAGAAGATCAGTCTTATTACTTTGAAATTAGAATTCAAGTAGATGAAATTACTAAAGATGTGTCTTTAATGGTAACAGATTTTGCTGAAGAAGATGAGGTTGACGAATCTAAAATGCTGTGGGAAAATCAAATATCAAGTTTAAAACAGGTATTAGGTTCCGCTTAAATTTAAGTAGATTAATTACGTTATATTTGCCCCATTCTGGCTAAAAATCAGGATGGGATTTTTTTATGATAAATTTTAACGGAGAAATTTTAGAAAGCACTAGAAATCTTTCAATAGAAAACAGAGGTTTTACCTATGGTGATGCGCTTTTTGAGACTATTAAAGTAAATTTAGGAAAGGTACAGTTTTTAGAAGATCATTACTTTAGGTTAATGGCTTCTATGCGTATTATGAGAATGGAAATTCCTATGAGTTTTACCATGGAATTTATTGAAGAGGAAATTCTAAAAACTTTAGAGGCTAATAATTTACTAAATGCTACTTCTAGGGTGAAATTTATTGTAAATAGAAACTCTGGAGGTTTGTATACACCAACCGATAATAACGTTACGTATTTGATAACGGTTAGATCTCTTGATAATGATTTTTATATTTTAAATGAAGATGCCTATGAGGTAGATTTGTTTAAAGATTATTACGTAGCACCTGGGTTGTTATCTACACTTAAAACAAATAACAAAGCATTAAACGTAGTTGGCAGTATTTATGCTAAAGAAAATGGGTTGCATAATTGCTTAGTATTAAATACCAATAAACAGGTGGTTGAAGCTTTAAATGGCAATTTATTTGTTGTTAGAGGTAATACGATTAAAACGCCTCCAATTGCAGACGGGTGTTTAAAAGGAGTTATGAGAAAGCAAATTATTGAATTGCTAGAAAAAATTGATGGTTACGAGTTAATTGAAACTTCTGTATCACCATTTGAGCTTCAGAAAGCAGATGAAATCTTTTTAACCAATGTAATTGTTGGAATTCAGCCTATTACTAAATATAGAAAAAAGGAATACACCAATACAGTTTCTAAACTATTAATCGGGAAATTAAATGCAGCTGTTAGGTTTGGTTAATTGTAATTAGGATCTTCTGGAGCATTAGACCATATACTATATTCACCACCAAATTCAAGCATTTTTTCTTTCCAGAAAGATTGATGGTCTTTTTCAATAATCTCTTTTTTATAGATGTTCTCTGTAACAACCCAAGAGTTCGCTTTAAGCTCATCTTCTAATTGAAAAGCGCTCCATCCAGAATATCCTAAAAAGAATTTTAGGTCTTTTTCTTTAATGGCACCTGTTTTTATTAATTCAACTACGGTATTAAAATCACCACCCCAATAAATTCCTAAAGAGATTTCAATGCTATCAGGAATGAGTTCTGGAATCTTATGAATAAAATATAAATTGTCTTGTTCTACAGGGCCACCATTATAGACTTTAAAATCTACTTCAATTTCAGGAACCAATTCTTTTATGGTATAATCTAGTGGTTTATTGAGAATGAATCCTATAGTGCCTTCTTCAGAATAATCAGCAATAAGCACAATAGATCTATTAAAAGACACATCTCCAATAATAGAAGGTTCAGCAATTAATAAATTTCCTTTTTTTGGCTTTAAGGTTGTCATTCTTTAAAAAGTTTAATAACTAAATCTAGTATTTATTTCTTAAAAAAACAACTATTTAGATTTTAGATATAAAAAAAAGCCTTCAAATTTTGAAGGCTTTATACGTTATAGGGAGTAACTAATAATTAGTTTACAGCATTTGATAAATCTGCACCAGCTTTAAACTTAACAACGTTTTTAGCTTTGATTTTGATTGTCTCTCCAGTTTGAGGGTTTCTACCTTCTCTAGCTGCTCTTTTAGAAACAGACCAAGAACCAAACCCTACTAAAGAAACTCTGTTACCTTTTTGTAAAGCACCTTCAATTTCAATAATTGCACATTCTAAAGCTTTTTTAGCAGCAGCTTTAGTGATTCCTGCGTGTTCTGCCATAGCATCGATTAAATCTGTTTTGTTCATAATATAAAGTTTAATTATTAATAAATTGGTTAAACATCTTTGTTAAATCCTCTACAAATTTATACGGATAATCGTATCACGCAAGTAATAGCAAGGGAAATACTTGCTTTTGTTGATAACTTAAAGCTTTTGTTAATAACAAGTACGATATTCTGCACATAATCTATAATGGTCAGTGTTAGTAGGGGTTTAGAGCATTTTAGCATTGGCTTCAAAGGAATATCCGTTTAAGAATGATTTTACATCCATATTTCGTTTTCCTTGAAGTTTAATTTCCTTAACTATTATGTACCCCTCTAAAACTGATACTTTTAATTCGTTTTTAGAAGAAACGATGGTTCCTATATCATTATTATGATCACTAGCTTCTTTTTCTGCTTTATAGATTTTAACATCTAATTGATCTTCACCATTAATTAAAGTACACCACGCTGCTGGATACGGACTCAAGCCACGAATATGGTTATATATATTGTCTAAAGAATTGTTCCAATCTATTTTACAGTTATCTCTATTCAGTTTATAAGCTGTTTTTATATCATTGGTATCTACTTGCGGTTGTGTTTCAACATCACCTTTTTCTATAGCTTTCACTGTTTTTAAAACCAATAGACTTCCAATACCCATTAATTTATCATGAAGACTACCAGCATTTTCTTCAGCATCAATAGTTGTTTCTTCTTGAAGAATCATTTCTCCAGTATCAATTTTTTCATCTATAAAAAATGTAGAAACCCCTGTTTTAGTTTCCCCATTAATAATAGCCCAGTTAATAGGAGCAGCACCTCTGTAGTTTGGTAGAAGAGACGCATGTAAATTAAAGGTGCCATATTCTGGCATTTGCCAAACAGCTTTTGGTAACATTCTAAAAGCTACCACAATTTGAAGATTGGCATTTAGAGCTTTTAATTCATCAAGAAAATCTTCGCTTTTTAAATTAGTAGGCTGTAGTATATTTAGGTTATTTTCTTTAGCGTATTTTTTAACCGCACTTTCATTAAGTTTTCTACCTCTACCAGCAGGTTTATCTGGTGCCGTAATAACACCAACAATAGTGTACTGGTTATCAACTAAAGTTTTTAAAGTATTCACCGCAAAATCTGGTGTTCCCATAAAAACGATTCTTAGATCCTTCATAAATGACTTAATTTATAGGTATTTATTTCTGTTATGGTTATAATATTATGTTCTAGCATACCTTTTAAAGTAGTTTTTAAATCTTGCTCAGAACATTTTAAATTTGAAATAATGGCTCTTGATGATGCATCACCTTTTTCTAAAAGCTCAATAATACGTTTTTTTAATGTAGTTGTTTCATTCTTTGAACTCTTTTTTTTAGACAGCATACATACAGAACAAACGCCACAGGGTTTCACGTTTTTTTCTCCAAAATAGGAGAGCAGTTGCATGCTTTTACATACAGTATCGTTTTCAATATATTTTAATACCGCTTGTACTTGTGTTTGCTTTAATTGGTTTTGCTTTTCTATGGTTTTAGCAATTCTATTAATAGTTTTATCGTCTTCTCTGGGTTGAATAAATGTGATCTGCGCATCGGTTTTAGCCGAATTAAACGTAATCACCCCATCTTTTTCTAAAACATGTAGCGTTTTAATTAAAGTAGCTTCAGAAACTGATGCTTTTTCAGCAATTTTATGGGTGTTTATTTTGGTTTCGTAATCAAAAATACCACCATACATTCTTAACATAGATTTCACCATGACATTTAAATCCTCATGCGTATCCAGATAGTTAAATATCGCCTGACTTGGCATTATAAATTGTACAGTGACATTGTTCTTAAACTGCTTAGATAAATTGATAATACTGTTTCTATCTAGTAATTGTAAGGTGTTGTAACACAGTATGGCATTGAACTTATAGGTTTTACAAAAGGCATTGAAATTAAAATCGAACACCATGTATTCACCCTCTCCGTAAGAGATTTGAAAATAGTTACATAGCTTTCGGTATACCTGTTTGGTATAGTCCACCGTTGGTAAAATACTTAAAAATTGATGTTTAACCAAGTCTACATCAGCATCATTTTTAAGAATAACAGCAAACGCCTTTTCGCCATTTCTTCCTGCTCTTCCAGCTTCCTGAAAGTAACTTTCAATACTTTCTGGTAAATTAATATGAATAACGGTTTTAACATCGGGTTTGTCAATTCCCATTCCAAAGGCATTGGTTGCCACCATGACTTGCTTTTGGTTGTGTAACCATGCATTCATGTTGGTTTCTTTTTCAATGTTAGAAAGTCCGCCATGGTAGTAGGTCGCCATAATGTTTTTTGACTCTAAATGTTTAGAAACTTCTAAAGTAGATTTTCTATTTCTAACATAAATAATAGAAGCCTGTGTATACTTTTTTAAAATGGTTTCTAAGCGGTAATATTTATCATTTTCATGATATACCATGTATCCAAGATTGGCTCGTAAAAAGGATTGTTTAAATAGTTTAGGTTGAATAAAATCTAACTCTTTTACAATGTCTTTAACCACCTCTGGTTGTGCCGAGGCCGTTAAAGCTACTATATTTACAGAGGGTTGAAGTCTGCGTAATTGGATAATGTTTTTATAAGAAGGTCTAAAATCATTTCCCCATTGTGAGATACAATGTGCTTCATCTACCGCAATGAGATTCACGTTCATTTGTCGTATTCTATCTTGAACCAATTCTTGTTGAAGTCTCTCAGGTGATAGATAAAGAAACTTATAATTGCCGTAAATACAATTATCTAAAAGAGTATCTAAATCAGATTGAGATAAGCCGCTAGTGATTGCTAAAGCCTTAATCCCTTTATTATTTAAGGCTTGTACTTGATCTTTCATTAAAGCAATTAAAGGTGAAATAACAATACAAATCCCATTTTTTATCAGGGCAGGTATTTGAAAACATATAGATTTTCCACCACCAGTGGGTAGTAATACAAATGTATCTTCACCAGCAAGAATAGCTTCAATAATAGCCTCTTGGTTATTCCTGAATTCAGTATAATTCCAATAACGTTCTAATATGTTAATTGGGTGTTCCATTAGGTTATTTTAAGGAATTCAGTATAAAATCGGTACGTTCTTTAACAGTACCAAAAGGAACATCAATAAGGTGATAATTATAAGATTGATAAGTGTTTACAAGGTGCTCATGAATGTTGAGCGCTTGCTCAAAGTTTTCGTAACGTTCATTATCACTTTTGTAAATGGCTTCCCAAGGTTTTAAAATGAATACTTGGTCGTACACACAAGTGTTACAAACAGCTTTAAAACTATTAGGGTAGGTATCTCCAATAAAATCCATATATGCTAAAACGTCATGTACCCCACGGTCAAGAAAAACAAGTTTGGTAACAGCATTATCTGCATCTATAAACTGTTGTTCACGTCCTTTTAAAAGGCGTTCACTAAACAGTAACGGATTGCTTAAAAATAATTGCTCAATACCTTCTTTTTGAGCATCAAGAGTTACTTGTCTAGAAATTTCTTCAAAACAAGGGTAACCTTGTTCAATTAGTTCATTAATTAGTGTAGATTTTCCAGTACCCGGACCACCTGTTATTACAACTCTTTTTACGCTCAAACTCTCAAATTTATTTGTAAAAATCGGAATTTAGAATTGATTAAAAAAATAGATTTGAAACTGTATATTTGCATCATACAAAAATACTATGAGTACATCTCCAAATTCAGAAGAATTTTACGAAAAATTAAAGAATCAACTTTACGAAACTATAAGTTGGCCAGCAGAATATTTATATAAGTTTATAGTGAAATCCGATAGTGAAAAGATTGCAAAACTTGCTGGCATCTTTGATAATATGGGAGCCGTAATTAATTCGGTAGAATCTAAAAATGGGAAATATACCAGTGTTTCTGTGAATGTTTTAATGAAAGACCCTAATATTGTTATAGAAAAATATAAAGAAGTTGCTGAAAAGGTAGAAGGCGTTATAAGTCTTTAGTTTTTTTTCGTATTTTGCACAGGCATAAATAACTACATGCATAAAATTTAATTCCGCACATTTATTTTGATAGATAATCTAGAATATAATACAGAGCGTGAGCATTTAATCATCCCTGAATATGGACGCCATATGCAAAAAATGATTAATCACGCTAAAACAGTTGAAGATAAAGAAGAACGCAATAAAATTGCTAAAGCCATTATTTCTGTAATGGGAAATATGCAACCGCATTTAAGAGACGTTCCAGATTTCCAGCATAAACTTTGGGATCAATTATTCATTATGTCTAATTTCGAGTTAGATGTAGATTCTCCATACTCAAAGCCTACTAAAGAACTTTTAGAAGAAAGACCAGAGCCTTTAAGGTATCCGCAAAATCATCCAAAATATCGTTTCTACGGAAACAATATAAAAACTATGATAGATGTTGCTAATACATGGGAAGCTGGAGATTTAAAAGAAGCTTTAGTTTACACGATTGCAAACCATATGAAAAAGTGTTTTTTAAATTGGAATAAAGACACGGTTGAAGATGTTGTGATTTACGATCATTTATTCGAATTATCTGGAGGAAAAATTGACTTACGACAATCTGAAGAAGGTTTATCAGATGCTTCAAGTTTAATGCGTTCTAAGCATAAGTTTTCAGGTAAAAAAGGAGGACACCATAAAAAGCAAAACAACAGACAAAGAAAACGCTACTAGATTAAAGCATGGGAATATTTAAAATTGAAGGTGGTCATCAGCTAAAAGGAAGCATACAACCGCAAGGCGCAAAAAATGAGGCGTTACAAATTTTATGTGCAGTTTTATTAACTCCAGAAAAAGTTACTATTAATAATATTCCTGATATTGTTGATGTAAATAAACTCATAAAACTTTTGGGGAAGCTTGGAGTAAAAACAGAAAAGCTTTCTAAAGGCACCTACACGTTTCAAGCAGATCAAGTAAATTTAGAATATTTAGAATCCGATCAATTTAAAATTGATGGTCGTGGTTTACGTGGGTCTATTATGATTGTTGGGCCTTTATTAGCTCGTTTTGGTAGAGGGTACATCCCTAAACCAGGAGGTGATAAAATTGGTCGCCGCAGACTAGATACCCATTTTGAAGGCTTAATTAATTTAGGAGCTAAATTTAGATATAGTAAAGAAGAGCAGTTTTACGGTGTTGAAGCCGATAGGTTAAAAGGAACATACATGCTTCTAGAAGAGGCATCTGTTACGGGGACTGCTAATATAGTAATGGCAGCCGTTTTAGCCGAAGGGCAAACTACCATTTACAACGCAGCTTGTGAACCTTATTTACAGCAATTATGTAAAATGCTGAATAGAATGGGGGCTAAAATTTCTGGTGTTGGTTCAAATATGTTAACCATTGATGGTGTTGAGAGCTTAGGAGGTACAGAACATACCATGCTACCAGATATGATTGAGATTGGTAGTTGGATAGGGTTAGCAGCCATGACTAAAAGTGAGTTAACCATAACTAATGTATCTTGGAACGATTTAGGAGTGATACCAAGCGTTTTTAGAAAATTAGGAATTACAGTTGAGAAACGTGGTGATGATATTTTCATTCCTGCACATACTGATGGTTACGAAATTCAAAACTTTATAGATGGTTCTATTTTAACCATAGCAGATGCGCCGTGGCCAGGATTTACACCAGATTTATTAAGTATTATATTAGTGGTAGCTACTCAGGCTAGAGGGAGCGTTTTAATACATCAAAAAATGTTTGAAAGCCGCTTATTCTTTGTGGATAAGTTGATAGATATGGGGGCCAAAATTATTTTATGTGATCCGCACAGAGCAACGGTTATAGGTCATGATTTTAAATCTACTTTAAAAGCTACAACTATGACTTCGCCAGATATTCGTGCTGGAGTTTCTTTACTTATAGCGGCACTGTCTGCAAAAGGAACTTCTACCATTATGAATATTGAGCAAATAGACCGTGGTTACGAAAATATAGATGAACGTTTACGAGCTATAGGAGCTCATATTGAAAGAGTATAGGCTTAGCTTTTACTCGTATTTATTGGTCAATCTTACGAACTTTCTTGTCTTTTAGTAATTGATATTAAGTTAATTACTTAATTTGCGATAACTAAAATTAAAGATCATGAAAAAAATCCTTTTACTAGTTTCAGTTATTTCCATTTGTGTTTGGTCTTGTAATACTAAAAACAAGAAAAAAGAATTAAAAGAAGACGTTAAAGTAGAAAAACTAAAGCCTTCTTTAGAATTAGTATGGGAAACAGATTCGCTATTAACTACATGTGAGGCTGTTTTGTATGATAAAGCATCGCAAACTATTTATGTATCTAACGTAAATAATAACCCATGGGGAAAGGATGATAACGGATTTATTTCTACTATAAATACCAAAGGAGAAATTACAAATTTAAAATGGACTGAAGGGTTAAGCGGACCTAAAGGCTTGGGAATTAGTAACGGAAAGTTATACGTAAATGATATTGACAGGGTTGTTGAAATTGACATTGCCTCTCAAAAACATACAAATTCATATACAGTTGAAGGAAACCCTCAATTAAATGATATATCTGTTGATTCTCACGGAACTGTATCTATTTCTGGATCTGGTTCTAATGCTATATATCAAATAAAAGATCAGGCAATAAGTAAATATACTTCTGATACTCTTAAAGTAAAACGATTAAACGGATTGTTACACCAAAAAGAGGGGATCTATTATTTAGACTCTGGTACCCATCACTTTGGTGTTTATGATACAGCTTCAAAATCCTTTAAAAAACTAACTGAAGATATTGGGCACGGAGATGGTATTGTTAGGTTAGAAAATGGTGATTTTATAACCTCTAGTTGGAAAGGTGAAATTTTTTATATTGACGGAAAAGATTGGAGTAAAACACAACTTTTAGATACCAGAGAAGAATCTATAAACGCCGCCGATATTGATTTTATTCCAGAAACTAAAACACTTCTAATACCAACGTTTTTTCATAATAGGGTAATGGCTTATAAGTTGAAATTCGAATAGGATATATTGCGAATAAGAACAAGTAATTTTAAAGTAATTCTAACGTTTCTTTAATAAATTCGGTTTTTCCTAAAACATAAGCACCTCTATCATTTTTGAATTTGGTAGCCAATTCAAGTTTTAGATTTTCATACTCTTTGGCTTTACTTTCATTTGAGTTTAAGTAATCTCGAAAATCAATTTGTTTCCACATAACATTTTCTTTGGGACACATGTGAATATGAAAAATTTGTTCTTTAGTTCCGTCTAAATTATATCCTTTACCAAAAGTAGAGTAGGCTTCAATATCATCTCTTTTAGAAACAACAAAATGAGAATAACCTAATTCAGTGAATTTTGCTATTACATCTTCATTAAAAAGTTTGTCTTTCGGGATTTCGATCATTAAATCTATATATGGTTTAGATTTAATAGTAGGAATTGAAGAGCTACCAAAGTGTTCAATACGTAAAATAATTTGGCTTCCTACTTTGTCAAGTATTCTATTTTTTTCTTTTTCGTAACTATTTTTCCATTCAGGGTTATGTTCTACCAATTTTATAGGAAACAATCTATTCCAATCTTCTTTAGTTAGATCATATAAGGTTTTCTTCATTTTCAATAATTTGTTATGGTGAATGGAATAAGGATGTATTTAATTAAATGAAATAAATCCCTGTATGTTAATTGCATACGCCGAAATAAGTAGTCCTACGTTATCAAAGTGAATGCGTAAAAGTTTTTCCTTTTTTTCAATAACACTTCCTTTTTCTCTGTATCTTTCTAGTAGATATACCAGAGAAAATCCAACAGCGTTATTTTCTTTAGATTTATTAGGGGTATATGTTAAATTTACTTCGTCTGGAAGCTGCATTATTTCTATTACTTTTTTGTCTGTCATGCCCTTTTTTAGCATATTCATGTGTTTGAGTATAATTGCTTCTCTTTGATTAGAAGCCACATAAGGGTAAATTATATTTTTTTGAAAAAGTTCAATGTTTTTGGGGTTCATAGCTTGTTAGAATTTACTATCTAAAGTAAATCAAAATATTTATTGTTTTTGTTTGATAAAAACTAAAATCAATTAATATAAATAAAGAAAGCCTCAAATAATTGAGGCTTCTAAGTTTTTACAGATATACTAAAATAATTTAACTAATTAAATCATCTTGTCTTCCTTTTAAGCGTTTTTCTATTTTTTGTTTGATAACAGTTAAACGCTTCATAAGGTCCATTAATTCTGGATCTTTACTTTCTTTATAAACATTGTTAATGTCCAATATAAGTGCTTTAACTTCGCGAGAAGACTCTATTCTTTCACTAGTTGTTTTAAACGTATGCTTGCGCTTTTCAAACGCTAATGCTCTTTCTATCAATTCCATATTCAGTTTCAATTTTGTGTTGTTCTTGCAATAAAGATTGCTGTGCGAGACAATATAATAAAATTTGCCAAACTTATGCTTTTTAATCTAATTTAATGAATAATTTTTCTTTTTTTAACCTAATTTAACAATTACTGTTTTCTTTTAAACTTAGATATAGTTTTAAGTTAAGATACTACGTTTAATTTAAGATCTTCAGGAGATTTAAAAGCCCCAAAAAGTTCTTCAAGCTTTTTGGTTCTATAATTAAATATTTCTTCAAGTTTTGGTTTTACTAAAAAAGGGTGAATTATCCTTCCCAATATACCAAAGGGAATTTTATAATGTATAATGTCTTCCATTTCTACGCCATCTCTTATTTCTTTTATAAAATGCTTATGATGCCATAATGCATATGGACCAAACCTTTGTTCATCTACAAAATATTTTTTATCAATAACATGTGTTATTTCTGTAACCCATTTAGTTTTTATACCAAAAGCTGGAGTAACAATGTATTGAATTATTTGACCAGCATACATTGGTCTATCTGCACCAGATAGTATGTTGAACCTCATATAATTTGGAGTAATTATTTTTAAATTTTTTGGGTTTGACAAAAATTCCCAAGCAGTTTCAACCGATATTGGAAGCTTTTGTTTTTTGTGTAGTGTATATATTTTCATTTTTAATTTTTCAATAGAATGTAACCGTTTAATGAGGTGGCTATTAGTAGCCATAGAAAATAAGGTGTAATTAGTAACGATTTGTTTCCAAGTATTTTAAGGTAATAAAACATGAAAACTGAGATGACTATGCTAAGTGATAGAATAACAATAAATCCTAAGCTTATTTGATGCTGATTGAAAAAGATATAATTCCAGCTTACATTTAAAATAAACTGTATTATAAACAAAGGCAGTATCATTTTTGATTGTGGTGCTAGCTTGAATAAATACCCCATATAAATAGAGAAACAAATCATAATAGTAAACCAAGCAAAACCAAATACCCAACCAGGAGGTGTCCATGGTGCTTTGTTAAGACCTGCATACCATTCTTTTTGTGGACCGTCTGCCATAAGCCAATTACCGATGGCTAGAGCTCCAAAATTTATGATTAAAAAAACAATGACGTTAGTATAGATCTTCATATTATACTAAATTTTAAAGCTTACAATACCACAATCCATTTCAAATATTTGTCCAGAGATAGCCAATGTTTTCTCAGAAAGTAAAAACACTCCCATGTCTGCAACCTCTTCTGGCGACAAGAATTTTTTAAGTGGGTGACGTTCAGTGATGTTTTCTATCATTTTATCATTTCTTAACAACTTAGAGGCTAGTTCTGTATTGGTTACTGTTGGAGCAATAGCGTTTATACGAATGGTTGGTGCTAATTCTGCACCAAGAGATTTTACCAAGCCTTCTATACCAGATTTAGCTGTAGCTATACTAGCATGAAATGGCATACCTAATTTAGCTGCAACTGTACTAAATAGTAAAATAGATGGACTCTTACCTTGTTTTAGAGCAGGTAAGTATTTTTGAATAGCTTTAACAGCTCCTAATACATTAATCTCAAAATCATTTTTAAAATCATCTAAACTTAATCTAGAAATAGGCTTAAGGTTGATGCTACCAGGACAATACACCAACTTATCTGCATTATCAATATTAGGCAACTCATCTTGAGTAACATCACATGTATGATGTGTTAGGTTTTTATGTGATATATCGGGTACTGTTCTACTTATATTAATAACGTTGTTATTTAGAAGCAACTTCTCTATTAAGGCTTTACCAATACCTTTACTGCCACCAATTACAATACATGTATTCATTTTAATGATTTATTAATTATTAAATTTGGTTATATTGAGAGATTACCTTTTAAGCGTTTTTCTACTTTTTTTTTATAGTAGTTAGTCGTTTCATTATGTCCATTATTTTTTCATCTTTCTTTATTTTATAAATTTGATTTAAATCTAGTATCAACACTTTTGCTTCTCTTGAAATTTTTACACGATCACTAGTAGATAAACTTCTCATTTTTCTTTGTTCAAACTCTAACGCTTTATTTATTAATTCTAATTCCATGATATTAGTTATTTAAATAGTTTTGTAATTCTGCAATTTTTTCTGAAGTATTAAACTGTCCGCCATAATAGGCAGTAACAGTTTGTGATGTATCATCTTTTATGCCTCTAGATGATACGCATAAATGTTTAGCATCTATAATAACAGCAACATCTTCTGTATTTAAAATTGATTTTAGTTCACTAGCTATTTGGTTTGTTAAACGTTCTTGTACTTGCGGGCGTTTGGCATAGTATTGTACTATTCTATTAAGTTTTGATAAACCAATAACTTTTCCAGAAGAGATATAAGCTATATGTGCTTTTCCTATAATTGGTACAAAGTGGTGTTCACAATTAGAATAAAATGTGATGTTTTTTTCTACCAACATTTGATTGTATTGATATTTGTTATCAAATAATGCAACTTTGGGTTTGTTTTTAGGGTTTAATCCTGAAAAAATCTCATCTATGTACATTTTGGCTACACGTTGTGGGGTACCTTTTAAAGAGTCGTCTGTTAAATCTAAGCCCATAACCTGCATGATTTCTTCAAATAAAATGGCTATACGCGCTTTCTTTTCTGTGTCACTTAGCTTAAAAGCATCTTCTCGCATAGGGGTTTCTAACCCAGTAAATAGGTGATCATCACCAATATCTTCAATTGTAAATCCGTTTAAATAATGTCCGTTTGTTTGTGTTTTTTCTTTTTCTAATTGCATATGATCTTTTTTATGTGCTGTCTTGATAATTTGTATCAACCAAAGCACGTTAACGTTTTAAATTCTGTTGTGTATTATATGTTTTGTTTCTTCTGTATACTATATTTCTATATCTAACTTGTTTTACAATTTTTACTTTTTCTAAGAACACTCGTATTTAAAGATTGGACACGTTTTCTGTTGTAAATACTGTTTTTTGTGAATCAACTTCAATTAATTTGTTGATCATTCCAGAGAATATAAAACTATGAAAGGGGAGTACGCTATACCAATACAATCTACCCCAAAGCCCACGAGGTCTGAAAGTAGCCGTTTGTATGAGTTTATTATTTCGAATTTTAAATTCTAACCAAGCTTCTCCTGGTAAGCGCATTTCAGCATAAAGTAATAATTTTTGTTGATCTTTGTTAGCGTAAATGACACGCCAAAAGTCTAATGCATCTCCAGCATCTAAGTCATTTGGGTTAGTTCTACCACGACGCAAGCCAATACCACCTAAAAGTTTATCTACATAGCCTCTTATTTTCCATAAAAAGGTACCATAATACCAACCTGTTTCGCCACCAATACTCCAAATTTTTTCAATGGTTTGGTCTATATTTAATACATAGCGTTCTCTTTGATCGCGAAAACAACCAAATCTGGGGACATTTACATAGTTATGTAGCCTATTTTTTAGTCTACCACTACTCACCATGGA
Source organism: uncultured Flavobacteriaceae bacterium (assembly GCA_947487895.1). GTDB lineage: Bacteria > Bacteroidota > Bacteroidia > Flavobacteriales > Flavobacteriaceae > Seonamhaeicola. The sequence continues at coordinate 160,764 of CANKYF010000001.1, forward strand.
ATCTTTCCAACTAGAAATAATACTATTTTGTTCTATTTTTTCAAACGCTAATTCTACTGCTTCTTTATAAGTAATAGGAGTTACTTTAAGTAATTTGTTAACATTACTAGGTTTCCCAATTATTTGAATTCCCATACTGTCTACCAAAGAAGTTGCCAATTTATAAGACGTTGAAGTCACAAAATATAACCAGTAAGAAGATAATTTTGGTGTCATTATTGGAACCGTCAAAATATAACGCTTTAAACCTCTTACTTCAGCAAATTGTAATAACATTTCTTTATAAGTAATTATTTCTGGTCCAAAAACATCATAGGTTTGGTTGTAAACATCTTCTTTACCAGCTGCATTATATAAGAAAGCGAGAACATCTCGTACTGCTAGTGGCTGTGTTTTTGTATTTAACCACTTTGGTGCAATCATAAAAGGAAGTTTTTCAACTAAATCCCTAATAATTTCGAATGAAGAACTACCTGAGCCCACAATGATTCCCGCTTTAAACACGGTAAGTGCGTAATTGTTTGATTTTAAATATGCTTCTACATTTTTTCTAGAACGTAAATGTTTTGATAATACAACGTCATTTGTAATACCACTCAAATAAATAACTTGCTTGGTATCGGTAATTTCGATATATTTTTTAAAATTTATAGCACAACGTTCCTCCAAGGTTTCAAAATCTTTAGAAGAATTAGACATAGAGTGAATCAAGTAGTAAGCAACATCAATCTTTTTTGGAATATTTTCTAGAGTTTCTGGTTTTAAAAAGTCTGCTTCAATAACGTAAACATTACCCTCTTCAGAATAGCTTTTATCTGCCCTTAATCTATCTCTAACAACACATACAACGGTATGACCTTGATTTAGTAAAAACGGAATTAAACGTTTACCAATATAACCTGTTGCACCTGTTACTAGAATAGTCATGACTAAATATTAAAGTAATATTAGTCATAAAATTACAAAATGTTTAAATTTTTTCAAAAAAAGTTAAACAAAATAAAATATAGTGCTATAAACTTAATCTATAGAAGTTTAGCAACATTGGTCATCTTTAACTAGCTTACATGTTGAAACAGCTACTATTGCACCTAGAATTGGAGCTACAATATATAGCCATAAGTGTTCAAAATTACCAGTAAATAGAGCAGGGGCAATGGAACGTGCTGGATTCATAGAAGCTTTAGTCATTGGACCAGCAAACATGGCTTCAAGTAGTATAATACCACCAACCGCAATGGCAGCCATGGTACCTATTTCTTTACTTCCTGTAGATACATTTATAATAGTAACCATCAAAAAGAAGGTGAGTAGAAATTCCAAAATAGCAGCTTTATATGGAGGGAAACCATCAGCAGGCGTAGTTTCTCCTAAAAACTGACTTTCTGGAAATAAAAACCATAACAAGAAACTTGCAAAAATGGCACCTATTAATTGGGCAGAAATATATTTTGGAACTTCTTTCCATGCGAATTTTTTAGCAAAAGCAAAGGCTATGGTTACGGCTGGGTTAAAATGTGCACCAGAAATTTCACCAAATGCATAAATCATTCCCATTACTATAAGTCCCCATGTCGCAGCAATACCTACATGAGAAATTGCTCCGTTGGTAATTTCATTAATAGTCATGGCACCACAACCACAAAAAATTAAAGCAAATGTACCTATTATTTCTGCTATGTATTTTTTCATATTTAATATTGCAACCTCGTAGGATTTTCTTTTTAATTATACTTTTATTCAATGTTTATTTGGTACTAAGCAACTTCTTTCTACTTAGTCAGCTATGAACAAAATTAGAATATGACTAAAAGGTGATAGTCATTTAAATTAATTTCAGGCAAATATACGACCTCTTATTTTAAGCTTTTGTTAACATTAAGCGGTTTTTTAATCATTAATTTTGATGGGCAAACATAAACTTATTAAACAATCAAAAAAATGAAAAAAACACTATTATTTTTCATGGCATTTGCTACTATAACTATGGTAAATGCGCAAGTAAAAACCCCTCAGCCAAGTCCGTCTGCAAAATTAGAGCAGAAGGTAGGTTTAACAGATGTTACTATTGAATATTCTAGACCAGGGGTTAAAGGAAGAGCCATTTTTGGTGATTTAGAGCCATGGGGGACTGTTTGGAGAACAGGAGCCAACAAAAACACAACAGTAACTTTTAGTGATGATATAACTTTTGCTGAACAAGAAGTGAAAGCTGGAACGTATGCACTTTATACAAGATTGAATTCTGCTAAGCAATGGGATATCATGTTGTATGCCGATTCTAACAATTGGGGGACGCCAAGAGAATGGGATGATAGCAAAGTAGTTGCAACTGCTAAAGTGGAAGTACATGAAGTGCCTTTTAATGTAGAAACATTAGCAATTGATATTAACCAAATTAAAAACGATAGTGCTGTTTTAGAAATAATTTGGGAGAAATCTTATGCGGCTGTTCCTTTTACAGTGCCAACAGATAAAAAAGTAAGTAAGAGCATTGAAAACGTAATGGGAGGACCTTCTTCAGATGATTACTTTGCTTCTGCTGTATATTATTTAGAATCTGGTAAAGATATAAAAGAGGCTGTTAAGTGGATTGATAAAGCTGTTGATATGGATAAAGACAAACCTAAGTTCTGGGTTATTCACCAACAAGCTTTAATTCATGCAAAAGCAGGAAACAAAAAAGGAGCAATAGAAGCTGCTAAAACGTCTTTAAAGTTAGCTAAAGATAATAACTATGCACCTTATGTAGCTAAGAACGAAAAGGTTCTTAAAGAATGGGGAGCATTATAAAAGAATATAGATAGTTAGATTTTTAGACTATTTAGATGAAAGCGCAACTTTTGGTTGCGCTTTTTTATTGATTAATCTTCATCTTCTAAAAAGAAAATCTCTTCTACTGGTTTTTTGAATAGACGTGCAATTTTTAGAGAAAGGACAGTAGAGGGCACATACTTATTCTTTTCCATGGCGTTAATGGTTTGCCTGCTTACACCTATTCTTTCAGCTAAATCTGCTTGTGTCATATCAAAAATAGCACGTTGTACTTTTATGCTATTCTTCATGACTTCTGGTTTTTATTTTTAAAAAATTAAATCGAAATATAAAGAATAAAAGTGGTGTAAACATATTAAATACTAAAATGTCAAAGAAAGTATAGTGGAAAACAAAAACTGTCGTAATAATCAAAATAGTATAGTTAGCTATAATAGCCCAAACTAATGAATCTTTTCTTAACTTATAAATGTATTCATCTTCTTGTTTTTCTTTAGAAAAACCAACCAACAAGCCTCCTATAATTATAAATAAAGTAGACAGTTCGTCGGCTATAGGATTTTCAATAATTTTGAAAAAACTGTAACCTTCTTCAGGTTCTAAAAAGTTATTTTCATGAATAAGTGAAATTACTTTAGTTGTTAAGAAGTTAAATTCATAATCATTTATAAATAGAAATATTCCTGAAATAATTCCAATAAATAAAAGGATCCAACCTGGTATTTTGTACTTGTTGGGTAATAAATAATTTGTTTTCATAACTGTTCGTTTTAGATACTGAAATAAATTCAGTACATGTTGATTTATGTTTCAAAAGTAAAGCAAACTTTACATTTAGACAAATAAAAATGACTTTAAGTCATAAAAACCAAACTTTTTAATGTTTAATAATTAAGATTAATAGCCTTTCTAACCTTATCAAGAAGTGATATAAGCTGTTGACTAAACTCAAAAGTCATAATATCACTTTCTGTTTTATTATTTCTTATGAGTTTATTGAAATGAGAGATTTCGTAGTTGTAGCCAATGGTTGAGTAATTAAAATCAATAAGTTTTTCTATGCCATCAACTATTAGAGTGACTGTTGTAGGACCAAAAAAGCCTTTATTAATTTTTATAATTCCTTTTTCACAATAAAAAATAGCTTCTGTAGGTGTGTCTTCTAGAAGTGTACTTTTTAGATTTGCGGTAACATTATTATCATATTTAAAATTGATGTTACAAGACGAGTCTGCGCCATTTTCAAAAAAAGTGGCATTAGCTTCAATATTTTCAGGAACTCCTAACGAAGATAATGCAGCAAAAATTGGATAGATACCAATATCTAGTAAGCTACCACCACCCAATTCTTTATTAAAAAGTCTGACATTGTTGTTAAAAGCTCTGTAAAAACCAAAGTCAGCTTCTAACTTTAATACTTTACCATAGGTATCTTTTTGTATTACATCTAAAACATATTGATAATGAGGTAAAAAATATGTCCAAAGGGCTTCCATTAATAATACCTTTTTTTCTTTGGCTTTACTAGTCATTTCATTGACTTGGTCAATGTTCATAGCAAATGGTTTTTCGCATAACACAGGAATATTATGTTCTAAACAAAGTAGTGCATTTTCTTTATGTAAAGCATGCGGTGTTGCTACGTATATAGCATCTACACTTTTATCTTTTACAAGGGCTTCATAATTTGAATAAGCTTTTGCGGCATTATATTCTGAAGCAAATTCATTAGCTTTTTCTTGAGTTCTAGAAGCTACGGCGTATAGTTTAGCATCTTTAAAAGTTAGAAGATCTTTAGCAAATTTATGAGCAATATTTCCCAGACCTATAATACCCCAATTAATGGTTTTAGACATGTAATGTTTCTTTGTTTTTGTTAAATGGTTGTATAGCATTCGCTATAATTATAACAAGTAGACAGCCAAATAAATTTAACCATAAATAAGGCATCCAATCAAACCACCAACCTATAATTACTATGACTTGAGTAATTATGGCTGCAATAAAAACGGCATTAGCTTTTATATGCTTAAAGAAAAATGCAAGCATGAATATTCCTAAAACATTTCCGTAAAATATAGAGCCAATAATATTTACTAACTGAATAAGGTTTTCAGCTAGATTTGCAAAACAGGCAATGATTATAGCTATTATACCCCAAACTAAAGTAAAAAGTTTTGTGGCATTTACCATATGTTTTTCGTCCTTGTTTTCTTTTAAGTTTCTACCGTATAAGTCTATAGATGTAATAGTAGCCAAAGCATTTATTTCAGAGGCTGTAGAAGACATGGCTGCCGATAATATTACGGCTAAGAGTAAACCAATTAAACCCTTTGGAAGATATTTAAGAATAAATGTGATAAACATGTAATCTCTATCATTGGTCTTGGTGTCTTTGGCAGACTCTTTATATAAATCCTTTAGTTCATTCTTTTTTTCTTTATAGAATTTACTATCCTTATCCTCTATTAAGTTTAATTCATTGCTTAGTCTAGCATATTGATTAACGTAAGCCGTATCAATAGCTTTCTTTATTAAAAATTTAGATTCCTTTCTATATGTTTTCTCAATACTATCTAGAGCAAATAAATCTTTTCTTAAATTATCATTATCTGTTTTAGTTAGCTGAATACTAATGGCTTTCTTTTTATTAAAAAGTGTGTTTTGTTTGTTTTGAAGTGCTTGATATTGTTCTGAATATTCTGAAGCTAAAACAGTTTCTGTAGACGAGTTAATAAAGTTTAACGGAGGTGGGTTAAATTGGTAAAAAACAAACACCATGATACCTACTAATAAAATGAAAAACTGCATTGGGACTTTTAATAATCCGTTGAATATTAAACCCATTTGCATTTCTTTTACAGATTTAGCGGATAGATAACGTTGAACCTGACTTTGGTCTGTTCCAAAATATGCCAAAGCTAGAAATGTGCCTCCAATTAATCCAGACCAAACTGTATATCTGTTTTCTAAATCGAATGAAAAGTCTAATATTTCCATCCTTCCATTAGATCCAGCAATGTCTATGGCTTTGGTAAACGAGACATCGTCAGGAATTAAGTTTAAAATAATAAATAGAGCCGCTAACATGCCAGCAAAAATGACAAACATCTGTTGTTTTTGCGTTACAGTAACTGCTTTGGTGCCTCCAGATACTGTATAAATTATGACTAAAACACCAATAGCAATATTAAGGTAAGTTATATTCCAACCTAAAACAACAGATAGAATTATTGCAGGTGCAAAAATGGTAATTCCAGCTGCTAATCCGCGTTGAATTAAAAATAAAATAGCTGTTAATGTTCTGGTTTTTAAATCGAATCTATCTTCTAGAAATTCATAAGCTGTATAAACTTTTAGCCTATGATAAAGCGGAATAAATACCATACAGATGACTACCATAGCTATGGGTAAACCAAAGTAGAATTGTACAAAACCCATTCCGTCTGAGAATGCTTGACCTGTAGTAGATAAAAATGTTATAGCACTGGCTTGGGTTGCCATAACCGATAAACCAATGGTCCACCATTTTGTAGAGTTTCCACCTTTTATATAATCTTGAGCACTATTTCTACCTCTTGTTTTCCAAGTACCGTAACCAACAATTGTTAGTAAAGTGACTACTAAAACGGTCCAATCTATCCAATTAAGTTGCATATTAAAAGGCTTTCATTATTAAGTAGAACAATATGAAATATATAGCATTGGCAATTAAAACTAAAGAGTAAAGCTTTAGCCATGGTTGTTTAGGTTGGTTCTTGTCTTGCATGACTAGTTTTTTATTTTGGCTTCTAATTTTAAATCTTCTTTCCCCAAAGAAAGCATGTTGGCAAATAGTCTGTACGCCCCTGAAATTCCGGCAGGAAACTCCCTAAAGAAACTCAACCCCGTATAAATGTAATGCCCTTTGCCATGTTTGGCTACCAATAGACTTCCATTTTTTGGACTTTCATTTTTATCATTCATAGATAGTATAGGGGTGAATTCATTTCCCCACTGGCTTGGGAAATACAACCCACGTTCTTGGGTCCAGCCTTCAAAATCTTTTTGTGTGATTTTATTAGGGAAGTTTAATACTGGATGCTCAGGATTTAAGAATCTAACTTCAGCATTCTCATCGGTTACTCGGTCTCTAGATAATTTTAAATTATAGGGTGCTAGTTGTTGAGTTTTTAACCTGTGAGAGGTGTTGTATTGCACAATCATATTACCACCATCTGCCACAAAATCAAATAATGTTTGTTGTTTAAAGTCTAAATCTTCAAGTGTATTGTAGGCTCTAATACCAACTACTACTGCATCAAAATTGTTCAATAACTCAGCAGTTATATCTTCGGTTTTAATAATACGTACATTATATCCAATTTGTTCTAAACTTTCAGGAACAACATCACCAGCTCCTTGAATATATGCAATATTTTCACCACGTTTTTTAATATCTAATCTTACTACTTTACTTTCACTTGGTAATAATACCGTTTGATACGGAATATGCTCATAAGTGATTTCAACGAGCTCTTTGGTGTGATCTTTATCGCCTACATGAACTATAGGACCAATAAGTCCTTCACTTTGGTTTTTAGGTGGCACAATGGTAAATACCAAAGACTGTTCTTCGTCTTTATGTTTTATAGATACTTTTTGATTCTTTGGAAAAACGCTCCAGCCTTCCGGATGACAGATTTCTACATGCCCTTCTAAATCATTTTTTCCTGCTTTAACAACAACTGTAATGTCATGTTGTTTTTCAGTATCAAAAATGATGACTTTTTCAGAAATTTTAGCTGACGCTTCAGGAATGATTTCCAATGGACGATATAGCTCTCCTTTATCTGGTTTAGAATAACGATGAATCACATCTTTTTCAAAATTTATGGAATAGCCATTAAAATCTAATACAAAATTGGCTTGAAGTGCTCTTTTGGTTTCTGGGTTTCCTATGATGGTTTTATCATCCACTTTATACATGCCCAAGGTTCCTTTAGAGTTTAACCAATAGGGGTTTGTAGTTTTTAAATTTTTAGGAATAATACTGTTGAAAGAAAATGTCTGTTTTTTATTATTTTCCAAATTAATATCTGGATTTTGAATTTGCTCTAAAGGAGAAATACTAATATTTTTTAGAGTAATATTTATGTTACTTCTTTTAAGAACTTCAATATTAATTTTAAGATCGTTATTAACTGAAACTGAAGGTGAAGAGGCGGAAGCTTCTAAATAAAGCCCTGCACACATTTCAATGATAGTTTTTAGCTCTTTAGATTTTAAGTTTTTCCAATGTTCATCTTCAACATTTTGCAACAATTTATATGCTTTTGTAAGTTGTGATACATGAACTGCTGGGTTTGTAAAATTGAAGTTGTTTTCTATATCATATAAAATATCTCCAATAGCTTTACCTCCTTTAATTCTATTCCAAGAAGTATCAACGCCTGCAAAAATATTATCTCCTTCTAAAGGTTCACCTTTTATTAATTCAACATACTCTTCTTGTGAGCCACGTTGTGATAATCTACCAAAGCCTTGACATAAGTGTTGGCTACTAGCTAGAGAAGCTAATTCGTTATTAGATATGCCTTTTAGAGGGTAATACACACCAATATCAAAATGAATCATATTACTTTTATCTGCTTCTGCAAATTTTTCTCTGCTACCATAAAACCACCAGTTGGTATTAAAAAACAAACGCTTTGGTTGCCATGTATCAACTTGATTTAATAAATCTGTATACGCATTTTTATCTCCTGCCAGATCAAAAGCTTCGTGACTTAACATTGCAGATGTTGTATGATGACCATGAGTAGTTCCTGGAGTTCTGTGATCAAACCTATTTATAATTACATCAGGTTTAAACTTTCTAATAGCTAAAACTACATCACTTAATACGTCTTCTTTATTCCAAATAGAAAGGGTTTCCTCTGGGTGTTTAGAGTAGCCAAAATCATTAGCTCTAGAGAACATTTGTTCGCCACCATCAACTCGTCTTGCTGCTAATAACTCTTGAGTTCTTATAACTCCTAATAATTCTCTAATTTCTGGTCCAATTAAGTTTTGTCCGCCATCACCTCTAGTTAAAGACAAATAAGCTGTTCTTGCCTTTACTTGGTTAGACATGTAAGATATCAATCTGGTATTCTCATCATCTGGATGAGCAGCTACGTATAGAACAGATCCTAAAAAGTTGAGTTTTTGAACAGACTCATAGATTTGTGAAGATGAAGGGGTTTTAGGTTTTTGAGCGTTTACAATTGTAAACGATACTAAAAAAACAATAAAAAAAGTAATGTGTTTTCGCATCATATATTTGATTAGCTAAAACCAAATATAGGAAAGTAAGCTTGGGTATGGTTGGGTTTTAATGTTTCTTTAACTTATAATTCAGTGTTTTCTTTAATAGCATCTTTCTCTATTAAAGTAACAGGTTTTTGAAGTATTAAATTGTTTGGATACGTTACTAAATCACCATTCTCTAATCTTAAGTTTACTTGAAATGCTCCAATGTCTTCAATAATAGCTTTCATAGGAATATCATTATCATGAATTTTAATTTTATCGCCCACTTTGTAAGGATAAGAAAAGAATAAAATGATACCAGACGTAACATTACTAAGCACAGACCAAACGGCAAACATAGCTATGCCTAAAATGGCAAAAACTGAAGAGAAAATAACAGCTATGTCTTCAAAATTTACTCCAAAAACAAAGGCTTCAATAAGAAGAGCAATTAGAAATAAACTTACGGTTACATATTTACAAATAAGATTAATTCTAGCCTTTATGATACCATATTTCTTACCTCTTTTTCTAATAATAAGATTGGTTATAAAACCAAATAAACATAATATAAGTAATACAACAGCACTGTAGAAAAGCTCTTCTTTATAAGTTTCAAAAAACATATAGGATCTTTAAAGAATTCAATAACAAAGATACACTAAAAAGGTAAAAATTAATTGAGTTTTAATGTGTCTCTTAATGTTTCGTATTTATTAGAATTCTTGCTCCAATAAGGGGATTTTAATGTTTTTAGTTTGGTGGCTTTTGTAGTTAACTCTTTAGCGTTTGCTCCAAATCCGCTTTTAAACGTTTCTTCCCAGCTAAGAATATCATATGGGAAATTAGGGTTGAAATTAATAACTAATTGTCTATGTAATTCAGGGTATTGAATAGAATAGGAATTTGTTGTTAGACTTGCTGTAGCTTTATATGCTTTAACAGGTGTATGACGCATTCTAGTATATTCAAATGAAGGAATGATTTCTAAATTACCTGTTGGTAATGATTTTGGATTCATTCTTAACTGAGTCCATAATTCATTTTCAAGAATAGATTTATTTAAGCTGAAGTTTTTATCAGCTTCACCTTCAAAATAAGAGTGTGACATCACTTCAAAGGTATTTCTGTTATTAAGTTGGGTATATACATGTCCGCACCATTCTTGCATTGAGCTTGATACTTTTATAGCATGTTTGTTATTGGAAACAGGATAAAATACACTTTGCATAATAGAATACGGATAAATACCTGTATTGAAGTTTTTAGTAGTGTTTAATTTTAAAACAGGGATATTTGTAGTATTCTGGTTGTCTGCTTTTACCTGAGCATCTGGTAGAAAATCTTCGGTTACATAAATTAAAACAGCTTTTCCTTTTCTAATTTCTCCGTAACGGGCTTGTTCTAATTCATAAGATGAAACTTCAGCTTCACCTGAATACCAGTAATCTTTAAATTCTGGAGATAAGGGTTGAGGTTTCTTAGAGATTTCTCTTATAGGTTTTTCAAAATTACTGGCTAGCAATGCTTTTTTAGGTTGTTCTCTACACGATATTATGAATACACTAAGTGCTAGAAGTTTTAAAAACGTTTTCATTTTAACTCATTTAGACTTAAAATTACGAAGTTATTTACTGTCTACAATGTCATTTAACGTTTTATAAACAAGGTGAACGGGTAAGCCTACAACATTAAAGAAAGAGCCTTCAATTTTAGTAACTCCAATTTCACCAATCCATTCTTGTATGCCATAAGCTCCAGCTTTATCAAACGATTTAAAAGTGTTTATATAGTACCAAATTTCATCATCAGCTAATTCTTTAAAAGTAACTTTTGTAATGCTATGTAGCGTTTTTTTATAAGTTGCATTTGTAAAACAAACAGAGGTAATCACTTCATGAGTTTGGTTACTCAACGATTTTAAAACTGAAAAGGCTTCTTGTTCATCTCTAGGCTTCCCTAAAGCTTTTTCATTATGCCAAACAATGGTGTCACTTGTAATTAAAATATCGTGATCATTTAGTTCGTTTTCAAAAGGAAGTGCCTTTAGTTGAGCCAAATAATTACTGATTTCAAAATGCCTCAATCTTTCAGGATATTCTTCTTTTACGGGTTTTAATCTAATTTCAAAATCTAAACCTAAACCTTTAAAAAATGCTTGTCTTCTTGGAGACCCTGATGCCAAAATAATATTAAAATCTTTAAGTTTTTCGTTAAGCATATGTGTATAAAAGTAGTGAAAGCATTCCTAATAATAGCACTAATTTGAGTATGTTACTAATATGTTGAAAATGTTTTTTGGTTTTTGCACTAAACGCTTTTATTGAGATATAAATTAAAGGTCCTAAAACAAAAAGTAGAAAATAAATGACTTGAGTTGGATGCTTATATATTCTAAAAATAATATAATAGGCTATCACTAAAACAGGAATGAGCGTTAAAGCAAATAAAATATTGCTTGCTCGTTCTCTACCAATAGCAATGGGTAGGGTGTTCATATCCGCTTTATAATCGCCATCAATGTCTTCAATATCTTTAGCAATCTCTCTAATAAAATTGATTAAAAAAGCGAAAAATGCATAGTTTAAAATAAGTTTAAAATATACCAATTGTAACTGTTGATTATTATTAGTAACAGCAGGGAGTAAATCAAAAATGCCAACTATTAAAACGCTTAAACCTACCAAAACCGAAATCACAATATTACCAACTAAAATATTACGTTTTAAGTAGCTCGCGTAAATATATAGTAGAGCTGAAATAACTACAAATAACGAAAAGAAAGCAGTTCTACCTACTAAAAAAGATAAATAGTAACCTAGACTTACGCCCAAAACATTGCATACAATAAATAAAGTAAAGGCGTTTTTTTCTGAAATGGATTTGCCTACAATAACTTTCTGGGGTTTGTTTACTAAATCGGTTTCAATATCATAAATGTCATTGATGATGTTGCCAGCAGCAGCGATACTTACAGTAGCGAGAATTAGTATAGAAATACCCAAACCATCTAAACTTGTAAGAGCACCTAAAGGTTCTAGTAGCGCATATTTAACTAATAATTGTACTAGGACAATCATTAATAGATTTTTCCAACGAATAAGATTTAGAATAGGTAGCAACTATTATAGTTTATTTTTAAAGTTGACCAATTACCTTTAAAAGTATAGTAATTGGTACAATTATCAATCCAATATAAAAAATATATTTTCCATGTTTTCTATCTCTTTTTGAATACGAATAAACTTTTTGACCATTAGGTAAAGTCTTTTTAGAAGTCCAAAGAAAGTAGCCAATTATTAATCCTAAAAAGCCACCAATAAAGGAGAAAATATATCCAGCAATAATCCAAGGTTTTTGGTTTTCTTCAGGTTTAGCTAGATCTTTTAATCTTTCGATTTTTAGTGAATTAAGAAGTTCTTTGTCAATTGATTTCCCTCTTTGTTTTAATATTTTTTGAGCTAAGCTATAGTCAAACGGATTCCATTCGTCAGACTTTAATAAAATTTCATAAAGCTCTTCGTTAGAAAACTCAAATAAATAATAATCTTTATCAATTTGATCAATTAATTCCTCAGCATTTTTCTCAAGAATTTCTTCTGCTTTTTCAAATTCAGATTGTTTTATTCTTATTTCAAATTCGTTTTGTAAAGTATTTCCTGAAAATGTAACATCAACAGAAGGAAGGTTATCTGCAATTATGGTCTCTATTCCATTTTTTTCTAATAGACTTTTTAGCTCATTTGCCTGTTCTAAAGTTGGAAATTTTTTGAATATAGAATAGTTATTTTCCATTAAAGAGGTTTTAAGAATTAAGATTAATCATACTTAGCATTAAAATTCCCATTCCATTTGTTATGTACTTTAAGCACTTGTTCAATGACATCACGTACAGCACCTTTGCCCCCATTTTTATGCGAAATATATTTTGAAATACCTTTAATTTCCTGGACAGCATCTTGCGGGCAACAAGGTAAACCTACCATGGTCATAACAGGATAATCAGGTATATCATCACCCATATATAATACATTTTCAAGTTTAACACCTTTGCTATTAAGATATTCTTGTAACTGATCAATTTTATTGTGAGCGCCTAAATAAATATCTTTTATACCTAAACCATCTAAACGTTTGCGAACGCCTTCATTTGATCCGCCAGAAATAATACAAACATTAAAACCTGCGTCTACAGCTGTTTTTAAAGCATACCCGTCTTTAATATTCATGGTTCTTAGCATGTCTCCATTAGTCATAACAGTAACACTTCCATCGGTTAGAACACCATCAACATCAAAAATGAAGGTGTTTATGTTTTCTAGATATTCTTTATAGCTTTTATTATCGTCCATTGTCTGTTTTTTTGGTTGCTGAGTGTCACATTAAGCATCGTCGAAATGCGTAGTCGAAAATGCTTACTTGGCACCATGGGTATTTTGAATTGATTTGGTTATTAGTGTATAAATATCTTTATGATGCTCGTTATTTAAAATCGCCAAATGTTTTTTAATCGTTTTTAAATTACTTCGTTTGGCTGGACCAGTTTGCGCCATATATGGAGACATATCCTGAATTTTTCGAGCGGTTTCCATTATAAGAGGTTTTAACAAGTCGAACTCTGCTGCTTCAGATTCTGTAATCTCATGAGCAATACGATACATCTGATTTGTAAAGTTATTTACAAAAACTGCCGCTAAATGCAACACTTTACGTTGGTCACTATTTACTTTTTTTACAGGGCCACCTAACGTTAAGGCTAATGATTTTAAAATTTGATAGTCATTTTTATCAATAGTTTCAATACAAATAGGGATCTCAGAAAAATCTAACTTTGCACCTTTAGTAAATGACTGTAAAGGATAAAAAACACCGCGTCTATTTTTTTTATCTAAATCATGAATATTAATACTGCCCCCAGTATGAACAACCAATCTGTTTTCAAAAGGTAATAAGGATGAGATGTTTGCAATGGCTTCGTCGCTAACCGCTATTATATAAATATCTGCTTCAACTAGACTATTTAAATCATCTGTAATTTCAACGTTATTTTTATAATGAGCTATAGTGTCTATATTTCTATTATACCATTGTTTTATGGTGACTTCATTGTTTTTGTTGAAAGCTTTAAATAAGTGTGTGCCTATATTACCGGCACCAAGAATAGTTATTGAAATCATGTTGCTAAAATAAATAATATAAGTATAAATGAGTATGTATTCACTTATCTTTGTTCAACCATGCAGAAAACAGACATCAAAAATAGAGACGATGTGTATTCACTAGTCTCGTCTTTTTATAAAAAAGTGAGGAAAGATAAGACTTTAGGCCCTTTTTTTAATGATGTTATTAAAGATTGGGATGAACATTTAGAAAACCTCACCACTTTTTGGGAGTCTAGCCTGTTTTTAAAAACGAGGTATTATGGTAATCCGTTAGAAGCACATGTAAAGGTAGATAAAGATAATAACCATAGCATTACTGAAATGCATTTTGGTATTTGGCTAAACCTTTGGTTACAAACTATAGATGAACTTTTTGCGGGAGATTATGCCGAAAATGCTAAAAGACGAGCCAGAAAAATGGGCACATTTCTGTACATGGAAATTTTTAAGGCAAGACAGTTTCAGTGAGCAATATTCAGTCTCAGTTTACAGTCGCAGTAAACAGTTTCATATAGGTATAATTGTCATTGTGAAGGAGGTACAACTGTGGCAATCTGTTGTTAGAACACATTTTCATGTTTTTTACGAAAACATGGAATAACATATATTCATTCTTTGCGTCTCTGCGTCTTTGCAAGCGTATTTTTTAGTTTTGATGAGATTCTCACGTCGCACTTTGGTGCTCCTCAGAAAGATATACTTATATTTTGTGTTTTTAACCAGAAAAAACACTTGTACATTTTCTTCAGAATAACATAAGACTTTTTTAGAATTCGATATTTTATTCTTGAAATTTTATCACTTTGGCCATCTGTCATTTATCACTGGTCTTTAGTATAACTTTAACATCATAAAATAAACTTAAATACTTAAATTTGCAGCACCTTAAAAGGGCTTCTATTATGCAGAAAAAACTTGCCAATATTCTTTTTTCAACACGTCTTACCGGAATTTTATTTATTGTATTTGCAGCAGCAATGATTACAGGTACGTTTTTAGACGCAGGACAAGAAACATCACCAACCCCATACACAAGAAATTTAATTTACAATGCCTGGTGGTTTGAGGCCATTATGGGACTATTTGTTGTCAACTTTGTGGGGAATATTTTTAGATACAGGTTGTATAAAAAAGAAAAATGGGCAACATTAATACTACATCTAGCATTTATATTCATTTTTATAGGTGCTTTTATTACCAGATACATCAGTTTTGAAGGGATGATGTCTATCCCAGAAGGAGGCACAGAAAATACATTTTTATCTCAAAAAACATATATTTCTGGTCACGTAGATGGAGATTATGAAATTGACGGTATACAACAACGCTTACCTTTAGAATATGAAGTAGATTTTTCTAAACGATTAGATAATGATTTTACAATTGAAACTAACTATAACAAACAACCTTTTAAAGTTGCATTAGAAAAATTTATTGTTGGTGCCGAAGAAGGTATTATTCCTGATGAAAATGGTGAAGAATATTTAAAACTAGTAGGAACTAGTGGTGGGGGTAGACATAATCATTTTTTAAAAGTTGGAGAGCAAGCCAGTATTCACAATGTGATTTTTACATTGAATAATCCTGAAAAAGGAGCAGTTAACATATTATATCAAGGAGACTCCTTATCAATAGATTCGCCTTTTGAAGGTAATTATATGGTAATGGCTACACAAGAGCAAGGTACTTTAGTAAAAGATAGTTTGCAACCATTAAAATTACGTTCGCTTTATAGAATTGGCACTATGCAAATTGTGATTCCTGAACCTGTTGTAAAAGGTGTTTTTGATATAGTTCAAAAAGAAGTCGTAAATAAAAATGATGAAGATGGTATTGTTTTAAAAGTGACTTCAAATGGAGAAACTAAAAGAGTTAGTATGCTTGGTGGTCAAGGTATGTATAAACCTCATAAACAAGTAAATGTTGGAGGCTTAGATTTTGCATTTCAATATGGAGCAAAAGTTTTAGAATTACCTTTTAGTATTAAACTGAATGATTTTGAAGCAGATAAATTTCCTGGGTCTGATATTAATTCAGCGTATTCAAGTCAGGTAACAGTGGTTGATGAAAAGGAAGGAAGCTTTGATTATAAAATCTATATGAATCATATATTGGACCACCGTGGATACCGATTTTTTCAATCTAGTTTCTTCCCAGATGAGTCTGGGACCATTCTATCAGTAAATCATGATTATTGGGGAACATTGGTAACCTATATAGGGTATTTTATGTTGTACTTTGGTTTAATGGCTATTTTGTTTGTAAAAGGGACTAGGTTTTCAGATTTAAGAAAGCAACTTAGAAAGGTAAAAGATAAAAAATCTAATCTTCTTACTGTATTGTTATTGGTTGTTACGTTGAGCGGTTTTGGACAAGAACATTCTGAGCATGATGAACATGACCATAGTGCACCTACAACAGTAAGAACCAGATTAGATAAGGCTGCAATAGATTCTATTTTAAAAGCTAATATAACATCTAAAGAGCACGCCGAAAAGTTTGCACATTTAGTGATTCAGGATTTAGATGGACGTATGAAACCTGTAGGGACTTATGCTTCTGAAATGCTTAGAAAAGTTAGTAATAATGATACTTATGGAGATTTTGATGCAAATCAGGTATTTCTATCTATGCAAGAAAGCCCAAGATTGTGGTATAATGTTCCCTTAATTGACTTGGAATATAAAAAGGCTGACACTATACATTATATTATAGGAACTAATACTAAGGATAGACGTGTAGCATTAGCTGATTTTTTCACCGATAATGGAGCATACAAGTTAAAACCGTATTTGGATGACGCTTTTAGTACCACTATACCTAATGGGTATCAAAAGAAAATACAAGAAGCTCACAGACAAGTAAATTTACTTTATAATACCATTGAAGGGGCTTCTTTAAAATTATTCCCTGTACCTAATGACCCTAAAAACACTTGGATATCATCCTACGATTATAAGTTTGGAAAAGATAAAATACAAGATTCACTCTATGGTGGTTTTATAAAAAATGGATTTAAAGCGTATTTAGTAACACTAAATAAAGCAAAACAAACAGGAGATTTTTCAGAGCCTGAAAAATTGTTAGAAGCATTTAAAAAAACGCAATACAGGTTCGGTAGTGAGGTCATGCTATCTGATGATAAAATTCATACCGAAGTGCTGTATAATAAATATAATATTTTTAAGAAGCTTTATAAATGGTATATGTACACAAGTATTTTAATGTTTGTGTTTTTGATTATTCAAATATTGAAAGAAAAGAATAAAACTATAAACACTTTAGTAGCAATCTTTAAATGGATTATTGTTGGATTGTTTTTTGTGCATTTAGGAGGTTTAATAATGCGTTGGTATGTATCTGGCCATGCACCTTGGAGTAATGCCTATGAGTCTATGATTTATGTAGCCTGGTCAACCATGTTATTTGGTTTAATCACTGGTATAAGTAGTGGGAAAAAGAAAAAAATAGAAGTTGAAGATATGGCTGTAGCCTTTGCTTCTCCATTATTAGGGATTTTTAAAAACAAAGGTTCAGATTTAACGGTAGCCGCTGCTGCTTTTGTAACATCTTTTTTATTGTGGGTTGCACATCAACAGTGGATGGATCCAGCAATAGGTAATTTACAACCAGTATTAAACAGTTATTGGTTAATGATTCACGTGGCTGTTATTGTGGCTAGTTATGGACCTTTTACATTGGGTATGACCTTAGGTGTTGTATCATTGCTTTTAATGGCTTTAACTAACGGTAAGAATAAAACCAAAATGGATTTAAATATAAAAGAGCTTACTATTATTAATGAAATGGCATTAACTGTTGGTTTAGTAATGTTAAGTATTGGTAACTTTTTAGGAGGTATGTGGGCCAATGAGAGTTGGGGCCGTTATTGGGGGTGGGACCCTAAAGAAACTTGGGCTTTAATTAGTATCATGATGTATGCATTCGTTATTCATATGCGTTTGATTCCTGGATTACGTGGCCGTTGGATTTTTAATTTAAGTTCAGTCATTGCTATTTCGTTTATCATCTTTACCTATTTTGGTGTGAACTTCTATTTAGCAGGATTACATTCGTATCAATCTGGTCAACAGTTAGATAGTGTAAAGAGTATTGCTGTTGCTTTTAGTATAGTAGCTATTTTAGGATTCTTTAGTCATAGAGGTTACATAAAGTATTATAAGAAATAAAATAATTATTCAGAATAATAAATTTAAAAAGAGCTTCTTTTTATAAGAAGAAAATTCGTAGGTTTGAATAAGAGGTTTTTTTATAAGCCATAAATACTAACCAAATTCAAACCATCATGAGGAGAGTATTTTTCTCTTTACTTCTATTTTTTTCAATAGCTGTAAATGCCCAACAAGAAGTTGATTCTTTAGCAATTAAAGAAGAGATTTATAAGGCAGTGCTAGATAGCATCAATCATTCTTTTACTTATCAAACAGGTGTTATAGAATTAGGCGAAGGGTTAGCGACCCTTAAGGTACCTGAAGGATTTAAATTTTTAGATGAAGCACAAAGTCAACGTGTCTTAACAGATTTATGGGGTAATCCACCAAGTAATTCAATGGGATTACTATTTCCCGAAGACATGACACCTATGCATGATAATTTCACCTATTGTGTTGAAGTAACTTATGCGGAAGAAGGCTATATTGATGATGAAGATGCCAAAGATTTAGATTATAACGATTTACTTGAAGAAATGCAAGAAGATACAAAAGCATCAAATGATGAACGTGTTCAATTGGGGTATCCTTCTGTTGAATTGGTAGGCTGGGCATCATCACCTTATTATGACAAAGAGAACAAAAAATTACACTGGGCAAAAGAATTAAAATTTGACGATACCGAAATCAATACCCTTAATTATAACATTAGAGTTTTAGGTAGAAAAGGGTATCTAAACTTAAATGCTATAGGAGATATTTCTGTTTTAAATACATTCAATGCAGATAGAGATAATATTCTACATAGTGTTGAATTTACACCTGGAAATAGGTATTCAGATTTTAATCCAGATATAGATAAGGTTGCTGCTTATGGAATTGGGGGATTAATAGCAGGTAAAATATTGGCTAAAGCAGGCTTTTTTGCTTTAATTTTAAAGTTTTGGAAGTTTATAGCCATTGGAGCTGTTGCATTATTTAGTGGTTTTAGAAAAAAGATTTTTGGAGATAAAAAAGAAGTTTAATATTTTAAATAACTGTATTTTAGAATGTTAAATATATATTTTGCTGATTTTTTTCAAGTAAATCATTTTAATCTGTGACTTGTTAAATATTAGTGTGTCTTAACACATAACAACTAAATGGCGACTAGCTAAATTTGGAAACCCTAGAAAATATTAATAAACTGTCCGATGAGGACTTGGTAGGAGCAATCGTTAAAAATAACGATACATTGCTTTTTGAAATACTGTATGATAGGTATTCAATGCTTGTATATAATAAGTGTTTAGGTTTTGCAAAAGATGATGATGAAGCTAAAGACCTTGCACAAGATATATTTTTAAAGCTTTTTGTTAAGTTAGCAAGTTTTAAAAGTAAATCTAAATTTTCAACGTGGTTATACGCGTTTACATATAATCATTGTGTAAATTACGTCACTAGAAATACTGCTAAAAAGTTTCAAAAACAAGCAGTAGATTATAAAGATATAGAAAACCTTTCGGAAGATGAAGACGATAACAGTTTTCTAAGTATGAAAGTTGACAAATTGAAGGTAGCACTAGAAAAAATTTCACCAGATGAGAAAATGATTCTATTGCTAAAATATCAAGATTCACTATCAATAAAAGATATTGAAAGTGCCTTAGGTATAGGAGAGAGCGCTGTTAAAATGCGAATTAAACGTGCAAAAGATAAATTAATAACCGTATATAACGACCTTAAGTAATGGAAAATCCATTCAAATACGTAAATACGCCTCTTAAGGAAGTTCCTCAGGAACTTAAGTCCAAGGTTATGAGTGATATTGCTATGGCAAAATTACTTATGGAGTTGGCTGCGTTGTTCTCTTATAATATTGGAGATATTATAGAGTCAGTTATTAAACAAAGAGATGCCAAAACCAAACAGAATCCCCCTAACTAAATATTTATATATGGAAAATGTAGAAGAATGGAAAAACATTGCTCTAGAATCCTTGAAGGCCATGTGGCTTGAAATAACTAAGGTTTTTCCGAGTATTATAGGAGCTCTAATTATTTTTATTATTGGTTGGTTGGCTACCAAACTCATAGTGAAAATCATTAAAAAAGCATTAAAACTTGCTAAAGTTGATAAGCTTGACGAAAAGATTAATGACATTGAAATTGTTGAAGGTAAGAAACTAAATTTCAATACTGTTAAAGTAGTTTCAAGTGCAGTAAAATGGATTATGTATATCATGCTCATTATCATGGTTTCAGATATACTAAGTCTTACAATGATCTCTAAGCAAATAAGTAATTTACTTGGTTATCTACCCAAATTGTTTTCGGCATTAGTCATTTTTATGATTGGTTTATTTTTAGCAAATACTATAAAAAAAGCATTGAAGTCCTTTTTTGAATCTATGGATTTGTCTGGAGCCAAAATTATTAGTCAGATCGTATTTTTTATCATACTTATTTTCACTTCTATAACAGCTTTGAATCAAGCAGATGTAGATACTGAAATAATTACTAGTAATATTACGTTAATATTAGGAGCGTTACTTTTAGCTTTTGCCATTGCATTTGGTTTAGGTGCTCACAAAATAGTTACTGAATTATTGAAAACATTTTATGCTAGAAAAACATTTGAAGTTGGTCAAAATATTGAGTTTAATGGTATAAAAGGTGAAGTAGATAGTATAGATAATATGCGTATTACACTAAAAACAGATAGTGGTAAACTTGTAGTGCCTATTAAAGATTTAGCTGAGAGTCAAGTAAAAATACAGAATTAACTTTTAGTTAGGGTTAAAATTTGGTTGGTTACTTTCTGTAAATTGAAAGACTTTTAGGTACCCTTCTCATTTATTGAGAAGGGTTTTTTATTATGTTCTAAATTAATAACTTAGAGCATTAATTATTCTTTTATGAAATTGGTGCTTTCTCTGGCTATTGTATTGTTTTTTAAGTTTGATTTATACAGTCAAGCTAACATTCCTAAGAATTATGAATTAGTGTATTCTCAAGATTTTGGGCTGCCTCAGGTTCTAAATAATTTAGAAATGTCTGATACTAGTGCTTGGAGAATTTCGCAAGCAGAAAACAGTAAATTTTTAGAACTTTTTAAACAAAGTGAGTATACACCAGAAGTGCGTTCACCATTCAACATAGCTATTATTAAAAATATAAAAGTTGCAGACTTTATAATGGAAATTAGGTTGAATCAAAATGGAAGAGAGTATGGGCATAGAGACCTTTGCGTAATGTTTGGAATTAATAACGCTTCAAACTTTTATTATACACATATAGCCTCTAAATCAGATGAGCATGCTAATAGTATTTTTATAGTTAATGATGAGCCACGAAAAAACATTGCATCAAAAAGAACAAATGGAACTAATTGGGGAGAGACAAATTCTTGGCACACAGTTAGAATTGTTAGAAGAGTCGATAATGGACTTATTGAAATTTATTTTGATGATATGAGCACACCTATTATGACAGCTACAGATATGCATTTTAAGTCTGGTTATTTAGGTTTTGGTTCTTTTGATGATACGGGGAAATTTGATGATATAAAAATTTGGGCACCAAGCCTTATTGAGGAAAAACGGGGGCTTTTTAAGTAACAATGCTAAATTTAATGACTGCATTTTAATATGAAACGAAAAGAGTTATTTGAGTTTGAAGATTTTAACTGGTTTCCAGAAAGTATAAGAGCAGGAATGACAAATCTCATTTTAGTATTGCACAAAATGATGGGGACAACAGAGGTGTTGTCAAACTTAATAGTTAAACTTAGAAATAAATTAGAATTTAATACAATTGTTGATCTGGGTTCAGGATCTGGAGGCCCTATGCCAAGTGTTGTGAACACTATAAATGAAAATTCGGCAGAATCACCATTAAAATTAATACTTTCAGATTTACACCCCAACACTAATCTTGTTGAAAAAATAAATAATAATAAAATAGATACTATACGTTATCATACCTTCCCCCTAAATGCTGTGGATTTGAAAGATGCTCCTAAAGGGCTAAAAACCATGATTGCTAGTTTTCATCATATGTCTCCTGCTAATGCAAAACAAATTTTAAAATCGGCTGTAGAAAACAAACAACCTATTTTAATTTATGAAATAGCAAAGAATAACATCCCCTTCATAGTTTGGTTATTATTGTTACCAATATCTTTAGTAGTTTTAATGCTTATGTCATTATTAATGACGCCTTTTTCTAAAAACTTGACATTAACACAAGTATTCTTCACCTATATTATTCCAATAATACCAATAGCTTATGCATGGGACGGACAAGCATCATTAATGAGAACGTATACTTTTGATGATGTGAAATCATTAATTTCAGATATAAAAACTAATGATTACCAATGGGAAATAAGTAATGCCTTAAAAGACAATGGTAAAAAGTTAGGTTATTATATTTCCGGGTATCCAACACACTAATCTTAGGTTTACTCTTTGAGATATCATATAAAAAAGCTTCTAACATCAACATCTGTGAAAGACGCTTTTAATTTTAATTGATCTTTTATTGAAATTGCTCTAATAGTTTTAAAACATCTTTTTTATAACTTCTGCTAATGGGAAGTGATTTTTTATTGATGGTAATTTCTTCATTAGTAAAAGATGATATATTGGTTAATGAGATGATAAAGGAACGGTGAATTCTAATAAACTTAGAATTAGGTAATTTAGCTTCAACAGCACTAATGGTTTCTCTAGTTACAATAGTTTCGTTGTCTAAATGAATTTTAATGTAATCACTATAACTTTCTATAAAAATAATAGATTCAAAATTCACTTTAATCATTCGTCTATCAGAACGTACAAACATAAATTCATTAATACTAGATGTTTTAGTAGAATTTGATGCTATCTCACCGTAAATATCAAAGTAGTTGTTCACAGCTTTGAGTAACCTTTCAAAAGAAATAGGTTTTAACAAGTAATCTACTGCTTGTAGTTCAAAACCTTCTACAGCATAATCTCTGTAAGCAGTGGTAAATATTATTTTAATGTCTTTACTTATAGATTTTGCAAACGAAATACCAGATACTTCAGGCATATTAATATCTAAAAAAACTAAATCAACATTATTGTTTCTTAAATAATTAAACCCTTCTATAGCACTACTACAGCTTTCTGTCTTTTCTATGTTGGGTATTTTAGATAGGTGAGATGCAATGATTTCTTGGGCAATAGTTTCATCGTCAATAATTAAACACGATATGTTCTTATTTTCATTCAAATTCTAATAGGTATTTAGAGTAAGATATACTTTAAAGATACCATTTTCACAATCTATTTTAAGTTTGTATTTGTCTTTATACAATAAGTTTAAGCGTTTTTTAATGTTGGTAAGACCAATGCCATTTTTTAATTCGTCTTCTTCAGAACAGGTGTTTTCAATATAAAAATGAATCTGTTTTTTTTTGTATTCTATGCTAGAGGTAATATTTAGAACACCGTTTTTAATAATACCATGTTTAAAACTATTTTCAATAAAAGGCAACAATAACATGGGGGCTATTTTTATATCTTCTGAAATATTTTTAGTTGAAAATCCAATATTTAGAGTATTGTTGAAGCGCATTTTCTCTAACTCAATGTAGTCTTTAATGTGGTTGATATCTTCAGACAATAACACAAAAGGTTTATCTACTTTATAAAGTAAATAGTCTAATAAATTAGATAGTTTTAGAATCATTTCAGGTGTTTCGTTAGCCTTTTTTAATGCAAAACCATACATGGTATTTAAGGTGTTAAACAAGAAATGAGGATGAATCTGCATTTTTAAATAATTCAACTCTTGCTCTTTTAGTTTTAGTTGCGCTTCTAGGATTTTGTTTTCTAGTTTACTGGTTTCTTTAGAGTGTTTTAAGTTTAATTTCAAGAGTTTGTAACCACTTACAATAATAACTACCAGATAAACAGCGGTGGTAACAAAAAGTAAGCTTCGGCTAATAGGAGCCATATCTGAATATTGAAAATTTGATAAATATATCAAACCATAAAAAACAGAAATAACAATTAAATAAGCAGAAATAACTAAAGCACAAAATGTGTAAAATCCAAACTTTATATATTGCTTGGTAACAAAATAGTCTGGAATTAGTTTATAAATAAATGTGTAGGTAGTAGCAATGGTTATAGGCATTAAAAAAATGGAAAAAGACAACACATAATTAAAGTTACCGCTACTATACCCAAAGAAATAAGTGTAAAATAGCAAGACAGCTCCCCAAAAGAGGATATGCAGAATAATTTGCCCTGTTTTTTTTAAAATGAATTTAATGTTTACCATTTAGAATAATAAAATACAATATTAGAATATTTTTTCACAGATAGCTGTTTTTGTAGACGGATAACCAATTTAAAGCTGGTTTTGGTATTTGGTAATTCAAGTAGCTAAATTGGTTGTCTGTCGCATTTTAAATTTTGGCAAGCATTACCAAGCTAAGTTTGTTCATGTTTAACAAAATCACTTACCTATGAAACATGTATTAATATTCTTTCTACTCTTATGCTCGTTAAGTTTTTCCCAACAAAAAAAGTTTAAACAACTAGATACTCTCTTTAATTTATTAGAATCTAAAAATAAAGTAATGGGAAGCATGGCTATTATGGAAAATGGTAAAGTTGTTTATACTAATATTATTGGGTATCAGTATAAAACTGAAGAAAAAAAAGAAAAAGCAACCGAAAAATCAAAGTATAGAATAGGTTCTGTAACAAAAGTTTTTACAGCAACCATGACCTTTCAACTAATTGATGAAGGTAAATTATCTTTAAATGATAAGTTGTCTGAATTTTATCCTGAAATTCCTAATGCCTCTAAGATAACTATTGCTCATTTACTAAATCATAGTAGTGGTTTGTTTAATATAACAGAAGAACCTGATTTTCATGAATGGATGGTAAAACCATCATCACAGGAAAAAATGTTGGAGAGAATGAAAAGTCATAAAGTGAATTTTGAATCAGGTGAAAAAAATGAATACAGTAATACTAATTTCATACTCCTGGGGTACATTCTTGAAAAAGTAGAGGGTAAATTATATGGAGATATTTTAAAAAATAAAATTACCGATAAGTTAGAGCTAAATAGTACTTATTATGGTGATGTAATAGCTGTTGAAAATCAAGAATGTCAGTCTTATTACTATGAAGAGGGTAAATTAAAACCTGCTACAGAAACGAATATGGGGCACCCTGGAGGTGCAGGAGCGATTGTTTCTAATCCAACAGATATGGTAGTTTTTATAAACGCACTTTTTAATAATAAGTTAATAACAGTAAATAGTTTAGAGACTATGACAAAAGTTTCTAAAGATCCATACTGTAGTGGTATCATGACTTTAAAAAAGGATGGACAAACCATTTTTGGACATGGCGGAGCTATAGATGGCTTTCAATCCTTTTTGCTATGTGTGCCAGAATCTAAAATATCTATAGCCGTCACTACAAATGCCTCTAACTATAATACACACGCCATTGCTTTTCATGGTTTAGATGCAGTAAATGGTAAAACATTTCATATACCTGGTTTTAGTAGTATAAAACTAACTGAACAACAGGTGAAAATGTACGAAGGTGTTTATGAAAATGAAAAACTCCCTTTTGATCTATTTTTTGTTGCAGATGGTAAAGACTTAAAGGCAGGTCCAGATTCAAACCATTTGAATAAACTGGTTGCTACAAAAGAAGATGAGTTTTCACTTGAAGCCATGGGGGTAACATTAAAGTTTGATTTGAAAAAGAACACAGTACTTTTTAATGATCAAACAACAGAACCAAAACTATTCACTAAAAAACAATAAATTTATAATTATGTATTTATCTATTTTACCATTATTTCAAAGTTTAGGCTTAGAGCTATTAAAACGTTTCAATGAAGGCGGACCATTTTTTATGTCGCTCATACTAATATGTTTATTATTGTCTCTACTTTTTTTGATTTTAGGCTTTTTAAGCTTAAAGAAAGATGTTGCAAAATCTAAAAAAATGATGCGTCTGGCATCAGATGCTAGCATCTTGGGGTTAGTGATTGGATTTTTAGGATCTATTATAGGTATGATAAGCGCTTTTGATGCTATTGAATCTTTAGGAAATGTAAGTCAAGGTATGATGGCAGGGGGGCTAAAAGTGGCTTTCTTAACAACAGTGTTTGGTTGTATCACATTTATTCTGCCAAGAATAGGAATTATTGTTTTGAAATATTTGCAGAAGATTTAGGCAGATTGCCTTAATATATTTTAATATCCTTTTCAAAAGTGTGAAAAGGGGATTTTGTTTTTAAGTTGTTAATAATTATTTTTTAAAATCCGTACTTAAAGGATTACATTTGAAAGAATTGTATCTCTTTTGAAATGTGGATAAAACTTATAATAACAATAGTTACACTGTTTTTACTTTTTGACGAGTATTTTAAAATATTCGATAAGGTGATAAAAAAGAATCGAAGGAGGGTTGTACTTTTGATTCTAGCAGTTTTAGCAGTTTTTTCATTAATTGATGTTATAATTCAAGTTAACGAAGGAGAGAATTTGGTAAAAAAGGCTAATACAATTATTATTCAATCCGACAGCTTAATAGGAAACACAAATTCTATTATAAAAGATTTGGAGAGAAATATAGAAAAAGTTGAAAAATCAGGAAAGAATATAGTGGTTATGGATAGTGTTCTCCGTCAAGTGAGAGATACCGTTGATAACCAAGTGGAATTATTGAAAAGAGCAACTAAAAAGTCAATTGAGTTAGTAAGGTTAGAAGAAAAAAAGTTTGAACAAGATGAAGCCAAAATATATATTCCAACTATTTCTATGAAAATTGTAAATAATAAAGACCTTGATACTTCATATTATTATTTTAAGTTTAATTACATGAATGTAGGGGAAAGAACAGGGACAAAACTGAATTTCGATATAAAGGGGCTCTATTTTGATGATTTTAGTGATTATAGGGTTTTTAATCTTCCAATGTTGTCAATGGAAGATATACCAGCCCGAGGAGGTCAGCAAGTATTTAGAAAAGTCAACCTAGATAAATCTCTGTTTTTTTCAAAAAATCACTGGCTACTTTTTTCCATAAATTGTTCTTATCAAGATAAAATAACAGAAAAAAAAATTAGTTATAAAACAGTTTTAATTTCCTCTAAATTAAAAGGAGAAGAAACGAAATTTGTACAAATTATAGATGAAGTATTTGCGAATAATATAAATAGGAAACTGTTCAAATTAGGATTACATGATTATTTAATAGAGATTAAATAAGGAAAAAGTAGAATCATAAGTATTTAAGGAAAAGAGCTTTTAATGTTTTATTTTCACTTATAAAAGTAGGTAAGTAAATACAAATATTATCTCTTCCTTTTCTTATTATAATTCTTATCCCCGCGAGTTTTAGGTTTTTTATATTTTTTAGAGATTTCTCTTCTGTATTTGCCTCCTAAATTTTCTTTATTATTTTTATCTTTCTTTTCATGAAAAGCAGGACCAGGAGCATCTTCATCACGTCTTTTGGTTGGGTTGTAACGTTCTTTTATTTGTGGTCTTTCTTCTTCAATGAGCTCGGTGGAAACTTCAACCATATCAGGTAGTTCTAACAACGGAATTTTCATGTCCATTAAAGTTTCAATACCTTCAATAGCCTCCTGTTCTTTTTCAGTAGAAAACACTAAAGCTTCACCTTTACGTTCTGCACGTCCTGTTCTACCAATGCGGTGCATGTAGTTTTCAGGATAATCTGGCGTATCAAAATTAATGACATGAGACACGTTGTCAATATCTAAACCACGTGCCATAACGTCTGTAGCTATTAAAATTCTGTTATAACCTTCTCTAAATTGCTCTATGCTTCGTAGTCTGTAGTTTTGTGTTTTATTAGAATGAATAACACATAATTCTTCTTTAAAGTATTCATCTAGTTTTTCAAATAACCTATCAGCCATTCGTTTGTAAGCCACAAAAATTAAAACTTTATTATACGTTTCTATATCATTCAATAAGTGTACTAATAAATTTACTTTAGTATAAAAATTAGGAACGCTATATTTATTTTGAGAAATATTATCTAAAGGTGTACCAGAAACGGCTATAGAAACGCGTTCAGGACTTTTAAAAAAGTCATTGATCAGTATATCTACATCTTGCGTCATAGTTGCAGAGAACATAATATTTTGACGTTTTTCTGGTAACAAATCAAAAATATTGATAAGCTGGTGCCTAAAACCTAAATCTAGCATCACATCAACTTCATCGATCACTAATTTCTGAATAGATTTTAACTGTAATACACGGCTTAAAGCCAAATCATATAATCTACCTGGAGTGGCCACTAAAATATCTAAACCTTCAGCAATGGCTTTTTTTTGTGTGTTGATATTGGTACCACCATAAACACCAAGAACTCTATTATTAATGTACTTAGAGAGTTTTTCGATTTCCTCAACAACTTGTACTACTAATTCTCTGGTTGGGACTAGTACTAATACTCGTGGATTTTCTTGTTTAGAGTATTTTAAGTTTTTCAAGATTGGTAACATGTAGGCAAAGGTTTTTCCTGTACCCGTTTGTGCAATACCAACGACATCTCTACCAGAGCTAACTACATTAAAAGCCTGTGCTTGAATTGGAGTAGGTGTCGTAAACCCCAAATCATCTAAGGCGTTAAAAAGAGGTGTGTTTAAGTTTAAATCTTGAAAAGTCACTATCTGTTATTTAAGCAGCAAAGATAGGTTATTCCAAATGACTTTTATGTATCTCAATATGGTAAGAAGCAGTAAACGTTTTATTAGGTTCTAAAGAAAGAATGCCTTCTTTATTGATTAATTGTTGGTTGGTATTTTCATAATCACCAAGCCCTAACCAAGGTTCTATGCATACAAAGTTTCCATTTGGTTTAGCCCAAATACCCAGATATTTGAAATCTTTGTAAGTTACAGATAAAACTTCACCGTTTTTAGAGCTTTTTAAAATGGTTTTTCTTGAGTTTAAATCTTTGAATACCAAGGCATCTTCAGAAAATAATTCATTTGTTAACTGTATAGTGTTAGAATTTTTAAAAATTTCTTTAGTATTAGAGGTCATTAAGCTGTTTTCGGTATTTAAAAGGTAAGATTTAGAAGTTTCATGATGCTCAAATTCTAAATTATAATCATTGTAATTTTCATCTTCAAAAACAGGGCATTTAAAGGCAGGGTGTCCACCAAGTGAAAAGTATATGGTTTTATCGTCCATATTTTTTACTGTATGTTTTACTTCAATACTATTGTTTTTTAATATAAATGTTATTTTGAAATCAAACTTAAACGGATACATTTCTAGAAGCTTTGGGCTGTGGCATATTCCAAACGTTAAGCTATTTTTGGTTTGTTCAATAAGTTGAATATCATTATTATTTCTAATAAAACCGTGTTTGGTTAGATGGTAGTTTTTGCCTTCAAAAGAAAAAAAACCATTTTTAAGAACCCCTATAATAGGAAAGAGATTAGGAGCGTGGCTTCCCCAAATATCAGGATTTGCTTGCCACATAAATTCGGTATTATTGTTAACAGAAACTATATTACACAATTCAGCGCCAGTTTTCTTTACTGAAATTTTTAGTAAATGGTTGTTTAAGTGATACATAAACTAGGGATTTAAAGTATTACACAAAACTCTTAATTTTTTAAGTAATCTAATTAACTTTGCGCATAATTTTTTTTCTTGAGAAGCAAACAAACTTATAAGCCTAAAAGTATTGAAGTGTTTAAAAAGCAATTACTGCTTTGGGCGCAACAGTTTAGTGAAGTTGTTTGGCTAGATTCTAATAGTTACGAACAAGAATATAGTAGTTTTGACGCTGTTTTAGCGGTAGATGCATTTACCAGCATTCAAACCGATTACCATCAAGCATTTAATGAGTTAAAAGACTATCAAACAAAAACCAAAGATTGGATTTTTGGTTATCTAACATACGATTTAAAAAACGGTGTTGAAGATTTAACTTCCAATAATTTTGATGGCCTACGGTTTCCAGATTTACACTTTTTTCAGCCTAAAAAACTGTTTTTATTTAAGGATGATAAAGTTGAAATTCAGTATTTAAACTATTTAGAAAAAGATATTGAAAAAGATTTAGTGGCTATATGTCATTGCGAGGAGGAACGGCGTGGCAACCTTTTTAATCAAGTAAAAATAAAACTTCGAATTCATAAAGATGAATATTTTGAAAAGGTGAATGCTATGTTAGCTCATATTCGTAGAGGCGATATTTATGAAGCCAATTTTTGTCAGGAGTTTTATGCTGAAAACACAACAATAAATCCTTTAGAAACTTATTTTAAGCTTAATCATATTTCAACACCACCATTTGCGTCTTTTGTAAAGTTTCATGATAATTATGTGGCAAGCTCATCACCCGAGCGTTATCTAAAAAAACTAGGCAATACTATTATTTCTCAACCTATTAAAGGAACGGCAAAACGTTCTAAAGATTTGGTTGAAGACAAAAACTTAAAAACTAATTTAAGTAAAGATGAAAAGGAGCGTAGTGAGAACATTATGATTGTTGATTTAGTGCGAAACGATTTATCAAAAACAGCTATAAAAGGAAGTGTTAAGGTAAAAGAATTATGTAAAGTATATACGTTTGAACAGGTGCATCAAATGATATCTACTGTAACATCACAAGTTGAAGATAAAACACATCCTGTAGATATAATTAAAAGTACTTTCCCAATGGGAAGCATGACTGGAGCTCCAAAAATTTCTGCTATGGAAATTATAGAGAAACTAGAGGAAACTAAACGAGGTATTTATTCGGGAGCAATTGGTTATTTTACACCTGAAAATGATTTCGATTTTAATGTAGTCATCAGAAGTATTCTCTATAATGATACTAAAAAATATGTGTCTTATACAGTTGGAGGTGCTATTACTGCTAAGAGCGATCCGCTTAAAGAATATGAAGAATGTTTGATAAAAGCTAAGGCAATGCGTGAGGTGCTTGAGAACTAGTAATCAGTAAACAGTATACAGTAAACAGTCACAGTTTTCAGTTTGGCTATGATATTTGAATATGAGTTAGAAAAACTTTGCGTCTCTGTGTCTTAGCAAGAATTTAAATCCCGATACCTTTGTCAGAAAAAAATAAAACCTAAATTTGAATATGTTAGAAAACTTTCAGAATCACATCAATCAAAAACTCCCATTTCTTAAAGAAGGTAAACTTTTAATAGCCATTTCTGGAGGAGTAGATAGTGTGGTTTTGGTAGATTTATGTCATAAATTAGGTTTAAATATATCTCTAGCACATTGTAATTTCAACTTAAGAGGTAATGAGAGTGATGGAGATGAAAATTTTGTAATTCAATTAGGAAATGATTTGGATATTGAAGCTTTTACTGAAAGTTTTGATACCGAAGGATATTCGGTATTGAATAAAGTGTCTATTCAAATGGCAGCAAGAGAATTACGCTATTTTTGGTTTGATGAGTTGGCACAACAATTAGAATTCGATTATATACTAACAGCGCATCATGCCGATGATAATTTAGAAACTTTTTTAATCAATTTTTCTAGAGGTACAGGGCTTGACGGATTAACAGGAATTCCAGAGGTTAATAACAAATTTGTACGTCCGTTATTACCATTTTCAAGAGAAAATGTAGTAGATTATGCTAAAGAGCATAAATTAGAGTGGCGTGTAGATAGTAGTAATGCATCTACCAAATATTTAAGAAATAAATTGCGTCATGAAATCATTCCAATTTTAAAAGAAATTAACCCTAGCTTACTACAGAGTTATCAAGGAACCATTAATAATTTAAGTGACACGGCAGACATAGTTGAAGATAGCATGGAGCTGTTTTTAAAAGATGCTATTGAAACTATTGAGGATAATAAAATAGTCTTTAAAATAGCAGCATTTAAAAAGTATAACAACCCAAAAGCCTACTTGTTTGAAGCGTTAAACGATTATGGATTTACAGAATGGAATGACGTAGTAAATTTATTAGATGCTCAGTCTGGTAAATATGTACTGTCTAATACTCATAGACTTATTAAGCATGGTGAAACGTTACTTTTAAGTGAAATAGTTTCAGACGAATTAGAAGATATTTTTATTGAAGATATAACCAAAGAAGTAGAAACACCATTTGGTATGTTATCATTTTCAAATGTGGATGATGTATCTCACAATAATACCAGTGCTATTTTTATTGATAAGCAGTTATTAAAATTTCCATTACATATACGGAAATGGGAAGTGGGAGATGTCTTTTTTCCATTTGGAATGATTGGTAAAAAGCGTGTGAGTAAATATTTTAAAGACGAAAAAATGTCGTTGTTAGATAAAGAGAGTTCATTATTACTATGTTCTGACGAAGATATTGTCTGGATTATTAACCGAAGAGCAGACAACCGATTTAGAGTAACAGAAGATACTAAAGAGGTTTTAAAAATAGAATTGAAGTAGACATATGAGGCTATTTATAAATTTCATTTTTATTTTTTGTGTAAATCTTTTTACAATTGCCCAATCAAAATATGACTTTAATTTAAAAGTTCTTGAAAAATCAAACATATTGGTTAAAGTTGATACTATCGATCAAGATATATTTAGCAAATCACTTAAAAAGAATCCTCTGCCAGATTATTTTATTAAAGATTCAGATTCCATATTAAAATTAATACTTTTTAAACATAAGGATGTTTTAACATTAAATGATACATGTTTAGTTTTTAAGACAACTAATAAAGAGAAAAAACTTTGTAAGTATACATCTCAAACAGCTTTTAAAAACTACAAGGATTTTAAATTGATTGGACAAAAAAGTAATTACCTGATTTTTGAAAATATTGGGTATGAATGGTGGGAATTTTTTTGTTATAACCCAAAAACAAAAAAAAGTTTTACAACTATGGATGCTCCATTGTTCATTTCGAAGAATTTAGTCTTCTCCTATGGTAATTATTATTTAGAAGGACAATTTGAAATTTTAGATTTAGATATGAATAAATATTATGGCTTTATTACTTACAATTGGGAATTAATTGAACTAAATCGAATAAATAAATCTTTTTATTTAAAGTTTAAAAGTAATGATGAGGAAAATGATAATAGGTTTATAAAAATAACAACACTAAATTGAAACTACAAGGCAACATAGTAGACATAAAAAACAAACGCATTTTTAAAGGAGAAATCACCGTTGAAAATGATCGTATCATTTCTATTGAAAAAAAACAACATACTGTAGAACACTATATTATCCCTGGGTTTATAGATGCTCACATTCATATAGAAAGCTCTATGTTAGTCCCCAGTGAATTTGCAAAAATAGCTGTAAAGCATGGTACAGTAGCTACGGTATCAGATCCCCACGAAATAGCTAATGTTTGCGGATTAGAAGGTGTGAATTTCATGATTGAAAATGGCAAACAAGTGCCTTTAAAGTTCAATTTTGGAGCGCCTTCATGTGTGCCAGCGACCACTTTTGAAACAGCGGGAGCTGTCATTGATTCTGAAGACATTAAGCAACTGCTTCAAAATCCAGATATCAAATATCTCACAGAAATGATGAATTATCCTGGGGTAATTTTTAATGACGAAGAAGTACATAAAAAACTAGCATGGGCTCAACATTTTAAAAAGCCCACAGATGGTCATGTGCCGGGTGTTATTGGGGATGATTTAACAAAATACATTGCTGCAGGAATATCTACAGACCACGAGTGCTTTACTTATGAAGAAGCTTTAGAGAAGCTTCAAAAAGGGATGAAAGTATTGATTAGAGAGGGGAGTGCTGCCAAAAATTTTGATGCCTTAATAGACCTACTACCAGAACATTTTGAAAATATGATGTTTTGTAGTGATGATAAGCACCCAGATGATTTAATGTTAGGACACATAAACCAGTTGTGTGCTAGAGCTGTAGCAAAAGGTGTTGATATTTTTAAAGTATTACAAGTTGCTTGTATCAATCCTGTAAAACATTATAATTTAGATGTCGGACAATTACAAGTTGGTGATTTTGCAGATTTTATTGTGGTTGAAGATTTAATTAATTTTAGAACACTTCAGACATATATAAATGGGCAATTAGTATTTGATAATGGAATTACAACATTTAACTCTGTGCCATTTAAAACCATAAATAATTTTAATTGTGAGCCTAAGAATGTCTCTGATTTTGGAGTAATGTCTTCCGCAGAAAACATAAGAGTTATAGAAGCTTTAGAAGGACAATTAGTTACTAATGAGTTGACAGCTAAGACCAAAATAGAGAACGGAAATATAGTATCAGATATAAATAATGATGTATTAAAGATGGCAGTAGTAAATCGTTATCAAAACACAGCACCTGCCATTGCTTTTATAAAAAACTTCGGATTAAAAGAGGGTGCTATAGCATCTTCTGTGGGGCATGATTCTCATAATGTAATTGCCGTAGGAACATCAGATGAAGCCATTTGTAAAGCTGTAAATGTAATTATTAAAAATAAAGGCGGTGTATGTGCCGTATCTTCTTCCGAAGAAAAAATATTGCCATTGCCTATTGCTGGTATTATAAGTGATAAACCTGTAGAGGAGGTCGCCAAAGACTACCAAGACATTGATGAAATGGCTAAACAATTAGGGAGTAAACTAAACGCTCCTTATATGACCTTGTCTTTTATGGCATTGTTAGTTATCCCGTCTATAAAACTTAGTGATAAGGGTTTATTCGACGGGACATCATTTAAATTTATTTCCCTAGAAGCTTAATTGGCTTTTATAGCGCCAACACCTAATGTGAATCTATAGCCTACCTGTAATTGGAAAAAGGAATCACTCCCTGTGCTAATATCTCGTATGCTTTTCATCCTAAGGAACACAGAGCGTGATTTGTCTACTCCAGGATAGTAAAAAACTTCAGCTTTTACGGCTTGTGTTTTTAAAGCACTAGGTTCATCAAGCATAAATTCTGCATAATCGCCTATATAGCTATATAATTTGAGTTCATACCCTAAGTTTAAACCAAAATTATTAAATCGCTTTAGCTCTAATAAAGTACCCAACCCGAAACCAAGCGTTTTAAAGTTAATTTTTTCAGCTTCGGCTTGTGTTTGTATTCTTGTAACATTATAACTAAGGGGAACATACAAAGAAGTCCAAAAAGGGGATTCTTTAAAAAGCCTAAAGTTTAATAAATTAAGATCTAATCCCATTTCTAGATTAGATTTTTCTAATAAATCTAGTTTGTTTGGAGCAAAACCATAAGTATTGGTTGTATTATCTAAAGTACTTTGAATAAAATCATCATTTTCATCAAACCTAGAATAGCGCACATAAGGAGATACTTTTTTTAGGTAATACAAAGCAGTTCTGTCAAAGTTAAAAGGATGAATAAAGAAATCTGCCTTGCCTTCTATTTGAAATAATCCGTTAGATTCATCACCAAATAATCCTAATAAATCTGTATAAGTGCGTATGTCTAATACATGTTGTAAGTGGGTTTTATTAATCACTTGATAGGCTCTACGATTTGTAACTTTATTTTCTTTATCATTTTCAGAAGGAAACGTATAAGATACATCATCAGGAACATAATTATTGCCTGCATTAGGATAGTAATTTAAAACATCGATGTATTTTACAACTAATTTTTCAAGTGCCTTGGTATTATAATATACGTTTTCATTATCAGTATTAACATGGTGGGAGTAATGCAAAATACTGCGCCCTGCCGCTTTTCTGGTATAATGTAAAATACTTACAGGATATTTACCTTCAAAATAGAAACGTGTTTTATGATCAACAGATTCTAGTACAAGTCGTGTATCAACAATACCGCCTTCTTTTAATTCAATTTGTATAGATTTAAATAAAGCACCTTCAGGAATTAGGTGGTATTTTTTCACCTTAGCATTTTTCTTAATTTTTTCTTTTCCTAATTTGTTATCGTTCTTTATACGCTCTACACTTACATAATCATTCTTACCATATGTGTCATAAAATACAAGCGTGTCTTTAGATTGCATATGGAATTTCACAAAACTATTATCTCCTGGAATTTCAAATGTTCCTAAATTTGTTTTGCTATCTATGCTAAATACATCTGTTAATGCTTTTATAGTACTGGTATTACTAAATAGACTATCTTTTTCTACAGGGGCATTATCACCAATAACTATGTATTTTTTAGGATCAATAACTTTCTTTTCGGGTATGAATAACTTACAATTCCGTGCTTTATACTTATCTAAAATACTATCGTGAACATTCTCGTAAGTTTTAAGAAGTTTTCTGTATTCCATGAACGACTTACATTGAGAAACAATACTATCATTCATTTTTTTTGATAAGGTTTCTAAAGAATCTTTAACCTTTTTATGTTCTTTAATTTCAGACTCAACAATAGTTGCGTTTAAAGTTTTAATAGCTTCTAATAATTTTACATCCAGCTCATCTTTTTCATCTATAAGTTTATTGATGGTACTTTGTTTGTTTTTTAGCTTAGGTTTGAATAGGGTGTCAGGAATAGTTTGTGCAGTTGCGGAAGCAAAACAACATATAATTGTGAAGCACAATAAGAAATTTTTCATAATTAGTGTAAATTGATTGGTTTTAGTTAGCATAAAATTACTGCTTTTTTCTCACATAATCAGTTGATTTGGAAAGATATGTATTACTATTAGATTAACTAAAGTTTGATGTAATTTATCTGTGTTTTAAAGTTTGAAATAACCTAAATCATTATTAAAAAAATAGTAGTTTCACACCTGCAATTCTATATTAAACTATGCCAATATTACAAGCAACGTATAAGCCATTTTTTTTGTTTAAAAACGGATTTATTGCTACAGTTTATTCAGGGTTATGCAGACGTGTTAATGGTGTGACCCAAAAACGAGAACGTATCAATTTACAAGACGGAGACTTCCTAGATTTAGATTGGAGTTATACTGAAGAAAAAACGGATAAACTTATTATTCTTTTACACGGATTAGAAGGAGATGGGCAAAGACCATATATGTTAGGTGCTGCCAAACTTTTTAATAAAAACAATGTAGATGCTGTCTGTGTGAATTTTAGAGGTTGTAGTGGTGAAGATAATGTGTTGTTTAAAAGTTATCATTCTGGAGCTACTGAAGATTTAGATGAGGTGATTCAACATGTAATAGCAACTAAATCTTATTCTGAGATTTACTTAAAAGGAATTAGTTTAGGAGCTAATATGATTCTTAAATATTTGGGAGAAAGAGATACAGTTCCTAATGAAGTAAAAGCTGCTGTTACTATTTCTGTGCCTTGTTCTTTGAGTGGTTCAAGCTTAGAGCTTCATAAATTACATAATGCGCCATATGCTATTCGGTTTTTGAAGCATTTAAAAGGAAGATTAGCGCTAAAGCTCGAAAAATTTCCTAATACCTTATCTAGAAAAGAGTTTAATGGTATTAAAACCTTAAAAGATTTTGATGATGTGTATACTTCTAAAGCTCATGGTTTTAAAGATGCTGAAGATTATTATGAAACGTGTAGTAGTTTACAATTTATACCAAACATAAAAGTATCAACACTCATTATTAATGCTTTAAACGATTCGTTTTTGTCACCCGAATGTTACCCAGTTAAAGAAGCAAAACAATCTTCAAACATTTTTTTAGAAATGCCAAATCACGGAGGGCATGTGGCTTTTATAGATAAACAGAATGTATATTATAATGAGAAAAGAGCTTTAGAATTCATAACTGAACATACTTAAATATAAAATTCGGAAGAGTGCTTAATATCCTTTAAAACAAAAGTACTATTGAGTACGCCAATATTATCAATTTTTGAGAGTTTGTATTTCACAAAATTGTGGTAATCCTCTAAATCTTTAGTATTTATTTTTAAGATGAAATCTACTTGTCCCGCCATATGGTAGCACTCTTGCACTTCTTCTAAATTTTGAATTTGTGATTCAAAACGTTCAATAAATTCTTTGCTGTGATAACGCATAGATACTTGGCAAATGGTAGTAACAGAGCGTTCAATCAATTTTTTATCAAGAATAGCTACGTATTTTTTTATAAAACCTTGTTTTTCAAGACGCCTTATACGTTCATAAACAGGTGAATTAGTCAAGTTTAGTTTTTCAGCTATTTCTTTAGCTGTTTTTTTAGAATCTTTTTGCAAAA
This sequence comes from uncultured Flavobacteriaceae bacterium, assembly GCA_947487895.1. Classification (GTDB taxonomy): domain Bacteria; phylum Bacteroidota; class Bacteroidia; order Flavobacteriales; family Flavobacteriaceae; genus Seonamhaeicola. The sequence goes on from CANKYF010000001.1 coordinate 199,288, forward strand.
TTCTCAAGATTGTTAAGTCAGTTTCATCTAAATGTTCCATAATAATGCCATAAAATTTATTGTACAGGTATATTAAAATAATATATTAAAAGTGATATTAACTTTATTATTTATATATAAAAGCAAAAATCACTTAAATATATTAAATTTTTTAAAATTAAGACTGTTAATATTAATTTTGTAAGTGATAAATACTTTTATTATGATTTTGGTAACTGGTGCAAATGGACAATTAGGAACAGTGCTTACAATAGCCTTGAAGGAAAGGTATGGAAATGATAAAGTGTTGGCATCAGATGTTATAAATAAAGGAAATAACACAGGTTTATTTGAGATTATAGACGCCACAGATTTTAATGCATTACAACATATAGTTAAAAAGTATAAAGTATCTCAAATTTATCATTTGGCAGCTATTTTATCTGCTAAAGGAGAGCAAAATCCTATTTTAAGCTGGGAAATTAACACTAAAACATTATTAAATGTACTGGAGGTCTCAAGACTTAACAAAGTAGAAAAAGTATTCTATCCTAGTTCTATCGCCGTTTTTGGACAAAATGCACCTAAAGAGAACACTCCCAACAATTCAATTTTAGATCCAGAAACAGTATATGGTATAAGTAAAGTTGATGGTGAAAATTGGGCCCAATATTATTACAAAAAATATAATTTGGATGTGAGATCTTTAAGATATCCTGGAGTGGTAGGATACCAATCGTTACCTGGAGGAGGTACTACAGATTACGCGGTAGATATTTATCATAAAGCAGTTATTGGCAATGCGTTTTCTTGTTTTTTAAAAGCGGACACAAAACTGCCTATGATTTTTATAGATGATGCTGTTAGAGCTACTATAGAATTGATGGGCGCTCCTGAACATCAAATTAAAATTAGAACATCTTACAATATCTCAGGAGTAAGTTTTACGCCTAAAGAAGTAGCTGAAGAAATTCAAAAACAACTACCTGATTTCAGAATAATTTATAAACCAGATTTCAGACAAGATATTGCAGATAATTGGCCTGAAAGTGTTGATGATACGAAAGCACAAGAACATTGGAATTGGAAACCAAAATATAATTTAAGCACTATAACAGATATTATGCTTGAAAAACTAAAGGAGCAATATAAAAGAGCTATTTAAACTTAAAAATAAAACCTTCTATTATGTACTCAAATATAAAAGCACAGTTACAACAAGAAATAGACGCTATTAAAGCAGCTGGTTTGTACAAAACTGAAAGAGTAATCACAACACCTCAAGGCTCTAAAATTTCAACTACAAAAACACCTGAAGTGTTAAACTTTTGCGCTAACAATTATTTAGGATTGTCTACGCATTCAGAAGTCATAGAAGCTGGTAAACATGCTATAGATACCCATGGTTATGGGTTGTCTTCAGTTCGTTTTATCTGTGGAACTCAAGATATTCATAAAGAATTAGAGAGAAAAACAGCTAATTTTTTGGGTATGGAAGACTGTATTTTATATGCAGCAGCTTTTGATGCTAATGGTGGAGTCTTTGAACCTATTTTAACTGCTGAAGATGCGATTATTTCAGATGCTTTAAACCATGCGTCAATTATAGATGGTATTCGTTTGTGTAAAGCCCAAAGATTTAGATATAACCATAATGATATGGCTGACTTAGAAACTAAGTTGAATGATGCTAAAGATGCTAGACGCATATTGATAGTAACCGATGGTTCTTTCTCTATGGATGGTACCATTGCTCAATTAGATAAAATTTGTGATTTAGCAGATAAATACTCAGCTATGGTAATGGTTGATGAATGTCACTCTACGGGTTTTATGGGCAAAACAGGAAGAGGTACTCATGAATATAGAAATGTAATGGGTAGAGTTGATATTATTACAGGCACTTATGGAAAAGCATTGGGAGGTGCTTCAGGTGGGTTTACAGCCGCTAGAAAGGAAATAGTAGATTTACTCAGACAGCGTTCAAGACCATATTTGTTTTCAAATACAGTAGCTCCATCAATAGTAGGTGCATCAATTAAAGTGTTAGACATTTTAAGTAACTCCACCGATTTAAGAGACAAACTAGAAGAAAATACTAAATACTTTAGAAATGAAATGACTCATGCAGGTTTTAATATAGTGCCTGGGGATCATCCTATTGTACCAGTAATGTTGCATGAAGCAACATTGGCACAAGAATTTGCGTCAAAATTATTAGAAGAAGGTATTTATGTAATAGGGTTTTTCTACCCAGTAGTGCCTAAAGGAAAAGCTAGAATTAGGGTGCAATTATCTGCTGCACATACAAAACAACAATTAGATAAAGCTATTAAAGCCTTTGTTAAGGTTGGGAAAATGTTAAATGTTATTTAACTTGTTTTATTTCAGTTTTATAAGTGTTTATAATATTTAGCTAACTTCAAACTTAAATGTTATAAGTGTAGTTTTTTTATAGTTAGATATATGTTAAAATTATAGAAGCGCCCGTCTTTAAAATGCTTTTTTTTAGTAATTTGAACCAAAACTAGAACTATGTCAACATTTAACTTAAAAATTAATAACAAAACTCATACTGTAGAGGTAGCAGATGATACTCCTTTATTATGGGTTTTAAGAGATCATTTAAATTTAGTGGGTACTAAGTACGGCTGTGGTATAGGACAGTGTGGGGCTTGTAGCGTTCATGTAGATGGAAATGTAACCAGAAGTTGTTTATTACCAGTATCTGTAGCCAAAGATATGGATATTACTACCATTGAAGGACTTTCTGAAAATGGAGATCACCCAGTTCAACAAGCTTGGAAAGATATAGATGTGCCTCAATGTGGCTATTGTCAAGCAGGACAAATAATGACAGCTTCTTCTTTTCTTAAAAATAATCCCAATCCGTCTAGAGAAGATATTAGGAATGCTATGCATGGAAACATTTGCAGATGTGCTTCTTACAATAGTATAGAAGAAGCTGTAAAAGTTGCTGCTGAAAAAATGAGTTAATATCACCTAAAAAAGAAAAAAATGGAATCATCAAATAATAAAATAGCATTTAGTAGAAGATCATTCTTAAAGACTTCTGCACTTGCAAGTGGTGGTATGTTAATTGGTTTTAACTTATTTAATGCTTGTAAGGAAAATGTTGAAATGCCTATAGATTTAAGTACTTTAAATTATAACGATTTTAACGCGTTCATAAAAATTTCTCCAGAAGGCAAAGTCACTATTTTTGCACCAAATCCAGAGATTGGTCAAGGTGTAAAAACGTCTATGCCCATGTTAATTGCAGAAGAATTAGATGTACTATGGGAAGATGTTTACGTAGTTCAAGCACCTTTAGATACAGAAAATTATAAGCGTCAATTAGCAGGCGGTAGTCAGTCCTTAAGATTAGGGTGGGAACCTTTAAGACAAACAGGAGCCAGTGCAAAACAAATGCTGGTAAATGCAGCAGCAGCTAAATGGGGAGTAGATGCTAGTGAATGTACTGCGAAACAAGGTGTAATTACCAATGCAAAAGGAGAAACTTTAGGGTATGGAGATGTTGTTTTAGAAGCAGCTCAATTAGAAGTACCAGAAGAAGTCACTTTAAAAGATCCTAAAGACTTTACAATTATAGGTCAAAATACATCTAATGTTGATATAGATAAAATAGTGACAGGTAAACCTTTATTCGGTTTAGATTATAAAGAGGAAGGTATGGTATATGCCTCAGTGCTTAGACCACCTGCATTTGGACAACTATTAGAGTCTTTTGATGCTACAGAAGCTAAAGCTATGCCAGGCGTAATTGATGTAATTACAATAGGAGAAAAAGCTAGAGATTATTTAGAAAATCATGCTAAAGATGATAACTACAATAGTTGGACAGCACAGTTAAGTAAAAGTGATAAAGTAGTAGTTATTGCCAAAACAACATGGGAAGCAATAAATGCGAAAAAAGCTTTAAAGGCTACTTGGAAAGATGATAGTACTTTAGAAAGCACAGAGCTTCATGATGAGAAATTATTAGCACTATTAGACGGCACTAATTTTAAAACAGAAAGAAAAGATGGAAACGTTAAAAAAGCATTTGCGCAAGCAGACAAGGTTTTAGAACGTACCTATGAATCACCCTTTTTGCCTCATAACACTTTAGAACCAATGAATTTTTTTGCGAGTGTAACTGCAGATAAAGTACGTTTAGTTGGTCCTGTGCAAACACCAGAACCTGCGGCTAATGTAGTTTCTAAAATGCTAGGAAGAGATATAAAACAAGTAAGTGTTGAAATGACAAGAATGGGAGGTGGCTTTGGAAGACGCTTATATGGTGATTTTGTATATGAAGCCGCTGAAATTTCTAATGCCATACAAAAACCAGTAAAAATGGTGTCTTCAAGAGAAGATGATATGTCAACAGGTGTATACCGTCCGGCAATTAAATATAGAATTGCTGCTTCAATTAAAGATGGAAAATTAACAGGATATCACCTAAAAGAAGCTGCTGTTAATGTAAATATGTACGGATTAATACCTAATTTCTTTCCTGCTGCTGCGATTAAAAATTATCAAGTAGACACAGCAAATTATCAAAGTAATATTACAACAGGAGCGTGGAGAGCACCATATACTAACTTTTTGGCTAGTGCAGAACAAAGTTTTTTTGATGAACTAGCCGAAGAATTAGGAGTTGATAGAGTGCAACTACATATGGACTTACTGGAAAATGTAAAAAAGAACCCAGAACCAAATATTAAATATAGTCCAGAACGTTTACAAGGTGTTATTAAATTAGTAGTTGAGAAATCTAATTATGGAAAACCTTCTGAAGATGGTGTTTATCAAGGTTTAGCAGTATATTATTGCCATAATACCCATGTAGCTGAGGTTGCTGATATTGTGATGACTAATGGTGAACCTATTGTTAAAAAGGTAACTTGTGCTGTAGACTGTGGTATTGTTATAAACCCATTAGGCGCTTTAAACCAAATAAAAGGAGGTATTTTAGATGGTATAGGACATACTATGTATTCAGACTTTGTATTTGATAATGGCGTACCACAATCTAACAATTTTAATAGTTATCAACTTATTAGAATGGGACAGACTCCACAAGTAGATGTACATTTTGTAAAGAATGATATAGCACCAACAGGATTGGGTGAACCTACCTTACCACCAATAGGAGGTGCTGTAGCTAACGCTATTTATAAAGCTACTGGGCAACGCCTAACAAAACAGCCTTACATGAATAATTTACAGGCTGAAGAGGTTGTAAGTTAAAAAAACTATTGAAATAAGATTTAAGAAAGCGGGTATGAATTTATACTCGCTTTTTTTCAATAAAAAATTTATCTTAAATTATATTTTTCAATAATGTTTACACTCAACACTCATTTAGTGCATAGATTTGTTAAAATTGTATAAAATTGTAGAGTCTAATAAAAGTATTTTTACCATTTCAATTTAAACTCTATTAAGAAGGTATGAGCAAAACACCAAAAGATAGAGCAGCTACTTCAGAGAAGTTTACTAACTTAAAAGTAACCAATCCGCCAACAAATAGTGTTGGTTTTGGTGCTTTAAAATCTGCTGTGGTACAGGCTTCAAAATATATGAAGCCTATAGATGCTTTAAAAATATCAACTAAGATTAATCAAAAAGGTGGATTTGACTGCCCAGGTTGTGCATGGCCTGATCCGGATGATGATCGTTCGGCTTTAGGAGAATACTGTGAAAATGGTATGAAAGCCATGGCGGAGGAAGCTCAAAAAAATACCATAGGGATAGATTTTTTCGCAAAACATTCAGTAGATGAATTATCAGACTTATCAGATTTTGAAATAGGTAAATCTGGGAGATTAGCAGAACCTATGTATTTACCTCAAGGCGCAACACACTATCAGCCTATATCATGGAATGAAGCTTTTAACAAAGTAGGGGAGCATTTAAATGCCTTAAATTCTCCAGATGAAGCCGTGTTTTACACTTCAGGTAGAACTACTAATGAAGCCGCTTTTTTATATCAATTATTTGTACGTGAATTTGGAACAGCTAATTTACCAGATTGTTCCAATATGTGTCATGAAGCTAGCGGCAAAGCATTGTCTGAAACTTTAGGTATTGGTAAAGGATCAGTCACTCTAGACGATTTATATAAAGCTGAAGTAGTGATGGTTGTGGGGCAAAACCCAGGAACCAACCACCCTAGAATGTTAACAGCACTTGAAAAGTGTAAAAACAATGGAGGTAAAATCATAACCATAAACCCTCTAAAAGAGGCTGGTCTTGTAAAATTTACAAATCCTCAAAGTCCTCTTAAAATGGTCACAGGGGGAACAGCTCTAACAGATGTTTTTGTGCCCGTAACCATAAATGGTGATGTGGCTTTTTTTAAGGCGATTCTTTTAAAGTTATTAGAAAAAGAAGAGCAAGAAGGCAATGTATTTGATAAAGCATTTATAAATGAATATACCAGTGGGTATGATACTTTTATAGAAGATTTAAAACGATTTAATTTTGAAGAATGCTTAGAATCATCAGGAGTATCAAAAGAAACATTTGATGCCGTTTTTGATATCATTCTGAACAATGATAAAATTATTGTTTGTTGGGCAATGGGTTTAACACAACATGAAAATGCCGTAGACAACATCCGTGAATTAGTGAATTTATTATTGCTTAAAGGGAGTATAGGAAAGGAAGGAGCAGGAACTTGTCCTGTACGTGGTCATTCCAATGTTCAAGGAGATAGAACTGTAGGTATATGGGAAGCAGCGCCACAAGCTTTTTTAGATAAAATTGAAGCTAAATACGGATTTAAACCAACAACAAAACATGGATATTCCGTTATTGAAGCTATAGATGGTATGCATAAAAAAGAAGCCAAAGTATTCTTTGGTTTAGGTGGTAATTTTATTTCAGCAGTACCAGATACGAACTATTCAGCTCAGGCTTTGTCTAATTGTAGTTTAACGGTACATGTGAGCACAAAGTTGAATCGTTCGCACTTGGTAACAGGTAAAGAAGCATTGATTTTACCATGTTTAGGAAGAGCTGAAAAAGATTATCAAAAAACAGGGATACAAACCCAAAGTGTTGAGAATTCTATGGGTATAGTGTCTTCTACTAAAGGCATTTTAGAACCATGTTCTGATAAGATTATAAGTGAAGTAGCTGTGGTTTGCGGTATTGCTAATGCTACGTTGAAAGATAGATCTAAAATTGACTGGTTAGCTTATAAAGATGATTATAGTTTAGTTAGAAATGATATTGAAGAAGTCGTTGCTGGCTTTAAAGACTATAATACCAGATTAAAACAACCATCAGGATTTTATTTACCAAATGGTGCCAGAATAAGAGAGTTTAAAACCAAAACAGGAAAAGCTAATTTTACTGTGAATAAGTTACCAGAATGGCAATTAAAAAATGATGAGTTAATCATGATGACCGTGAGAAGTCATGATCAATTCAATACTACTATTTATGGTTTAGATGATCGCTATCGTGGTATTTTTAATGAGCGACGCATCATTATGATGAATCGTGATGATATGAAAGCACGTGGTTTAGAAGAACAACAAGTGGTGAATTTAAAATCTGAATTTAATGGTATGGTACGTACTGCCAATAAATTTAAAGTGATAGGTTATGACATTCCTAAGAATTGTTGTGCTACGTATTTTCCTGAAACCAATGTTTTAGTGCCTCTGGATAGTTATGCGCATACGGCAAAAACGCCTGCATCTAAGAGTATTGTTATTACTGTAGAACAGGGTTAGTTTTCTTAAAATCTAAGAATTGAGAAGATGTGTTTAGTTGAGGAGTTCGCATTCTCAAAAAGCACAATTAGTAGGAAGCGGCTCAAGCGTAGACAATGTAGATGCAAAATCAGCATCTAGTATAATTGAAGTAAAACCTCCAGAAACACTCCCTTTCATAGCATTGACACTATAGCCAGTATTATTCATATGACCTCTTATAATTACTATATCTGTAGCGCTTATATTTACCCCGCCACCTGATCTGGTAAATGGCTGTTCTGTAACGTGGCTATGTCCTAATACTCTTCTGTAAATTAAAGTAGTGCCATCTTCAGAAATCACTTCCCACCAATCTGCGTATTGTTCACAACCCGTATCTGGACTGGATAGGGTCACACTAAATTGGTAGTTATTTTCATTACCTGATACCGTAACTTTTTGAACAGAAAGGTTAGAATCAGTTTCCATCATTTCAGATGTGTCATTAGGGGTGTTGTTATCTTGACCACTACAACTAATAAAAAACAATATTAAAAATAAGCTTAGAAGTGATTTCATGATTTGAATTTTATTTAAAAGTATTACTTTTTAGAGTTTAGTGTGTAATTTTTATCACAATTCTTTAGAAATAAAAGGCTTACAGAACATTTTGTGTGTTTTTTGAAAAATAAATAAGACAGCTTTTTAAGCTGCCTTATTAGCATTAACTAGTCTTAAATAACTACTACACTATGCAAATCAGCAGTGCTATTTAATTTGTTCTCAAGTCTTACCGTAGAATTTACAGACGCTTTAGTTCCAGTAAACCAACCAAACCCTAGAGGTGTAAATGACTGATGTTTTATAAAACGAGTGTCTTTTTTCATCATTTTGATTTTTTTGTAAATGGTATTAACATGGGCTTGCTCTTTTGGTAATCTTTGTAGGTATCTCCAAATTCTTTTACTAAATCTTTTTCTTCAAGACGAGTGCCAATTACCACGTAAATTGTAATTCCAATAGCAAATAATAGATGCGTAACAGACATTACAGGCGTTGCCCACATACCTAGTAGCATACCAAAATATAAAGGGTGTCTTACGTATTTATAGAAAGACTTTACTTTAAAATTAAGTTGTGTATACGACTTGTTTTGAAGCTCTAAGAAGGTTTGCCTTAACCCGAATAAATCAAAATGATTAATTAAAAACGAGCTTACAAAAAGAATAACCCATCCTGCAAAGAACAAGATGTACATGATATAGAACAAGATTGATTGTGGTTCAATGTTCCAGATAATACCACCAATAGGTTGCCATTGTATTACTAAATTAAATAACAATAGACCAGAGACTAAAACAAATGTGCTACGCTCAATAGGTCTTGGGAAATATTTAGCAAAAAAGTTTTTAAACCATGCTCTTGCCATAATGCTATGTTGAATTCCAAAAAGAGCAACTAGCATTAAATTGTTGAGAATAGCAAAACCAACAGATAATTTTGGTGTTTGATCTATAGAAATTTCCGGAATAAGATTACTTACAGATAGGATCCAGTAAATTATAGATGCAAACGCTATAGCATAAGCTATAATAGAATAGATAAACATTAATACTTTTTTCATGACTTAATAATTTTAAATTCATGGCAAACCTAGTAATGGATTAATGTTCTAAACGAAAAAAGACTGTTTACAAATGGGTTACAAACCTTAAAATAGGGGGTTACAAATGGGTTACAAAAAAATGATTTATAAAAATAAAATACTGAAAATCAACTATTTGTAAAGTATGGTTATAGTGTGTGTAAAAAAGTATTCAAATCATCATCAGGAGAAAGATTTAGCTTTTTTCTAAGCCTATTTCTGCTCATTTTTACAGAGGAAGGATTTATATTTTGTAGTGTGGCTATTTGTTTTGTATTAAGATTTAATTTAATCAAAGAACATAATCTAATATCGGTTTTTGTGAGACCTTCAAATTGCGATGTTAGTTTATTGTAAAAAGAACTACTCAACGCATCAATCTGTTTATAAAAGTTATCACTATTGTTATTTACCCAAACTTTGTTTTTAATTTCGATTTCAAGATGTTCAAGTTCTTTAGCACGTTTTCTACCAGTAGATGCTTTTAATAGTTCTAATCTTTCAGCTAAAGATTCTACCCATTCTTGATTGTTTGAAATATTAACCGCTAGATTGGTTAAATCTCTTTGTTTAAATTCAATTTCAGAATTTTTAAGTTTTAAATTTTGCTTGTGTTTGGTATAAGCAAATAAAAGAAAGCCAATAATAATTAAACTTATAATTAGAGTGATATAAAATTTGCGATGTTGTTTATTTAAGTTTTTTTGGAATGCTACTTTTTGTGTGGTTTCTTTTTTATGAAATGTAATGCTATCCGCCAATTGTTTTTTCTCAAATTGATATGTCATTTCATTTCTAGTAATTTCTTGTGTCTTCTCCTTATTAAAAAGAGAATCTTTTAGTGATACATATCTTTTGCTATAAGTTAATGCATCTTTATAGTTTCCTATACTTTCAAGCGTTTTACTTATACATTCACAAGCTTCCTTTTGCAGATTTAAAGCCCCAGATGTATTGGTCATATCTAAGCTTAATAAACAATCTGTTTTAGCTAGTTTAAAGCGTTTCATTTCTAGATAATTTTTCCCTCTGTATAAATATGCAGACGCTAAACCATCTATATCTTTAATTTCAGATTTAATACTTATACTTTTATTAAAGAAAGTGAGTGCTTTATTGTATTCACCTTGTTTAGAGTATTCTATGCCTATATTATTATAAGCGCGAGATTCTGAACGTTTATCCCCCAATTCCTTAGCAATTTCAGAACTTTTAGAGAGGTTCTTTATAGCTAATGTATGTTCTTTTAAGTTTGTGTATACCAGCCCAATATTATTATATGCTGCTGGTAATCTTCGTTTTTGATTTAGTTGTTCTTTAAGTTTTAAACTCTTTTTATAGTAGTCTAAAGCCTTTTTATTATTTTGTAAATCGGTATGTACATTCCCTAAATTATTTAATGCTCTAGAGGCTAAGTCATCATTTGATAAATCTTCAGCTAACTTTAATGATTTTAATAAGTAATCTTGAGCCTGAGTATAGTTACCAAGTTCATAAAATACAGTGCCAATATTATTTAGTATTGTTGATAGCTCTTTTTTATTATTCAGGTTATTTAAAACATCATAACTCTTAAAAAAGTAATTGTTTGCTATTTCAAATTGTCCATGAATGGCATGGGCGGTTCCTGTGCGTCTATTAGCTATGCATATCCATAGTTTATTATCTACTTTTTTTGCAAACTCTATTAGTTTTTCACCAGTAGTTTTAGCACTATCTATGCTAATATTTATTTGAGAATATAAAAGATCCGTGCCAGCTTCAAACCTAATGGAATCAATTTCAGTAGTGTTTTCAAAAACAGATTGTAAGCTATCTAATTTAGATTGTTGTGCTAATAAAAAGCAATTACAGCATAAAAAGAATAAAAATCCAGATAAGCGTTTCATTTTTTAAAGATAGAAATTCTAAATAAAATAGAACTTTTAAACCTTCTAGTAAAGATTTTTTTGAAGAATTATTGAATGTATTTCACTTCATTTTACATCTTATTAATACATAAATCAAATACCCGTTTTTTGAGTTATAAATAATTTATATGCATTCAATTTGAGAAATTATTAATAATTGAAGACATATGGTTTTTTCATGTTTATATTTTACTTAAATTAAGTAGAATTACTTAGTTTTGTGTTTAAAATACGTAGATATGAAAAACATCATTGTTGTTGGTAACGGTATGGTAGGTTACAAGTTTTGTGAAAAATTTGTGGCTCAAGACGGTTCTAAAGATTTCAAAATCACGGTTTTTGGTGAAGAACCAAGACCTGCCTATGATAGAGTTCATTTAAGTGAATTTTTTGAAAATCAGGATGCTAAAGCGTTAGAAATGGCTCCAGCCGAATGGTATGCAGACAATGGTGTAGAATTAATTACTGGTGAGCGTGTTTCAGATATAAACAGAACAGAAAAAACGATTACTACAGCTAAAGATCGTGAGTTTTCTTATGATTATTTAGTAATGGCAACAGGATCTTCTCCTTTTGTACCACCAATTAAAGGTGTTGAAAAAGAAGGTGTTTTTGTTTATAGAACTATTGAAGATTTAGAAGGCATGTTAGCCTATGCTGCTAAATTAAAAGCAGAAAAACCAGATGCTAAGGCGGCTGTTCTTGGTGGAGGGTTATTAGGTTTAGAAGCAGGTAAAGCAGTATTAGATATGGGTTTAGAACCTCATATTGTTGAGTTTGCACCTAAATTAATGCCAAGGCAATTAGACTCAAGAAGTTCTCAGGTCTTAAAGTTAAAGTTAGAATCAATAGGACTAAACATTCATTTAAGTAAAGCAACCAATCAAATTTTAGGTGATAAGTTTATTACAGGAATGGAGTTTGGTGAAGATGATGTTTTAGATGTAGATATGTTAATTATTTCTGCGGGGATTCGTCCAAGAGATGAATTAGCAAAAGCGTGCGGATTAGAAGTTGGTGTAAGAGGCGGTATTATTGTAGATAATACTATGAAAACATCTGATGAAAATATATATGCTATCGGTGAGATTGCTTTATATAACCAAATGATATATGGTTTAGTGGCTCCAGGGTATGATATGGCCGAGGTTGCTGTACAGCAAATTATTGGTAATACTGATAATACTATGGTAGATGATATTGATATGTCTACTAAGTTGAAATTAATTGGTGTAGATGTAGCTAGTTTTGGTGAGCCGTTTATGCCAGCATCAAAAGGGCATTCCATTATTTTTGAGAATAAAACAGAATATTTATATAAAAGAATTAACGTTAGTTTAGATGGTAAATCATTACTAGGAGGAATCTTAGTTGGTGATGCTTCAGATTATAACATGCTACACCAAATGTATTTAAATGGCATGGCAATTCCTGAAAATGCAGCGCAACTTATTTTGCCAGCAAGTGATGGAGCTTCAGCATTTGGAGACGTTACAGATTTACCAGATGAAGCGCAGGTGTGTTCTTGTGAAAGCGTTACAAAAGGGCAAATATGTTCAGCTATTGAAAACGGAGAAGCTACAGATGTAGCAGGCGTTGTTGCTTGTACTAAAGCAGGAACTGGTTGTGGAGGCTGTAAACCAATGGTAGCAGATTTAACAAATGCAACCCTAAAATCTTTAGGTATTGAAGTTAAAGATTCTGTTTGCGAGCATTTTGATTATAACAGGCAAGACTTATATAAAATCATTCAAGTAAAAGGCTATACAAAATTTAATGAAGTATTAGATAATCATGGAAATGGAGGTCATGGATGCGAGTTATGTAAGCCACTTGTAGCCTCGTTAATGGCAACTATTAATGCGGATACAGCTAATGAAGAGTATGCTATTCAAGATTCTAATGATAGATTTTTAGCAAATATTCAACGTAACGGAACCTATTCAGTGGTGCCACGTGTACCAGGAGGTGAAATTACGCCAGACAAATTAATTGCTTTAGGAGAAATTGCTAAGAAACACGATTTATATACTAAAATTACTGGTGGTGTTCGTATTGATTTATTCGGTGCAACATTGAATCAGTTACCGTTAATTTGGAAGGAATTAATTTCTCATGGTTTTGAAAGTGGTCATGCATATGGTAAATCGCTTAGAACGGTAAAAACATGTGTGGGATCTACTTGGTGTCGTTATGGTATGGACGAAAGTGTAAGCTTTGGTATCGAATTAGAAAACAGGTACAGAGGAATTCGTGCACCACATAAAATTAAAGGAGGTGTTTCTGGATGTATTCGTGAGTGTGCAGAAGCTAGAGGAAAAGATTTTGGTTTAATTGCTGTTGAAGGAGGTTGGAATTTATATGTTGGTGGAAACGGTGGAGCAACACCACGTCATGCTGAATTGCTTGCAGAACAAATAGATAATGAAACCGTAATTAAATACTTAGATAGATACTTAATGTTTTACATGCGTACCGCTAAACCTTTACAACGTACTGCTGCATGGCAAGAAAGACTTGAAGGAGGTATGGATTACCTAAAAGAAGTAATTATTGAAGACAAATTAGGTATCGCTGAAGATTTAGAAAAAGAAATGGAAACGTTGGTTAACAGGTTTGAGTGCGAATGGACTCAAGCTATTAACAATCCAGAAATGATGAAACGTTTCAGTCATTTTGTAAATAGTGAAGAAGAAGATGATAATTTGGTGTTTGTTCCTATGAGGGATCAAAAAATGCCAGAACCTTGGAATTAATTTAATTAGTGCACTTAAAATTTAGAAAAAATGGAAGAAATTCTCGAAACATATAAATCGGCCGAATTAGAAAATGTAAAAGTTTGGTTTAAAGCTGCATCAGTAAAAGATTTTCCAATTGATGGTGGAGCTTGTGTGAAATATAAAGACAAACAAATAGCTGTTTTTAATTTTGCTAGGTTAAACAAGTGGTATGCGTGTCAAAATGTTTGTCCTCATAAAATGGAAATGGTATTATCGCGAGGTATGATAGGTGATGATAAAGGAATTCCAAAAGTAGCATGTCCGTTGCATAAAAAAACTTTTTCATTAGAAAATGGTGAAAACTTAAATGGAGATTTAGAAGCTATTGCTACATATCCAGTAAAAATTGAAGGAGAAAATGTGTATATTGGCTTTTCAGAATAACATGAAAAGAACAAATGAAGCCAACCAGATTTGAAACTGCAATAGCATTAATAGATAAAAAAAACTCCGAAGATATTAATACATACCATGTTAGTGGTATGGAGTATGCAAAAGAATTGTTGTACTCTCAACGCATGACACGTAAATTGTTGCAGTTTGAACCCAATGCATCTAAAGCTTTACAGATAGCAGCAAGGGCGCAACATATTTGTAGATGGCAAATAGCAAGAGATGAGTATCCAATGGATAGAGTTGGCTATTTAAAATGGCGAGAAACGCTTAAAAAAATGCATGCTGAAATTACTGCTGATATTTTAAAGCAAGTTGGTTATGATGATCAGTATACAGAAAGAGTTTCACAATTAATTACCAAGAAATTAATTAAAAAGAACGAAGAATCTCAAACACTCGAAGATACGGTGTGTTTAGTGTTTTTAGATTATTACTTTGAAGAATTTGCTGCTAAGCATGAAGATGAAAAGGTAATTGATATTCTTCAAAAAACTTGGAAAAAGATGTCTGAAAAAGGACATGAAGCAGCTTTGCAATTAAATTATTCAGAGAAAAACTTAGCGTTAGTAAAACAAGCAATACAAGGTTAATAATACTTTATGAAAATGACTAGTAACAAAAATTCTTTAGATCAAAGAACTTTTGAACGACTACGTCGTTTATACATCATTGCACTTAGTACCATTGCGCTATCTGTTATTGTTAGTCAAATACTTATTAGAAAACACCTTAAGGATCAAGAAAACGATTCTAGGGTTATAAATGTGGCTGGTAGGCAGCGTATGCTCAGTCAAAAGCTTACCAAAGAAATACTATCACTTTCTACAGAAGGCAATCTATTTGAAAGATTAGCAGTAAAAGACAGTTTAAAAAAGACACTATCTATTTGGGTAACATCACACAATGCTTTACAAAACGGTAGTGATAGCTTAGGCTTGCCAGGAACTAATAGTAACATAGTTTCTAGTATGTTTAATGATTTGAACTCTACATTCAGTACCATCAAACAAGCTTCAGAAGATATTATTAAGCAAATTGAAGTATCGTCATTAGTTTCCGTAGAAAATTTATCTAGTAAAATAGAAGATGTAAAAGAGAATGAAAGTGATTTTTTGGTAAAAATGGATGGTATTGTAAATCAATATGATTTAGAGGCTAAAGATAAAGTATCCTGGTTAAGAAAGCTTGAAACGTTTTTAATGGGCTTTACTCTTGTCTTATTATTGGCAGAGTTTTTATTTATTTTTTGGCCTACAGCTAAAACAGTGAAAAAGAGTATTTCAGAATTAATATTTGCTGAAAAGAAAGCCAAAAAGCTAGCTCATAATGCAGATTTATTAAGTGAAGCTACTGAAAAGTCTAATAAAGAGTTAAAAGCTTTAAGTCATGCAATGGATGAAACTTTGCTATTTGCTAGGTTAACACCAGATGGTAGAGTATTACATATGGGGAAAAAGTTTTCAAAACTCTTTAAACTAAGCATGTTCAATACTCCCGACAGTTTTGCTAAAGTGATTAGTAATGATGAAAAAGATCAAGAAGTTATTGAAGAGATCATCTCAAAAAACAAAAAAATTGGTTGGCAGGGAGAGATTAAAGCTGCCAATAATAATGGTGATGATATTTGGTTAGATGTTTCTATGATTCCTTTTAATCCAATTAATGAGCGTTCAGAATTATTAATAATAGCCTCAGATATAACAAAACGAAAAGAAGGGCAGTTAGAAATTGATAGGCTCACAAAAGAGAGTTTTGAGGAGAAAATGAATCAACAAAAAATTATCTCAAGTCAAATTATAGAAAACCAAGAAAAAGAGCAAAACCGAATCGCTAAAGATGTACATGATGGTATTGGGCAAATGTTAACCGGGTTAAAGTATAATTTAGAAAGTATTAATATAAAAGACATTGATAAAACAGCTGTTAAAATTGAACATTTAAAAGAGCTAACGGCCAATATAATAAAAGGGGTTAGAACTGCCACCTTTAACCTAACGCCTCCAGAGTTGGCAGATCATGGTATTGTACCTGCCTTAACAAAACTAACACAAGAGTTAGCAAGACTTACAGGTAAAGAAATCTTACTTTTTAATAAAACAGATTTTAACGGTAGGCTAGATTCTTTATCAGAAATTAATATTTATAGAATTGTGCAAGAAGCTATTAATAATGCTATTAAATATGCAGATTCTACGCATATTATAGTCACCTTATCTAGTAGTGAAGATATATTGAGTATTGTTATTGATGATAACGGCAAAGGTTTTAATCCTTCAAAAATTAAAAAGGTAAAAAGTGGAGATGGTGGCATGGGAATGACTTTTATGAAGGAACGTATAAAATATATTAACGGTCGCTTATTTTTAAACTCTGAACTAAGAAAAGGCACCAGAGTCACATTAAATATTCCTTTAAAAGAGGTTTAATTAAGATACTCCTAATATAAGAATGACAATTAAAATTTAAATATGAAAAAAACACTAATCACAACTGGATCAACTTTTGAAAACCAAATAGGCTACTCCAGAGCAGTAGTTCAAGGTGATTGGGTATTTGTTTCTGGTACTACAGGATATAATTACGAAACTATGACTATTAGTGATGATATAGTGGAGCAAACAGAACAATGTTTACTCAATATAAAATCTATATTAGAAAAAGCAGATGCAAGTTTATCAGATATAGTAAGAGTGAATTATATGTTGCCAAAAGCTTCAGAATTTGAATTATGTTGGCCAATACTAAAAAAATACTTAGGAGATGTTAAACCAGCAGCAACAATGATTTCTGCAGGTTTAGCTAATGATAAAATGAAAATTGAAATTGAAGTAACAGCTTTAAAAAAATAAGTAATTACGTATAAGTACTTAAAATTTGTATTTTTGTTTTATTAGCTATTGAGTAATAAGTAATATGAGTGTTATAAAAGTTGTATTGGCAGATGACCATGAGTTGGTTAGAGATGGTATTAGAGCATTGCTAGAAGATCAAACTGGTATTGAAGTTATAGATGAAGCTTCTAATGGTAAACAAGCATTAGAAGTTATAGAAAAAGTGAAGCCACATGTGCTAATTGTAGATATAAGAATGCCAGAAATGAATGGTATAGAGGTTGTTAGTGCCGTTAATTCTAAGTTTAATGATATTAAGACTTTAGTACTATCAATGCACGATTCTGAAGAATATGTTGTTCAATCTATTCAAGCAGGAGCAGATGGTTATTTGCTTAAAGGAGCAAGCAAAGAAGAGTTTTTAAAAGCATTAAATAAAATCGCATCAGGCGGGAAATATTTTACTGGAGATGTATCTGCTATTATAATGAATAATTTTGTTAGTGGTGCAAAGTCTGCCACTATACCTAAAAAAGAAGTAAAAGTACTACCATTTAAACTTACCAAAAGAGAAAAACAAATACTTAGTTTAGTTTTAGAGCTTAAAAACAATAAGGATATTGCTGAAGAATTACAAATAAGTAAGCGAACTGCCGAAGTACATAGGTTCAACTTAATGAAAAAATTAGAGGTTTCCAATCTTAAGGAACTTACTGACAAGGCTAAGGAGTATCAGTTATTTTAATAATTAGATATTTCAAAAACATAAAATGATTTTATGCCCTTTTTTGATATATCCTTAAAATCAAAGATTCAAAATTATCAATCTCACATTTATTTTTAATTACGTATTAGATCGTGTTTAAAATTACGTAAAAATACGTAGTTTTGTATTTAAAAATACGTAGTCATGATAAGTATTCAAGCAATTAAAAGAGCAATTATAGCTAACCAAAACCAAACGATGTTATTGGTAAAAGTTATTCAATTAGCTGTTATGATCTCATTTTTTTTGCAGGAATATTTTATGATAGGTTTTATAACAATGGTAACAGCTATTGTTGTATTAGTCATTGGAAATACTAATACGCCTCAAGCGTTAGAAACTGGAGAATTACAACCTATTAAAATTAAATGTTAAAATAAATTTCCCTGAGTTCGATTAGCTCAGGGTTTTCTTTGAGAGTTTGTTATTCCCGCAAAGTTCAGCCAATATTATGGTGACGCGGGAATAACAATAAAGAATTTAGCAAAATTAAATTCTTTATTTCAGATACTAAATTTTGTCAAAATAATGATTTAAAAAGGCATTTTTGAAGTATTATTAATAATTATTAATGACTCTTGATTTGTATAAGAATAATGATTTAATTCGTTAAAAACGCTATTGTATATGGTTAAGAATGAAGTAAAAACAACATGCTCTTATTGTGGTGTAGGGTGCGGTATCATTGTCAAGAAAGACAATAATAACAAAGTTATTGTTGAAGGAGATAAAGATCATCCTGTAAACAAAGGGATGTTATGTTCTAAAGGACGAAACTTACATTATGTTGTTAATGATACTTCAGATAGAATCTTATACCCAGAAATGCGTTGGAGTAGATCGCACCCATTAGAACGTGTTAGTTGGGATTCTGCTTTAGATAGAGCCGCAAGCGTTTTTAAATCTATTATTAAAAAGCACGGACCAGATAGTGTAGGTTTTTATGTGTCTGGTCAAAGTTTAACAGAAGAGTATTATATAGCAAACAAATTAACCAAGGGGTTCTTAGGAACCAACAATATTGATACCAATTCTAGATTGTGTATGAGTTCTGCCGTGGTTGGTTATAAAAAAACGTTTGGAGAAGATAGTGTTCCTGTTTCTTATGCCGATATAGAATTAGCAGATTGTTTTTTAATAACAGGCGCTAACCCAGCTTGGTGTCATCCAATTTTATTTAGAAGATTAGAACAACATAAAGAGGAAAACCCAGATGTAAAAATTATTGTTGTAGACCCAAGAAAGACAGATACAGCAAGTTATGCAGATTTACATTTGCAGATTTTACCAGGAACAGATGTTGTTTTATATAACGCCATTGGTCGTAGATTATATGAACAAGGATTAATAGATGAAGATTTTATTTATAAATATACCGAAGGATTTGCAGAGTATAAAGATCAAATTCTAGGAACAAAAATTAGTAAAGCTGCAAAAATTTGTGGTATAGAAGAAAAAGATATTAAGAAAGCTGCTGATATAATAGGGCTTTCAAAAGGGTTTATTAGTATGTGGGCTATGGGGCTTAACCAAAGTGTGGTTGGTGTTAATAAGAACGTAGCCCTTTTAAACCTTTCTTTAATTACTGGGCAGGTAGGTAAACCAGGTTCTGGTCCGTTTTCTTTAACCGGACAACCTAATGCAATGGGAGGACGTGAAGTTGGAGGTATGGCTAATCTTTTAGCGGTTCATAAAGACTTAATGAATGAAGAACATAGACGAGAAGTAGCGCAATTTTGGGGTGTTGAAAAAATTAACCCTAAACCAGGGCTAACTGCTACAGAAATGTTTGATGCTTTAGAATCTGGTAAAATGAAAGCTGTTTGGATTGCTTGTACAAATCCATTAGTAAGTTTGCCAAACATTAATAAGATAGAAAAGGCCATGAAAAACGCTAAGTTTGTAGTGGTTCAAGATATTTCACATAAATCTGATACTGTTAAGTTTGCAGATTTAGTATTGCCAGCAGCAGGTTGGTTAGAGAAAGAAGGCACTATGACAAACTCAGAACGAAGAGTGTCGTATTTACCAAAAGAAATTGATCCACCAGGAGAAGCAAGACCAGATGTTGAGATTTTCTGTGATTTTGCTCAGAGAATGGGGTATAGAGGATTTAATTATAGTTCAGCCGAAGAGATTTATGATGAGTACTGTTCTATGACTAAAGGCACTAATATAGATGTGTCTTATTTAAATTATGATAGATTAAAAAGTGAAGGTACTTTCCAGTGGCCAGTTAATCAATATGGGCATACAGGTACTAAGAGGCTCTTTCAAGATAAAGTGTTTTACACACCATCTAAAAAAGCTATTTTTAATACAGCAACTACATTAGATAATACATCAGATCAACCTAATGTAGAATTTCCACTCATTTTAACTACAGGTAGAGTTAGAGACCAATGGCACACAATGACTAAAACAGGAAAAGTGTCACGTTTAAAAACGCATTATCCTAAACCAGTTTTAGAAATAAATCCTGTAGATGCGTATTTAAATAAAATAGAAGATGGAGATCTTACAGAAATTAAAGGTGAGAATGGTGAAGTACGTGTTAGAGCAAAAGTAACAGAAACTATTAAAAAAGGTGTGGTATTCTTACCAATGCATTGGGGGAAGCAGCTGCAGAATGATTTAAACAGAGCCAATAACTTAACAAATACACATGTAGATCCGGTCTCTAAAGAACCCGATTTTAAGTTTACCAGAGTTTCGGTTTGTAAATATGAAAAACCAAAAGAAAAAATACTAATTGCTGGTGCAGGTGCAGCATCGTTCCGTTTTATTCAGGATTATAGAGAACAAAATGAAAAAGATGAAATTCATGTATTTTCTAAAGAACCTCATTTGTTTTACAATAGGGTTTTATTACCAGAATATGTTACTGAAGAGTTGTCTTGGGAGCAATTACTAAAAATAAAGAAGCTAGAATTAGATAAGCTAAATGTACATTTACATCCAGAAACGCTAATAACTAAAGTAGATTCAGAAGAAAAAGTTATTACAGATAGTAATGGAGACATGCATTCTTTTGATAAATTAATTTTAGCAACTGGTAGTAGGGCTTTTTTACCAAGAGGTGTTCAAATAGATTTGCCTGGGCGTTTTACAATGCGTAATAAAATTGATGCAGATAAATTTAAAGCTTATTTAGATGATACAGGTTTACCTCCAGAGGAACAACATGTTGCTATTGTTGGCGGTGGTTTATTGGGGTTAGAGCTCGCTGCGGCACTTAAACATAAAAATGTAAAAATAACGATTGTACAACGAGCTTCACGTTTAATGGAGCGCCAATTAGATAAGATTTCAAGTAAACTATTGGCATTAGACGTACAAGAACGAGGGATTCAAATTTATTTTGATAACGAAGTAAGTACTGTTTTTGATGATGAAGATACAGGAGAATTAAGCATTAGTTTAAAGAGTGGTAAAATGTTTAATGCAAATGCCATAGTATATGCAATTGGAACCATTCCTAATATTGAAATAGCTAAAGAAAATGGTATTAAGTGCGGAAGAGGTATCAAAGTAAATCAATATTTACAATCATCTAATCCAGATATTTTTGCCATTGGTGAAATAGCAGAATTTAACAATCAGTTATTCGGAATTACTTCAGCAGCAGAAGAGCAAGCCAATATTTTGGCAAACTTTATTGCTGGAGATGTAAGTAGTACTTATAATGGTTCTGTATTAATGAATATATTAAAGTTTAATGATTTAAACTTGTGTAGTATAGGTGATATTAATGTTCCAGAAAATGATTCTAGTTATGAAGAAATTGTTTTTACAGACATATCTAAACGCTATTACAAGAAATGCATTGTTAAAGACGATTTATTAATAGGAGCTGTTTTAATGGGCGATAAGAATGAGTTTGCTGAATTTAAAACACTCATAGAAAGTAAGATTGAAATGTCTGAGAAGCGTGATACGCTTTTAAGAGGGGCAACTAATGATAAACCTGTAATAGGTAAACTAATTTGTTCTTGTAGTCAAGTAGGAGAGGGTAATGTTGAAGAAGCTATAGCAAAAGGCTGTACAGACTTTACAGAATTATGCAAACAAACAGGAGCTGGTTTAGGTTGTGGAAGTTGTAAAACAGAAGTTAGAGAAATACTTCAAAAATCTCAAGTATTGGCATGAGTGAACAATTAAATAGACTTATTGTAAAAGGCGGTGTATTATCGCCAGGAGAGTTAAAATATATATGTGAAAGTGTAGAGGCAATGGGATATGATTCCATTCATTTTGGCTCCAGACAAGATATTTTATTACCTAAAAAAATTACTGAAGAACAGTTAAGTGCTTTTGATAAGTTAAAAATTGTTTCACCTGAAGAATCTGGTGTCGATAATATAATGTCTTCATACGTTTCAGCAGATATATTTCCTAATACATCATGGGTAACAAGTGATAAATACTTATACATTCTAGAACAGTTTAGTTCTAAACTCAATTTAAAAGTAAATATAACAGATCCTAAACAGCGCTTAGTACCTTTATTTACAGGACATATTAATTTTATAGCTTCAGAACATGAAGATTATTGGTATTTATATGTAAGACTTCCAGAATGGACTAAAGCTAAAATGTATCCAGCATTAATCTATAGCTTTGATATGAAAAAAATAGTAACAGCTATAGAAGGTATTCTTCAAGAAGAACCAGAAACTATAGAAACTATTTTTGAATTAGTTAGTGATGCTGTAGATACTAACAATAGAACAGTAGATAAACCTCTAGCGGTACCTTTTCATCCTTTTCCATATTATGAGGGAATGAACAAAATTGGTATGGATAAATACTGGTTAGGCTTATACTGGAGAAATAACAAATATGATATTTCTTTTTTAAAGGAAATGTGCGAGTTATGTTCAGAAAATAAAATTGGTAAGATATCTATCACCCCATGGAAATCTTTTATTGTAAAAGGAATACCTAGATCTTCTAAATTAGTATGGGAAAAATTCTTGGGTAAAAGAGGTATTAATGTACGTCACTCTTTGTTAGAACTTAATTGGCATATACCAGTGGCTAATAAAGAAGCCTTAAGTCTAAAAAAATACTTGGTATCTAATTTCGATCAAAATGATATTAGTACTTATGGTTTAACTTTTGGAATTACAGATTATGCAAAAGTATCTCATTATTTTACTTCAATAGTTGTTGAAAAAAATAAACAGCCAGAACAAATAGGCGATTTTACAATAAGAGATACTTACAATTTGTTGTACGCTAAAAACTTTGATCCTAATACACGTGAATACATCATGCATGTTCAAGATGTAGATAAGGTAGAATTACCAGGTTTGTTAATGGAGTTAAGTCAATTGTATTTTGAAAAACTAGGCTCAGAGCAAGAAGCTTCAGCTACACAAAAGAAATCTAAAAGCACCTATGAAGAGGAGGTATATCAATGTTCAGAATGTTTAACGGTTTATAATCAAAATTACGGTGATATTACTCAAGATATTGCCCCTAATACAGTTTTTGAAGACTTACCTGAAACTTACACGTGTTCACTTTGTGAAGCGCCAAAAAGTAGCTTTCAAAAAAAGGTACTGGTTAAGCAAACTTAACCTTAGATTTAGCTAGAATTACTATTTTATTTCAGATTGTCGAAGAATTTTTTTCTTCGTCGATACTTATCTGCATTTTATCGACATATAATTTCTTCCTAAGGAAACTAATATGTTTAATAATCTATACTGCTATATATTTACTCATACATTAAATTATACATTGATATGAAAAGTTTGAATATTTTATTGGTAGAAGATGATATGATTGAGCTCATGAAGTTCAATAGGGTTGTTGGAGGTTTAGATGTTATACATAATATTATAGAGGCAAACAATGGTGAAGAAGCTCTAAATAAGTTAGAGGACAAAGCTAACTTACCAGATGTTATATTTTTAGATTTAAACATGCCAAAAGTTAATGGGATTGAGTTTTTAAAAATCTTAAAGAATGATGATGTCCTTAAATACATTCCTGCAGTTATTTTAACAACTTCAAGCAATGAAAGAGATTTGGTTGAATGTTATAAAATTGGAATTGCCGGTTATATAATGAAACCATTAAAGTATGAGGATTATGTTACAAAGATTGAAAGTTTATTATTATATTGGGGTATTAACGAGTTAAAAAAGAACTAACATGAAAGGAATTGTGTTTGCTGAGTTTTTAGACCTTGTAGAAAACAAGTTTGGTTTAGAGATGGTTGATAAAATTATTAACCAATCTAACCTTAAATCCCAAGGAGCATATACTTCAGTTGGAACATATGATTTTTCAGAAATGTTACAGTTATTACAAAACTTAAGTAATAATACAGGAGTTTCAACAGATAATTTATTGTTAACCTATGGAGAGCATTTTTTTGATGTCTTAAAACAAAACTATGGAGCAATGTTATCAAGTTATAAAGATCCAATTAGCTTGTTATCATCAGTAGAAAGCCATATTCATGTTGAAGTAAAAAAAATTTACCCTAATGCAGAACTTCCAACTTTTGAAGTTCTAGAAAAAAGCAAAAGTAAACTAATCATGATATATAAGTCTAGCAGGGCTATGTATAATTTTGGATTAGGTTTAATGCACAAAACTTTTGAATATTTTAATGCTTCAGCAGAAATTGTTTTAGAAAAAATAAAAGAAGACGGAACAGAAGTTAAGTTTTTAATTACCAAAAATTAATGACTCAAAACAAAAACAAAATTGAAATTCTAGAGAGAGCTCTAATGAGAGAAAGGGCTGCTAGAAAAGAAGCAGAAAAAATACTAGAACAAAAATCTGCAGAATTATATGATACCAATCAAAAACTAGAAAAATCTTTTTTAGAATTAGAGGTATTATATGATAAAACTGATTCGCAGTTACAAGGTGTTTTTGAAAATATTGTTGATGCCTATGTAATAATGGATTTAATGGGTAATATTCTAAAAATGAATGATGCTGCGGTAGATTTACTAGGTTTTGATAATGCTAATGAAAATTTTAATCTTTTAGAATTCCCTATACCAGAAGAAGTAGAAAGAGTATCAAGAGCATTTAAAGGGCTTTTAAAAGATGGGTCTATAACAGATTTTCTAGTTAAAATAATCACTAAAAAGAATGAAGATAAACTCATTCATATAAATGCAAGTATAGTATATGATCAAGGTATTCCTGTAGCAGCCCAAGGAATTGTAAGAGATATAACTAAAGCTAAAGAAGCAGAAAAACAATTGATAGAATCTGAAAATAGATTAAAAGCATTAATGTTAAGTCAAAAGAATGCGGTTCTATTAAAAGACGAAAACAGAAAGATTGTTTTAGCAAATGATAAATTCTGTCATTTATTTGGTATAGAACAAAATCCCAGCGAGTTAATTGGTGAGTATTTTTCATTTAATGATGAAAAATTTAAAAGCTTATTTGAAAAATCAGATAGTTTTTTAGATAGAACCAATGATATAATGGAGGCGCGTGAAGGTGTATTAGACGATGAACTTCACATGGAAAACGGAAAAATTTTAGAAAGAGACTACATACCAATTTATGATGAAGAAGTTTATAAAGGACATTTATGGACCTACAGAGATGTTACCTTAAGAAAGAAATATGATAAAACAATAGAAAACCAAAGGCAAAAGTACAGAGGCATCATTACAAATATGCAACTTGGCCTTTTGGAGGTAGATATGAATGGTAAAATAGTAATGGTAAACCAGAGTTTTGTAGAAATGTCTGGGTATGATTATGATGAATTAATAGGAAAACTTGGAGATAGGTTCTTCTCAATTGATGATACCATCTCCAAACCAAAAATAGAGGGGGAGTCTTTTACCTTTGAAATTAAATTTGAAAATAAAGATGCAGAAGAAAAATACTGGCTAGTTAGTAGAGGCCCAAATTATAATCTAAATGAAGAATTAGTTGGTAATATATTGGTATATCTAGATATTACAGATAAGAAAGCACTAGAGCTTCAAAAGGAGCGTTTATTATCGCAGTTAGGAAAAAGTAATGATGAATTACAGGAATACGCGCATATAGTATCACACGATTTAAAATCACCGCTAAGAAGTATAAACGCCTTGCTTAGTTGGTTAAAAGAAGATAATCAAGATAAGTTTGATAACGTTAGTAATCAAAATATAGCACTAATAGAAACTACCTTAGAGAAAATGGATCAGCTAATATCTGATGTTTTAGATTATTCTAGTATAGGTAGTGAAGATAAAGAAGAAACTAATGTAGATTTAAATATTTTAGTTTCTGATTTAATTGGTTTTTTATACAAACCAGATCATGTAGAAATTGAAGTAGTTAATAATCTTCCAGTTATAATGGGAGATAGAACTAAGCTTCAGCAGCTATTTCAAAATTTAATGAGTAACGCTATAAAGTTTATAGACAAAGAAAAAGGGTTTGTAAAAATTAATGCAGAAGATATAGGAACGCATTTTAGGTTTTCAATAGAAGATAATGGTATAGGTATAGATGAAAAACACCATGCAAAAATATTTAAAGTATTTCAATCTATCAATAAACGAGAAGATTCAACAGGTATAGGTTTATCTATTGTTAAAAAAATAGTAGACTTACACCAAGGCGAGATATGGTTAAACAGTAAGCTTAATGAAGGAACAACTTTCTTTTTTACTCTAAAAAAATAGAAATGAAAATAGTACAATTAAGAAAATACAAAGATCAAGATTGGCAGAGTTTAACGCAGTATCAAGAATTAAAGAATCCTCTTGTTATGGTTTTTGGTAATAGGTTTGAACTAGAAGCTCCAAAAATTCATAAGGGCATTAAAAGCATATTTCCTAATGGCGAAATTGTTTATGGTTCAACTAGTGGTAATATTACTACTCATGCTATTGATGATGAATGTATTACCTTAACAGCTATAGAATTTGAAAAAAGTACATTTGAAATAAGAACAATAAACTTAAATGAAACAGAGTTAAATAGCTACAATGCAGGTGTAGAATTAGTTAACAGACTACCAAAAGAAAACCTTAAATTTATATTTATAATCTCAGAAGGTAGTTTTGTAAATGGTAGTGATTTAACAAAGGGAATGAACTTTGCGGTAGATAATAACGTACTTATTACTGGTGGTTTATGTGGAGATGATAATAGATTTGAAAGAACGCTAGCTTCATATAATGAAAACCCTAAAGATGGAGAAATAGTAGCTATTGGGTTCTATGGAGATACTTTAGATGTATCATCATCTATAGAAGCAGGTTGGAAACCTTTTGGACCAGAACGAATTGTTACTAAGTCTAAAGGCAATATTCTATATGAATTAGATAGTAAACCAGCATTAGATTTGTATAAAAAATACCTAGGGGAGAAATCTAAAGAATTACCAGCAGCAGCTTTGTATTATCCATTAGGCGTTAAAATTGAAGAAGACGATCAGTCTTATGTCAGAACGATATTAAATATAAATGAAGAATATAATGCAATGATATTTGCTGGAGATGTGCCACTAAACTCAAAAGTTCAACTTATGATGTCTAGTGTTGATAGTCTAATTAGAGCATCATCACAAGCAGCGAATATAGCATTAGAATCAAAAATAAATAAAACACAGTTGGCTCTAATAGTGAGTTGTATTGGTAGAAAGTTATTGCTAGATCAAAGAATTATTGAAGAATTAGAAGAAGTGAAGGAAGTGATTGGTAATGATGTATTTGTAAGTGGTTTTCATTCGTATGGAGAAATAGCACCATTTAATGATGAAAACATGTGTCAATTGCATAATCAAACGTTTGTTTTAACATTAATAAGTGAATAATGAATTCATTATTAAAACATCAAGTTAAGAAGTACCTAAGTAGTAAAAATGTATCTAATGAAGATTTAATGATCTTTTTAGATGCAGTTAATAGGTCGTACGATAATTTTGATGAGCAACAAAAGATGCAGCAAAGAGCCATGGAAATTAGTTCAGAAGAACTTTCTGAAGCGAATAAAATTCTTAAACAAGAATCTAAAATTCAAAGCAGCTTAATTGATAAACTAAATAAAGTAATAGAGAACCTTAATTTTGGAGATTTATCTGGAGCTAAAACTGCTGCTCCAGCCAATATGGATAATCTTGATGGTTTAAAATTAGCAGAATTTATAGATAAGCAAACTCAAGAAATTGTTGAAATGAACAAACAACGCGAGAAGCTTATGGGCGAATTAGAATCTCAAAATGAAGAATTAAGTAATTATGCTTATTTAGTGTCACACGATTTAAAATCCCCACTTAGAAGTATAGATGCTTTAACAGCTTGGATGAATGAAGATGAGAATGACAAAAATGCAACTGATAATAAATCTGAAAGCCTAAAGATGATTAGAGATAATGTTGAAAAAATGGATAATTTAATTACAGGAATACTGAATTATTCAACTATCAATAAAGCCGAAACTCAAATTGGAAAAATAAATATACATGAACTTGTTAGCGATATAATAAAAGAAATAGAATTACCAGAACATATATATGTTAATTTGGTAAATAAACTTCCAGAAATGGAAGGAGATAAACACAGGCTTAAACAACTTTTTGAGCACTTAATTGATAATGCAATTAAGTACATTGATAAAGAAAAAGGGCAAGTAGAAGTTGGAGTGACCGAAGAGGCTATGCACTGGAAGTTTCATATAAAAGATAATGGGAAAGGTATAGAAAAAAACTATTTTGACAAGATATTTAAGCCATTTCAAAAACTTGAAAATAATCCAAATTCAACAGGGATAGGTTTGTCAATTGCTAAAAAGATTGTTAATGCTTATGGAGGGAAAATGTGGTTAGAGTCAACATTAGGAGTTGGTACTACATTCTATTTCACTCTAAAAAAATAAATTATGGAACAACCCAATCTATCTTACATTAATACTTTATCTGGAGGAGATAAATCTTTTGAAGAAAAGCTAATAAGTATTATTAAAAAAGAGTTTCCAGAAGAAAAAGAAGTGTACGTAAAAAACATTACATCAAATAATTACAAATTATCGGCAGAAAATGTTCACAAATTAAAACATAAAATTAATATTTTAGGTTTAGTGGATAGCTATAAGGTAGCAGAAAATTATGAAAAAAACTTGCTGAAAAATAACACTACAGGGCAAACAGACTTTGAATTAATATTAGAGTCTATGTCTAATTATTTAGATACGCTTTAGAATATTTTTGCATAAATTTTAGTCTGTAAAATTTTAAACTTATTTACAATTGTGATACTTTTACACTTAATTGTAAAGGCATTCAAAGAAATGTCTCTGATAAAATTTTATTATGATTAAAAAAAGGGTTCTTGTAACAGGAGGAGCTGGTTTTGTTGGCTCTCATTTATGTGAACGATTACTTAATGAAAACTGCGAAGTTTACTGTTTAGATAATTTCTTTACAGGACAGAAACAGAATATTGTTCACTTACTTAATAACCCTTATTTTGAACTTATTAGGCATGATGTAACAGCTCCATATTTTATTGAGGCTGATGAAATTTATAATCTGGCATGTCCTGCATCACCTATTCATTATCAATACAATCCTATAAAAACTATGAAGACATCTGTAATGGGGTCTATAAACATGTTAGGATTGGCAAAAAGAGTAAAAGCAAAAATATTGCAGGCGTCAACAAGCGAAGTTTATGGTAACCCATTAGAACATCCGCAAACAGAATCTTATTGGGGAAATGTAAATCCAATAGGAGAACGGTCATGTTATGATGAAGGGAAAAGGGCAGCCGAAAGTCTATTTGTAGATTATCATAAAGAAAACAACGTAAACGTTAAGATTGTTAGAATTTTTAATACCTATGGTCCAAGAATGCATCCTAATGATGGTAGGGTAGTCTCTAATTTTATTGTACAGGCATTAAGAAATGAAGACATCACTATTTATGGAGATGGACAGCAAACAAGAAGTTTTCAATACATAGATGATTTAATTGAAGGCATGATGTCTATGATGAATACTAGAAACGAATTTATTGGTCCCGTGAATATTGGTAATCCGCACGAGTTTACAATTTTAGAACTAGCCGAAAAAGTTATTGAACTTACTGGCTCTAATTCAAAGATCATTTATAAATCTTTACCATCTGATGACCCATTAATGAGAAAACCTAATATCTCATTAGCAAAAAAAGAATTAGATTGGGAGCCTAAAATTCAATTAGAAACTGGTCTAATAAAAACTATAGATTACTTCAAATCTGTTATATAAATAAAAAATAGGCTGTTTTTTTAAATTTAAAAGAAAAAACTTGCAAAGTAAATTATAAAATTTGTAATTTAGGTCTCCAAAGGCAATATATCTCTAACTAATATTGCTTCTGGTAAAAACTAAAAAAATAAGTTGTAACTCATTGATAATAAGTAGTAACCAGATTCTATATTAGTTACCCTAACAATTGTGATTATAATTTATGAATTGTATCATTATAGATGATGAAGAAACAGCTAGAGCTATTCTAGTTCAGTTGTGTTCCCAATTTGAAAATCTAAATATTCAAGCTGAATTCCCTAATGCTATTCAAGCTATAAAATATTTAAATCAGAATAGTGTAGATTTAATATTTTTAGATATTCACATGCCAGATTTTACAGGATTTGATTTTATACAAACTTTAAAAAATCCTCCTAAAATTATTCTAACTACTAGCGATCCTAAATTTGCAATTGAAGCTTTTGAATATAATTGTATTGTTGATTATTTAGTAAAACCTATTGAATTACCTCGGTTTGAAAAAGCCATTGCTAAAGCAGAATCTATGAGTTTAAGAAAAGCTGAAGATGATGCTTCTTCAGAAAAAGTAGATGCGCTGCCAGAAAATGATTTATACGTTAACATAGATAGGCGTTTAATTAAAATAGATATACCCACCATATATTTGATTGAAGCTAAAGGTGATTACATCAACATTAAAACTGAAAGTCAGAATTATACAGTACATTCAACATTAAAAAAAATAGAAGAAAAATTGCCAACAGATATTTTTTTAAAAGTACACAGGTCTTACGTTATCAACGTAAAAAAAATAGTAGATATTGAAGATAACAGTGTGTTGATTAAAAAAGATGTTATACCTGTTAGTAGGTCTAATAGACCAGAATTAATGAATCGCTTAAACCTTCTATAAAAGCTCATCCCATTAAAAATTTCATTCGTCTACACTTTCCTTTCATCTACCGAACTTGGTGGTAAAAACTTACAGGTTTTAGGTAGTTTTATGGTATAAATTATAATACCATGAAAAGAACACTACTAATATTATTTGCCTTCACAACCTACCTATCGGCACAGAATGATCCGTTTAATTGTGATTATAATGCTTATTTATTTCAACACAATGATGTTTTTGCCATAGATTTAGCATCAGGTAACTCTTATGAAGTTGCAACAGATGTAACACCTGGTAAGATCAATGCGGCTGCATATAATCCTGCCGACGGATATATTTGGGGGTCTTTGAGTACACCAGAAAAAACCATTGTTAGAATTGGAAAAGATTTTCAAACCACTACCTATTATATAGATGAATTATCTTCTGCAGGTAGATATATTGGTGATATTAGTGGAGATGGGATGTATTATTTAAAAGGAGGAGGAACAACCTATTATGCAATAGATTTAGATCCAAATTCTACTAATTTTGGTAACCACCATCAAACACTAACATTTTCACAAAATTTAAGCATACATGATTGGGCCTTTAATGCTGTAGATGGATTATTATATACGGTTGAGAAAGGTACTAATATCCTATATAGAATAAACCCAGAAACGAGTTCTATTGAGAACTTAGGAGAAGTACCTATTCTTTCAGGATTAAATTATACATACGGAGCTGTTTATTTTGATGCCTCAGGGCGTTTTTATGTGTCTGCAAATCAAACAGGTACTGTATATGTGATTCAAAATGTACAAACATTAACTAATACTAGTACGATTAACTCTAATATTTTTGCTTTTGGACCTTCAAGTTCTTCAAATGATGGAGCTAGATGTCCAACAGCTCCAGTACCTCAAGAAGATTGTATAAATGGAGTTGATGATGATGGAGATGGTTTAGTTGATTGTGAAGACCCATCATGTTCTGGAGTAGCTGCATGTCCAATAATTGAAGCACCAACATCTAGTGGTAATTCAGGTGGATTAGAGAGTAATAATAGACTTTCAGAAAAAATTAATAAGCGTAACTTTAATAGAGTAAAAAACAGTTATAAGTTTGATAACAATAGTGCTAAAAAGGTTATAAAACCATCTAAATATGGTAAAAAAACTAGCAAAAACAGTGGTAGTTTTGAACTGTCTGATTTGGTGCCTTTTGATATTGTAAATGAAGAAAGTGTTGTTGAGTCCTCACCAGATGATTTAGTAGCAATTACAAATGCCACAGATATTTATTCTGTAGATTATTTAAAAAATAACGAGGCAGTGGCTACTGTACTATTAGTTCAAACTGAAGATGGCGTTTATGAACACTCTAAAGCTATTTGTGATAGATTGTTAGGTGCTAAAATAATTTCTGTATCAACTATGGAGATTAGAGAACAACAATTTATAAAAACATTACTTAGAAATGCAGATGGTGTTTTAGAGTTTGCATTAAGTTTCTCAGCAAAACCAATTGATGGTGATACTAATTTTGAAATAGAAAGCCATTGGAATATTGATGTGTATGAAAACAATGCGGCATTCTATAATTTCCAAATCTGGTCTAATTCATTAGATGATTTATATAACTTAGCAGAAGAAACTTTAAACTTATTAGAAGCTCAAAAACCAATTACAAATTATGTTACTTCAAAACCACCTACAGTATTTGTTAGAAAGGGCGAGTATGTAAATGGTAAGTTAAATTTAGAAATTGTAAATACTAATAGAACAGGAACAGTAACGTTTGATGCTGGTGTTAGATCTTCAGAAACTGGAAGCACGCAAAATGTCACATCAAATATAGATTTAGAAGGTAACTATATTTCTAATGTTGAGGTTGATGCAGGCACTTTATTTGATGTTGGTTTTAGAATAGGAGATGGTGTTCAAATACCGGATGATTTATTCCTTTCAGATGGTTCATGGGGATATGATGATGCAGCAACAAGTACATCTATTGTTAATTATACAGTAGACTCTAATACAGCATCTTTTGCAGATAATCAATATGTTGTAGAAAGAAATGTAACTCTTGAAGCTACAACTAGCGAGTATGTTGCTGTTTACAGATCTTTAACCCCTAGATTTAATGCCGTAGATTTAACAGAGTATGAAGATTTTAATATCAAAGCAAAAGGAACAGGAACATTGCATGTTAGACTAATAAAAGAAAGTATTAATGTTTGGGAAGAACAATATAAAGTATCTATACCTTTAACCAATACTTTAACTACGTTCAAATTACCTCTGGATTCTTTTACGTCAACTACAGGACAACCGTTTGTAGCAAATGACATAGTTACTTTAGTATTTACTATGGAAGCTGAAAATGGTGAAATGCAAACAAAAGAAATGGATTTACAAGAAATTAATTTCTCATTTCAAAGCAGCCTTTCAATAGATGATGAAGAAATTGATGGTGTTGAAGCTATCGCATTACCAAACCCAATGAGTAATAGAACAATGATTCAATTTGCTTCTAAAGTATCTGAAGATGTTTCATTAGACCTTTATAATCAAGATGGAAGACTAGTTAAACAAATTAACTATAGCACAAGAAACGGTAATAATGAAGTACTTCTTGAAAGAAACAATTTAAGTTCTGGGTTGTACATATGTAAAATAAATAGTAAAACAACAACATATAAAGCCATTAAATTAGTGGTAGAATAATTAATAGCGTTAAATAATTAGATAAAAAAGGTATAACCATATTGGTTATACCTTTTTTTAATTGTATTAACATTTGGGAAAAGTCTTAGTTGATTAAAGTTAGTGTTAACTAAATTATACTATAGTGTTTTGAAATTGTTCTATGTCTAGTCCAAGTACTTATTATAACCCTAAATAATTAAGTATTATTTATAGAATAAAGCTTATACTTTAAATTTTTAGATGTAAACCACAAGTAAGTTATATTTAAGCTATCATATTTTAGTTTATTCTAAAGAGAAGTACTTATATAGAAATGTGTCGTTGTTTTATAAGTATTTGATTAATAGTATTTTATAATCATATATGTAAATTAAAAATAGAATAATGATATAGTTCTTAAGTCAATACAATTTAAAAGAAAATAAAAACCCTGAACAATAATTTTGTTCAGGGTTTTTAAATCTTATTGATTTTATATTTAATCTTCTTTTTTGAAAAGAGGCTTATTAGTTATATACCATTTAAACCTCAAACCTATTTCATTAT
This sequence comes from uncultured Flavobacteriaceae bacterium, assembly GCA_947487895.1. Taxonomy (GTDB): domain Bacteria; phylum Bacteroidota; class Bacteroidia; order Flavobacteriales; family Flavobacteriaceae; genus Seonamhaeicola. The sequence continues at coordinate 233,685 of CANKYF010000001.1, forward strand.
AGGTAAAACCAGAAGCAGTGCCTGAAGCAATGTTACTTCTCACACCATAAAAGTTAAGTGAACTTCGTTCTGAAAATTTGTAACCTAAAGTACTTTGTATTCTATAGGTACTTTGCTTAGGATCATCTTCAATAAATTGATATCCAAGAGCTGTTGTTAATTCGTAGAACCATTCTTTTGGTTTAGCAGCTTGATTTGTTTTAATAAGATTTAGAAATAACTCAACATTATTAAACTTTTTAGGACTAAAGTATATTGTAGGCACCTGGTTTTTAAATGTTATAAATTGGTAATTGATACCTCCTTTTAATGCAGGTTTACTCAAAATATTGTAGTAAACTGAAGTAAATAAAAGATGTCTTGCATTATCATCATTTTGCCAAGTGTAAAAATATTGTGTAAACCATCCTAAATTTACATTAGAGCTTAAACTGTAGTTGGCATAAATATTATTCATAACAATTTCTCTGTCTAATAATTCAGCATTAAAACTTTGAATTTCTCTCTTATAACCAATATCTAATGTTTGAAGTTTCATGGGCTTTATATTAAAACCAAGATTCGTTTCAAATTGTGTGTATTCACTATTATTAGCTTTAGCTTTGGTAACACCCATAGTACCATTAAAAATCACACTAGGAAATAAATGATAAGCTAAACCAAAAGTAAAAGCATTAGATTTTGCGTCATGATTGGTTACCTTATTAGAGGTAGTTCTATATCTGTATCCAGCTAAAAATTTAAGTTTCATTGATGTTGGAAATTCCATATTGGCTCCAAGTGCGTAAGCTTTATTATTACCATTATCAAAAGAATGATAGGCTCTTGTTTCTATAGTGGGTGTAAAATTTCGATCTAAAGTCTTTATGAAATTTACAGCATCTTTTTGATTGTCATAAAAGTTTAATGTGTTGCCAGCCCAAGTATAAGCTTCTTTATTTTTGCCAAGCGCTTTTAAAGCATTGGCTTTTCCTAAGTTACCATCAAAAGAACTACTATCTATTTCAAGAATTCTATTATAATCTGCAATACATTTTGTAAACTCACTTTTATAAGTGCTTAAAGTGGCTCTTAATGCTAATACCCAAACAGCATTAGGTTTTTCAGTAATTAAATCGTTTATAAGAAGCTCAGCATTTTTAAATTTCTTATTCCAAATTAAAGCTTGAATGTACCTTTCTTTAGTTTGGTTGACTAATAGAGTGTCTTTAATTTTAGATATATTTTCATAAGCTCCTTTACTTATAACTAAAGCATCTTTAGTTTTTCCTTTTAAGTGTCTAACAAGTGCAAGACCGTTAGTAGCCATTCCTTCTTTTTCTGGTAATGTTTTTATTATTTCATAAGTAGCCTCGGCTTTATCAAATTTCCCTGAAATTATATATAGATTAACAAGGTTTATTAAAGTTTGCTCATCATTTTCAAAAAGTTTAAGGTTTTTCTTTAATAAAAGCTCAGCTTCATCATATTTTTGTTGTTGCTGGTTTTTATATGCATACCCTAAATGAATGTACTTTTTAGAAATTAAAGCACCTTCATTACCTGGTGTCACTTCTAAAGCCTTATTCACATTAATGAGTGCTTCTTCATAAAGCTTTAAATTAGATAAGGTATTAGCATAACCTAGTAAAGCAACAAAATTGCCTTCGTTTTCTTGAACTAAACCTTTGTAGTAGCCCTGAGCTTCTTTAAAATTTTTACCCCATAATAGAGATTCGGCATAATTTAACTTAACTTCATAATCGTTAGGGTTTTTTTCAAGAAACTTACTATACAAGTTTGTAGCTTTTTGTGCATTACCAGATAAACCTATGGCTCTACCGTAGCAAAGTACAGCTGTTTTATTTTCTGGGTGTTCTTTTACAATAGGCTCAAAGAAAATTGCTGCTTTAGAGAAATCTCCTTTTTCTAGCATACTGAAGCCTTCATTCATGTCTTGACCATAACTTAAAAGAGTTATTAGAAATAATATAAATGATGAGGGGATGTTTTTTAGGGACATGTTTTTTGGTTTGGTTTTTGTATTTGCAAGTTAATCATTACTTATAAATCATTCATCGATACAAAACTGCATTTCAACGAAATGAAATGCTTATTCATTGTGTTTTAACGGATATTTACGACAGATAACCGAATCAATTAACCCTAAAACACCCCTGTTATGGCCTTGAAAATTAAAGAAAATAATGGCGTTTTTTTCGCCGAAGGATCTATTAATGCTTCAACATCATTCAATTTTTTAAACCATTTAAATCATTTAATTCAAAACCAACAGAAATTAACTTTAAACCTAGATTCTGTTAAAAAAATTGATAATAATGGTGTATTTGCACTTTATAAAGCTTATAAAAATGCTATAGTTAAAAATGTTGATTTTAAAATAATAGGAAAGCGCAGTTCTTCTATATTAAAGCAATTTAATGTTCCTAATAAATCATAGAGTTTTTTTAATTAAAATAGAAGTATTTATGCAAATTATAGCAACTTTAAGAACAAGAAAAATAACTCCAGAGCAGTTATTTATGCTTAGTGTTTTATTAGTAAACGGCGGTAACTATTTATACAATTTAGTGCTTGGTAGAATTTTAGGACCAGCCTTATTTGCTGATGCAGCCGTATTAATTACATTTTTGCTAGTACTATCTTTTGCTGCTATGACGTTTCAATTAGTTACCGCAAAATTTTCTGTGCTTTTTGATAATGACACTCTAAAAATGTTTGTTGTTAGAGTATATAAATATGCTTTTTTTGTTGGCTTTTTACTGGGTGTTATAATTATCTGGTTTGCCGAACAATTACAGGTGTTATTCAACACATCATCATCTAGTATGTTTGTAATTTTTGGAGCTGGTGTGCCTCTTTATTTTCTAATGAGTGTAAATAGAGGTGTTTACCAAGGTAAAAAGGCATTTAAATCTTTATCAATTACTTACCAATTAGAAATGCTTAGTAGATTGATAATTACACTAGGTATTATTTGGCTACTAGATATTAAGTCTCCAATTATTATAGCCTTAGGTATATTATTATCTTTTGGCTTTGGTTTAATTCCTTTTAAGTTTAGTTTATTAAATTTTAATAAAGAAATAGACTTAACAAGTGAACAGTCTAAGAATATTAGAAGTTTTTTCATTATTACGGCGTTTTATGAGTTAACTCAGATCATTATTAACAATAGTGATATACTTTTAGTAAAAAGTTATTTTGAGCCTTATGAAGCAGGATTGTATGCTTCTCTGGCACTAATTGGTCGTATCGTATATTTTATAGCTTGGATGTTTGTAATGTTGTTATTACCAACTGTAGTGCAACAAAAAAAGGATGGACAAGATACAGCGCCAACACTGTTTAAATATGTTGGTTATATAGCTGGGATCTCTACTTTAATTGTTGTGGTTTGTTTAGTAATGCCAGAAACAATAATTACCATACTTTTTGGAAAAAGTTATATAGCTATGGCACCATTACTATGGCAATATGCTATAGCCACTTCAATGTTTGCCATTTCAAACATATTTGCATACTATTATTTGTCTTTAGATAAATATATACCAGTAATTATTTCTGGAGTCTTCGGGTTATTACAAATAGTCTTAGTTGTATTCTTTCATAATAGTCTAGAAGAAGTAGTACATGTACAGATAATAGCTATGTTTTTCTTGTTGTGTATTCAATTAGTTTTTTTCAGAATAAGTCATAAAAACAGTTAATCTAAATAAAAACTCTGTTAGACTACACATATGGTTACTTAGCCTATACCTAACATAAGATAAGATAATAAAACCCCAAATTTACAATACAAAACCCCCGTATCATGAAACTAGCAATCGTAACAGCATATCCGCCAAGTAAGGTGACTTTAAATGAATATGCCTATCATTTAGTAAAACATTTCAGTCAAAAATCAGATATAAGTGAGATTATTTTGCTCACAGATAAAACCGAAGGTGAAAAAGACTTAAACTTCGAGAAATCTGGTTGTAAAATAACGGTGAAAGAATGTTGGTCTTTTAATAGTTATAAAAATATTTATAGCGTTACTAAAGCCATTAGAAAAACAAAACCAGATTCTGTGTTATTCAATTTACAATTTATGAAGTTTGGTGACAAAAAAGTTGCTGCTGCTTTAGGTTTAATGCTTCCATTAGTTTGTAAACTAAAGAGAATACCTAATATTGTTTTACTTCATAACATTATGGAAGAAGTAGATTTAGATAGCGCAGGATTTACTAGTAATAAATTACTTCAAAAAATATATGGTTTTATAGGAAGTACGCTAACTCGTTTAATATTACAAGCAGATACTATAGCAGTTACCATACAGAAATATGTTGATGTACTAGAGGCTAAATATAATGTGAATAATGTAAAATTAATACCTCACGGAACTTTTGAAATTCCTGAAGAACCAGACTATGATATAGCTGAAGGACCAATGCAAATTATGGCATTTGGTAAATTTGGTACGTATAAAAAAGTAGAAGGTATGATTGAGGCTGTCGAAAAAGTAAGAGCATCTACAGGATTAGATCTAGAAGTAGTTATTGCGGGAACAGACAACCCAAATGTACCAGGATATTTACAAGGTGTAAAAGAGACTTACAAGCATGTGCCACAAGTACGTTTTACTGGTTATGTTGAAGAAGAAGAAGTGCCAGTACTATTTAATGAAAGTGCTGTAGTGGTGTTTCCTTATACAGCTACTACTGGAAGTTCTGGTGTATTGCATCAAGCTGGTAGTTACGGAAAAGCTGTGGTAATGCCAGATTTAGGAGATTTAGCGTTATTAGTTAAAGATGAAGGCTATAAAGGAGAGTTCTTTGACCCAACTAGTGTTAGAGATTTAGCTACAGCTATAGAAAGAATTGTGAGTAATAAGGATTATAGAATTTCTTTAGGAAAAGCTAATTATAGAGCGGCAACAGCACATCCAATGTCGCAAATTACAGACATGTATTTAGATACGTTTAAGAGTATTATTTCTGGAAATAATTCAGAAGAATTTATGAATACAGAAGAAGCTATTGTTTAGAAATATATTTAAAAGCTGGTTTTTCATTACCTTTTTTATCGATAAAACCATAGTGTTCTTGCAACTTTTTACGCCAAGGAAGTCTACCAACGACTTCCTTTGGTACTTTATTAAAGTCGTACAATGTCCAAAACATAAAAGGGATGTTGTTTTCTGAAAAAATTTCTTGTGTTAACTTGTGAAATTCGGCCTGATCTTCTTCATTATCACCAAAAGGTTTCCATAAACCTTTGTATGAAGACACCCCATATTCTTGCAATACAATAGGTTTATTTTCTATGTTTTCTACCAGTTTATTATGTGCTAAAAGAAAGTTTGCAATGTTTCTGTAGTAATGGTAAGATATAAAATCTACTTCATTAGATAATTCTAAGGCAGCTTCAGGAGAAGACCATCCTATAGTTACTGGGTGATTTCTATCCCATTTTTTTATATTAATTAGCATTTGTTCTAACCAATCTAAGACACGTTGTTTCCCTCTCGATTCGAAATCTAAGTCTGGTTCATTTTTTATATCCCAACCCAAAAGAGCAGGGTGATCTTTTATTGCTTTTACTATAGTTTCTGCATGTCTATGTGTAAGTGTCCAATTTGAAACATCATAATCTCCATAAAAATCAAACAAAGTAATTAATACATCAATGTTATTAGTACTAGCTTTATCAAGAAGTTTTTTTAATAACTCTAACTTTTTTGGCTCCACTTTATTCTTACCAAAATCTTCATACTGAATAAATATTCTAATAGTATTTAATCCCATTTTTGTAACAATTTTAAAATCGTTGTTAATAATGGTATCATTAAATTTTTTACCAAAAGTATCCCAAGGAGAATCTTTGGGGTAATAGTTAAGCCCTCTTAGATCTTTAATTTTTGCAAGCTGATCTTTAACTTTCCTTGGTTTTACTTTTGAAGTGTCTTTTGGCGTTGGAATTTCTTTTAGATGCCTAATACGCCAAAAACCATCTTCTAACAGCATCATTACCTGATAACTAGTTGTGTCTCTTTCTCTTAAAATTAAAGTCTCTTTTTCATAAATTTCTTGATATTCTTCAACGCCATAATCTTTAAAAACTACCATAGTACCATCTGCACTATAAAAATCTAAATCTGGATTATGGTTTAATGTTGTTCTTTTATACCAGTTGTTATTGGCTATATTTAAATCTATGTTCTCATATAATCTTACTCTGGCACTATCAGTATAAAAGTCTTCAACACCGTATCGATCATTTTTTTTGTATGCAATATTGCGAACATGCCATGCATTCATATAATCGTTAGTAATTTCTCCTAAAGCCTGTTTTTCCATAGGGCGCCCAGGGTTAATGGTATCAATCCAGGTTAAGTTGGGTTTATAAACATCTTCCATTGGTACTTCTAAGTGAAGCATAGAAGTGCGATCGGCTCCTGTATTCATAAAAGCTAGAGCAGACCCAATACCTGAAATTATTAAAGCGTTTACCGCTATAAAAGTTAGAATTAATATGGTTCTGTATAATGTCTTATTTAATTTAATTGCCATGTAGTTTTTTAGTGTATTCTTTAGTAATTCCAGCAGCTTTTATTTTAAAAGTATATGTTCCGTTAGGTAAAAAATATGCTCCTAAATAAATAGTGCTAGAACCATTTTTGGTTGTTGTTTTTTTAGTTTCAATAAACTTTAAATCTTTATTATATATATCAAGTTGAACAAGAATACCATCAGGCACTAATTGATTCATAAAACTTTCAAAAGAACCTATCTCAATATGTCTATTGCCTTTAGAAAACGTAACAGGATAATCTTTAATTGCCGATTGAAAATTAAAATTTGTTAAATTGCTTTGCGCTGCACCTGTAATAAAGGCTTGAACCTCCCATTTTGCAGGATAATCTGGATGCAATGTTCTAGCTTCAACAATACCATTTAAAGTGGTACCTACGGTGTATAAATGAGCGCCTTTCTCATTTTTAATTACAAAAGTAACAAGTGTACCATCGCTTACCATGTTGCCAAATTCATCTCTAATAATATCAGATTTAAATGTTAGAATTTGGTTACCATCTGCATAGTTGTGAGCGCTAGAGGCACTGATATTAAAATTAGTGGCGTTTGATGGGAAAACAATTGTAGTTAACTCTTTAGATGTTGTTCCATTACATTCTGAAGTTACCAAAATTCTACCAGATTTAGTAGTAGATCTTACATTATACCAAGCAATGAAATTTTCTGTGGTAACTTGTAAGTCACTAATATTTTCTAAGAATTGATATTTAATTGTAACAGGGGTATCATTATCTAAAGGATTATCATAGACATCAGTAGGAGCTATAGTTAGCATAGAGTAATCATTATAACCAGCCGTTACACTTCGTGGACCAAAATAAGATTCTAAATGAGTCATTTCGGTTTTGTTAGTTGCTATTGAAACAGTGCCATTTAAAAGAGTATTTCCTGTGTGTAAAAGTTTCCAATGACACGGGCCAGCTAGTCGTGAGTAATTCTTCGGAATATTAAAGTTTATTAGTGCGCCATTAATTTCGGTTGGATTAATTAATACGTTTCCATATGCATTTTTTAGTTGAAGTTTTAAATCAACTACTTTACTGGTTTTAAAAACAAGTTTAATATGGTCACCAGCAATATATTCAGTTTTTTTAGATTCAATAGTAACAAGTGGATGTTCCACAGTAATAATTTGTTGTTTTTCCTTTGAGGAACAACTAAATAGTAAAAACGATATGAAAGAAATTAATATATACCGCATGCTATTTGGGGTTACCTATATAGTTGTTAATTTCTATTTTAATAAAATCATAGCCAACACCTTTGTATGGTTGCGTTTGTTTAGGACCATGTTCATATACTCTTTTGGGAAATACTTTATCTGCTATAGCTTTATTAGGAAGCCCGTTAACAAAACAGTTTTTTAAACTACTATTAATTACGGTTAAACTATCGAGCTCAAGTGGTTTATAATTAAAGAATTGTTTGCGCTGAATACGAACCCCTTCAGGAACAAATTTATGATCTACCCAAAGTAATTCATTATCCTTATCATAATAAGAAACAATTAATTGAGGGATGGTAACCTCTTGAACACCAGAATTAAATAATACACCATTAATACCTTGGTCTGTAAATTCTAAATCTTGTAAAGCAACATATTTGTACAAGTCTGTATTAGCCGTGTTACCTGCAGATTGAATATTAAATTTTGTGGGTTGTTCTTCAAAATTAAGTGGTGTGAATTCATCTGGATTAAAAGTAGGAGGAATGGTGTCTTTTGTTGAAGACCATGCAATACCCTCAAAATTAATTTTAAAGGCGGTTGTTTCTTTAGGCATTAATTTATGCTTCACTTGATGCTTAGCATTAAAACTTGCAAGTTCTTTATTGTCATCATTATATAGAGTAGCTTTAATAACTACATCAGCGGGTGAGTTGTCTACATTTTGAAGTTCTCCTATAATACTATACTGCCCTTTATAATTAACCAATTTGGCGGTTAGTATTTCTAGTACAGGTTGTTTTAATACATCCTCATGATAGGTTTCTTGAGTTGTAATTTTACGTCTACCATGATTATAGAAAGTAGTACCGTTTTGAGTAAATAATTGATCTGGGGGAATATCATTATCAAATTTAGAAGGCTTAATATACCATTTACCTTTTTGTTTTATCAACTCATGATAATCATTATGAAATACATTCTCAAGAGGAGTAATCCATCTTGTGGCAACTTTGGCTTTGGCACTATTTTTTGTGACATCATAAATCTCTACACCAAGTGAGTCCATTTTTGCATAAGAACTTAAAATACCATCAGTCACAGAAACCTCTAACATATACTGAGCAATTGTAACATTGCTATCTGGATCTAAGTAAGAATGCGCTCTTTTAAATTCTTTAAAATCTAGAGCATCATAATAAGCCGTCATTACATTTTTAGGAGAATGTTGCGCTGTATTTTTAATATAAAATAGGTAGATACCATAGCTAATACAAACAAGTACAATCAACGCCCAAACATGTGAAAACATTAATAGTTTGCTAGGGAATTTCTTATAAGGTAAAACAAACTTTTTAAAAGGAGATTCTTCAACAGCTTTAGATTTTAGTAGCCTTACCCAAATCATTTGTACATTAATAAAAAAGGCTAAAATTACTGTTAAAATAGGGATGATCCCCCACATTATTTTCATAATTGTAGGTACATCTTGTTTTGGCTGTATTTGAGGTATAGGAGCTACATTTAGCTTTTCCCATACCATTATACCGTTTTCTAGCTGTTGCAATCGTTGCCAGCCACAATAGTACAGAATAGGATCATAAAATTTATCGTTTGAAAATATATATTTTAGGTTATACTTATCTGGTACCGTTAAAAACTGCTGAAGCGAACCAATACCTTCAACACCTCTAAATTTTGAATTTTCAATGCGTTCAATAGCTCTAGTAGTTAATTCAGGTAAGCGTCTTGCTGAGTGGTAATTACCATCAACAGTTTGGGCATTGGTTTGTGCAGATAACCAAGCCATTTGATCTCCAAAACCTAATGGTAAATAACGCCAAGAATCATGAGAGTCTGCCCCTAGAAAATTAACGATAGGTAGCATACGTATTTGGGCAGGTTGTGATGGTCTAAAATATCCCAAAGTCATGGTAAAAAGTACCATAAATAGCATGCCTCCAGCTATAAGGCCTCCCAAAATTCTATGGTAAACTTCTCCAAACTTTTGCTGAATTAAAATCTTTAAATCACCTTCAACCATTCTGTAGCCAAATTCAGCAAAAATGGGTAAAGCCATTATAGTTGCCCAAAGTGTAAATCTATCTAAGGTTAATATATTAAATGCTGTTTCACCTAAAAGCATTAAAGGAATTGGAGTTGTACCACCTGTACCCAAAATAGTTAACATAGTAAACGAAAGACCAAAAAAGATATATCTTTTGCTGTAATAACGGTAAAAAAAGTAGGGGAGAATAAATAGTAATACACCCCAAGGAATTAAGAAAAATACAAGTCCAGATGAGGTGATTTCTAAAAAATTATCTCTTGAACCATGTGGTATAGGTACTTGTGTAATAGGGTTCCTTTTAGAGTTATACCAGTATGGAAAAATACAGAATATAATTAAAAACAAACCACTACCACCAAAAGTTGCAATTCTCCAAAAGTGTTTTAGTGTAGTTTTCCAGAATACTTTAAAAGTAAGTTCTTTATATGAGTCAACCTGTTCTCTAGCAGCATCCATAACTACCATTCCAATAAGTGGGGCAAGAAAGAATACCATTCCAAATATTGGAGTTACATGATGGCATGTAACAGTAACAGCAAGCATGGATATTGTAGTGAGGAAATATTTAAACTTACCTGTTTTTATATACAAGTAAATTTCCGTCATAGAATGCATTAATACAGATAGCGCTACTATACTAGGTAGCTGTCCAAAAATATGTAAGGTTTCTACAAATGTTGAAGAAAAAACAGCAAGTACAGAACCATAACCTGCAATTCTTCTACTACCTGTCATTAGTAACGTATAGCGATAAGCGCCAGTAATAAATAACACAATACCAATAAGAGCTACCGTGAACATACCAAATTTAAGCCCTCCTATATAAGAGAGTATTGCAATAGTTTGATGAACTAAAGGTGGGTAAGATTGAACGGTAAATCCTGTATACCATCTATATTCCCATGGGTCAAACCAACTATCTGCATAACTATCTGCAAAGAAAAGGTGAATTAGAGCATCATAGGTATATTCTAGTGTGAAGAATATGGCAGAACCATGAAAAGCCAAACCAACAATTAACGATAAAATTAAAAGAGTATTGGTTTTTTCGGCTTTCAACAGAATTTTATTTTTGTTTGTCTATACAAATTGGTCATTCGTCTAAACTAATGCTAGGGTTTAGCTAATTTAAAACTTTTCTGAAACTTCCCATAGTATTTTTACACTATAATAACAAAATGCCCCCTGCCATGAAAATTTTAGCTATAGATGACCAACAGCTAGTATTATTACCACTTCAAAAAAGATTGAATGAATTAGGATACGAAGTAAAAATAGAAACAGATGCTAATAAAAGTATCTCTATTTACAATGAATTTAAGCCAGATTTAGTTATAGTAGATATAAACATGCCCCAAGTATCTGGTTTAGATATTGTAAAATATATTAGAAATTCAAAACAACCAGATACACCAATCATGGTACTATCTGGCAACACACAAGATGATGTAATTACTGAAGGTTTTGATTTGGGTATAAGTGATTATATGAAAAAACCCCTAAGTCTTAATGAAATATGTGCTAGGGTAAAACGCCTTATAGGACAACCAGATGTAGTAGTTAATTCAGATAATTCTTCAAGTAATGCAATGATTCAACATAGATGTGTAGGAGTGGTTATACCCTGTTATAACGAAGAAGAGCGTTTGTTAAGTAAAGAATTTTTAGATTTTGTTGATGAACATACTGGTTACCATTTATGCTTTGTAAATGATGGAAGTAAAGATAATACTTTAAAAGTATTACATGATTTAAGAAATGGACGTGAAGACTTCATTACAGTTTATGATTGTGAAAAAAATGGAGGTAAGGCAGAAGCTGTTAGGTTAGGAATGTTGCATATGGCAGAAAAAGACGATTTAGATTATATAGGTTTTTTAGATGCCGATTTATCTACAGATTTATCAGATTTTGATGATTTAGTAAACACTATAGAAACATCAGATTTTAAAATAGTTAGTGGCTCAAGAATTAGTAGAATGGGAGCTAACATAACCAAAGAATCTGCTAGGAAAATTATTAGTATGACTATCAATTTCATAATTAGAAAGATTCTAGGTATGAACTTTAAAGATACTCAATGTGGTGCTAAAATTTTTAGTAAGGATGTGATTCAAATTTCTTTTAAAGATAAGTTTGTAACTAAATGGATTTTTGATGTTGAAATTTTTAAGAGAATGGCACACCATTTTGGAACCGAAAAAGCTATAAGCTTAATTTGTGAACAACCTTTAAAAAGATGGATCCATGCAGACGGTTCTAAATTGTCTATGAGAGATTCAGTAAAAATTGTTTTTCAGTTAGCTCAAATAGCTTGGGTATACAGAAAGAAAAAAACAAGTAAGAATGTAGAAAAAGAACAGGAGCAGGTGGAATATACTTTAAACTAAGATTAATTAAACCCAAATCCACAAAAAACTTAACCTAATATGAAACTAGGTCTAATTATTATATTTTATAATAACGAAAGCGCCTTAACTGATATATTTTTTGATAAACTTTTAAATATTACTGAGAGCTTTGAGCTATGTGTTGTAAATAACGGAAGTAATGATGCAACATTTGAAAAATTAGTAGATTTAAAAGACTTGTTCGAATCTAATATAACAGTAGTAGATATAAAAAGAAATCAAAGCCTTGAAATGGCTATAAAAGCAGGCGCAAGATATTTGTTAAATAAAGTCTCATTAAAACACATAGGATATATATGTTTAGAAGACTTTAAGACAATAGACAATTTAAATGCACTTTTAGAAGTGCTTAAACAGAATAAACAATTAATAGTAGAACACAACACAAAAGCAATTAAAAATAAACAACTGTCTAGAGTTTTAGTGAAAAACATATTTTCAATTCTAGACTATTTTAACAGATTAAAAATAGATTACGATAATACTAGTGGTCTTCAACATATAGTAAGTTAATGTTTTTAGTAAGTAGATATAATTAATAAGCCCTAACTACAACCAATGAGATCTTATCGTTTTAACATAAGATCTCATTTTCTTTTATAATAGAAATAGTTTTTAGTATCGATGAAATGAATTGATTAAAAAATATTACAATTCATCTACAGAAACTCTTTATTCACCTATAACGGTTTAAATAAATCTAAGTTAAATAGTAATTTTAAACTATAACTTTTAAACTATTGCTTATGAAGGCTAATACTAATTTAGGAGGAAAGAATAAAAATTCTGCTTTAGAAATAAAAGGATATTTATCAAATCTAGAATTAGATTTTATTGATAATGATTTATCAGAAGATATAAAAAAATTTTTTAAAGATAAACAAGTTAATTGTGAAGAAGAGGAAGAGAAAGAAGAAGAAGACGCTGATGAAGATGTCTGCCATGAGGCACAAATATCATTTATTATTGACCATGGTTTTAGGGCAGACCAAAGTGACTTAAAGCACGATCATATTTACGAAAACTCAATACTCATAGAATTTTATGGTATTGTATATTATATAAAAGTTATTGATTATGGTATGAAACAAAATATTTTTAACTTTTTAAAAAAGAATTGTATTGTTAGTGTCGCTGCATAATTTATTATGTAGTTGAATTATTTCTGGTTTTTTTCTGTTTACTATTAAATCTTCATCACAATGATTTAGATTTTAGTAAACAGATTTTTTTTGTTAAATGTGGGATTTTTATTGCTATTTTAAATCTTTTGACTTAAATTTATGTTGATCATCAACAATATAGCCTTATTACTTAATAAGTATATATTGTTTGTTTATAAACTAAAACTATTCTAAAATTTAATTTGTCAATTCCCTAACTATTATGACACGAGTATCTTCTTTCAAACCTAAAGAAAACAAAAGCTCAATTATTTTCAATCACCGTGCTGGTATTAAATCAGATAAAAAAGAATTAAAAACACATGAAACAGACCTTGGTTATCATTATGAATTAAAGATACCTGGTTATGTTAAAGAAGATTTTAGGTTCTTTATTAGTAGAAATGATTTAGTCATTACCACTGAAAAGGAAAAGAAAACTATTGAAACAGATGGAACAAAGCGATCTTATTGTTATCCCTCAGCACTTTTCAAAATGAATATCCCGCTGCCCAAAAAGGCCATTAAAAAGGAAATTCATGTAGATTATATAGACGAAGTCTTATCTTTTGATTTATTGAAGGCTGATTAACCTCCAATTGTAATCATACTACGGTTTTTTGTATGTAAATCTGGTTGTTGTAGTTTTTCTAAAGTATTCATGCCCCCACGTACCTTGAACTTAGCTTTAACTGCTTTTTGTATTATTGGTTCAATTGGTTTTCCAGCTCTTAAGTTGGTAAGCAAATCTGATTCTGTAGCAGAGAATAAACAATTTTTTAATTGTCCGTTTGCTGTTAAACGCAGCCTGTTACAAGAGTCACAAAAAGGATTAGTCACAGAACTAATAATAGCAAAGGACCCCAAGTATCCTTTAACCTTATAGTTTTTGGAGGTGTCATTTGGGGAGTCAATTAAGCGTTCAATCATATTTTTATTAAAATGATGATTAGCCTTTTCAATGACTTCCTTGTATGATACCATTTTACTTAAATCCCATTTATTACCATCAAATGGCATAAACTCTATAAATCGGATAGAAATAGGAAGTTCTTTAGTGAATTCAATAAAGTCAATAATTTCATCATCATTAAAACCCTTTATTAAAACTGCATTGACTTTAACTTTAAACCCTTCTTTAACTAAAAGTAGAATATTATTGTAAACTTTTTCAAATTCATTTCTACGCGTAATATGAGTGAATTTATCTTTACTCAATGAATCTAAACTTACATTGATTTTTTTAATGTTGTTAGCCTTTAAAACATCAATAAATCTATCAATAATAACTCCGTTTGATGTTATAGATAATTCAACAGGTAAAGATGCTAGTTTTTCTAGAATCACAGGAATATCTTTTCTTACCAGAGGCTCACCTCCAGTTAACCTAATTTTGGTTACACCATGATCTACAAAAGTCTTAGCAATTTCGTATACTTCTTCATAAGTCATTAAATGACTTTTAGGAGACAAGGGAACACCATTTGCAGGCATGCAATACGTACACCTTAAGTTGCACCTTTCAGTAAGCGAAATCCGCAAATAAGCATGCTCTCTTCCAAATTTATCTTTTAATATGTTTTTATTCTCACTCATTTCTTGGCATGGTTTAATTATTGAGGTGTGTAATCGGTTTAACAACTTAGCGATTTAACAAATAAACATTTTAATCATGTCTAGCTCCTTTTAATATTCTAAAAATGTGCAAAACCGAAGGGAATATGGCATCCATAGATTCTTTCGCACCGTTTGTAGAGCCTGGTAAAGCCAAAACCAAGGTATTGTTAATTGTGCCAGCTATACTTCTTGAAAGCATAGAATAAGGCATTCTTTCTTGTCCGTAGCTTCTAATAGCTTCTTCTATTCCAGGAATACGTCTATCTAATAAAGGAATTAAAGCTTCGGGTGTAACATCTCTACCAGATAACCCAGTGCCTCCAGTATAAATTACCATATCAATACCTTCCTTTTGAAATTGTCTCACCTTACTTTGAATAACATCTTTTTCATCAGGAATGATAATGTATTCTGCAATAGAAACATCACAAGATTTTAACTTCTCAATAATAGCTTTTCCTGCTCTGTCTTCTTTATGACCAGCCGAAATAGTATCACTACAAACAACTACGGCAGCAGTTAAATCTTTTCTAAAATTATCTTTAAAATCAGATTTCCCTCCTTTTTTATTTATAAGTTTAATAGCATGAATTTCAATGCCTTTATCAATAGGTTTTAACATATCATAAATATTCAAAGCTACTACACTAGCACCATGCATAGCTTCAACTTCAACTCCCGTTTTATAAATGGTCTTTACAGTAAAGATTACTGTGATTTCAAGTCCATTAATTTCATATTCTACACCAGTGAATTCAATGGGTAAAGGGTGACAATCTGGTAATATATCTGGGGTGCGTTTTACACCTAATAACCCCGCCGCCTTACTCATTGCAAATACATTCCCTTTAGGAACAGTATCGTTTTTAATTGCTTCTATAGTCTCTGGTTTACTAACTGAAACTATTGCTTGAGCTACAGCTGTTCTTAATGTTGTATTTTTATGTGTAATGTCTACCATATAATGTTGAATCGTTGAATTGTTTAGTTGTTTAACTGTGATTTGCGTAGTGCATTTAATTTATTGGAAATTTTTTCAATTTCAGTTCTTACCGTTTGATATTCTGTTTCATGTATAAAATTTAATTCTTTAGATAAAATGATTTGGTTTAATACTTCCATTAGCGAACTAAAAGCTATCGTTGTAAAATGAGCTTTGTCTTTATTTGTTTTTCTAGAAGTCCCTTCAGCTAAATTTGAAGCAATAGAGATCGAGGCTCTTCTTAGTTGACTTGTTAATCCAAATTTCTCTTCATCAGGGAAATTTTTAGTTATTGTGTAAATAAGTTTTACTAATTCTTTTGAGTCGACCCAGACATTAAGTTTTTCAAAGGAAAAGAAATAGGACATATATTTTTAATTAACGATTAAACAAATAAACAGTTAAACAAAAAAACACTTACGTGTTTTTCTTCCATTGATGTGTCTCATCCTCAAAAATCTCTTTACCAAAAACAGGTACATCTGCTTTAATGGCTTCCACAATATATTCTAAGGCTTCAAAAACAACTTTTCGTCTAGGAGATGATACAAAAACAAATAAGCAGATTTCACCTGTTTTTACTGTTCCCAAACTATGGTAAATGTGCATACAGGTTAAATCGAATTTTTCAAAGGCGCTTTCTCTTATATCATGAAACTTTTGATTTGCCATGTCTTCATACGCTGTATAATCTATAGCAGTAACTGTTTTTCCGTCAATTTCATCGGCTCTAACTTGACCTAAGAAAATATTATGAGCTCCAATACTTGTTTTTGTTTGATGTTTGTAAATGGAATTACCTATAAATTCAGAAGAAATAGCCCCTTCTCTAAAAACGTTTTTTATTTTTTTGTCTTTCATAAATTATATTTTTTCATTTCCGAAAAGGCGGAAACCTTTTACCTTTTTTTAGCATTATTTTTATAATCATCCTCCCGAAAAAGGAGGCAAAAGTGCAATTTCAGCACCTGTTAATTTGGTTTCTAATGATACTAGTTCTTGGTTTTGAGCAATTTGAAAATCTTTGTTTTTTAATAGCTCATATTTGTTATTTAGAAGTTGTAATACATCAGAAATCTGCCCATCAATAATTTCGATAGTTTCCTGATTTTTATTGGTAACATCAACTATTTGTCCAAAATATTTAACCGTTATATTCATTTATAATAGTTTTTAGTTCTTCTTTTGTATTTACGTTCATTGTTGTGTCATATTCATTGGCATTCAACAATACATTTTTTGTTTTACATTGATTAACAACGACTCTTAAACGTCTTTCATCATTTTGTAAAGCATTATAAAACTTCTCTTTACAGGCTTTTCTATAGAAGGCAATTAGAGGCATTGTTTTACCATTAGCTTCAATTTGAATGATTTCTGATGTATAATCAATAGCATCGATTAATTTTTCTAAAATAGACGTGTTAATAAGCGGAATATCGCAACTTAAAACAAGGTTGTATTCTGATTCTGTAGTTTCTAAACCTGAATAAATACCAGCAACAGGTCCAGCATCTTTCACCACATCTTTTATTCTTTTGTAACCAAAACTATCATAAGCAATGTGGTCTGATACAATTAAAATATCTGATACTAGAGGCTTAAGCGCTTTTATGCTGTATTCAACAAAGCTCTTATTATTCAGTTTTAAAAAACCTTTATCTGTACCCATTCTAGAGCTTTTGCCCCCTGCCAAAATAATTCCTGTTATAGTCCTTTTATCGTTCATTTTAAGTTAAAACTAATTTTACACAAGCGATGATTAGTACAAATGCTAGAATGTATCTTAAATTTTTATTGTTTATTTTTTTGCTTCCGTAGTAGCCACCTAAAACACCTCCAATTAATGCAATTGCTACTAATACAAATGATGCTTTTTCTAATACAACGCCACTACTTAATTGCCCTATTAAACCGGAAGCAGAATTCACCCATATAAATAACGCTGAAACTGCTGCAGCTTCTTTCATTTTACCCCAGTGCAATAATAAAATTACTGGGCTTAAAATAATGCCTCCACCAATACCTATTAACCCCGAAAAGAAACCTATAATACCACCAACAATCAATCCTTGCCAAAGTTTTACTTGTTTAACAGTATTGCTTTCTTTTCCAAAAACATTTAGCATTTTTAGAATGGCGAAGATTAATAAGCCTGCTAATATTTTTTTATAAAGCGAAGCGTCTATATCTATAGTACCACCTAAAAAAGCAAGAGGAACAGAGGTAAATGAGAATGATAGAAATAATTTTTTATTGAAAAACCCTTCTTTATAATAATAGTAAAATGAAATACCAGCCACGAACAAATTCAACAATAGGGCAGTAGGTTTCATAGTTTCTGGAGCAAACGAAAACAATGCCATTAAAGCCAAATAACCACTAGCCCCACCATGCCCGACACTGGAATACAAAAACGATACTATTGGTAGTATGAGTAAAAAGATGTATATATTTTCGGTTTGTAACATAGTTAGTTATAAGTGCCTAAAATATTTAAGTTATAAGTTGGCAATCTTGTCTAATTGTTCATCTAAAAAAGCCCAACAGTTTCTATTAATTTCATCAAAGGCATTCACTAAAGATTGTCCATACTCTGTGAGTTCAGCACCTCCACCGCCTTTTCCTCCTATACTATTTATGGTGACTGGTTTTTTTGCAGATTTGTTTACCGAATCTAAAAGTGTCCAAGCTTTTTTATAAGATATATTGAGTGATCTAGCTGCTTTAGATAAAGAACCAGTTTCTTGAATTGCCTTTAGTAAATGTACACGACCTTCACCTAAAAGGACATTGTTTTCAGACTCAATCCATATGCGACTTTTTATTTTATAACTCATGGTTCTTAATTTTATTTTGGTAATAAAATAACTTCTATGTCATCGCCAGTATTAATATTATTTACATTTTCTGGAACAAATACTAAAGCGTTAGCTAATGCAAAAGTTTGTAGCATAGATGAGTTTTGTCCATCTAAAATTTCAACGTGTCCGTTGTTATAAATACCTTTTAAAAATTGTGGTCTGTCACCTTTCTTTAGAAAGCTATTTGTAGTTTTTGAAGTTATTCTTGGTAATTCAACCGTTTCACGCCCCATCATTTGCTGTAAAGCGATATAAACGTATACATAGAAGCATGATAGTGCAGCAGCAGGGTTTCCTGGTAACGCAAAAATTTGAGTAGCTTCTTTTTTACCAAAAAATAAAGGCTTTCCTGGTTTTTGTTTTACTTTATAAAATAGTTGTTTAACGTGTAATTCGTTAAGTGCTTTTCCAACAAAGTCGTAATCTCCAACCGAAATACCTCCAGTTATTAAAACCAAATCATTATTGTTAATAGCTGTATTTAATGTTTCTACTGTTTTAGTATAATCATCTTCAACCTTATATAGTGTAACGTCGTAAAACTTTAAATTATAAAGCGCACTCAATAACATTTTAGAGTTACTTTCATATATTTTACCATGAGGTAAATCTTGTCCTGGTTCAACTAATTCATTGCCAGTAGTTACAATAGCAATGTTTGGTTTTTTAAACACAGATACTTTTGTGATTCCTAACGATATTAAATATCCAATAGCAGCAGGGGTTAACTTAGTCCCTTTTTTTAAAGCAATATCTCCAGCTTTAACTTGTTCTCCTAAAGGACGAATATTATGTTCTACTGGAATTTGTTGCTCTATAGTAATAGTGTTTCCATTTGCTTTAACTTTTTCCTGCATCATAACAGCGTTTGCAGATTCAGGAACAGGTGCACCAGTAAATATTCTAATGGCTTGTCCCTTATTTAGTTTAAGTTCATGACCATCACCTGCTTTAACTTCTCCAATTAGTTCATAAGATAGGTCATCGTGTAAGTTTAGAGCATACCCATCCATGGCAGATTGTCTAAAAGGGGGCATGTTAATAGAAGATAAAATATCTTCAAATAAGATATATCCGCCAGCTTTTTCAACAGATTTAGTGGTCGATTTTAATAAAGTCTTTCCGTTTTCTTTTACAATAGAAATGGCTTGTGGTATGGTAATCATTAGTTTTTCGCTATATCCTAACAAATATAACGATATATGTTTTATTCTAGATTTTAATCATTAAAAAAGATATAGTAAATGCAAATCAAGTAAAATAATATGCTCCATTTTTTCATTTTCTAATTTCAAAATGAAAATTTTAGTAAACTCGTAAAAGTGATTATAAATACTAAATAATTAAGTATTAATACTTAATTTTGAAATAATTAATAGACCATGCACTCACTCTCTTTAAATACTAATTCAGAATATAATACTCCAAAAAATGGACATTGTAATATTTGTAATAAATCAAATTGTTTAGTTCATAAGTATTCTGATATACTTTTTAATTCAGCATTACCTCAAAGTAGTACTGTTTTAAAATGTAAAAAGGGGCAACAATTTTTAATTGAAGGCGCACCAGTTAATGGTCTTTTCTTTATAAAAAGTGGTACTGTAAAAGTATTTAGAACTGGTATAAATGGGCGAGAACAAATTGTAAGATTTGCTCGTGCTTGCGAAATTGTAGGACATAGAGGTTTTGGCACGCAAGAATATTATTCAATTGGAGCCATTGCTTTACAAGACACACAATTGCATTATTTTTCTAAAGAATTTCTACAAGAGGTTTTAGTTAAAACCCCTAATTTTACTTATGATATGATGCTTTTTTATGCCAATGAGCTTAATAAAAGTGAAAATAAAGTAAAGTCCATTTCTCAAATGACAGTTAGAGAGCGTGTAGTAGATACATTGCTGTATATTAACCGTAAGTTTGGAAACTTAAATGGGTATTTAAATTTACCTTTAAGTAGAAAGGAATATGCAGATTATGCTGGTACTTCAGAAGAGCAAGTAATTAGGGTTTTTTCCGCCTTAAAAAAGGAAAATCTTATTACTGCTAAAGGAAAAAAAATAGGCATAAAAGATACAGATCTTCTTAAAAAAGAAATTAGCGAACACAACTTCTTCTTAGATAGCTAGTTTCTAAAAACTTTTGTTACATCATATAAAAACATGTAGTTAAGTCAGTTTTTTGTCTGTGTTATAATATTATTAAAACAAGATAAAAAAGATGATTTACCCTGTGTATTACCATATTTAATTACAAAGGGTCACTTTAGATTTGCTGTATAAATTAAGTATTGATACTTATAAAATTAATACAGCTAACAAACAATATTTAAATATGGAACAAACAACAATTACACTAGTGCAAGACTCTTTTGAAAAAGTCAAGCCTATTGCCTCAACTGCCGCCGAAATATTTTATTCAAAATTATTTGAATTAGATCCTCAATTAAAACCATTATTTCCAAATAGTGATGATGCTATGAAGGTACAAGGGAATAAATTAATGTCTATGCTAGCTTCTGCTGTTGCAGGTTTAAGCAATTTAGATGCTTTAATTCCTGTGTTACAAGATTTAGGAAAACGTCATGTAGAGTATAAGGTAGAAGCGTTTCATTATGACACGGTAGGATCTGCGCTTTTAGGAACTCTAGAAGCAGGTTTAGGAGATGATTTCACTCCAGATGTAAAAGAAGCTTGGGCATCTGTATATGGTACCATGGCAGATGTAATGATTAAAGCATCTTATTAATAATTAAATAAAAACAACATATGAAGACTATATACAAATTACAATTAGTTGGTTTAACTCTTTTATTAATCTCTTGTGGTGGAGTACCAGAAGAAAAAACTGCAGCAGCAGGAGAAGAAAAAGCCTTTTCAGTAGAAGAAGTTTTAGAAATGGTATCTAAAGAAAATGATGTTACCAGAACATTATATACAAAAGCTATTGTTGGTAAAGGAAAAAAACAAGGGATGAAGTTTGATGAAGATTGGAGAAAAGATGATGTTGAAGCTGGACCACTACCTGCATTGTTTTTAAGAGGTGTTGCTACTAGTATTAGAAAAAGCCCCGTACCATTAGGATTATATTTAGGATCTGACTTTCCAGTAAATGCAGCAAACAAATTTGAGGGTAAACAAGCCACATTGTTTGAGCAAATAAAGAAAGATCAAAAACCACAATTTTTTTATGACGAAGATCAAAAGTTACACACTGCTATGTTTGCAGATTTAGCGAGTGCAGGTGCATGTGTGACTTGTCATAATGATCATCCACAAACTGCTAAGTCAGATTGGAAATTGGGCGATGTAATGGGAGCAACTACATGGCAATATCCTAAAGACTCATTAACTTATAAAGAAACAGTTGCTGTATTAAACTCTTATTCTCAAGGAACTGTAGATATTTATATGGAGTATTTAGATGAAATAGAAGCTTTTAAAGAAAGTGAAAAACCAGAAATAGGAGAGAAGTGGCCGGCAGAAGGTAATTATTTACCAACACCTGAAGTGTTCTTAGATAGTGTAAGAAAGTTAGCTTCTTATGAAACTATGAAGCAGTTAGTGGCTGCTAAATAAATCCACTTGTTTTAGTGTTAATATTACAATCTGGCTCATTTATCAAAGGTAAATTAAATGAGCTTCAGATTGTAATTAGTTTTTAATTATTACATCATTACATATGGTTTTAAGTAATAACAAATCTTCTTTAGTAGGTCTATTATTATTTGCAGCATTTTTCATCCAGTATTTTTTTAATGTTGAATGGGGTTGGTTGTATCAATTACAGCAAGGAGAAATGTATAAAAGATGGTCTGGATTATTAGTAGCAGTATTAATTACATTTCAATGGTTGCTTTCACTAGTAAGAACCAAAAGAAGGCTCGTAAAATATGCCATGTCTATGCAAAATATACATAAATGGTTGGGAGCTTTAAGCCCCATAATATTTTATATACATAGCATGCATATGGGATACGGATATCTGTTGTTACTATCTTATATCTTTTTTACTAATACCATATTAGGTTATTTAAATCTTGATGTTATAAAAAATAATAGTGAAGCCCTTTTTAAAGGATGGATGATAAGTCATGTGGCACTGTCGTTAATTATTACCATTCTAATGCTGTTTCATATTGTGATGGTGTTTTATTATAAATAATTGAATTATGAAGTTACTAGTAAATGATATAATTAGAGAAACAGAAGATACTATAAGTATTAGTTTTAAAAATGGCAATTTCTTTAAAAAACTAAAATACAAACCAGGGCAGTTCCTTACCATACGTATTCCTATTGAAGGGAAAGTAGAGAAAAGAGCCTATTCTTTTAGTAGTAACCCCTACACAGATAAAGATTTAAAAATCACTATAAAACGTGTTCAAAAAGGATTAGTGTCTAATTACGTACATGATAATTTAAAAAAAGGTGATAAGGTAGAGGTAGATGACCCTGCAGGAACTTTTTGCATCACACCAAATAGTCAATCAAAAAAGCAATATGTATTGTTTGCTGGAGGAAGTGGTATCACTCCTATGTTTTCCATTGTAAAGTCAGTATTAACAGAAGAAAAAGATTCTAATGTGCTTTTAGTGTATGCTAATCAAAATATAGAATCTATCATTTTTCACAAAGAATTAAATACGCTACAAGATATCTATCCAGATAGATTTGCTGTAGAACATATAGTTTCAGAATGTGTTACCTGTGAAGGTAATTATCATAAAGGTTTGGCAACACATGCGCTTATAGATAAGATTTTACTAAAACATGATTTATTTTATGATGAGCATGAATATATGATATGCGGACCATTTGGTTACATGGAGAAAATAAAAGAAATCTTAAAAGATAGTGGCATTACCAGAGACAAAATAAAGTTAGAAGTCTTTAAAGCGCCTGAAATAAAAGTATCCGGAAAAGATTTATTAAGTGATGTTACCTTAAAGTACAAAGGCGAAGAACATCTATTAAAGGTAAGAGGTAACACATCTATATTAAAACAAGCCATGTCTGATAATGTGGTGATACCTTATTCATGTAGATCTGGTATGTGTGCCAGCTGTAAAGCTAAGTGTGTTGAAGGTGAAGTTAAAATGACAGAAGGACATTTTCTAACAGAAGAAGATGTACAAAGTGGTTCTATACTTACATGTATAACCTACCCATTAACCGAAAAAGTAGTTATAGAAATATAGATTTAAATGGTATTATATGTTTAAAATAAATCCATTAAGAAAAAGGCAAGTATTAGGTGCTATAATAGGTTTAGTTCTGGGAAGTATATTGTTTTATGTTTTTACCTTAGAATCAACCGAAGATTACGTGTCTATAGGCCCTATGAATACAGGGCATCAAGACTTATCTTGTTTTGCGTGTCATGCAGATGCTAAAGGTAACTTAATGCAGCAATTACAATCTAATGTGTCTCATGCCTTTGGTGCACGTAAAGAAAGTGTTGATTTTGGAACACAAGATGTAACCGTAGATAATTGTTTAGAGTGTCATGATAGAGCTAATGATAGGCATCCTACCTATAGATTTTCAGAACCTAGGTTTAAAGACGCTATAAAAGTGATTGATGCTACTACTTGTATAACATGCCATACAGAGCATAGAGATAAAGAACGAGTATCTCTTAAAACAGCAGATTACTGTATGAACTGCCACCAAGATTTAACGGTTGAAAATGATCCTTTAGATGTATCTCATGAAGAGCTAATAGCTAATGAGGAATGGACTACATGTATACAATGTCATGATTTTCATGGTAATCATAGATATGAAGTGCCCACTAAAATGAAAGATACCATTTCTTTAATGGCTGTTAAAAAGTATTTTGAAGGAGGTAAAGATCCCTACGGTACTGATAAAAAGTACACAGCTCTGTCTCAAGAAGCATGGTTGAAAACTTTAGAAAAATAATTAAAATAAAAAGCATTTTAAATATATATTTAAAGATTAGAGAGTAGCTTTTTGAACCAGCCTTTTGGCTGGTTTTTTTTTATTCAGAAATTCTATTTTTTAAATCCATTCTTTCGTGAAGTATTCTAAGAACTTCAATTTGATCTTCTGACACTAAATGATAAAATATAATATGCTTTCCAGATTTAAATCCAAGTAATTTTTTGTTTATTTTAGGGTATGTTTTTCCAATATCAGGACTTTTTCCAATCCCTTTTAAAGAAAGTTTAATTATAGTGTAGTATTTGTCAGCTTGTTGTTCAGACCATTTTTCAAAAGTGTATGTCCAAATGGTGTTTAAGTCATCAATGGCTTTTTGTTTTAATACAACATTAGCCATTCTTTCTTTTTTCAAATTTTAGTTTTTGTAAGTTTTCTTCAAAATCAAAATTTTCAACTCGTGGGCTATCCAGTCCTTCTTGAATAGCATTTTTTAAAGCAGCGACTTTGCTTTCTTCTTCTTCTAAAAGCCTTAAACCTGCTCTTATAACCTCGCTTACATTTTTAAAACGTCCTTTATTAATGCTACTTTGAATAAATTGGTCAAAATAACTGCCTAATGTAATTGATGTGTTCTTACTCATTTTAATAGAATTTACATCAAATATACCAAAAATTGGTATATTTATAAAGCTCTTACATTTATTTTAACCTTACATTTTCATTTAGAAGAATTTTCATATTCAACCCATTAACATTTCCTAAAAAAGTTATCAACATTCTTCAAAATATACGTAGATAAACTACTTATTTTTTCATTTACTTAGGTACGTAATTTACTTTTTAAGTATTTCTATGTTTTGTTTTTCAGTTAGTTATGATTTAAACCTGATAAATGTCAGGTTTTTTTGTGGATTAAAAAGTGGTTTAGCTATGGTGTTCATCATGAAATAGAAGTATGTGTACTTATAAATTTGCGATGTAATTAAGTATTACTACTTAGAAAACAATCTAAAATTTATAAATATGAAAACACTAACTAGAAAAATCTGGATGTTACCAATAGCGGTTTTACTATTCGCTTGTGGTGGTAAAGAAAAAAAGAAAGAAGCTGCTGTAGAAGAAGTAGCTGCTTCAACTTCTAAAACAAAACAATTAGCCATTGAAAAGCCACAATTAACATTTGGTTTTATCAAATTAACAGATATGGCTCCTTTAGCCATTGCTAAAGAAAAAGGATTTTTTGAAGATGAAGGTTTATTTGTATCTGTTGAAGCACAATCTAACTGGAAAAACGTTTTAGACCGTGTAATAGATGGTCAGTTAGATGGTTCTCATATGTTAGCAGGTCAGCCAATTGCTGCAGGAGCAGGTTTTGGGCGTCAGGCAGATTTAGTAACACCATTCTCAATGGATTTAAATGGTAATGGTATTACTGTTTCTAATGATGTGTGGTCTAAAATGAAACCAAATGTACCAAAAGGTGCAGATGGTAAGCCAGTACATCCAATTAAAGCAGACGCGCTTAAACCAGTAATTGATGAATATAAAAATTCTGGTAAAGCATTTAAAATGGGTATGGTATTCCCTGTATCTACTCACAACTACGAAATTAGATATTGGTTAGCTGCTGCGGGTATTCACCCAGGTATGTACACAGCAGATAACGTACAAGGACAAATTGATGCTGAGGTATTATTATCTGTAACACCTCCGCCACAAATGCCTGCAACTTTAGAAGCAGGAACAATTTACGGTTACTGTGTAGGTGAGCCATGGAATCAACAAGCAGTATTTAAAGGTATTGGTGTACCAGTAACAACAAACTATGATATCTGGAAGAATAACCCAGAGAAAGTATTTGTAATGACAAAGAAATTTGTTGAAGAAAATCCTAACACTGCAATTGCTGTAACTAAAGCATTAATTAGAGCAGGTAAATGGTTAGATGATCCAGCAAACAGAAAAGAAGCTGTGAAAATATTAGCTATGTCTCAATATGTTGGAGCTCCAGAAGCTGTATTAGCAAACTCTATGACTGGAACGTTTGAGTTTGAAAAAGGAGACAAACGTGAAATGCCAGACTTTAACGTATTCTACAAGTACAATGCAACATATCCATTCTATTCTGACGGTATTTGGTTCTTAACTCAAATGAGACGTTGGGGACAAATTCCTGAAGCTAAGCCAGCAGATTGGTATGCATCTACTATTAAAGATATCTACAGACCAGATATCTGGAAAAAAGCTGCAGATTTATTAGTTGCTGAAGGAAACATTCCTGCAGGAGATATTCCAGCAACAGATGGTTACAAGCCAGCAACTGCAGATTTTATAGACGGTACAACTTATGATGCTAAAGATCCAATAGGATACATCAACAGTTTCAAAATTGGAAATAAAGATTAATTGTTAGTTAAACTATTTCGAACGATCCCGGTGATAACCAACTGGGATCAATCGAAATGATTCATACTAAATCAAGAGAAAAACAAAAAATTAAGTAATACTAAAAAGCATAGTCATGAAGCAAAGTGTTAGTTTAAATACAGCAGGTAAAATAGCGAGATTTAATTTTTTTAGATTCTTATTTCAAGGGTCTGTTTCAAAATTAAAACAAATGGATCCTAAAGTAGCTCTTAAAAAAGTAGCAATATCAATAACCTCAATACTTTTATTCTTAGGGTTATGGTATATGGGAGCTAAAGCGCTTTATAATAAAGAAGCAGATTTTAAAATCAATAAAGCCTTAGAAGAGCGAGGACAAGCAGCAGCAGATGCTGAGGCAGCTTGTATTGCATCTGGAAATCCTGATTGTCAACCTAATACCTTGCCTTCACCTGCTCAAGTGTGGACCTCTTTCAATTCTCTTTTAAAAGATCATGGTATCATTAGCGCAGATAAAGCAGCTTTTAAAGTAAAAACGGCTGCTCTAAATGCAAAAAGAGAAGCAGATGGATTAGATCCTATAGTTTACACTGGTAGACCATCGTTTGTAGATCAAATATTTAGAAGTTTAACAACAGTATTTGCTGGTTTTTTATTGGCATTATTTATAGCAGTTCCACTAGGTATTTTTATTGGGTTAAGTCCTAATTTAAAAAGTGCATTTAACTGGTTTATTCAAGTGTTTAAGCCTGTGTCTCCTGTAGTTTGGTACTTATTAGTTTTTATGATTGTAAAAACAGTACTTATAGGTTCTAATGATGATAGCTCATTTACCATATCATTTATTAGTGTTGGTTTGTGTTCTATGTGGGCAACTTTGGTTAATACGGCTATGGGTGTATCATCTGTGGATAAAGATTATATCAACGTTGCTAAAGTGTTAAAGTTAGGAACTGTTCAAAAGATATTTAAAGTGATCTTACCATCTTCTTTACCGTTAATATTTACAGGTTTAAAAATTACATTATCTGTAGGATGGATGGTATTAATTGCTATTGAATTACTAGCACAAAGCCCAGGATTAGGAACATTTGTTTGGGAGGAATTCCAAAATGGTGCGAACGATTCTAACGCAAAGATTATTGTTGCCATGTTTGTGATTGGTATCATAGGATTCTTGTTAGACAGAATTATGTTAGCTATTCAAAATTCAGTGTCTTTTGTTAAAACAGACGCCATTTAAAATGTTGAACCGTTGATTTGTTAATGTGTTTATTCGAATAAACGATTACACAGTTAAACAATTAAACGAATAATAACAATTAAACATTAAAGATTATGGCATACTTAGAATTAAATAACGTACATAAGACCTACATAGAAGGAGAAGAAGAGATACTTTCTAACATTAATCTATCTATTGAAGAAGGAGAATTTGTGGCTATAGTTGGATTTACCGGAAGTGGAAAAACAACATTAGTAAACTTAATAAACGGATTATTAGAGCCTACCAGAGGTGAAGTATTGTTCAAAGGAAAACCTGTAACAGGAACAAGCCATGAAAGAGGCGTAATTTTTCAAAATTACTCATTATTACCATGGTTAACTGTTGAACAAAATGTGCTGATGGCTGTTAAAGAAGCGTTTCCAAAGAAAGGCAAAAAAGAGTTAACAGAGATTGTTGCTGAATATGTAGACATGGTGAAGTTAACACCTGCAATCAATAAGAGGCCTAAAGAATTATCTGGTGGTATGCGTCAGCGTGTAGCGGTAGCAAGAGCACTTGCTATGAAACCAGAAATGATCATTATGGATGAGCCATTAGGCGCTTTAGATGCTTTGACCAGAGGTGATTTACAAAATGAAATATTAAACATTTGGGGTAAAGATAAGCGTACCGCTTTATTGATTACTAACGATGTTGATGAAGGTATTTATATGGCAGACAGAATTATCCCTTTACGCCCGGGACCTAAAGCAACTTTAGGACCTGAGTTTAAAATTGATATTGAAAGACCAAGGGATAAAACCGAAATGAACGATAATGAAAATTACAAACAAACACGTAATGCCATTATTGAGTATTTAATGGATATAGGAAACGAAAGAAAATCTGAAGCGCAAGAAGAACTTGTACTACCAGATTTAGCTCCTAAAGATTTTGTTAATCAATTTAAATAAGCATCAGCATGAGTACATTAACAGCAAATAAAACAGCAGATTTTGAACATAACGGTATATTTCCGTCTAATGAAGTGATGCTTGATTTAAAAAATTTAAAGAAAGTATACCCTACACCAAAAGGAGATTATGTAGTACTAGAAGATTTAAACCTTCAAATAAGAAAAGAAGAATTCGTTACTATTATAGGACATTCAGGATGTGGTAAAACCACTATGTTATCTATGATAGCTGGGTTAAATGAAATTTCTGGAGGTAATATTTCGGTATTAGGAAAACATATTAAAGGCCCTGGACCAGACAGAGGTGTTATATTTCAAGCTCCTAGTTTAATGCCTTGGATGACATCGCTTCAAAATGTATTATTAGGCGTAAATCAAGTATTTCCACACGCTACAAAAGCACAACGTAATGATATCGCTAAATACTATTTGCAAAAAGTAGGTTTAGAAGATGCCTTTCATAAAAAAGCAGCAGATCTATCACAAGGTATGCAACAGCGTGTAGGTATAGCGAGAGCCTTTGCTATAAAACCAAAAGTATTACTGCTTGATGAGCCTTTTGGAATGCTAGATTCTTTAACAAGAGGAGAGCTTCAAGACATATTAATTGAAATCTGGAATAAAGAAAAAATCACAGCAGTTATGATTACACATGATGTTGATGAGGCTATCTTTTTGGCAGACAGAGTGGTAATGATGACAAGTGGTCCTAGAGCTAAAATTGGAGATGTTCTTAGTATAGATTTTGAAAGACCAAGAACTCGTAAATCCGTTTTAGAACATGACGATTATTACAAATACAGAAAACATTTAATCGATTTTTTAGAACATTAATAAAAGTAGAAAAAAGCAGTTTTAAACCTGAGTTTTGTCATATATATCCTCCCTATGGGCATGTATATTTGCGGACAAAGAGATAACACTAGCAACAAAAAATAAATCTAATTAAAATGCTAAAATCAAAATTTAAAAACATGAAAAAACAATACGTACTAATAGCTGCTTTTGCATTGGTAATGCAATTTGCGCAAGCCCAGTTTACTTTAGAAGGTGAATTTAGACCACGTTCTGAATACTTTGGTAATGGTGGTAATTTTACAGGAGGAAGTTTCCCAGCTCAAACAGCAACAGATGCAGATGAAGGTTTTATAAGAACATCTGTAAGAGCTGCTTTAAAGGCTAAATATACATCAGAAACTTATACTTTATTTACTAGTTTTCAAGAAGTATTTGCATTTGGTGATAGACCTCAAATTGCAACAAATGGTAATGGCAACTTTAGAGTTCAAGAAGCTTGGGCAGATTTAAAATTGGGAGAGTCGTCTACTTTAAAAATAGGTCGTCAGCCATTATCTTATGATGATCAAAGAATTCTAGGTGGACTAGGATGGGCGCAACAAGCTAGAACGCATGATGCGGCGGTTTACAAATACAAAAAAAATACATTTAGCTTAGACATTGGTGGTGCTTTAAATACGACTACAGATGAAGTGTATAATACATCTGCCTTATTCTCTTACAGAGACATGGTGTTTGCAAGAGCAAATAGCAAAGGTGAAAAATTCAATATTTCTTTCTTAGGATTAATCAACACATTCCAAGATTCAAATGTAGATGGAGCTAACAAATCTAGTTTAGTTACTGCTGGTTTACACGCAGATTACAAAGCAGGTGCTTTAAAATTGAGTTCAAACATCTTCATTCAAGAAGGAGAAAGAATTGGTGGTGCAGATGTAAAAGGTGCATTATTATATAGCTTAGATGCAACTTTTAAAGCTTCAGACAAAATTACTATCCTAGCAGGGTATGAGTCTATTTCTGGTAGAAAAGATGATTCTGCTGCGTTCTTTCCTCTATATGGAACAAACCATAAATTCAATGGTTTAATAGATAGATTTTACGTAGGAAATCATGGAAATGCAGGAGGTTTAAACGATCTTAATTTTGGAGCTAAATTTGGCTTAGGAAAAGGAAGTGCATTAACAGCTAAATTCCATACGTTTAAAGAGGAGTCTTTAGATAAAGACAATCTAGGGAGTGAAATTGATATAGTGTTTGCTAAAAAATTCAAAGAATTTAAATTAGTAACTGGTTATTCTCACTTCTTCGAACCAAGTGAAATAGCTGACACACCTGGAGTAAAATCTACTCAAAACTGGGGATGGGCTATGTTAATTATTAAACCTAAGTTTTTAAACACTGCTAATAAATAATATTTAAAATTGAACCTGATTATATCGGGTTTATCATGACTATTTTCGTATGTAAAAATCCCACTTCATGTGGGATTTTTTTATACCCTTTTGTAAATATTTTTAAAACATATTATTTAGTTTACTATATTTAAAATCAAATAAATAACTTAAATCTACTTAATATGATCATTTTTGGTACTCGTGGTGTAAGTTCTACAAAAGCCACAGGAAACTTTAATTGCCCCCAATGCGAAGCAAACAGAGAATACAGACATAGAAAGGTTACTCAATTTTTCACTCTGTATTTCATTCCATTAATTCCTTTGGGTAATAAGGGAGAGTATGTGGAGTGTAACCATTGTAAAGGCACATTTATTACTCGTATTCTTGAAAGTAATACGTCTACAAGTAAACAAGAGTTCATGGCAATGTATGAGCAAGCAATACGTCATGTAATGGTGAAAATTATGTTGGCAGATGGAGTAATTGATGCCAATGAAAAAGTGATGGTGCTAAATATCATTAATAAGTATGGGCATAATGATATGACGTCTCAACAACTTAATGAATACATAGAAGAAGTTCAAAAAGATGCTAGTGATATCTCTACTTATTTGAAGCACGTAGGTCCTTCATTAAATGATCATGGAAAAGAGCTATTAGTAAAATGCGCATTAGATGTAGCATATTCAGATGGCCATTTTGATGATTCAGAAAGAGTAATGATTCTCCAAATGGGAGAAGTAATGGAAATGTCTTCAGCATACATTAAAGGTATTATTGCAGAATTTGTAGAAAAGATGAACTAATCTAAATTCAACCAGTCTCTCACTAATCAACTTTTTTTATTATGAAATATTCTTTTAGAGAACGTTTAAACTATAAGGCTGAACGTTTTTTGAGTAAGGGTGGTGTGTCTATTTTTAAGCTCCTTACCATATTCTTTATTGTTGCTTTTATAGTAATAATAGCCATAAGATTATTATTAGTTACATTCTTTCATGATAGTATAGACCCCGTAACTCAAGCCAATAGAACTTTTCTTGACGATATTTATGCTGTTTGGTTACAAATGACAGACCCTGGCAATATGAATCAGGATATTTATTCTGGAGTTTATACTAAAATAGCCGCTATCATTGCAGGTTTGGTAGGTGTTATATTACTGTCTGCTTTAATTGCTTTTATCACCACAGCTCTAGATACTATGTTATATGATTTTAGAAAGGGTAGAGGTAAAGTGATAGAAAATGAACATACTGTAATTTTAGGTTGGAATGAGCGCGTAGTAGATGTTATTAGAGAATTGATATTAGCCAATGAAAGTGAGTCTAAAGCATCGGTAGTTATTTTATCTAAAGAAGATAAAGAGATTATGGATAATCTCATTCAAAAGCGGTTACCAGATACAATGACTACAGAGGTCATAACAACTCAAGGGGATTATGCGAATATTAATGAATTAAAGCGTGTTAACCTAGAGCTAGCTAAATCTGTTATTATTTTGGCAAGCTGTTCAGAAAGTGCCACGTTAGATAAAAAAATAACTAGTGATGTACAGTCGGTAAAATCTATTTTAGCTATAGCTGCATGTCAAAACGGAGATAACCAATTACCAATAATTGCGGAGATATTCACCAAGGAAAAAAGAGATATTATTAGCTTTTTTAATGATGATAACATTATAGCAATAGATAGTTGGGATATTATGGGTAAACTCTTAATTCAAACATCATTAACTAGCGGATTAGATACAGTTTACAAAGAAATTTTATCTTTTGATGGTTGCGAGATTTATTTTTATGAAGACGATTGGAATAATGTGCTATTTAAAGATTTAAGTTATTACTTAAAAGATGGCATACCTTTAGGAATCTATTCTGAAGAAGACGGGTTAGTGCTACGCCCGCCAAATGAGACAGTACTCAAAAATGGTGATTCTGTGGTTATTTTAGCAGAAGATGACTCTACTATATCTTATGAGAATAAGCAATACTTTTTTCCGAATACGGATAAGAAGATTATCGACAAACGACTTGAACAGAAGAAAAAGCGCATTCTTATTTTAGGTTGGCATAAGGTGGCCGAAGTTTTTATTGAAGAAGCTGCAGATTATTTGTTAGAGGGGTCTGATTTTGATATCATGTTCGATGCTCCTACAGAAGAATTAAAAGACATAATAAATGACGTTGCTTCAGAGTTTTCAGATTTCAATGTCAATCTTCATGATTCTAATCCTTTAGATTTAGAAAAACTAAAAGATATCAATCCTAAGAGCTATGACACCATAGTGATTCTGTCTCAAAGTATGGAAGAACAATCGGCAGATAAGATCGATTCAGATACTTTAATCATTTTATTGTTATTGAGAAAATTAGTGACTGAAGAAGACGGATTACATATAATCACTCAGGTTTTAAATTCTGAAAATCAAGAAATTATAACTCAGACTAATGTTGATGATTTTATTATTAGTAATAAATTAATTACTATGATTCTGGCTCAGTTAAGCGAAGAATCTCTCATGAAAACTTTTTATGATGATATCTTTTCTGAAGACGGTAGTGAAATTTATGTAAAACCAGCTACTTTATATTTTGATAGTTTTCCGCAGAATATATCTTTTGCCGATACTATTTTTTGCGCACAACAAAGAGATGAAATATGTTTAGGTATTAGAAAAGGTGATTTAAGTAAATCTTTAGACGATAATTTTGGTATTCAGTTAAATCCAAACAAGGATATGGAAATTGAACTTACAGAAAATGATTTCTTAATTGTTTTGAGTGAGGATGAGTTATAGGCTATAAATATATTTTGTTACTAAAAATTTTTAAGACACGAATTTTACGAATTTTCACTAATTATAATAACCATTACATGTTTACTAATAATTAAATAAATATTTAACTATTAGTAAATGTTGTTTAAGATGAGTTTGGATAGGAATTAGTGTATAATTGCGTCATAATTAAAACCTAATTTGGAATCATAGTTTACTATAAATAATTAGCATACCTCTTTATTAGTGTTAATTCGTGAAATTCGTATCTCTACTTTTCATTAAATTAAAGACGCAAACCAATGAGATATAGCTGATAAAAAATCAGATATTTCACTAATAACAGGAATATCGTTACTTATACCTTTACCTATAGAATATATAACAAAGAGTAAATACATTATCAACAATAATCTAGCATGAAGTCGTTTAACGCCTTTTTTAGCAAAGACAAATATTAAAAATACTATAAATGTTAATATTAAAAGTAAGACTCTTAATTGACCAACATTTTCAATAGTTTCACTGCTCATTTCAATAGGACCATAAATAAGCGTGAATAAAAATAAAGGTAACCCTAGCGCAAAACAAACGTCAAAAATGTTACTCCCTAGAGCATTAGCAACAGCATCATCATAATTACCTTTCATAGCGTCTTTATAAGAAATAATAGTATCTGGAACACTTGTGGCTGCAGATGCTAAAACAACAGATACAAAGTAAATTGGCATGCCAATAGCATTACCAAATGCTTCACAAGCTTCTACTAGCCAAAAACAAGCTAATCCAATAAAAAGAACAGATAAAAAAAGTAAACCTATAGCTTTTGCTTTATTGATTTTAGAATCACCCAACACAACAGTAGATAAATCACCTTTAAATAATGCAATAGCTCTATTACCACCATCAGCTTCATCTTCAAAGTCATTTTCAACGTCACCAGCACCTTGGCTAGACAACATGTAACCAACATATATAAAATAAAGAACCATTAAAATTAAACCATGATGCCAGTTCAATGAAGTACCTGTAATAACAAATATTAAAGCAAGCTCACTTAAAATTAAAGCAATACCATCTCTTAAAATAACTTTTTGAGAGAGTTCTATTTTAGATGAAATATTCTTTCCAATTACCACTAAAATAACCACAGCAGGAATAACCATACCGTTAAAAACAGCACTACCAGCGGTGGTGCCAATACCACCAGAAAACCCGTCTTTATCTTTTAAAACAAATAGGAAAAACAACGTAGTAAATAGCTCAGGCAGGCTACTGCCAATAGCATTAATGGTAGCACCTTTAATACCTTCCTTCATGTGTCTACCTAGATAATTTGAAGCCATTTCAAAACCATCACAGGCTCTCCAAATAATAATACAAGTAATTAAGATTAGCCCTAAAGAAGATATAATTTCCATATAAACAATTGTGTTTCGCAAAACTAAAAAATATATTGTAGAAAAAGCTCACAATTATTTTTATAGTTCTTTTCACTCACTCAAAAATAGTGTTTACTCATTGGCTGTTTTCAATATTGAAATTGATTTATAATTTTAGGCTAACAATTAAAAATCAATACAATGAGACAACAACTTAATTTAAAAATTAACAGTCCTTGTTCAGAAAATTTCAATAAATTTGGTAAAACTGAAAAAGGTGGTTTCTGTAACACTTGTAAAAAAGAAGTTATAGATTTTAGAAACATGACGGCTACAGAACTTGTAAAGTTCTTTGAAAACAATCAATCACATACTTGTGGAATTTTTAAAACATCTCAAATGAAAACATATTCAAACTCAGTAATTACTCATAAAAAAGCTAAATTTCAATATTTAAAAGTTTTAGGATTTGTAGCGCTTTCAATGTTTGCATTTCAAAATATAGAAGCGCAACAAACCAATAAAGCTAAAGTAGAACAAACTACTAATGCCCAAAAGGGACTTTTAGCTGGTGTTGTTTTAGATCAAGATGATTTACCACTTCCTGGTGTAAGTATTGTGCTAAAGGGAACTAAAATGGGAACCACTACTAATTTTGAAGGTAAATACACGTTTCCAAAACAATTAAAAAAAGATGATGTTTTAGTTTTTAGTTATTTAGGGTATTCTCCTAAAAGATTGAAAATTAAAGAAAACCAAACGTCTCTAGATCTTATTATGGATGCTGAACTGGTTGAGCTAATGGGAGCCGTAAGTGATAATCAGGTGTATGCATCAAAACGCACGCTTTGGCAAAAAATAAAGGGTATTTTTTAAATGAATAAACTGCTTTGGGTATTCGTTTTCTTAGTAAGTTTTAAACATTATAGTCAAGCTTCAGATTTTAAATATATTGATTTTGAAAAAGCTGATGCTGTTGCAAAACAATTAGAAGGTGCGTCACTTGAAAATCTACCAATATTAGTACACAGGTTAACTTCTAATTTAGATACAGACGTAGAAAAGTTCAGAGCTATATATATCTGGGTGTGTTCAAATATTGATAACGATTACGGAAACCATCTACTAAACTTAAAAAAACGTAGAAAGTTTAAAAACGATAGTGTTGCACTTTATAATTGGAATGCGCAATTCAAGAAAAAAGCACTTAAAAACCTCATAAAATACAAGAAGACAATTTGTACAGGTTATGCCTATTTACTTCAAGAATTGTCTTCTTTAGCAGGTTTAAATTGTAAAATGATACATGGCTATGGTAGAACTGTTAGTTCTAATATTGGAGAATTAAGTATACCAAATCATTCGTGGAACGCTGTTGAGCTAAATGGTAAATGGTATCTCTCAGACCCCACATGGGCTAGTGGCTATTTTAATATAGATGAAAGTGCATTTGAGCGTCAATATAACAATGGTTACTTTTTATCTTCACCAGATTTATTCGTAAAAAGCCATTATCCTTTAGATCCAGAATGGATACTAACTAAAAACTCAATAAGTATTGGTGATTTTTTAAGAGGACCTTTAGTCTACGGAAATACTTTTAAATATGGAGTAATACCATTAGATCCAGTTAAAATGAGCACAAAAATTTCGGTTGATGAAGAACTAATTTTTAAGTATTACATTCCTAGAAAGAAGGTACAGGATACTATAGTTATGAACATCAATGGATCAGATAAAGAGATCAATAGGCATTCATTTTATAATGAAACAGATCAAATTCTTACCTATAGCTATACTTTCCGTAGAAAGGGAGTATTTGATGTACATTTAAAATTGAATGATGATGTAGTTTCTACACACATCATAAAAGTTCAAAAAATTAAATAACAAATTACCCTAAAGCTAAATGCCCTATAGTAAGTGGAGTAAACAATGAGCTTTGATAAAATAAAATCAACTCTTTGTCTTTATTCTCACATAATTTCACTTAAACCAATAAGGGGTTTTCCCATTTTATAATAAGGGGAAAAAACGTTTTTAAAAGGGAAGTTATTCCTCTTACATTTACTTGTAATACTTCTCAATTTTGTTGCATAATCTTAAAATTAAAAATCATGAAAGCAACAGAATTAAAATTAGATGATCGTTCTGGTTTTAAAATTAACCTACTATCAAATTTAAATTATTATGGGAATTTAGATGTAAAATCATTTGGATACCCAGTGAAAGAAATTGTGTCTTCAGTAACTTATGAAGAAATAGAATGCATTAGTTATCATCCCAAAACAAAGGAGTTAAGAGGGACAGTACATATTAAAAACCAATCAGGGTATTTGGGAAGTCATTGTAATTCTGGTAGTTATGAATATGTTCGTTTTTACATTGATTATGAAAACAATGGTAACTGGGAAGATTTAGGAGTAACAAGTTTTAAAATTCATGATATTGAAGATCATAAAGGACTCTGTTATGGTGTTAAATTAAAAATAAACCCAAAGATTAGAAAAAAATGTGATGATGCTCCTGTTTTACCTAAAGTAAGAGCTATTTTATCTTGGAATGTAGAGCCACCAATAAACACACCAAATTATAAACCTGTATGGGGTAATGTAAAAGAGGCAAGAATACAAATTGCACCAAAACCAAAATTTCAAATTCCTCCTATTTTTGAGAATCCTATCGATTTAGAGAGTATTGTAAATCCGGTTATGGCTACAGCTCCAGTTTTAAATGCAGGCAATCCAGTAATAAAACTGCATAAGCTAAAAAAAAAATACAAAACAGATGTTGATGAAGCCCGTTTAGTAACAATGGCTTTAAAAGACATAGATCTTAATTTTGGTTTAAATGATATTATAAAAAGTAAAAACCAATTTGAATTTGCTAAAATAGATGTACCTAAAATATTAGAGATTTTAAAGAACCCTAAATTTAATACCACTTATGAAGAATTAAAATGTATAAGCTTAAATAGAAAACTAAGCGAGTTACATGCAGACATACACATAAAAAAGGCTTCAGGCTATTCAGGAGATTTATGTAGTGATGGTAGCAAAGAATTTGTAGCTTTTTATATGGACTTTGGTTCTGGATGGGAATTTATGGGAACATCATCAGTAACCGTTTTTGATATTAATCAAATACCAAAAGAAGGACTTTGGTACAATACGTTTTTACCAATTAATTTAACCCCACATCAAAAAAAATATTGTAAAGAAGGTAAAGCTAGGGTAAAAGGAATTTTATCATGGAATACGCCACCAACACCAAATAACCCAAATTACGTGGCTACTTGGGGAGATTGGGAAATTTGTGATGTAGAAATTAAACCATTACCACAAGGGTTTCCAGGGATCAATAATCAACCATGGATAGAAAGTTTAGGAGGTGTTGATAATGATATTATTAACCCAATAACAGGCTTAGCTAAAGGGCCTAGTTTAATGGCAAATTCTATTGTGGCAGACTATAGTCCGTTTGATGGTAATGTGTATGTTACTGGTAAGATTTTAAATCAATTTCCAGTCTCTAAATACAAAATAATGATTAAAGAACCTGGGGGTACTTTTTTACCATTTAATAAGAATTTTATTGTTAGAGTCACAACGTTTAATACCGTTTTAGGTACTAATACTAGCGCTAATGTTTTACAAACACCAACAGGAGATTTTTATGATTATTTACCAAAACCAAATGGTATTATTCAAAAATATGTGAATGATGATATTCTTGTAAAATACAAACCAACTAGTTTTGGAATTTATGAACTATATGTAGAAAGTCAAACAGGAGAACAAAGTGAGACAGTAAGGTTTATGGTAGATAGAGACAGACCAGAAGTAGCAATAGATATTACATCTGGTATGGGCAATTGCGGTAAGTTTTCAGTTGGAGATACTATTGAGGGAACTTTTAAAGTGAATAATGACAGACATCTAGATTATGTTAGACTAAGTCTAGCACCTTTTAATCCAGCAGGAACTATTCAAACAACAAGTATTGCTTCTAGTGATACTACTACGTCTTCAGGTAGTTTAACTATATCTGTAGATGATAAGGATAGTAATTTAGATTTTATTACTGGAACATGGAAAATTGAAACGGCTACCTTACCTGCTTGCGGTTATACTATTCATATAAGAGCTGAAGATAGAACTATTGTTAATAGTACTACTGTAGGGAAACATTCCCCTAATGTTTCCGTAGGCTTTTGTTTGGAGTAGTTGACTTTCATATATGGGCTTTAATTAAGGGAGATTCCCCGACGTTTCATGTCGGGGTTTCCTTTGAAACTGTCATTCTCGTGAAAACGGGAATCTAAAATATAAAATTTTCGGTTTTCGTCTGTCTTGATTGTTAAAATAAAAGGGGAAAAAGTCCCCGTGTTTATATATAGTTGATAGTTATTTCAAGAAATTTTTATTTAATGTTAAGGACCTTCTTATTAGGAGGTTCTTTTCTTTTTGTCTATAGGGAGATAACTATTACAAAAAGGGGAAAAACCCCCTTGATTTGATACTATAAAACATTGAATTTTGTTGAAGCTATTATTCAATTTAAAATTACTAAATCTATACACCTACTTATTCGATGAAATACCAGTAGTTCTGGTTTTGTTATGTGTAAATAATTGATTAAGTAGTGTTTACGTGTTTTAATGTGTATTTTTATGAAAACTAAAAAACAAACTCTTATGAAATCAAAAACCCCACTTTGGATTATTATTGTGTTATTATTACTCTTTATATTTTGGAAGTTTTATAACCAACCCGAACCAACAATTCCTGAAAAACCTACACAAACCATTAGTTATGAATATGCAAATACTTTAGAAGATGAGTATATAAAAACGAGATGGAATATTTTAAATGATACTTTAAATTTAAGAATGCCAGATGGAAGACCAGCAGTAGATACACGTGAATTCTTATTTTCATTAGATACCTTAAAGCAATATATTGAATATGTAGAGTATAATGCTAAAAAAATGGGGTATACAAATTTAGGAATACGTATATATAATGCTGCTTACCCAAAAGATACTACATCTCCAGATCCAGGGTTCTCTACAGTGTTTTTAATGCCTACAGGAGAAAAAATAGATCCTCAAAAGGCTGGCTTTTTTGTAAGTTCTAGTTCTACTGTAATGTTTAATAATAATATCAATAACCTTGAGGCGCTTAATTATGGGCATGCAGGAAGACCACCAAAAGAATTATAAATAACCACCCTACAGTTTAATAATATAAATATGGGATCTTAA
Organism: uncultured Flavobacteriaceae bacterium; assembly: GCA_947487895.1. Taxonomy (GTDB): domain Bacteria; phylum Bacteroidota; class Bacteroidia; order Flavobacteriales; family Flavobacteriaceae; genus Seonamhaeicola. The sequence goes on from CANKYF010000001.1 coordinate 274,644, forward strand.
ACTAATTTTTTAATCCATGCAATACCTCCCTTATTTAACTAATTTGCTACAATTAGTAACAGCAGTTTTGGCTTTAGTGTCATATAACAAATATAAATATTCCGCAGAAAAATATTTTTTACCTTTTCTATGGTTTACATTTATTTTTGACTTTTCTTGTGGTATTTTGGCGGATTATTACCCAATAGATAATTATTGGATTTACAATCTGTATACGGGTGTTAGTATATTATTCTATTTTTATTGGTATTATTTTATTTTAAAAAATCAACTAAATAAGAGATTAACACTTTTATTTAGTTTTATTTTCATAATGGTGTTCATTGTTAATTTTATTTTTAATGCATTTAATAAACTTCTTGATTATGGTTTTGTAACAGGAGCAATTTTTATAGTGATATTAACAGGTTTCTACTTATATCAACTAGCAAATTCTAATGATGTATTATCAATTAGATATAAATTAAGTTTTTGGATAGCGTTGGCACTGATACTATTTTATGTAGGAATGGTGCCTTTTATGTTACTATCAAGATATTTTAATGTTTGGAGAGAAGGCAATACATTTTTTATAATTTTATTATGCTTAAATATCATTCTTTATGGTTGTTATAGTATAGGTTTTTTATGGACGAAAAAGAAATACAATCATTTTTAATAACCTCGTCGGTTGTTTTGGTATCTTTAGTAGTTACCATGATTTTTCTATTTCTAATTTTTCAGAAACGAAAAAACAAGTTACTAGAGGAACAAAAAGAAGCTGAGCGACATTTTGAAGAAGAAATTTCAAAAGCCCAGATAGAAATTAGAGAGGAAACGTTGAGAAATATTAGTTGGGAATTGCATGATAATATAGGGCAGCTTTTAACGTTGGCTAAAATACAAGTGCAAAACCACACAGGTTTAGAAGATGTAAAAGAAACACTTAATTATAGCCTAAAAGAGTTAAGAAGCTTAGCAAAATTAGTACATCCAGATATTCTTAAACATAAATTACTTACTGAAATAATAGCCTTAGAAATAGAGCGCTTTAACAGGTTAAATGTTATAAAGGCAGAATTAAAAATTATAGGAGAACCTGTAAAGTTAGATGCTAAAAAAGAACTTATTTTCTTTAGAATTCTACAAGAATTCTTTTCAAATACCATAAAACATGCTAAAGCTAGTCATTTAGATGTATCGTTAAATTATGAAGTAGAAAATACACTAACTATAGTTGTAAAAGATAATGGTCAAGGTTTTGAAACTAATGAGCAAGCATGTTCAGGTATAGGTTTGAGCAATATTAAAAGCAGAATTAAGTTAATAAATGCAAAGGCAGATTTTGTGTCTAAACTAAATAAAGGAACTCAACTAACAATAACCTACAAATACTAATATAAATGGAAACCTACTCGGTAGTTATAGTAGAAGATCATAAGCTATTGTCTCAAGCTATTGCAGGTTTGGTAAATTCATTTGAACAGTTTAAAGTGTCTTATCTGTGCAGTAATGGAAAAGAACTTTTAACAAAATTTAAAACTCCTGAAAATAGACCAGATATAGTTCTTATAGACGTTAATATGCCTATTTTAAATGGTATTGAAACAACACGTATTATTACTAAAGAGTATCCAAATATTAAAGTAATAGCATTATCTGTAGTAGAAGATGAAGCTACCATTATAAATATGTTAAAGGTAGGAGCTAAAGGCTATTTACTAAAAGATATAGAGAAAGATATTCTAGAAACAGCCTTAAAAGAGGTTATAAAAAATGGCTATTATTATACACAAGATGTGTCACATATTTTGGTGAATTCTTTAAATGAAAAAGGGGCTTCTAAAGTTAAATTAAAAGAACGTGAAATAGAATTTATTAAACATGCCTGCTCAGAAATGACCTATAAAGAAATTTCAGAAAAAATGTTTTTAAGCCCTAAAACCGTTGATGGTTATAGAGATAATTTATTTCAGAAACTCCATCTTAAAAATAGAATAGGATTGGTCTTATATGCTATAAAGCATAAGATTTTTGAAGTGTAATGTTTAGAGTAAGCCTTATCAAACCCTTTATAAGAAACTCCTTTCGTTAATATATTTAAATACTAATTTCTTTAAAATACTTTTCTTACATTTGTACGTTGAATGCGGTTAGTGCTGTTAACTAATATACAGTTCTCAGTGTTTCAAAGTTATTGCTATACTAGGGATTAAAATTTAGTTATAAATTGTTGTAAATCTATTAGATCTATAATTAATTGACTACCGCAAATTAATTTGCAACCAAGAATGAATAAAACTTATTTGGGAACTTTTTTAAAAGTATTGTTTGCTAGCGTATTTTTAATAAAGTTTTCTTCAATGAATGCCCAATGCGCAGGTACTGGAACCGAAGTTACTTATTGTGACAAAGAAACCGATCTTAGTTTACAAAGCCTAAACCTTTTTGATTTACTTACAGGCGAAACGCCAGGAGGAGAATGGATTGCTAATAGTAATTTTGATTCTGAAGCACTTAATGAGTCTACAGGAGAGTTAAATTTATGGGAGATTAATAGGTTTGGACCACACTTGTTCACTTATAGTAATACTTCTTGTGATACTAGTACAGCAACGGTAACCATTAACCTAGGAGGCTATCCAGGAGAAAGTAATCAAAACCCCGGAGCAAATAATGTTTGTCAGATTCTAAAGCTAGGAGATGATGACGTAACAAATAGAATAGATTTATTCATATTTCTTGATGTTATAAGTAATGATATTAGACCAGATATAGGAGGTACATGGACTGAAGATCCTGGTAATTTGGTTACAGGTGTTTTAGCTAATGAGTTTTTTAATTTCGGTAGAGTACCTATAGGAGTTTACACGTTTGTTTATACGGTTCCTGCTGTAGATATTTGTGCAGAAAGATCAGCAACAATTGATGTTGAAGTGCGTAGGGCTCCAGATCCTGGACAGCCTCAAAATATCAATATCTGTGAAACAGATGACATGTCGGGTTTAACAGCAGTAAATTTGTTCAATCAATTATTAGGTGAAGACCCAAATGGAGTTTGGACAGATATAAATGTTCCGTCAACAGGAGAAATATCTAGTGGTACAGATTTTGAAATTGATATTCAAAATATATACAATAATTTTGGATCTGGTACCTATAGCTTTACATATCAAGTATTGCCTGATCATCCAATATGTGATCCGCAAAGTACAGTTTTTACGGTTTGTATAGAAGAGCAATTAAATTTAGAAGGTAGTTTAGGTATTACTTGTAATGGAGATGTTACACTAACATATAACAATGCACTTTTATCTAATGGTAACTATAACTTATCTTTTACAATTACAGGAAATAATTTAGGTGCAGTTTCTGGTACCTCGTCAAATGTTATTTTTAGTAATGGTATTGCACAATTTACCGTATCTCCAAGTTTAGTTACTAGTGAAACGTTGACATTACAAATAGATGATATTACAGGAGGTTCAACTTGCAATGGTATGAAATGTACATCAATAGTAAATGTACCTTCTCAAAGATTTGATGCCTATATACCACCTTCAATTTCGGTATCATCTACTTCAGGATGTGAGTTAGATGATATATTAATTACTTATACCAATGCGGTTGATGCCACTTTTAATCTTATAAGTGGGCTACAATCTGTAACGTATTCAATTAACGGTACTAATTATACAGATGATGTTAATTTTTCTAATGGTAATGCCGTATCTACGGTGCCAGTTGATAGGTTTATGCAAGGAAATAATCAGTTATTATTTTTTGAAACCAATAGTTTTATACATTGTGAAGATCTTCTTAGGTCATCTACTTTAAATTTAATTCCAGCACCACCTAATCCTGTTTTTAGTATTATTCCAGATGATAGGTGTGATGCCACAAGTTTAGAATTTAATTTTGATAGTCCGTCAGGGCAGTTTATCACATATAACTCTGTAACTTTTGATATTTACGAGTTAGGAAGCGAACCGCAACAATTTGAGGAAAGAGATGCTAATGCATCTCTAACTAATAATACGCAAAGTAGTGGTATAGATATAGATGTAATAAACTCAAATGATGTGAGTGCATTACCAGATGGCGATTATGTGTTCGTAATACGAAGTGTACAAAACGATAATACACCATGCAGAGGATTAAGTCAAACTGAAATTGATAATTATGCAGCTCAAGGTATAACAATAGGCCTCACTCAAATTGGTATAGAACATATTTTTGATGCACGTTTGATATTTAGAATTGGCCCACCAGATCCTGTAGCGCTTACTAATGCATCTTTTGAAGTTTGTTTATTAAACGGAGCTGTTACTTTGGCAGATTTATCAGTTTCGACAGGAACAGGTGTAGAAATAAAAATAGAAAATACTTTAGGGCAAGAATTAGATGACACCTATGAAATTACTCAAAACGAAACATTCACAGCTGTATTTACAGATGAAAATACAAATTGTGACTTAGGAACTGAAAATTTCACAGTTAATGTAGTTACAGAAGTATCAACACCAGTTTTAAATGACAATGTATTCTGTAGTGTAGTAACAAATACAGTTGAAGATCTAGATGTTTCTGGACAAAATATTACTTGGTACAATGCCGAAGTAAATGGTGACGCATACAGTACAACAGATATAATTAATACAAATAATGAATATTGGGCTGAAGTAACCATTGCAGGTGGTTGTGTAGGACAAACAAGAACCAGAGCAGTGATTAGTTTTGTTGATAAGGCAACTACTCCAATTCTATTAGAAAATGAGTTTTGTACAGATGCATCTCCAGCTATAAGTGATTTATTAGTTGAAGCAGACCCTTCAGCAACGTTACAATGGTATACATCTCAAACAGGAGAGGCTTATGCAAGTACATCATTACCGTTAGAAGAAACTAATGAGTACTGGGTATCTCAAACAATAGCTGCAGGATGTGAAAGTGATCGTGTTAGAGTTACTTATACCTTAACTAATGTTGCAAGAAACCCAATGCCTTTAACAAATACATTTTGTACAAACAATGGCATTCCAACTTTAGAAGACTTAAATTTTGATGAAACTTCTATTTCAAGACAAGGAGTGCTCAATTTTTATTCAGACCAGAATGGTACTATGACAATAATTTCAACAGAAACATTAGATAATCTAACAAGTCCTATTTATGTACAACAGGAAATTGCAGGATCTTGTGTTAGTGATATTATTGAAGTGTCATTTACAGTTGAAGATGAAGCATTGAGTCCTACATTAACAGCTGTATCTTTTTGTTTGGAAAATAACCCAACAGTACAAGAGTTATTAAATACGCTGGAAACTCAGACTTCGGTTACTATTAATTTATATGAAGATGAAACAACTACTACTACGATTGATGGTGGATTAGAATTAGCAACCTTTTCAGGGAACATTTATGCGTCCCAAACCATAGTCAGTGGGTGTGAGAGTCAGGGAAGAACATTGGTGTCATACACCATTGAAAACTCAACAATTTCAGTTTCAGATTTCAATACATTGTTTTGTGCCATAGATGTTCCTACATTAAACGATGCATATTTAGGTAGTGAAATAGTACTTTGGTTTGATGTAAATGATAATCAATTATCAGGAACTGAAATTTTAGAAGATGGACAAACCTATAGGGCACAAATTCAAGAAGGGGATTGCGTAAGTGAAACATTAGACTTTACTATGTCTGTAGTGAATGTTGAAATACCTTCACCAAATTCTGCAACAGCAAATTTCTGCGGAATTGAAGAAAAAACCATAGAAGATTTATTAGAAGATGAAAACGGTAATGACCGTTTTACAATCCCAGCAGATCATGAATTAATATGGTACAATTCAAATGGTGATGAATTAGATGTTGACGAGGTACTTCAGCACGAAACCTCATATTTTACTTCCTATAGGTTTACAACTTTTGTAAATAGTGAAACTATAACGTGTGAAAGTGATACCATTGAAATTTTGGTAGATCTTACAGCCTGTTCTGCAGAAGAATTATTTATCCCAGATGCTTTTTCGCCAAACGGAGATAGTGTAAATGATACTTTCGAACTTCAAAATATAGAATTCGTATTTCCAGATTATGAGATTCAGATTTTTAACAGATACGGACGTCTCATTTTTAAAGGAAATGTAGAAATAGGATTTTGGGATGGTAAAAGTAACCAGTCTGGAGCTTTAGGTGACGATGTCTTACCAACAGGCGTTTATTTCTACGTAATTAATTTCAACAGATTTGGTAAAGAATCATACCAAGGACAAGTTTATTTAAAAAGATAATGAGTAACACTACACATATTAAAATGAGCAGATTTGTTTTAACATTTCTATTTGCAACAATTGTGTGGCAAATTTCTAATGCTCAGCAAGACCCTCAATTTACACAATATACCTATAATATGAGTGTAATTAATCCTGCATATACTACGAATGAATTAGGGATTTTAAATTTAGGCGCTAACTACAGAAAACAATGGGTTGGAGCTACGGGTAGCCCAACTACATTATCATTTTTTGCACATACACCTTTTAATGATAAGATTGAAATGGGGGTAACTTTTATTACAGACCAAATAGGAGAGGATGTTATAAAACTGAATGAAAACAATATAAATGCAGATTTTGCATATCGTTTAAATTTAGGAAGTAATAGTAATTTGTCTTTTGGTGTAAAAGCAGGTTTTACGTTATACGACTCTGCATTTAAGGGAAGACTTATAGATCCCACAGATGAGGTCTTTCAAAATAATGTGAATCAAATTTACCCAACAATAGGTATTGGTGCTTATTATTTTACAAGTAATTATTATATTGGTTTGTCTACACCCAACCTTATAAAATCTACGCAATTAGATGATGTTGCAATAGCTAATACTTTAGGAACCGAAGAAATTCACTTGTATATGATTGGTGGTTATGTGTTTAATGTAAATAACGGTTTAAAGCTAAAACCTTCTTTTATGCTACGTGGTGTAAAAGGAGCTCCCATTAATGCAGATATATCTTTAAATGCATTGGTAAATGAAAGAATTGAAGGAGGAATTTCATATAGATATGATGACTCGGTTAGTGGTATTTTAGGTTTTAGAGTAACACCATCTTTTAAAGTCGCTTATTCTTATGATAGAACTGTTTCTGAATTTTCAGGTTTTAACAACGGATCTCATGAAATAGTGTTGTTACTAGACTTATCATTATTAAATGCTAAGGGAGGATATAAAAAGTCTCCTAGGTTTTTCTAAAAAAAGCACTGATGAAAAAAATACTTTCAATACTAGTTTTTATGATGTTTGTTTCTGCTTTTGCACAGAAAGACAACTCTACAGAACATAAAAAAATATATGATAACGATTTAAGAAAAGCCAATCTGTATTTTAACCGAGCGCTTTATGCTGAGGCTATTCCTTTTTACGAAAAAGTGCATAGAAAAAAACTAATAATAGAAGTGGTTGAAAACTTGGCAACCTGTTATTATAATATAGGAGATTTAAAAGCATCAGCAAGACTTTATGGGTATCTAGTTAACAAAAAAGAAAGTAAAAAAACATACCAGAATATTTTTAAATATGTGCAAGCACTAAAAGCATCTGGTAACTACAAAGATGCTAATAGTGTATTACAAGAATATTTACAATCAACTAATGATACGGAAGGATTAAGCAAACTAGAAAAAGCAATTAAGAAGCATAAAAATATTGTTGCTATAGGTGATAGATACAAACTCAAGAATTCATCAGTTAATACAGAGTATTCAGAATTTGGAATGGTGGAATACAATGATTATTTAGTATACGCAGCAGCAAAAAAAGAAAGCTCTAAAAACAATAATATATTAACACGCTCATACGGATGGAATGCAGAACCATTTTTAGATATTTATAAAGTTCATAAAGACAGTACACATAGTTTAGTAGGTGTATCAAAATCAATATCTAATGAAATAAATACAAAGCTTCATGAAGGTACTGTGGCTTTTACTAAAAACAAAAGCAAGATTTATTTCACTAGAAATAACTATTACAAAAGAAAAGAGGTAAATGACAATGAATTGATAACACACCTCAAGATTTACAGTGCAGAATTAGTTGATGGAAATTGGACAAATGTACAGCCTTTACCATTTAATGGTGATGATTTTTCGGTAGAACATCCTGCTTTAAGTCAAGATGGTAAACGTTTATATTTTGCATCTGATATGCCTGGAAGTTTAGGTTCGTTCGATTTGTTTTATGTTGATATTAATGAAGATGGTACTTATGGAAAACCAGTGAATTTAGGAACTAAAATTAACACAAAACACAGAGAGCAATTCCCATTTGTTACTCAGAGTGGGGATTTGTATTTTTCATCTAACGGACATTATGGTTTTGGGGGATTAGATATTTTTTGGTCTAAATGGGAAGGTAATTCTTTTCAAGAACCTGATAATTTAGGGTTGCCAATTAATTCAGGGTATGATGATTTCTCATTTTATTTAGACAATAGTTTAAAAACAGGATACATTGCTTCAAATAGAAGAGAAGGTAAGGGAAGTGATGATATATATAGTTTTAAAGAGTTAAAGCCTTTAATAATTGAAGATTGTAAGCAATATATTGTTGGAACTATTATAGATAAGGATACTAAAGAGCCTATTGCTAACGCGCAAGTTTCAATAGCTTTATTAGAAGAGAAAGTAGAAAGCCTTATAGCTGAGCATTCTACCAAAAAAGAAGGTGAGTTTAGTAATGATATTTCTTGTGAAATTAACGTTATAGTAAAAGCAAAAGCGGAAGGTTATAAAAATGCTGAGCGCAAATTAATTATTGGAACCATAAGAGGTAAAAAGAATGATGCTTCCTTAGAATTAGTTTCTTTAGCTTCCATTGAAAGAAAAGAACAAGAGGCAAAAGAACAAGAGTTACAAAAGCGAAAAGAGCTGGAGAAACAAGAGCTTAAAAAAGCCGAAAAGCAACGTCTAAACGAAGAAGTTAATAGACTAAAAAAAGAGCAACAAATCATTGCTTCAGAACCCCTTTTTGTAAAGAAAAACGATAAGTTGGTTATTGAAACAGGAGACATTAATTTTGATTATAAGCTTTGGTACATACGTAAAGATGTTAAAAGAATTTTAAAAACAGTGGTTGCCTTAATGAAAAAGTATCCTAAAATGACCATTGAAATTGGTTCTCATACAGATATAAGAGGTAACAAGGTCTACAATAAAGATTTATCTCAAAAGAGAGCCACTACAACCAAAGAATATTTAGTAACTCAAGGTATTGAGGCAAGCCGTATTATTGCTATTGGTTATGGAGAATCGCAGCCTATTCAAAAATGTGAAACAGAAGAAGCTTGTAGTGAGGAAGAACATGAAATAAATAGGCGTTCTGAGTTTGTAATTACTAAGTTATTTTAATACGAAGCTAAAAAATAAAATACATTTCTTACATTTAAGCAGAAAAGAAAGAATATGCTTAAAAAAATATTTGGTAGTGCCGTTTTTGGTGTAGAGGCAACCACTATTACTGTTGAGGTAAATGTAGATTCTGGCATTGGGTATCACTTAGTAGGATTACCAGATAATGCTATAAAAGAAAGTAATTACCGTATTGCTGCAGCACTTCAGAATAACGGTTATAAAATTCCAGGTAAAAAGATTACTATTAATATGGCGCCTGCCGATTTAAGAAAAGAAGGTAGTGCTTACGATTTAACTTTAGCCATTGGTATTTTAGCAGCTTCCAAACAAATTAATGCTGAAAATTTAGATCAATATCTAATTATGGGTGAGCTCTCCCTTGATGGAAGTCTGCAACCCATAAAAGGAGCCTTACCCATAGCAATTAAAGCCAGAGAAGAAGGGTTTAAAGGTTTTATTCTACCTGAGGCAAATGCTAAAGAAGCTGCCATTGTGAACGACTTAGAAGTTTATGGAATAGATAATATCAAACAGGTTATAAATTACTTTGACAAAGGAGATGCTTTAGAGCAAACTATCATTGATACCAGAAAAGAGTTTGAAAGAAACTTAGATTTTCCTGAACACGATTTTGCAGATGTAAAAGGACAAGAAGGTATTAAACGCTGTATGGAAATTGCAGCAGCTGGTGGACACAACATTATTTTAATAGGACCTCCAGGAGCAGGAAAAACCATGTTAGCAAAGCGTTTACCAAGTATTTTGCCTCCAATGACCTTGCATGAAGCCTTAGAGACTACCAAAATACACTCAGTAGTTGGCAGGGTAAAAGATGCAGGTTTGTTATCACAACGACCATTTAGGAGTCCACATCATACAATTTCAAACGTCGCCTTGGTAGGAGGTGGGAGTTATCCACAACCTGGAGAGATTTCATTATCGCATAACGGTGTGTTGTTTTTAGATGAATTACCAGAATTTAAACGAGATGTGTTAGAAGTGATGCGTCAACCATTGGAAGATAGAGAAGTCACTATTTCCAGAGCAAAGTTTACGGTAACGTATCCTTCATCTTTTATGCTAGTAGCGAGTATGAATCCGAGTCCGGGAGGTTATTTTAATGACCCTGACTCTCCCGTTACATCTAGTCCTGCTGAAATGCAAAGGTATTTGAGTAAAATTTCTGGTCCGCTGTTAGATCGCATAGACATTCATATAGAAGTGACACCCGTGCCTTTTGAAAAATTATCAGATGATAGAAAAGGAGAATCTTCAGTAAACATTAGAAAGCGAGTCACTGAAGCAAGAAATATTCAAAGTAAACGTTTTGAAGCTAATGAAAATGTACATTACAATGCACAAATGAATACAAAACAGATTAGAAAATATTGTGTGTTAGATGAAGGTTCTAAACAACTATTAAAAACTGCTATGGAGCGTTTAAACCTGTCAGCTAGAGCTTATGATAGAATTCTTAATAATACTCTATTATATATATAGTTGATTAAATCCTTTTATTTAAAGGGATTGTTTGAAATATTAATGTTTTCTTTTTCCAAGGCTTGGTATATTTTTGTATTTATCAGATGCAAAATGTTCTTCTAATTCTTCATCTGTAGGTTCATTAAAGTATTGATGAATTAGGTTTTCTAAATCTTCTTTATCAGACCAATAATGACGTTGAGGTAATTTGTATTCATATTTTTTATTTACATCTCTTTTATCCCAAGCCAATAGAGTACTATTAGGTTTAAATAAAGTATAAATTCGCCATCCAAAAATATTGATATCTACTTCATTTTGCTTAATTATTACACTATTCAAAATATCTTTAACTTGCAATTTTAAATCTTCGTAGTTTTCACTAAACCTTTTTCTTTTAAATTTAAAAGCATTTTTTAAATTATCTCTTTGTTCTTTTGAAACCTCGTATTTTGGTTTCAATTCTTCTAAATCTATTTTAATGGCTTTTAATTTGGAATAATATAATTGTTCTCCTAGTGATTTAATGTATTTGGGTTTTTTGAACCACATTTTATTTCGTTTCTTCTCTTTATTTTGAATTTCATTTTTTAAAAAAGCTATATCTTTTTTTAGTAGTTCAAGAGTTTTGTCATATAAAATTTTATCAAGTTCTGATTTTTCAACATGCTGTTTTACAACAAGTCTTACCATTTCGCATAACCACTTTCTATTAATAGAGTTGTTACAACCTTTATTCTTGCATACATATTGATTTACCTTAATTTTTGGATTGACTTTTTGATGCATTATAGACCCACATGTGCATAGAATTTTCCCTTGCAGTACATTGATATTTTTTCTGGTCTTAATAATTCTAGCTTTCAATTACCATACTATTTTGAAGTAAAATTACAAAAAATGAACTACATATAATAATATTAATGAATTGTTATTTTGAAACTTGTAAATCCTTGTTTTATTTGATGTTAAGTATGTTTTATTGCTATGAAAATGAATCGAAATATGATATTTTTAAAAGTATTTTTAGACGTTGATACTACTTTTACATCGTCGACACGAGATTAGTTTCTCAATAAATAATTTTTATTAAATATTAAAATTTTTAAATGATGAGTAAAATTGAATTATTAAAAGAAAACGTAGTAATGAAGAAGTTTAGAGTATTATGTTCAGAACCGAACTTTAAAAAAACAGATGATTTTATTTTTAGTATAAAGAATTATATTAATTATATTGAATTGTATAGGGGTTTTGATGATTATACTGAAGAAGAAATACTTAAATTATTTAAGTATAAAGGTTTTAGGTATGTTGAAATCGAAGTGTCAGATTCTGAAACTATTGATGAAATAATTGAAGATTTAAATTCTAATTCAAGATTTGGTTTTTATAATATTTCTGATTCGAAAGATATTACTATGATAGGTTCGATGAATAATATATTTTTTGATAGCATTTTATATGAGAAAAATGATAATCACAGGGGTGAAAAAGTTAATGTGTTTATAGATAATTATGGGAAAACTAATGATAAAAAGAGAATAGATGAAGTAAATAAATTTTTAAAAGAAATTAATGTAAGTGATATAACTGCTTACGATAAAATTTCTGTTGATGATTTAGAATTATATTCTTTTTATTTCAGAAATGAAGATGAGTTTAATGAGATTATAAAAAATCTTAAAAAAATTGATTGCTCGTTTATTTGTAAAAACCCATTCAGTAAGGAAAAAGAAGTTATTTCTAACTTAAAATTAGTTTAGTAATTGAAAATAAAAACCTCATTATTAATTTAATGGGGTTTTTTAAACAAATGCTCCAAAACGTGTCCAGATGACAAAAATGATTCTTTAAATTTAGGTATTAAGGACTTAAACATATATAACATGGATAGAGTAAAAGATAATACAGCAGTTTTAAAGACAGTTAAAAAAGCAAAGTACATAAGAGTGTCATCAAATGAACAAAACACATCAAGACAGCTAAAAACTGATAAAAACGTTAGGCTATATGAAGATAGGATATCGGGGTTAATTCCATTTAGTGAAAGACCATCGGGAAAAAGGTTAATTAAAGATATTCAAGAAAAAAAAATAAATTACGTCATCATCCATTCAGTCGATAGGTTAGGGCGTAATGTTGTGGAAATGCAAAAGCAGTTAAATTGGTTTATTGAAAACGGTGTTCAAATATTTGCGGAGAATATTAGAATGGAATTATTAAATGAAGATGGCTCTATGAATAGTATAGCCAAAATGATAATTGATTTGCTCGGTTCGGTTGCAGGTTTGGAAATCGAGGACATTAAAGAAAGACAGATGCAGGGTATTAAAATTGCTAAAATTAAAGGTGTTTACAAAGGTCGTAAGCAAGGAGCAATAATGAGCGATGATAATTACTTCAAACGTCATAAAGATATTGTAGAACTGCTAAAAGATGGTTTATCCATGAATAAAGTATCAAAGTATACAGGAAAAGCTTTTGTAACAGTTCAGAAAGTTAAAAACAGGTTAGGAGAGGTGGCTTAATATGCAATGAAATATTAATCTTTAATTGTTACATATTTCTCTAGTTTTATTCCAGTACTAATGTGAATATTATGGGATTCTGTAATTTTAGCTTGTCTTAATATATCCAATTGAGAATATTTGGATTCTTTAATTTGTTTAGCATATTTAATAGCGAACAATAGTATGTTTGAAACTTTTTCTCCCTTAGGTGCATTGTGATACATGTCTCCTAATTTAGCTCCTAATTCATTTAATGTCATAAAAAGGTGTTTTTAGCCAATTGCTCTACCAACATTATTAATAGCAGATACTACATCATCTAATTTATCATAAATATCGTTAGTATCTTTATGATTGAAATGTTTTTTTGCAGGTAGCTTGTCGTCAATTCTTTCTAAAAAATCACTAATATTCTGCAATAAGTTTATAATTTCATTTCCTTGTTCTTCTGTCATGGTTTTTAATTTATGTTATTCAAATAATTTATTTATTTCTGTAAACACTTTTTCAAAGTTATCTAAAGTTTGTGCATTGAAAAACTTTTTATCCACACCTAATTTTACTAATTCATTTGCAGGTCTATAATGATTGAAGTTTTTACCAAGGATATCGCTAATTTGCATAATAATTGTTGGTAATTCGGCTTTTAAGTCAGCTACCTCAATATCTTTATGCTCTGTAAATGCTGAATTGAATAGTTTTAAGTAATCTTCTTTAACAAACAAATCTTCTAAATCAGCTCTTTGTTTATCATCTAAAAACTCATCATAAAAACGTATTTTGCTTTTATGAATAATTTTAGAAGAAATCATTTTTTCCATTTTAGCCTTTCCTTTTTGGTCTGTATAAGAATCTAATAAACAAGCTATTTCCAAATTAGAACCTCTTAACAACGAAATGAAAGTGGCTACTTTTTCTAATCCTCCTGTGGGAACAATAGTAATATCACTTCTTAATGAAGTTCTATTGTTTGCTTCCAACATTCCAGAAATAGCAGTTATAATAATCAAATCAGAAACACCTTCAACAAGTAAATTTTTATTGCTTATAAAAAGATTTTGAGCAATATCATAACCTAACGCCGCTTGTAAAGGGAAAAGTGTATTAGGGTCTTTCTCTTGTATACTATCTGATATGATTGAACCTTGTTCCGTTTCTAGTACAGTGCGAACTCTTTCTAATTTATTTGATGGTATTGAAAAGGGAGAATGAGTTGTATATAGAATTTGATAATCTTCTGATAAATCTTCAATAAACTTTAGCATATCAGCTTGTGCAGACGCATGTAAATTTAGTCCAGGCTCATCAAGTAATAATATATACTGTGAATTTTTATCTTCTTGAATTTTTTTGAACCAAACCAGAAAGGAGAAGAACCAATTAAATCCCTTACTTCTATTCTTGAGAGGTAATGAAACTCTAGTCCGTTGGTTTTTAACTCTTATATCAAGTACATGTTCAACTATGTTTACATCAATGATTTCTTCTTGATTATAATTGTTACGAATTGTTCTTTCTACTTGCTCTTCTTTAGCTTCAATTTTAAATTCTATACTCAAATTGTTGTTAGTAGACCAGTACTTGAATAGTTCATCACTAATTATTGCTTCAGTTGCTTCTAATTCAGCTACATAATCTTCAAAATCATCAGCTTCTAAAATATCTGATGAACTTAAGTCTGCCAACTCTAAAAGAGCCTTTGCAGTTTTCAATTCTTCGGCATCTAGTTCTTCTTCTTCAAGTTTTTCAATAACAATTCTTGAAGGTAAAGCATAATATTCATCATAATAAAGAAACTTTGGTAATGCTGGACTTAAAATAGTTCTAGCTATATATTCTTTTATTGGATTATCCCATTTCCAAGAATTAACTAAGTAAGGTTTGAATTTTTTAATACCTGCTATTTTTATTTCATCTTCATATTCACCAATAATCTTATCTAAATCAGAAGTGTTTTTAGCACTAACCAGTTTATCATTAAGTGTTTTACTTCCTATGCCAAGTTCTTTAGTCTTATTTTCAATAAAGGCATTGTAATCTGCATCTAAACCAGTCCACAACCCCTTGTTATCATAGCTTGATGTTATAGTTAAATTTTCACAGGTAAATACATTTTTACCTAATTTATCATCAATCGTATTCTTTAGATTATCTCCAATATCATATGTACAAGTAATGGCTTTTGGCTCAATACCACTCTTATCCATAGCTTTCTTTTGACGTCTAGGATAATCATGTGTTTTATTAAACTTAAACTTCTTGTCGTTTTGAAAATAATTTGTTTTTGCTATAGACTCCAGTACAGATGTCTTTCCAGATTCATTCATTCCTACCAAAATGGTAACATTATCCTGAACCTCAAAAGATTGGTCAGTCTCAAAGCTTTTATATTTATGGATACACACTTCTTTTAATTTCATATCTTACAGGTGTTTCTAAATTATATGAATCGTATTCCTACAAATATAGCTTCAATTTGTAATACTTCAATTAAATGTTATTAACATTTCGTACAAACTTGTAAACCAAATTTTTTCGAAATCATATTACCTAAACAGCTTGGCTTCCCCTCATAATATCGTTATCTTTATGTTGATACCTTTTGCAAAAAAAAGGACTATACAGAAACTTAATTCCATACAGTCCAATTCCAATAAGTATTTGCCGATACTTGATTTACTTTATGAGTGTGAGGTAATGGCTCTAAAACCTCTTGCAGGGTAATCAACATCAATGGCAAAATCTTCTTTCGGTTTCATTTCTCCTGTCGATGGGTCTTTTAGCATATTTCTCTTTTTGTAATTTCTAATAACCGTACCATCTTTGCTAACCTTTCTTTTTAAGGCTTGTATTTCTTCCTCATTCATATCTCCGCTCACAGCTTTTACAAATCGCATTTGCTGTTCTGTAAGTTCATCTTCAAGTTCATATTCTTTCGGCTTTATGAAGTCTTTACGCTTCAATGCTTTTTTTGCCAATGCTTTTGATTGGTCAATCTCTGTCATAATCTTTTGAAACAGATTACTGTTAATATTTTTCTTTTTAAATATACTCATGTCTTTTTATTGTTATTAATGTTTAGGATATATAAACCTTTAGATGTTTTTAGTAGTTTACACAAGCATTTCAGCTTGGTAATTGTATTAACGTTTAACGTGTACGCTAAAGGCTTGTAGAACTCCTTGTTTGTTTTTCAAATTTGATTACTCTCAAATTGTGTTTTTGTATAAATGATTTGTCCACCTCTTGACTGTATGAGGTGTTTGTATAATATTTCCCTTGTAATTTGAATATCATACCTGGAGCATTGGTTTCTACCAATTCTACTAGGTCTAATTTCTTTCTAAATGCTTTTAAACTCATAGCTATTCGATTTCAACTTTTAACCTCTGTATGAGTGCATCTGTCTCTTTCTCATTCAGTCCACTCAACATGCTTTTGATAGATTCTTTTTTTGTAATCACGTAGGGGAGTAGGCTCAAATGTAATTGCATTCTTTTCTCGCCTGATTTGCCTAGTGCCATATCCTCTTGGTACATATCGGAAGTGAAATACTTCTCCAATGCTACGGCAATAGACTTACGAATTAGAACGTCTGCTGGCTTCTTAGGATGTTTTCTTGGTCTGCCTACAGACTTTTTATTTTCTTGTTCTTCCATTGGTATATGATTTTTTTAAATAATGTGTACGGTTCATGTAATATTTCTCTATGAGGTAATGGATTTCATATAGAAAAATATTGTTCCAAATGTTTGGCTAATTGAAATTTTTGGAAACAGGATTTTTCCACACACATAGAAATTATTTCTATGGATATCGTGGGTTTCATAGAAAAAAAATGTGAAAAAAGTTTGGCTAGTAAATAAATTGGCGCGCGCACTCAATTATTCACATCGGTGCTTCCAATTTGTTTTTATAAAACTTTTATTAAGAAGTAATTAAGTTCTCTAAAAGAACTTATCATAGATGATAGAACATATTAAAATAACTAATAATATACCTATAACAAGTTTGCTATACTTTCCATTGAAAACCCACATTCTTGGGTCGTTATATTTATACTTATTGTCATTCATTTTTACAAAATCATTATTGTTGACAACTGATTTTTAGTTTTGAGGAAATCTTAATTTTAAAAAAAAAGCTTCTAGAAAAACTCTTGTAACACCAGTAAATAGGTTTTGTCTATGAAAAAAAAAGATGTTATTCAATGCTTTTGTGAAAATGTTTATAGTAAGTTTTCAACACGAATAGGTTTTTTTAAAAACTGGTAGGCAAATATACCACCTGTAGAAAGGTAGCTGATTAATTCAAATATTTGTAGTAATAATTCGATATTCAAATATACATTTCTTATCTCTATTTATCAATTCAATCTAGTAATACTTATTAACATCTATTGTTGGTATTCTTCTTCGTCTTCGCTTTTCTTTTGACTTACCTTTTAAATATCCCTTATTTCTACAATTATTTAGAAACAGCGTTGACATTTGTTGTTTTACTGCATTATGATAATTTGATATATCAATTGATTTGCGTTTTCCATTAAGTAATTTATCTCTTTCTCTTTTTGCTATATGAAGTAATGCATTGTCGTAATCTGTATAATTATATTTTTTGAATGTTAGGAAGCCTATTTTATCATTTATGTATATGTGTACTCTTTCTCCTCCTACATAACTTTCTTTACATTCCTCTAGGGCTATATGAAGTAGGTTATCTATCCATTTTATGGTTTCTATGGCTTCTTCATTATATCTCTTTTTAATTTCTTCTGTAATTTTCATTTTTCTCTCTCTTTTAACTGTTATAATCAGCAATCTTTCTAATTCAATAATCTTATATTGGATTAAGAAAGATTGCCTTTTAAAACATTTCTAACTAGCGTTATTGGTGTTTATACTTACCGCTAACTCTCCAATTGTTGATTCTCTAACTACTGCTACATCTGGTGTGGCAATAGTAATTGTATAAAAGTTTGAGTTCTGCGCTCCAACGTAAGCTCTTTCTAGACCAGACAGTTTTAATCCCTGTTCTGCTCCAAAGAGTTCGTATAATCCAGTAGATCTATCTCTTGCAATTGCAATCACTCTTGATTCTGCTAAATCCTCTAAAGTTTTTCTGTCTTTAGCAAGTTTGCTATAAACAGTAAAAGCCAATGAATGAATAAACCATGAATCTCCGTCCTCTTTAACTTCCGAGGTTACATTTGGTATTACTGAATAATCAGTACCCTCGAAAATATGTTGGACTGCTCCAGCTTTTAATTGAATAGCTGTTAAGCCATCAATATTTTTGTTTGTGTCATCCGCTTCTCTTGTTGCAAATGTTAATTCCTTGTCGAAGTCATCATAGTTTACTAAGATTAAATCTTTGTCAACTCCAACTGCTGCGTTGACTGTTTTACAGTCTTTTTCTACTCCTGATGATATTAATCCATCACAATCTGCCATTTTAATTAATAATTATTGATTCGTCCTCCCTTTGAAGTGTTAGGGATTGGTTATTGGTATCTCGCTATTATATTATACTTGACTTTACCTGTATTAATGTCAATTATGTTTTCGATGTTGATACCTATTGATACATCTGATATTAAGCCAATCTTTATGTTATGTTTTACTATGTTGCTTAATTTTTCTGCTAACTCTTTTAACTCAACTTGCTTTTTAGATATGCAATAAGTTGTATATAATTCCTTTAATTGAGTATCAATTTTACTGTTATATACAAACTCATCATTAAGTACAAAAGTTTCTAATTGTAGGTTTGATGTTCCTAAACGTTTTAATCCTAAATTGATAGTTACAATGAGATAAATCAATTCTTTAACTTGTTCCCTGTCTTTATCATTACAGAACATGTCTAATGCCTTTGTTTTAATCAGATTTGGGTAATCTGACATCAATTTTGAAATCTCTTTATTGAACTTTATGAATAAGAGTTCATTTTGTTTATCTGTATTGTAGGCATCATTTTCAGATTGATAGGTTTTGATAAAATCAATTGCCTTATCTGTATTGCTTAAATCAATGTTTAAGTTATCCTTTGCCTGTTGTTGAGCAATACCTATTTTTTCTAATATGACTTTTGCAGAAGCTTCAAGTTGGTTCTTGTAAGTTTCATTTATCGTTAATGGTATTTTCTTTTTGATTTTATTTTCCATGATGTTTTTAATTTGTTGAATTAAAAAGGGGCAGAATACCGAAGTAAACTGCCCCTTAACATTTAAAAGAGAGTAAAATGTTTATTGTTTATATTATGTTACCTGAATAAACACATATTCAAGTTCATTTTTTCTGTCTTGTATTTTTAAAGAAATCTTTAAGCTTTTGCCATAATGTTTTTGTGTTATGCCATTACCATTTCGATTGCCTTTTTCATCTAATTGATATTGTTTTACTTCATAAAGATTATCATCTTTAAATTTTGGAATATCATTTTTAGATAATGTTTGTCCTTCTTCAAAAATTGATTTTGAACTCTTTTTTATAGTAGGTGTATACTCCGATTTTTGTTCTGTCTTGATGAGATTGAGCTTTGTTAGTTTACTCCAATTAAATCGATACTGTAGTAAAAACGATTTACCGATTCTAATTTTCTTTAGCCCGAAATATTTATCATTAATTAATGATTTCCTATGGCTTATTAATGTAGGCTCACTAATGCCTAATTCATTGGTTAAATCACTATTTAGAATATTCTTGTATTCATATATACAGTTGACTTTATGAAATCGTAAAGTTTTTGCTAGAATACGTTTTTGAATATTTGGAATATCTAAATCGTATATATTTTCAAAAACAATACTAAAATTCTGTTTTGGTCTTTTTTTTGTTTTGTGCATCTCCATGAGGTTTTACATCGTTGATGATTATTTTTTCAATAATCTTTTCTTTAACCATTTTTCTAAACTCTGTTCGTCCAAGGTCATTTGTTTCTCTACAATCTTTCATATTATCATATTTCTTCTCGTTGTAAATATAATAATGAGTTTTACTACTATTCATTGTTAAATTAGATTGTGCTAGTGCTAGCAGTTAGTAAAAATAATGGAAATTTTATTATTCGTATTTATCACATGTTATTATTGGGTTTATTAAGTTTCATACTTAAAAAATTTAAGTGTAAAATATTTTTAATATCAATGATTAAACAAATCTATTGTTGGGTTTGTTAAGTTTCATGCTTAAAAAATTTAAGCTATATATATTATATATATAATATTAATCCACTTTATGGTGAATTAATATTCATCCATAATATAATTTATGTGAGCCTTTGACTAGCGTCAGGCTCACAAATAAAATTTAGTAATTGATTTTATAAAAATATTCAAACCTCCATAAAGTCCAAGGTTTTTATAATGTTTGTAAATTAGGGGTTTTAAGGAGTGTCTTTTTTTTAAGTCGGTATATTACCTTGATTTGATTATAACCATTATCCAAACAGCTAAAAAACGTATCAAATCAATTTTTAAAGTGTAATCTTTGATATAGCTTTTTTATAAAACTATTGTAACCGCAATTTTTGTTTTCTTCTGCTTAATGAAATTATCATATACATCTTTTAAAATTAATGTAGTTTGCTTCATTAAGTGATGATTACTTTTTGCAGGGTCAACGATTTTGAAGTAATCATTTATAAAAACATCGAGAGCAGGAACAACTTTTCTATTTTTTGAATAGACTTTCATTAATGCCATTCCTCGATTTGTTATTCTACTCTGATTTATTGTATTATTCATAGCGTTAATTTTTTTATTATTTACCTGTTTTTCAGAATGTGAAAAAGCACTTTTCTATCTATAACATTGACTTACGTAATTTTTATCTCTATAATGCCTTTATTCATAAAGGTTATGAGAGATTTGGTATCGAAAATTCGATAACCGAATTTGTAGAGGGTAAACCTACTAAAATCAATAAAAAATTTTACGGATTTTATCGATGTGGAAATTTTGGTTTTTACTTTAATTATTGAAAAATAAAAAGCCACTTTATCATTACAAAGTGGCTAATGTGAGTGCTATTATTAATTCTTATTGATTTATTTTCTTCATTAATTTTTTCAAATAAGTTTTAGGGATAATTGAAAATGCGCTTCCGACATAAACATTTGTAACGAATTGTTTTGAACCATATCTAACTATTTTAACTTCTTTTTTATTTAGTACGTGGTCATTCATTACAACCGATACATCAACACTTTTTTCTGTTTTAGGTGCTAGTTGAACTTCTTCTAATTTTTTGAAGAAATAAAGCATTTTCTCTTTGTTTTCAAAAAGAACGCTTTCGATAGCATCAATGTGGTCGTATCGTTCATCTTGAAACATGAATACAACACCATCGCCTTTCCCTAAAGTCTGAATTACTTGGTCGCCTGATTTGTAAAATACTTTGATAGGTTTTGATACTGATATTTCTTGCGCATTAATGGTTAATCCATAAAGCAATACCAATGACATTAAAAAAACTTTTTTCATAATAAATTATATTTTACCATAAGGCTCTTTAGGTAGGTTAAATGATTTAGATTTATTTATAAATAAAGAGGGCGTGAACCTCTGACTAACGTTTAAAACTACACGAGGTATCTGGAAAACACCTTAGAAGATAATAAACAGCAAAAATAACACGCCCATTCGGCGCATTAACTAAACCATTTCCTCTTCTTATTAAATTTTCCAGATTTTCGTATAGAGAAATAATTAGCAACGCTAACTCTTTATGTATTTGGTTTTATTTATTCTTTCTTATAATTGAAATTTTAATTGAATTGTAAAAATAAGTTTTATTTGAAAGTATCAGTATGATATTACAAAAATTGTTAAATCACTTTTAATCTTTATTGTTTAATTCTTTGTTTTTCATGATTTCTAAATCTTCATCATCGATAGGGTGTCTTAATGGAAGTACTTCTTTTTTAACAGGTAATCCTTTGGCTATTCTTTTTGCACGCCATCCGAGAGTAGCACTATTTGGTTTATAAAGTTCATATACTCTAGAACCAAAAATATTAATATGTACTTCGTCTTTATGGATGATTACCTCATGAATTATCTCTTTAATTTCTTCTTTAAATATTTCTAGGTCTTGACTGAAATGTTCTATATCTGTATTTAAAGCATTCTCATAAGAATTAACTTCTTCATTAAGCCTATTATTTATCTTTTCAATTTTTTCAATGCCTTGCACAGCTTCGTCCCTTATTTTTTCAAAATCATCTTTTGAAAAGTCATCTTCATCGATATACATTGTTCTTGCCTTAATTCTTCTATTATTCAATTTCTCAATTTCATTAAGATTGGATTTAATTAAAGCATTATTAGAAGTTATTTTTAGTTTATAATCTTCTCTAACTTGTTTGTCCTTTGTTTTTTGTGCATGCTTTTCAACTGCTAAACGTATCATTCTGAACAACCAAGGTCTATTAATGGCATTTCTACAATCATCATTTTTGCAAACGAATGTATCTATTCTACCTTGCGGTATGACTTTTTGATGCATCACATTACCACATTCACCGCAATTAATTTTACCGTGAATAATATTAGTATTTACTTTAGTTCTGCTTCCAAACTTTTGTCTTCCATCGATTGAATCATTCGCTTTTTGCCATAGTTCTTTTGTAACAATTGAGGGTACTTCTAAAACTAATTCATTGTATCTTCTTTCTCCCTTATGAAATGAATTTCTAATTATTCCGCTAAGTGTTCCTATTGGGATTTTCTTATTAAATTCTGTTTCAATCATTGCTGACACATTTCTCATGCCTAATCCTTGTGAAGCTAGTTCAAATATTTTTTTAATCATTGGTGCTTGTTCTTCATCAATAATGGGTGTACCGTTTTCTCCCTTTTTATAGCCAATTATCTTACCACCAAATACCTGATTCTTTTTTGCTCTAGCCATTTTACCTGACTTAATTCTATCAGATAATAACCTAGATTCATTTGCAGCCATAACGCCGAGCATTGATATTATTAAATCAGATTTAAAATCTCTTTGCCCATTCTCATCGAGTGTAGATTGACCTAAATCTTTAATATGAATATTAATACCTTTTTGGATATACTTTTCTATAACTGTTTGTATGTCATAGTTTTTTCTTCCCAGTCTTGAAATTTCTAAAACTAGAATATGTTTGATACTACTATTAGAATTAATGAATTTTTCCATTTTGATAAATCCATCTCGTTCATCTGTTTTAGTTTTTGAACCACTTATTTTGTCTTCAAATATTTCTACTAAATTCAAATGTTTAGATTCTGCAAATTTTTTAATATCGTCGTACTGTCTTTCTAAAGATTGTTCTTCAGTACTAACTCGGAGATATGCAACTGCTTTCATTTAATTGTTATAAATTAGTCCTAAAGATAAATAATTATTTATCAACTATATGTATTTATTGATAATTAAAGTAGCAAGAACTATTGCAGATTTAGAAAGCTCAAAACATGTAAACGGTACTCATATTAGTGAAGCTATTCAGTATAGAAGTTTAGATAGAGATGGGTGGTTGGGGTGATAAATAAGTCAGTTTTTGTCATGCTGAACTTGTTTCAGCATCTTATGAAATATAAAAGAAGATGATTTCTGTTGGAAATACTCTTTGAACTATTAAAAGCATTATTAAACCATTTACAGAGTTTTTAAGTCTATTTACTAGAGTATTATAAAAGTTTTTCATAATTAAATTATAAATATCTTTAGTTATTAGAAAGTAAAACGTTATTAGTCAATAAAAAAGATTTAAGAATGATAGTACTTTTAGATAACGGTCATGGAGGGTTAATTAACTCTCAATACCAAACCAAAGGCAAAAGAAGTCCAATTTGGGACGATGGTTCGCAACTTTTTGAAGGAGAATTTAATAGAGCTATAGTTAACGGAATCATACAGGAATTAACAAAGCTTAATATTTCTTATGTAAATATAGCTCCAGAATATTGGGATGTGCGTTTAGAAACTAGAGTGAAACGTGCTAATCAATATGCTACAAAAAAATGTTTTTATTTAAGTATTCATGCTAATGCGGGAGGAGGTAAAGGCTCAGAAATTTTCACATCTCCTGGCGATACTAAAAGCGATAAAATAGCGACAATATTTGGGCATTCATATAAAAAGGAATTTCCAAGTAAGCTTTTACGAACAGACTTTACAGATGGAGATCTAGATAAAGAGCGCAGATTTTATGTACTTACTAAAACCAAGATGCCAGCTATACTTACAGAAAGCTTCTTTATGGATAATGAAGAAGAGTGCAAAACGTTGTTAATGAATAAAGCAGGGCGAGAAAAAATTATTAATTATCATTCAGAAGCAATCCTAAAAGTAAAAGCGCAATTGTTTTAATATATGTTAAAAGAAGATGTTTCTTAGAAACTATAAAAAGAGGTGAAAGTTTTTTAGATGTCTAAAAAATAGAACTTTATGTTAGGAAATCTATCTAAAATATAAGATATTTAGGCTTAGTAAGAGAGAACTCCCACTTTTTAATTAGCAAATAGAATAATATCACACAGCATAAGTGTGTTACAAATTAATCTTTTTTAATTATGGGAAACATAGCCAAAAGTATTTCCAACTTTCTTAACAATCTAGTTATATCCTTTTTTAACTTTTTAAAATCCTCATATCTAAGTATTCTATTTCTTGTTATCATTTTACTACTGGTACAAGCTTTAGATCAAGCTAATACGTTATTAGTAGATATGATTGAAATAGACAACATATCACTTATTGTGTGTTTTATTATTATTTCCTTTTTTGCATCGGTTTTAGCACATTATCCTAGATATATTTACTATGCTGAAGATATTAATGGTAGTCGTGATGATCATTTTTGGTACATGTATAAATGGTTATGTTATCCATTTTTTGTCTTTTCAAAAATTGATGCAGATAATTATGAGCAGGATTATAAGGTTAAATTTTTACGCCAATCTTTAGGCTTGGTTATTTTTGTAATCTGGCATTATTATATCTATGAAACCTTTTATCCAAAGTTGATTTTTAGTGGTTTAGACATTCAATCAATACGTGCTGTTACTGTTTTATTATGTGTTATTCCTGCAATTATTCTTATTATTCTGCTATACTATTTTGATAAATATCAAGATCCGATTATAAAAAAGTCTTCAAAAGAAGAAATAGAACAAGCTAAAAAACACAAGAAAAAGTTTTATACCAGAGGTGTTAATGTGTTATTAATAGTAATGCTAACTACCTATATCATGGGTATAATAGTAGTCTCTTGTGTGAATTTTAGCTTATCTGGGTATTGGTTGTTACAAAGTTTCACCGCTTTATTAGCAATCTTATATGTATGTTTTAGAGCCTTTAGGGTTTATGTAATTGCTGTGTATTATAAATTGAAATTTATAAGTGATAGTATATCATATCTCAGGTACTTTTTCATGTTTTTTATAATGTTAATTTTAATGTTATTATACAGTAACATAGCAGTATTCAAAGGATGGGATTTATTAAATGCAATGGCAATATTACTTAGTTGCTTTTTTATTATTTACTATACCATAGCTTGTCTTGTAAAATATTTTTTCATGTTAAGAGTTTTTAAAACTCAAAAAGAAGAGCTTGATAGTAAATCAATTACAGATAAACAATATATGAGTAAGTCTAAAAGACTTACCAAAAAGGAATTACGACTGCTAAGTCTAGGGAAACAAGAAGCGTTTTCAGTAAAGAGACGTAGAATAGCATCAGTTATAATTTTTATATTAATTGTGTTTTGTGTTATATCGTATAATTCAGAGAGTGTCATTCATCAATTAGAAGCTTATAAGTCAATTAAGGGTGAAGAGACTTTAGATATGGACACATTTAAAGATAAGTTAAAAGAAAAGACAGAGAAACCGTTAATTTTTGTTGCTGCTCATGGAGGTGGATTAAAAGCAAATATTTGGACTATGAAAGTCCTCAATGAAATTCAAAAAAAGACAAGCGGTAAATTTTTAGACCAAACTATTTCTTTTTCTGGAGCATCAGGAGGTATGATGGGATTGTCTTTATATGCTGTTCTTGACGGTAGGTATACCAATCAATTTGATACTATAGATATAAAAATTGACAAAGTTGCTGAAGAAAATTTTGCATCAAAAGACGTCGCTATGATGTTTGGCGCAGATTTTTTCAGGAAATTTTATCCTTTTAAGAACGTAGGAGCATACCGAGACAGGTCTTACTATTCTATGGTTACGTATCGTAATATTCTTGAGGATAGTAGTTCTCGAGTATTAGATTCAGTATCATTCAAGTCTTATTGGAAAAAAAATATATTTAATAATAATAGAGGTTACTCACCATCTTTAATTATTAATACAGCCAAAACCGATGGAAAAAGAGGCGTATTTTATTCTGTTGAATATCCTAAGCAAGTGATCTTTCAGAATTCTGATATTTTATCTCAGTTGTATGATGATAGTGATATAGCATACTACGAAGCAATATCATCAACCAATCGTTTTCCAGCACTAAGTCCAGCAGCAAAAATAGCTAAGTATGGGCATTATATTGATGCAGGTGCTATTGATAATAGTGGTTTGTTAAGTTCTTTAGATTTATATAATTATCTAGAAAAAGATTCTGTAATTAGTAAAAACCCTAAAGTGTTTGTAGAAATTATTAATGGAAGAGGAAATTACATCAGGCATCTAATGCATAAATTTAAAAAGCAACATAAAATTAATAATATAGAGATAGATGAAATTGAACAAGATAATATAGTTGCAGATATAAAAACGGGCTTAGATTTAAATAAAATACCCAATTATTTAAGTGATTTCATATATAATTGGAGTGAAGAAGACCCCAAAATCACATATATTCCTATTTATTTACCATTTCAAATTCAACTTGAAGAAGTTAAAAAGTTTTTAGGTGGAGATGAGTTCGAAAATCATGAACAAATAGAAAAACTACAAGAATTTCTAGATGAAGAAAACACATTATTAGATACGGTAATAGACGATAAAGGTGCTGTTTGGGAGACATATGACCCAACCCTAGCAAGGCATTTAAGTCCAAGTACAGTTAAATATTATGATAGAGTGATCACTAAAGACAACAATATTTTAAAAAATATAAAGTATATTGATTCAATATTAGGGAATTAAAAGACATTGTAAGCCTTCTTTTAGATTCTTAATTAACGTAAATATTGGATAAAAAAATTTATGTCAGTTTGAGTGATTTTTGAAAAAAATCGTTCTGCTCAGCTGTGTTATTTATCTATTTAGATGGATCTTTTTTCTGAATTTTTCAATCCATTCAAAAATTACATAATCCTCTTCCTGATGGTCTATTTTAGTAGCTATAATGTTCCATCGTTTTTCTTTGAATATAGTATAAAGCAAAATACTGAAACCAATCATTGAAAAACCACAAATTGTAATAATCCAGTTCGTTTTAGTTTCCCAACCCCAGGGCTCTCCACAAAAATACCACACAGATAAAAAGCTTGTATATAAACTTGATATGGCAACAATAAGTGGTATTCTATTTTGTTGCTTAACCCATAAGACTAAAAGAGTCAAGATAAAGCATATGTTTATAAACAATAAATGAAAAAAATCTAAGCTAACCTTCCATTCTCTACTTGGTTTTTCAGTAATAAACAAATCTAGATAATAAGGGTTTAGAGTAAAAGCTAATATTGCAATAAAAAAAACTTCTAAATTTTTATACCATTTATATTTTAAGACATTCCCTTTTTTTCTTTGTTTACAAAAATACGACCACCCAATTAAAGCTGATAATGAAGAACTTATAAGAAAGATAATACTGTGTAATTCCCATTGCTTTACGTAAGAGATCAAAGAAATTAAAAAGAGTAAGTAGCCAGCACAAAAAATAATATAATTTTTGTACCTAATTGCTAAAAACCAAGCAACTATAGTACATATAATAAATTGTACAGGATTATTGCTATTGAAGTTTTCTTGAAACATATTAATAATAGCTATAATTATTAACCCTGTTCCTGTGATCATAAAAGATGTATCATAACCCGCTTTATAAAAACGTCTACTTAAAAATTGTTCATATAACCAAAGAAGAGCTATCCCAACAAGAAATAAAACGAAAGTCAGTATATTAGGAACTACAGTATATATGACAGTAATGGTGCTAAATAATACAATTGTGGTTAATGCAAATAAAAGAGTTTGTATGATAGGTTTAACAGATATACGTCCATCTGTATTATTCTGTAAGATTCCATTACCTATTTCAGAAGAAAGGTATTCAAGCTTAATCCAGCGCTTAACCTTTCTGCTAATAAGTCTTTTTTTATAGAGTTCATTACCTATATATTTAATCTTTTTGATAGTTGGTTCTTCTACTTCATATCGCTTTCTTTTGAAGAAGAAAAAACTAATTATTAATAGACCAGAAATTATAAAATAGAGTCCTCCATCTAAATCACTCCAACTACCAACTTTTAAGAAACTGGTGATAGCAATATAAGAATAAACAATAATGGTGAATAGAATAATATTATTTTTTTCTCTAACAGAAAAAATATAAAAAATTAGACTAAAGGCTAAAAGTAAACATATAAAAATAGGCTCAGAAGTATGTTTATTGATAACTTTAGTAGTTAATACTAACATAATAAGTTGTACAGCAAATACAAGATAGGTTTTTTTAAAATGCTCTTTTAGTTTTAGCCATTTAGACAAATAACCCATTATTAAGAAAAAAATACCAATTGCTATACTCTTATAAACAGGTTTATTTTCTTTAAGAGCTTCAATTTTATCTGTTTCAAAGAAATCTATAAAGTTATCAGCTTCATAAATATGAAAATTTATAGTAAAAAAACACGCAGTAAATGCTATCATTCCTTTGGTTAAAACAGCAATATTGTCAAAGTAATAAGCACAAAAGAAGTAGAAAATAGTTGAAATGACTGTTAGTTCTACCAGATTTTCATCAAGAAAACTGAACTTAGATAGTATATAGCCTTCTAATGATAAGAATAAACTTGTACAAAAAATTAGTACTGCATTAAAAAAGGCTTTTTTTTGTGTTACTTCCTGCCATTTGAAAACTTCATTTTTTGAAAAACAGTACCAAGCGCTAATAATAAAACTGATAATGAGAACAGCTAGAATAATTGATTTTATGTGATCTTCGAAATTTTCATAAATTAATCCGCTAATACCTGCTGCAAAAAGCCCGAATCCTAATGTTAGAAGGCTTTTAATTTCCCAATGAATAGAAAGAATAGACTGATTTAATTTTTGTTTCAAAGAATTTAAATCAGCGTTAGTGAGTTGTTGCTTTTCAGTTAACTCACCTAAAACAAATTGGTCATCTCTGGCAATCATCTTGCTACTATTGGTTAATTTTTCTGCTATATCGTATCCATTAATTCTAAATAGAAGGCTTTCGTATTTTCTTTAAAATACCACGTGTCATTAGGTTTATCTATATTATATTCTAACATTGGGCTTACATGATAATTTAGATTTTTTAGAGAATAGTAAAGCGAATATTTTCGTTCGTTTATATCTTTAATAATACTTCCAATTGATTTGTCCTCTAATTCAATATCCTTAATTTCAATTTTTTTGGATTCGGTTTCAAATGCCTTCCTCCAAGCCTGATAGTTTATATTATTATCTTTACTAGGGTTAGGTATTTTATTTATGAAAGAAAGCCCTATATCGCCAATGTCTTCAGGATCAATTTTATTAACCATTGTGGGCTCTGCTTTGTTCATAGACTTAGTAGAGAAATCATCTATATCTAAATCTTTTTTTAAATACTCTAAGTAATATAATTGGAATAAGTATTGGTAGTGTTTAACATTGTTATTTTCGTCTTTTATATCAAGACGATGCATTTTTATTTTTTCTGTACCTTTACCATTAGATACTATTTTTATGCGTTTTGATATTTTGTCTTTGCTCAGTATAGAAATTGTAATAGGAATAAGCTTTTTATAACTAATATCTTCAGAAGCACTTTTAGCTTTACTATTTAAGAGCTTATTTAATACTTTTTTAAATAGTTTATAAAACTTAAGACTTGCTACAAGCGTTCCGATAATTCCAACAAATAGCGTTATGAAAGAATTCTTTAGACCTTTAAACAATTCAAAAAGGTTAAAACGGAATTTAAAAATTGAGAATAGTAAATTCGATATTCTTGTTACGCCATGTTTAAAAAGATTGGTCTTAATTTCATCAGCAAATTTATATTTTGGATCATAAAAGTCACTATTTTCTAGAGTATCAATAAAACCATTTTTAACATCTTCTATATTTGGAATATTAATTATAGGTTCTTCATTTTTCTCAATATCTCTATAACCATCCTCTTTTTCTCCTAAAGAGAGTAAAGTGCTAAGTTTACCATAATTAAATGAATAAATTCTCGATTTCAAAGAGGCAAATCCCGCAAATGCTGCTATTTCATCACCTGGTAATTCAATGGTGTTTAAACTATCTGGTGCTATAGGTAATATAGACATGTTTTCTGCGTTTTTATTCTTACCTACAGTCTTTAGGGAAAAATCGGCCATCATTTTAAAAATGGTCTTAGCAAAAACAACTTTTCTTAACTCTTCTTCATTAGGGTCATTAATTCCCTTATTTAATAGTTCATAAACTTTTTCAGGTGTTTTAAGCAACTTTTGTTCTTCTACATTCTCAATAATAGCTTTCATTTCTAAAAGCGTGGGAGTCTTTAAATCAATTAGTTTACATTGCTCATTTGGTTCCTGACAATTCTTTTTTAGTTCGTTTTCAAAATATTTAATTATATCTCTGGTACCAACAGGTATCATGCCTTGCTTGAGATTATTGTGTATTTTTTGAAATGTTGTTCTAATTAAAGAATAGGTGAGTTTTTTATGAATTAAATCATTGTTATTAATATATTCATAAAGGTTATTTCTAAGCTCTAGATTTTCTTTAATGTCTTTAATACGGTGTTCTTCTTTGATACTACCTTGACGTTGTAGTATACCCACAATACCTGTTACATTATTGATAAGTTTGTTGTGTTCGCCATTGGGACTAACTTTATTGTTTTTTTGTGTTATAGGAGAAAATGATTCTACATTGAAAGAACGATGACTTTCTGATCGTACAGCCGGATCTACAAACAAAACTAATCTATCAAAATCTTTATTGTTTTTACCAAAATCTTGAAAACTGGCAATTCTGAAAGCTTCTCTAATAGGTTCATTGTTAAATGTCCCCCCATCCATGTATGGGAAATTAAATGATTTATAGTCTATAAAGGCATTGTCATTTTCATTAAAATAACTTTTTTTTATGGGGTCATTTCCAGTTTCATTTTTAATTTCCTCTTCAATGGCCTTAAATTGTTTTGGCCAGTTCTCATTTCCATACTCTTTTTTATATCTTTTTAGTAACACAGGTTCAAACGCAACAGGGAATGCACCACATGCTAATGCTGAAGCCACTAGAACAGACCAAGCCTTAGGTTTATTGATATCTAAGTCCATAGTTTCATCTATAGCATCTGCATAAAATTTTAACCACCTAGAATCACTATGTTTATTTGGGTCAATACTATTTTTATCAAAAATAAAATCTATAACTCTTAATTCTGAATGGTTCGTTGAACCTGTTGATTTTAGAAAGTTTTCTTCTAGTTTTGTTAATTTCTTTCCATTACCATTAGTGATTTCTATGGGTAGTAAATTTGTGATGGAACACGCAAAAATAACGCGCTTATTATCTAAAATTTGTGCATTTTTAAAATCAAAATCTCCACCTAAAAGGTATTTTTTTGCAAGGCGTTCCATAAGACCTCTGTCTAGTAATCCAAAAGAACCATGAATGTTTATGTTATGATTAGAGTCTAATTTTTCTCCAAAAAGACTTTTAGAATTTAATTGCTCTACCCAAATCTGGTATTGTATTTTTTGAGCAACCTGTAAAGCAATGACTTGTTCCCGTTTCTCTTTAGGAATTTTTTCTACCTTTCTGTTAAAATAATCATTGGCTACCTCTTTAAGTAAACTAGCTTCATTAATTGTATTTTCAGGATTATTTTCATTATAAATTTTCATCATGGATTTATAATCCATGAGACTTTTCAGCATAATTGTTAAGGCAATAGCTCCTGCACTTGCACCACTCATGCCATCTACTACAATATTGTCATAAGGATTTCCCTTTTTGTCTTGTCCGAATAATAAAAGAAGTTTTAAGGCTTCGGTTAGAGAAGAACCAGAAAATACACCAAGGGATACTCCACCACCCATGGCAAGACAGATTCTAAGACTTTTTTTCATTATAATTATATTTAGAGGTTCTTAGGGGAATATCTAAATATATTTTGAGATAGCTTAAATAAAGCTATATAAGTATTATTGTAAAAATAATATTATAGTGTCTAAAATAAAAGAAAAGACTCATATTTATTGATTAATTATTCTTAAAACCCTGTGTCATTTAGAAATTATTTAAACTTAAAATTTTGCGAAAGTATTATTGAAAGTAATTATTACATTTTACGACACAAAACCCATAACTAATACCAACTATGTCTTTTTCTAAATTGTTTTTTTGTCTGGCGCTATTAATTAATTTAAGTGTTGGGGCGCAAATTTCTGGTCCTAATTTAATTCTGCATCTTTCTTTTGATGGAAATTCACTTAATGATACTTCAACTTATAATCACAACGTCATTAATCATCAAACCACATTTACTTCAGGAATTAATGATTCAGGGGTACTTTTTGGAGGTACCAATCAATATATAGAAGTATCTCATTCTTCTAATTTAGAAATTTCAAATGAAGTCACTATGAGTATGTGGTACCAACATAAAACGCAAAATAACTCGGGTGCTTTTTATTCTTTGGTAGAACAAAGTGCAGATGAAGACGGAGGGCACTCAAGATATGGTATGTGGTTGTTTGGTAATCAATTATGGATATGTATTGAACCAGATAGTTGCCCAGGGAGTACTCGATTGTGTCAACGTTGTACTTCAGAAGCTGTTACACTTACAGAAGACGAATGGTATCATATTGTAGGGACTTATAACAGACAAATACTTAAAATATATCTGAACGGACAAGAAATAGCTGAGCAAGATTTTGGCTCATCTACTGGTATTTCGGTGAGATCGTATCCATTAACTATTGGTACTGATATTTACGATTTTAATCCAGTGTATCTTAAAGGGACTTTAGATGAAATCCAATTGTATGATGTTGCATTGACTCAAGCTCAAATTACGCAGTTGTATAACGCGTTTAATACAGCAAGTGTTAATGATATTAATTTGAGGGTTAAATTATTTCCAAATCCAGCAACCTCAAATGTAAACATACAAACTAACTTAAGATTCAAAGAAGTTGCTATATTCAATCTACAAGGACAACTGTTGTCTGTCTTGCCAGTAGTAAGCGAAACTATTAATGTGTCTTCCCTTAATGAAGGCGTATACTTTTTGCGTTTTAAAGATAACATTGTGAGTTATAATAAGCGTTTGGTTGTTTCAAGATAGTTTGGGGGAAAATATATGAGTTTTTTTAGACCCTGAAACAAGTTCGGGGTGACAGCCTATAGAGATATGTTTGTCATGCTGTCCAGATAGCTATCGGGATTGTTTCAGCATCTCATAATATAAAAAGGGTGATTTTATTAAAACCACCCTTTTAAATCTATTAAATTTTAATTTCTAAAACTTAACCTTTTCAGCTTTCGTTTTAGAACCAAAAGGCACCAAATAAAAAGAATAAGTATAATTCCCAGGTTTATTTAAAAATTCATCATGAGCCTGAGCACGATGAGACCAAGTATTATCTCCACCAACACCTTGTTGAGCTAAATCAATGTTTACGGTATATACATCACGTTCTTCTAATTCATTAATAAATTTAGCCTTCTGTAAATTATCAGTACTATAAGAAATAACACTAAACGCTATAGGCCTATCTCCTTTAACTAAAACGCCTTTGTTAGTGGTATTGATTAATTTAAACCATTGGGTTTCGGTACGATTACCATACTCCTCAGGGTATACATATTCGTAGTTGATATCTTCTGGTTTACCTGAATACAACCCAACATGAGAACCATAATTTCTATCGGAATAATTAGCATGAGGACCTTTGCCTAAATAAGTTAGGTTTCCGTAGGTTTTCGCAATATCAAATGTCATCCCAATTCTTGGAGCATTTGGTGCACTTTCATCTACATTAGCTAGATAATCTACTTTTATCTCACCACTACCTAATACGGTGTAAACTAATTCAATTTCTGTTTTTGGGTTATCAATAGTTCCGTTTACGGTAATTATTTTTTTGCCGTTTTCAATATTATTAATTTCAATATTATCAACTTTTAAACGGTCTCCAGCGTGCATCCAATCTAGTTCAGATTGTAATTTCATAGCTTTTCTATAAGCTTCATCATTTTCAGTCTCTGCTCTCCAGAAATTCAATTTTAAAGGCGATTTTAGTATGTCAACACCTTTTGCTTTGTAGTTAGAAATATAGCCTGTTGATTTATCAATTTTAACAGTCACCAATTTATTACTAACAGTAATAGTATTATTAGCTTCATTTACAATTAAAGTAGCATTGCTTTTTAAGTTTGAAGGTTTTGGAACATTGTAATTTAAGTTGAATTGCTCGTCAAAAACTACATAACCTGCATTTGCCCAAAGTGTATTTTTATTTAGTTTTCCTATAATGTTTAAATAATAAACACTACTAGCTTTAAGCTTTGGCTTTTTAAAATTGATACTGAATGCATCAGTTTGAAAAGGTTTGGTAGCCATTGTATTTAAATCTCCTTTTTGAATTACTTTTCCGTTTTCGGTAAGGTTCCAAGAGATGTTGTATTGAGATAAATCTACGGCATGATGACGATTTAAAATTTCAAAATCTCCGCTTAAAGCATCTTTAGTTGAAATAACTACAGGCTGATTTACTTTTTTACACTCATAAGTAGCTGGTTTTGGTGTTCTATCTGAAGCGATTACTCCGTTTATACAAAAACTACCATCATTAGGTGTATCACCATATGAACCTCCATAGGCATAAAATTCTTTACCATTCTCATCTTTCTTTAAAAGACCTTGATCAATCCAGTCCCAAATATAACCACCTAAAGCACGATCGTTTTTGTAAATGACGTCCCAGTAAGTTTTCATGTTTCCAACAGAATTACCCATGGCATGTGCATATTCACACATAAGTACAGGTGTGTTTTGAAAATCTGCTGTATCATCAATTAAATCTTGTAATTCTTGTGGTTGCGGATACATTCTGCTAATCATATCAACCCAAGGAGCATCAGAAGGGTTACCTTTATTTTGCTTATAGAAGTTCTTTTTATAGTCTGGGTGCGTTGGTATGCCTTGAGCTCCTTCATAGTGTATATAGCGTGTTGGGTCAAAGTCTTTTATCCAACCCGCCATGGCAGCATGATTTGGACCTGTTCCAGATTCATTACCTAAACTCCACATTACAATACTTGCGTGATTTTTATCGCGTTCTACCATACGTACGCCACGCTCTAAATAGGCGTTACTCCATTCTGGGACATTGGTTAATTTACCTCTTAATCCATGTGTTTCTAAGTTAGCTTCGTCCATTACATAAAGACCATATCTGTCACATAAATCATAGAAATAAGGATCATTAGGGTAATGAGATGTTCTTACTGCATTAAAATTGAATTGCTTCAAAAGTTTCACGTCTTCTTCCATGTCTGCTCTAGTAACCGTTTTTCCGTTTATATGATCATGATCATGACGGTTAACACCAATCATTTTCACAGGATTTCCGTTTACAAGAAAGCGTCCACGTTCATCAATTTCAACCTCTCTAAAACCAACTTTTGTGCTGGTATGTTGTACGGCGTTGCCTTTATCATCTTTTACAGTAAGCAATAGGGTATATAGATAAGGATCATCTGAAGACCACTTTTTAGGAGATTCTATTTCAGTTTCAATTAAACCAAAATATACGTTATCGCGTTGCGGGTAGTTTTCGCCTAAAATCTTATTAAATTTAGTTGTAACAGCATTGCCAACTAAATTACCTTGAACATCCAATAATTCTGTTACTAATTCCCAGTCATCAACCGTTGTTTTAAGATTTGTATTACCAAATTCTCCAACTTTAGAAACGTATTTGTCTTTAATGTTTGCAATAACTTCAGGTCTTATCTGTAATAATGCGTTTTCATAATTATCATCTAAATCTGTTCTAACAGTAAAATCTGAGAGTCTTACTTTTGGATTCGCCTGTAAATAAACTTCGCGCTCAATACCACTCATACGCCAGTGGTCTTGAGCTTCAAGATAGCTACCATCACACCAACGATACACTTTTACAGCAACTTTATTTTCACCCTTATTAATATGTTTGGTAATATCAAATTCAGCAGGTAATCTAGTGTCTTCACTGTAACCAACAAATTTCCCATTAACCCAAACATAATAGGCAGAAGACACACCTCCAAAATGAAGAATGATGTCTTTATTCATCCAATCTTTATCAATGTTAAAAGACTTTATGTAATGTCCAACAGGGTTATCATGATGATTTATATTTGGGAAATCATTAAAGAACGGATATGTTGTATTTGTATAAATAGGGGTACCATAACCTCGCATTTCCCAATTTGAAGGTACATCTATTGTATCCCAATTTGAAGCATCAAACTCTTCATCTTGAAACTCATTAGAAGCGTCACTTGGTTTTGCTACCCATTTAAAACTCCAATCACCATTTAATGATTTGTAATAACTTGATTGTTCCCTGTCTCCAGTGATGGCTTGTTCTTTAGAATCAAAATTATAGAATGTAGCCTTTGCCGGTAGTCTATTTATTTGATTAACATTAGGGTTTTCCCAATCATTTCTTTGTGCAGAAAGGAACGAAATAAAAAATAGAGAAAGTAATGTGCAGCTAAATACGTGCTTCATTGTAAAATTTAGTTTAGTTGTTTTATATTTACTTGTATCACAAAGATATTTATTAATGAAACTGAGCCATTATTTATATATGCAACATATAGTCAAAAATGTGTAATGATTGTTCAGAAACACTACAAAATATGAGACAAATCAAGTATTTAATAATTTTAGTATTTGTTTTTGCATTAAATTGTAAAGACTCTAAAAATACAAAAGGAATAGCTGAATCTGCTTCTGAAGACAAAATAAAAGAAAAAGTTATTTATGAAATACCTAAACTAGATGTATTGGAAGCCAATAAATTAGCTGAATTGCCTTTGCATTGTATGAATATTGAATATCCTAATAAGTTATCTCAAGTTCTGGGAGGGAATGAAGATTTGAAATCTCCCGAAACACTGCATCCAGCATTTTATGGCTGTTTTGATTGGCATTCGGCAGTGCACGGACATTGGAGTTTAGTAAGCTTATTGAAGCAGTTTCCTAATTTAGATAAAGCTGAAATCATAAAAGAACGTTTGCTTAAAAACATATCTAAAGAAAATATTGAAGCGGAAGTACTTTATTTTGAAGGTAAGCATAATACCTCTTATGAACGTACCTATGGTTGGACATGGTTGCTGAAACTAGCTGAAGAATTACATACTTGGGATAATGAAACAGCTAGAGTTTTAGAAAGTAATTTACAACCTTTAATAAACTTGATAGCACAAAAATACATAGACTATTTACCAAAATTGAATTACCCTTTGCGTGTTGGCACACATACTAATACAGCCTTTGGGTTATCGTTTGCTTATGATTATGCTGAAACAGTAAATCATAAAGCTTTAAAAAAAGCCATTAAAGACAGAGCTTTGTTTTTCTTTAAAGAAGATGCGGGTTGTCCGTTATCATGGGAACCTGGTGGGGCTGATTTTTTATCACCTTGTTTAGAGGAAGCTGCTTTAATGAAACGTTTATTGCCAAAAGCTAAATTTGAATTATGGATTGATGCATTTCTTCCGCAGCTAAAAGATGAAAATTTTACTTGGGAAACAGGCGTGGTGTCTGATAGAACAGATGGTCATTTAGTACACTTAGATGGTGTGAATTTTTCAAGAGCATGGAACTTAAACACTATTGCTGAAGGAATGCCAGAATATGCTCATTTAAAAAACATAGCAAATCAGCATATTAATTACTCATTGCCAAGTATTTTTAATGATGATTACATGGGGAGTCATTGGTTAGGTAGTTTTGCAATTTATGCTTTGAATACAGTTACCAATGATTAAAAATTGGTTAAAAAACATAGGCCCGGGACCATTGGTAGCAGCCGCATTTATTGGACCAGGAACCGTTACTATGTCTACCATAGCAGGCGTAAGTTTTGGCTATGCTCTACTTTGGGCAATGGTATTATCTATAGTAGCCACGGTAGTGCTCCAAGAAATGGCGGCTAGATTAGGAATTATAACCCAGAAAGGATTATCTGAAATTATTAGAGAAGAAATAAAGCAACCTATTTTAAAATGGGTGACTGTAATTCTCATTTTGTCCGCTATAGTTATTGGAAATGCAGCTTATGAAGCAGGAAATATTTCAGGAGGTGTATTGGGGTTAGAAACCATTTTTGGTAATCCATCTATTAAGTTTTCTGGATTATCAATTAATAGCTTTAGTGTTTTAATAGGCATTATAGCATTTGTTTTACTCAGTATTGGGAGTTACAAAATAATAGAACGGGTATTAATTACATTAGTGGTTATAATGAGTTTAGCATTTTTGATCACGGCTATTTTAACCAAACCTAATATTTTAAGTATCCTAAAAGGTGCTATTGTACCCAAGTTTCCAGAGAACAGTTTATTGATTATAATAGGACTTATTGGGACTACCGTTGTACCCTATAATTTATTTTTACATGCATCATTAGTAAAAGAAAAATGGAAAAGCGAAACAGATTTAGCTTTTGCTAAAAAGGACACTTTTATAGCAGTGGTTTTAGGAGGTTTAGTGTCTATGTGTATTATAATTTCGGCGTCTGCAATTCAAAGTCAAGGCATCACAAATGCATCAGATTTAGCAAAAGGGTTAGAGCCCTTATTTGGTAGTTTTGCAAAATACTTTTTGGCTATTGGTCTATTTGCTGCAGGCATAACAAGTGCCATAACAGCTCCTTTGGCAGCAGCTTATGTAGCTAGTGGTTGTTTAGGTTTTTCTTCGAATTTAAATTCAAAAAAGTTTAAGGCTGTCTGGATGTTCATTTTGTTGTTAGGTGTTGTTTTTTCATCTTTAAACATAAAACCTATTGAAATTATTAAGTTTGCTCAAGTAGCCAATGGCATTTTATTGCCCGTTATTGCAGCTATTTTAATTTGGATTATGAATAAGTCTTCTACACTTGGGAAATATAGTAATAATGTTAGGCAAAATATTTTAGGATTTCTTATCTTAGGTATAGTCATACTGTTATCAGTGGCAGCTTTAAATAAAGTATTTGGACTAAATATTTTCTAGTGAATCAAATAACAATAGATATTAATGCCGATGTAGGTGAGGGTATAGGTAACGAAACCCAATTAATGCCTTTTATATCATCGTGTAACATTGCATGTGGTGGTCACGCTGGTGATGAAAATACCATGCATGAGGTTATTAAGCTTGCTAAAAAGCACAAGGTTAAAATAGGCGTGCATCCATCGTTTCCAGATAAGGAAAATTTTGGTCGTGTAAAGATGAACATGTCTTGTGCAGCTTTGTACACAGAGCTAAAACATCAAATCATAGATTTTTTAAAGATCTTATACAGTGAGAATGCCACGCTTCATCATATAAAACCTCACGGAGCACTTTATAATGAAGCAGCTAAAGATGAAAAAGTAGCCAATGTAATTATTGAAGTTGTTAAAAGCATGCATAGGCCAGTACAGCTATATGTGCCTTACAACTCTGTTATAGCTGAGTTAGCTAAAGAAAATAGTATTCCAATTACTTTTGAAGCTTTTGCAGATAGAAATTACAATGATGATTGGAGTTTGGTTTCTAGACAAGAAAATAATGCCGTAATTCATGATTCTGAAAAATTAGTGAGCCATGTTTTAGATATGATAACGAATAGTAAGGTTAAAACTATCTCAGGAAATGAAATTCCTATTATAGCGCAAACCATTTGTGTTCATGGAGATAATCCTGAAGCTATAAAACTTGCTGAAAAACTTCACACTCAATTATTAAAAAATAATATTAAGGTACAATAGATAGTGGAGTATCAACTTACATATAAACGCTTTGGTGAGCGTTCAATTTTAATTGAATGGCCATCGAAAATAGATGAAAACATTTTACATGATGTATTAAACTTCAAAGACATTTTAGTTAATTCTAAAATTAAATCTATTATTGAGGTAAATAATGCATATTGTTCATTGTTAATTACTTATGATTATTTTGAGTTTTATTTTGAAAGAGAAGTTGAAATTTTAAAAAATCTTTATAAGAAAGAAAATAATACTACTAAATCTGTTTCTAGATTGTGGAATATTCCTGTATGTTATGATGTGAATTTTGGTATTGATATTGAAGAACTTTCAAGAGAAAAAGGATTAACTATTGAAGCACTTATCAATCTCCATACACAAAGTTTATACACTATTTATTTCACTGGGTTTTTACCTGGATTTCTATATTTAGGAGGTTTAAACGAAGTTTTACATACACCACGAAAAGCAAGTCCTAGATTAAAAATTGAAAAAGGAGCAGTAGCTATTGGCGGAAATCAGACGGGAATTTATCCTAATGAAAGTCCAGGTGGTTGGAATATTATTGGCAATTCACCTATTGTTTTTTTCGATGTTTCTAACGAACAGCCTTGTTTTGCTAAAGCTGGTGATAAACTTAAATTCTATTCCATTTCAAAGAAGAGATATCATGACATTAATACCTTGGTAGAAGCAGGGGTATATCAATTAGAAAGTGAGGTACTGCATGATTAGGGTTTTAAGTTCGGGATTATATTCCTCTATTCAGGACTTTGGTAGATTAGGCTTTCAAAAGTTTGGAGTGCCATATTCGGGTGTGATGGACAGACATTCGGCTTCCTTTGCAAATGCTATTGTTGGAAATTCTAAAGAGTTGCCTGTACTTGAAATCACAATGCAAGGTCCAAAATTACAGTTTGAATACAATACTTCAATATGTATTTCTGGAGCTGATATTTCAGCAAAATTAAACAATAACTTAATTGGAAATAATAGACTTATTGTTGTTGAAAAAGGGGATGTGTTATCCTTTGGAAAACTTATTAAAGGGTTTCGCGCTTATATAGCTGTTTTTGGTGGTTTTAAAACTGAAAAAGTTATGGGAAGTTACAGCATGTACCATAATATAACTTCTAAATCAAGAATTGAAAAGCATGATATACTAGAAATTGAATCACAAAAAACGATGAGTACTAATAAAAATGCTTCAATAAAAACGAATGAGGCTTTTTTCAACTTAAAAAAAGTAGAAGTATTTAAGGGGCCAGAGTTTAACCAACTTTCCGAAGATCAAAAAAGTATGTTATTGAAGACTGAATTTACTATTTCAAAAGATAGTAATAGAATGGCATATCAGTTACAAGAAGTTCTTCAGAATAGTTTAGATCCTATAATAACTTCTTTAGTACTTCCAGGTACAGTGCAATTAACGCCATCTGGCAAACTTATTGTGTTAATGCGCGATTGTCAGACCACAGGAGGTTACCCAAGAGTTTTACAACTCAAGGAGTCTTCAATTAATAGCTTATCTCAAAAATTCACTGGAAATTCAATTAAATTCGAATTAGTTAACGAGTAAAATTTTAAAGGTATTTTTATAGATATTTAAAATTAAATCATGATAAAAAAAATAGTAATTATTACAGTAGTTTTTGTACTCTTTCAAAGTTGTAAACAAGAGAAAACTTTAACAGCTAATCAAATTATAGATACATCTATAGAAGTTTCTGGGGGTTCTATAATTTCTAATGCAACAATTAATTTTGATTTTAGAGATAAACAATACAAAGCAGTTAGGAAATGGGGGAATTTTATGTTTATAAGAGCCTTTGTAAAAGAAGGGGACTCAATCTTTGACGTATTAAGTAATAGAGGTTTTGAGCGTGTTATTAATGATGAAGTTGTAAAAGTTGCAGATAGTATGGTGCCTAGATATTCAGCTTCTGTAAATTCTGTACATTATTTTTCGGTGTTACCTTATGGCTTAAATACGCCTGCT
Organism: uncultured Flavobacteriaceae bacterium; assembly: GCA_947487895.1. GTDB lineage: Bacteria > Bacteroidota > Bacteroidia > Flavobacteriales > Flavobacteriaceae > Seonamhaeicola. The sequence continues at coordinate 317,227 of CANKYF010000001.1, forward strand.
GTTAACAAAACCTATTTAAGTGAAGTAACAATAAAAGGGGAAATCTATCATAAAATTAAAGTTACTTTTAATGAAGAGGGAGGAGGAGAAGACTTTGAAGATGTCTTTATATATTTTGTGAATACAGCATCTTTTAAAGTAGACTATTTGGCATATTCTTATGAAGAAGATCATGGTATGGGGTTACGTTTTAGAGAAGCTTATAACGAACGTATAGTTAATGGAATTCGTTTTGTAGACTATAACAATTACAAAACCACAAATAATGGCACTTCTTTAGAAACCATTGAAGAAGACTTTAAAAACGATAAACTAAAACTACTTTCCAAAATTGAATTAGAAAATATTCATGTTCAATAGAATCTATAATTCTTCTGATTCTAATATAATGGTTCCGACAGATTCAGTAGCTCCAACTTCTACATTTACTTCTGATGAAACATAAGCTTTGTAAGTTTCTTTGTTAATCTTTAAAATATAAGTTCCAGCTTCTAGGCCTTGTAGTACAAAATCTCCACTCTCATCAGTTAATGTGTCTTTAACTAGTGCATCTTCTGTTGTATAAACTTCTACTACCTGATTTGCAATTGGAGTTTCAACCTTTTCAATAATTTCAATTATTTTACCATTTATTGAACCTGAACTAACTTCAGCATTAACTTTAATTACGGGTTTTAGTATATATTTTCCTGAATTACCCGCTTTAACTATTGATTTTTGCACATTCCAGTCTAAAATAAATGAATACACAAAGCCTGTTTTTAATTCTTCATCTAAGTTTAGTTTTAAGCCTGATTGTTGTGTACTTGGAGTATCTAATGGTATTAACTCATCTTGGCCTTCTATTTTTAAGGTATTATTATCACTTAAAACAAGTCTTACTTGTTTTAAAATACCTACTGGCAATACATCATCTGTTAATAACAAACTATTTCCTGCTATAAGTTCTGTGATATCTACATTTATAGGATAGCCACCTTCTGGAATGAAACTTTCCCAATTTTCTTCATCTTCATTAGATTTGTATTGAATATCTACTATTTCAATATTTACTTCTTCATAATCTCCTGGTTCATCTACCAGTTTTAATTGTACCCTGGCTGTCTCAGCTTTGTTATTGTTACTATCATTATCATCACAATTAGTCATTAATAGTAATACCATAATGAACATTGTTACTACTAATATAGATTTTAAATACTTCATACTCCTAACTTCTTTTAATGGATAATTACAAAAATAAGATCTGCTTTTAGAACATATCTAATTCTTTAGTGTTTTTTCGATGAAAAGCATACTGATAAAAGGTTTTGTAAAAGAAAAGGTTAGCCATAATTTATCGCTAACCTTTAAATAGTTAGTATAAATCACTAATTAATTATTCTTAGATTTTCTTAAGGTTTTACCTTTTTTTACTTTTTCATCCAAACTGTTAGTCTCTTTTTCAATAGCTTCGAGTTTTTTTATTTTTTCATCATATTCTTCTTCTGAGATCTCACCTTCTTTTTTCTTAGTGTTTAACTTGCTTTTAACCTCTTTTATTTTTTCTCTAGTTTTATTTGCCTTAGCTTCACCTCTTTCTAGAGTAGCATCTAATTCTTTAGCCTTTTCATCTTTTTTTTGTTTAGCTAGTCTAGCACGTTCTTGACCATAAGCTTTTCCTTCCAACCCATATTTGTCTTTTCCATAAGAATTACCTTTGTCTTCTAATTCTTCCTCAACTTTTTCTGTTTTTTCTTTCTTCTCTTTTTTTATTTTTTTCTCTGCCTTCTCCTTATTTTGTTTCTTTTCCTTAATTTCCTCTTCTAAATCCTCTTTTTCTTTTTCTAGAGCCTCTTTAGCTTTCTTTTTCTTAATTTTCTTTTCAGTTTTATCTTTTTTACCTGCATGATCAGGTTTTTGAGCAAAACCTATAGTTACAAAGCCAAAAATTAAGGTAATAGTTAATATAACTTTAATTGAATTTTTCATAATAAATTAGTTTTCTATGTCATTTAATAAATCCTCTATCTTATTAATAGAAGTTTCAATACTCTCTTCAGTATTTTTCATTTCTTCAGTAAAAATTTCTAGAGAGTCTATTTCTTGTTTTAACTCTGTACTATCTACAACTATTGTTGTATCTGAGTTTTCTTTGTCTTTTTTATTGCCACAGCTAAATGCTAATAATGTCAATAAAATGATGATACTTTTTTTGAGCATAATAGGTGAAATTTTGGTTGTTAATAGTTGTTAGACACAGTATTCTAACGTTAGTCACTTTTTCATTCTCTAAGTTAAAAAGAATAAACTAAAACTACTTTCCAAAATTGAATTAAAAAACATAAGGGTATCTAATTAATAATTAGAACTTGAAGAAGTACCTTCAACTATTGCTATGCCTGAAGATGTACCTATTCTTTCAATACCTAAGTTGATATATTCTAATGCAGTTTCAGCATTTTTAATACCACCCGATGCTTTTATTTTTACACACGATTTGCATACACTTTTCATTAGTTTAATGTCTTGAATGGTTGCACCACCTGTACCAAAACCTGTTGAGGTTTTTATAAAATCTGCACCACTTTGTATGGCTAGTTCGCTAGCTTTAATAATTTCTAATTCTTCTAAGTAGCAAGTTTCAAGAATAACCTTTAAAATACCATGAGGTATACATGCTTTTACAGCTTCAATGTCTTTCCAAACAGCATCAAAATCTTTACTTTTTAGAAAACCAATATTTAGAACCATATCAATTTCATCAGCCCCATTTTTAATAGCAGTTATTGCCTCTGCTACTTTAGCTTCAGTAGACATACTTCCTAATGGAAAACCAATAACACTGCATACTTTTACATCACTATTCTTAAGATGATGTTTCGCTAAGGATACATAACAACTATTTACACACACGGCATGAAATTGATGTTTTTTAGCTTCTTCACATAATTCAATAATATTTTCTTTTGTGGCTGTAGCTTTTAATAGTGTGTGGTCTATATAAGAGTTTAAAGGTTTCATAGATCTATGGTTTTTCAAAAAACTAATATGCTAATTTTAATAATATAATTAAATGATTTACATCAATTTTAGGCATAAAAAAAGACTATCAAAGATAGCCTTTTTTCAAGGGGAATTGACTAATAATTAGTTCTTATGCTGATACTGTATGTGCTTTAAAATCTGTTGTGGCACCTATTCTGGTAACACCAATATCTAAATATTTATTGGCAGCATCTAAATCTGTAATACCTCCAGAGGCACAAATTTTCAAATAATTTTTTACAGTCTTTTTAATAATCTTAACGACAGTTAAAGTTGCACCACCTTTAGAGAATCCACTAGATGTTTTTATATAATCTACATTAGCATCCATACAAATTTGGCATGCTTTTATAATTTCATTTTTATTTAATTCTGAAATTTCTATGATGACTTTTAAAGGAATATTTCCAATTTCGAGTTTCACATCGCTAATGTCTTTTAATACAGAAACGTAGTTTTTACTTTTTAAGAGTCCAATATTTATCACCATATCAATTTCATTGGCTCCCTTGCTTACAGCAGTTTTAGCTTCATGAATTTTTGAGAGAGTGTCTGTTGCTCCAAAAGGAAAACCAATAGTAGAGGAAATTTTTATACCACTTCCATCTAATAGTTGTTTTGCTAAAGGAACATTGCAACTATTTACGCATACAGACTTTACCTCATGTTTTTTGGCCTCAAGACAAAAATCAATAATATCTCTTTCGGTAGTTTTAGGACTAAGTTGCGTAAATTCAATTTGTTGGTAAATGTTCATTGTTATAAGTAGGTTTTTATTGCTATTTTATTGGTAAGATAAAATAGTAGCTATTAACTAATTTTTCTGGTAAAAATGTATAGAGGGGGGCATACATTCATGACCAAATTATAAATTATTATTCTTAAAATTTAGTTTGAAAATGATTTTTCGATGAACTACAATGTTAAAATCTACAAACGGTTTATTATCACGTTATGCGTTTTGACTGGCTTTTGAGGTTTTAGTCGCGTTTTTTTGTGCTTTATCTGAGAGAAAGTGCTTCTTTAGATTTTATGGTTTGTGATTTGATTTCTAGTAAACGCTCTTCAAATATTTTAGAATTAACAGGATTAATAACAGTTTTGAACAGTGTCATTAAATCTTCTGAGTGGATTTCTCTTTTTTGTTTTAAAATATTAAAGTGAACAAAGCCAGACCATATAATAGCTTTTAAATGGGTTTTATCTTCGTTATACATTCGCATTTCTACCTTTAATTCACTATCGGTATAATGTATTAGTTGAGATTCAAAGACAACAGTTTCCATAAGTAAAGCAGGCTTTAAATAAACTATTTGATTGCTACTAGATACCCAACTCTTTCCTGTAGCTTTAGCCATTTTGTAAATGTCTATATCGTAGTTTTTAATGAGCGCATCCTCGCGATGATTCATGAAATAATTTGTATAGTTCCCATTATTTAAATGATTAAAAGGATCACAGTCTTGAAATCTAATCTTAGTTTTTGTTTCTAATACTTTTGGTAATGCTATCATAATGATTGTTATTTTATACCAATTGGTATATTTTAGGTTAAAAAAATTATAGTTTCATTTCGTTAATAATCATATTGTCAATTTGTTTCATAGTATCTTTCATATAAAAATCATCTTCCATAGTATGTGTCATAAATACAGCGCCTTGAATCATAGTGTCAATTCTTTTAGCATATTGCATGGCATTTATTTCTGATGAAATTTCACCATTTTCAATACCATCTTCAATAATAGTACATAATTGATCTTGAATACGTTGAATGAGCTCTCTTACCTTTTTTAATAAGTAAGTATTATTATGATTGGCATCTACACCAATATTTAACATAGGGCAACCTCCTAAGGGTTTTGAAAACTCATAATAGTTGCTATAAAAATCTGTTATTAAAAAAAGTTTTCTAATAGGAGAGTTACTGAGTTCCATATGTTCAAACAATGGTTTCATTAAAAATTTCACCATGTACTTAAAGGATGCATAGGCTAACTCTTCTTTGTTTTTAAAATTACCATAAATAGCACCTTTAGTTAAGCCTGTTGCTTTTGTAATATCACTTAAACTAGTAGCTGCATATCCATTTTTATTAAAAATTGGCGCCACAGTTTCTATAATATATTTTGAAGTAAGAGCTGCTTTTGTTGTCATTTATAAACAAACATACTAAAAATATACCAAGTGGTATATTTTTAGTATGTTAAATTTATAATAATAGATTATTTTACAGCTGTAACTTTGTATCCAGCTGCCTTAAGTAGATTGATCACACCGTTTTCTCCTGCTAAATGACCCGCACCAACACCATAAAAGGTAGGCTGCTCTTTGGAATATGCAGTAATTTTAGAAATCCAGTTTTTGTTTCTTTTAACTAGAAGCTCATCTTCATATTGTGCTACTGCACTGTCATCATTTTTAATCATATCGACAAGCTCAGTAATGTTTTGCTTTTCATATATCGATAGCATTTCGGCAAATTTTGCTTTATCAGATTTTAAATTATCCTTAGCCATTTTAACCAAATCTTTTACTTGATCTTCATACGGAATGTTTTCAAAAACCTGTAATTGTTCCTCAACAGTTTCTAGAGCATTTATTTCTTCATTTTGTTCTTTAGCAACTTTCATTAAAGACATTTCAAAAGATTGGATTGGGCAATCAATTAATTTAGGATATAACATAGAACTTAAGAAAAAGGGTTTTACATTATGAAACATTTTAATTGGCATGCCTGTGTTTTTTAAAAATAGAGAATCAATAGCTGTGTACTCTTCTTCAGAAGTTAAATCTTTAAGTGTTTTACCATCCTTCATATACATACCCGACATCATTTTAGTTTGTAATGTGGGATCATCCATATCTATTTCTAAGACAACTTGAGATGTTTCATCTAGTGCTTTTTGAACATTTTCATTAATAGAAGCGTCACAAGTTATGTGAATGGTTCCAAATAAATAAGAAGGTTTTTCTAATCCGTTTCCAGAGATTTTCCAAAGTGTAGAGTTTTCTAATTTTTGTGCATTAACCGATAAAAAAGAAAAAATAGTTAACACCAAAAAAGATAATAATCGTTTCATAATTTGTTTTGATTTTGAACTATGAGTATACTCTATGAAACAATTGTTACAAAGAAAAAGCAATCTTCCATACAAATTAATGTATTTTAGATTGCTTTTTTAACTAACCAACCAACTAATAGACTGTTGTAACTAGTATTTGTTACAACAATTTCATAAGTTTTTTAAAATTCTTCAGCAACTAAATCGCTTTGGTTTCTAAATACTAGTTTATCATCAAAAGCATCTAATAAAATAATGCTATCTGTAGTAACTTTTCCTGCTAGTATTTCTTTACTTAATTCGTTTAACACTTCTCTTTGAATAACACGTTTTACAGGTCTCGCGCCATATTCTGGATTATAACCTTTGTTTGCTAAATAGTTTATAGCTTCTTGAGTAGCATCAAAAGTGATACCTTGCTGCGCTATCATTTTAGTAACAGTTTTTAATTGTAAACCAACAATGTCTACAATGTTTTCCTTGCTTAAAGGCGTAAACATTATGGTGTCATCTATTCTATTTAAAAACTCAGGTCTTACACTCTGTTTTAATAATCCTAAAATTTCAACTTTTGCAGCTTCCATGGCTGTATCAATATCCTTAACGGCTTCAAATTTTTCCTGAATTACATGACTACCCATATTGGAGGTCATGATAACGATAGTATTTTTAAAATCTGCAATCCTTCCTTTATTATCAGTTAATCTACCTTCATCTAATACCTGAAGAAGGATATTAAACGTATCTGGATGTGCTTTTTCAATTTCGTCTAAAAGTACTACAGAATAAGGTTTACGTCTCACAGCTTCAGTTAATTGTCCGCCTTCATCATAACCCACATATCCCGGAGGCGCCCCAACTAGTCTGCTCACTGCATGACGTTCTTGATATTCACTCATATCAATTCTGGTCATAGCATTTTCATCATCAAACAGATATTCTGCTAAGGCTTTTGCGAGTTCTGTTTTACCAACCCCCGTGGTTCCTAAGAATAAGAATGTACCAATAGGTTTTTGCGGATTTTGTAAACCAGCTCTACTACGTCTCACAGCATCACTCACAGCAACGATTGCTTCTTCTTGTCCTACGACACGTTTATGTAATTCGTCTTCAAGTTTTAAAAGCTTTTCGCGTTCACTTTGTATCATTTTAGTAACAGGAATTCCCGTCCATTTTGCTACAACTTCAGCAATATCTTCATAAGTGACTTCTTCTTTTATAAGAGAGTTCTCTTTTTGATCAGCAAGGATAGCTTGGTGTGCTTCAAGTGCTTCTTGGGCTTCTTTTATCTTACCATAGCGTAGCTCAGCCACTTTACCATAGTCACCGTCGCGTTCTGCACGTTCTGCTTCTAATTTATAATTTTCAATATCTTGTTTTGTATTCTGGATATTATCAACAACTTCCTTTTCACTTTTCCATTTGGCGTTAATTTCGTTTCTAGCTTCTTTCAAATTAGCTAAGTCAGAACGCAGGGTTTTTAATTTGCTTTCATCTTTCTCGCGTTTAATGGCTTCAATTTCAATTTCTAACTGCATGATCTTTCTATCCATCACATCCAACTCTTCTGGTTTGGAATTGATTTCCATTCGCAATTTAGAAGCAGCTTCGTCCATTAAGTCAATAGCTTTATCTGGCAAAAATCTGTTGGTGATGTAACGGGTAGATAATTCTACTGCACCAATAATAGCTTCGTCTTTTATTCTAACTTTATGATGTGTTTCGTACTTTTCTTTAATACCTCTCAAAATTGAAATAGCACTTTCTGTATCTGGTTCATCTACCATTACTTTTTGAAAACGACGTTCAAGCGCTTTATCTTTTTCAAAGTATTTTTGGTACTCATCAAGCGTGGTAGCACCAATGGCTCTTAATTCTCCACGGGCTAAAGCAGGTTTTAAAATATTAGCTGCATCCATAGCACCTTGTCCTCCACCAGCACCAACCAATGTATGAATTTCATCAATGAACAGCACAATATCACCATCACTTGTAGTAACTTCTTTAATCACGGATTTTAATCGCTCTTCAAACTCTCCTTTGTATTTAGCACCAGCAATAAGTGCTCCCATATCTAAGGCAAAAATTTGCTTGTCTTTTAGGTTTTCAGGAATATCGCCGTCTATAATTCTATGCGCTAAACCTTCGGCAATAGCGGTTTTACCTGTTCCAGGTTCACCAACCAAAATAGGATTGTTTTTAGTTCTACGTGATAAGATTTGAAGAATACGTCTAATTTCTTCATCTCTACCAATTACAGGGTCTAGTTTACCATCTTTAGCTAATTGATTCAGGTTTTTAGCATACTTACTTAACGAATTATAAGTGTCTTCTTGACTTTGAGACGTAACGTTTTCTCCTTTACGTAATTCATCTATGGCAGCTTTTAAACCTTTTTCTGTAACACCTTGGTCTTTTAGCATCTGTGCTATTTTACTTTTAGATTTAAAAACAGCAAGAATTAAGTGTTCAATAGACACATAATCATCTTTTTGTTTATTGGCAATTATAGATGCTTCATTAAGACTTTTTCCAGCGTCTCTAGATAGCATCAATTCAGATCCTGATACTTTAGAGAAACTTTCTAGTTGTTTATCTAAAGCTTGTTTTAAAATAGAAATGTTTACGTTTAATTTCTTTAAAATGAATGGTAAAACGTTTTCATCTACTTCTAGAATACCTTTAAAAAGGTGTTCGTTTTCTATTTGTTGATGTCCAAACCCCTGCGCTATTTGTTGCGCTTGTTGAATGGCTTCTTGTGATTTTATTGTATAATTATTAAAGTTCATAGGTTAAATTTGTTTTCTTTACATCTTGTTTTTGTCAATAATCTTACCATTAAAACTTGTAAGACAAAATGACGGTTTTTAGCTGTATTTGAATGACTTTTCGTCAGTTTGTAAGTTTGGTAGGTTTGTTCGACTTAAATTATATAATTAAACTTTTTAAAATATTTATGGGATTATTAAAAAAGATATTTGGAGGTTCTGGAGAGCAAAAAGAGGAAAAAGCATTGCCTTGGATTGCGTTGAACAATGTCTCTCAGTTAAAAAAAATAGAAGAAGCATCTAGAAATAAAACGCAAATTATTTTTAAGCATTCTACGCGCTGTGGTATTAGTAGAATGGTGATGAATCAGTTTATTGCTACTTATAATTTTACCGAAGAAGATTTAGATTTATATTACTTAGATTTATTAAGTTATAGAGATGTTTCTAATGAAGTTGGTTATAAATTTCAAGTGATGCATCAATCTCCACAATTATTGGTAGTAAAGAATGGTGTAGCCGTTGCACATGCTTCTCACGGGCAAATAAATGCTATAGATTTAACTAGTTTTGTATAAACATATAAACTTTGAGTTCTAATTATCTTTTTGTTTACGGAACACTTCAAAAAGATGTAGACAATGATATGTCTAGATTTCTTTCCATTAATTCAGAGGTAAAAGGAAAAGGTTATATTTTAGGTAAACTCTACAAGATTTCTTGGTTTCCGGGAGTTATTTTAAGTGATTTAAAAGAAGATAAAGTATTTGGAACCTTGTTTAAATTAAAAGATGTTAATGCTACTTTTAAGGTTTTAGATGCATATGAAGGTTTTGATGCTCATAATGTTGAATCAAGTTTATTCAAAAGAGAAATCACTACTGCCTTTTTAGAAAATAAAACAACTATTAATACCTGGGTATATATTTACAATCAGCCTGTAGAAAATAGTGAGCGTATCCTTTCTGGAAACTTTCTGATTTAGTTTAAAATGACGTTTTGCTATTCCATGTTGCTTATAAACAAACAAATACAGTAAATTTAATTAGGTTTGTTTAAATCTAATTTTTAGTTTTGTTTCAGACAGACCCCAAATCTGAAACCAAATGAAACCTACTTATACCAACCTCTGGGCATTGATATGTCCTTTAATTATTTTCCAGTTATTATTTTCTTGTAATGAATCAGATATCGAATCTCAAAATCTTGATGAAGATATTCAACTAGATGAGGATAATGAAACACCTATTGTAATAGAACCAATAGCTTGTGATGAATGTACCTATGTTGTGAATTCATGGAAAACAGATGGTGAAGAACTCAACATTAAACCAGGTGATACTATTTGTTTAGATGGTAATATTGAGTATAATAATTTATTATTTACTAATATAAAAGGTACTTCAGAAAAACCAATTATTATTAAAAATTGCGATGGTAAAGTAGCTTTTGTAAACCCTGCTAATAGTGCTTACGGAGTTAAGTTTCAGCATTCAAATAATTTTAAATTTACAGGAAATGGAGGCGGAGGAGACTATGGTATTAAAGTATCTACAGAGAAAGGCTTTTTTATTAGTATGCAAACCTTCACTACAGATTTTGAGATAGCAAATATAGAAGTTACAGGTAAATCAGCTAATAGATCTGGATTTGCAGGAATAGGTATTAAAACTAGTCCGTATGAAGATTGCGATTTGTTTAGAGACCCAACCAGAACCGCTTGGATAATGAAGAACATTATTGTTAGAGATAATTATATACATGATGTTGATGGCGAAGGATTGTACATTGGACATGGTTTTTATAACGGACGTACAGAAAGTGATTGTACAGAGAAAACATATTCACATGCTATAAAAAATGTTAGGATTTTTAATAATAAAATAGAGAATACAGGATATGATGGTATTCAAATTAAAAATAGTAACGAGAATGTAGCGGTGTATAATAATTTTATCAATGGCTACGGAAAGAAGAGAAGTGGTGCACATGATGAAGGGTTGTACATTGGTGATGGTACTACAGGAAAGTTTTATAACAATCTGGTAATAGATGGTGGCACAGGAATTCAAGTACACGGCATGGGAAATTTAGATATTTATAATAATGTCATTATAGATGCTTATGATTATGCGTTTTTTGGAGCCTCTGGCACCACAGTATATAGATTTCCAGATGGTTATTTTAATATTTTCAATAATACATTCCACTCTACTGGAGAGAGAGCATTTGCTTTTTTTAGTGAAGACGGAGGTGTAAAAAGATTGAATAATAACATTTTTGTAGCACCTAATGCTACCGAAATAGCTAGAAAAGGAGCAACGCTAGATTCTCTAAACAATATTTTCACTAAAGACCTGTCTTACGCTAAGTTTGTTGATTTTGATAACAACAATCTTAAATTATCACAAGACTCCCCTTTAATTGATGCTGGAAGTAATTTAAGTGATTTTGGATTAGAAGATGATATCAATGGAGTATTAAGACCACAAGGTAAAAGTTATGACATTGGTGCTTACGAATATAAATTACCGTAATCTTATAGCTTTAAACTAAAAATACTTTGTTTCTTTGTAGCCCTTTTGGTGCTATGAGTAATTTTGAAAACGTTTTATTTCATCCATTAACGGTTGGTTCTACTATAGAATTACCCGAAAAATTCACCTTTCCTTTTTATTATGAACCTCATGAGCTAAGTGTTTTAGCTGCTGAAGATTTACAAAACTATTTAGAGGAAGAAGCAAACTTTAACCATAATTTTGGATTAAACCCTAATGCTGAAGGCTTAGTAATAGGGAAGATGTTTGGGGTAATGGTGGTACAAAATACTGATGGTGTTATTGGTTATTTAGCTGCATTTTCGGGAAAGTTAGCCGAAAGTAATGAGCACAAAGGGTTTGTACCTACAGTTTACGATACTTTAAATCCTGAAGGTTTTTACAAAATAGGTGAGCAGGAATTAAATGAGATTAATAGAAAGATTGAGGTTTTGGAAGCTTCAGAAGTTTATATTTCTTCTAAAGCTAATTTAAAAGAATGCCTAGAAGCTTATGATAAGGAATTAAAAGCTTTAAAACTGACCATAAAGGAAAAGAAAGCCGAACGCAAAATACGTAGAGATACTGAAGTCGATGAGCTTTCTCCAGAAGCTTATAAAAACTTGCTTGAAGAACTCAAAAATCAGAGTATTTACTACCACTTCAGATTAAAAGATTTAAAAAACGATTGGAAGGCAAAAATTGAACAAGCCGAATCTCATTTACAAGACATACAATCTGAATTAGATACATTAAAAGAAAAGCGCCGCTTACAATCTGCTTCACTTCAAAAGAGATTACACGAACAATATGCATTTTTAAATGCTGAAGGAAACGCCAAAGATTTACTAGCTATTTTTGAAAATACAACAGTAAGAATTCCACCAGCAGGTGCAGGAGAGTGTGCTGCCCCTAAGTTGTTTCAATATGCTTATGAAAATAATTTGAAACCCATTGCCATGGCGGAGTTTTGGTGGGGAGCCTCACCAAGATCTGAAGTTCGTAAACATAAGCAGTTTTATCCATCATGCCGAAGTAAATGTGAACCTATTTTGGGGCACATGATGCAAGGTTTAACTGTTGAAGCTAACCCTATTTTAGAAGTTAAAAAGCACGATGCGCCTCTAGAAATTCTATACGAAGATGATTATTTGTTATTGGTAAATAAACCCCATGAGTTTTTATCGGTTCCTGGAAAAACATCTTTAGATTCGGTGCAAACCAAAATGCAACACTATATACCAAATAGTAAAGGACCTTTGTTGGTACACCGATTAGACATGTCTACTTCAGGTATTTTATTAGTAGCCAAAAATGAAAAAACACATAAAAACCTTCAGAAACAATTTATAAATAGAACGGTTAAAAAACGTTACGTAGCGGTTTTAGATGGTGAATTAACTACAAAAGCAGGGCTTATAGATTTGCCATTACGCGTAGATTTAGATAACAGACCCCAACAATTAGTGTGTTATGAACATGGTAAACCAGCTCAAACTAAATATGAAGTGGTTAAAGTAGAAAATGAGAAAACCAGAATTCACTTTTACCCAATCACAGGACGCACGCATCAATTACGTGTACATGCAGCTCACGGGCAAGGTTTAAAAATACCCATTCTTGGTGATGATTTGTATGGTGCCAAAGGAACTCGTTTACATCTACATGCTGAAATGTTGGAGTTTGAGCATCCTGTAAAAAAAGAGCAGATTACAATAGTTTGTAAGGCACCTTTTTAAAGGTGTTTTTATTTATAATTAAATGTAAGCTTAATATATTTTTAGCTTGAGTTTTTAGTGAAGAAATTCTAACTTAGCTTATATAGTAATAAAGGAAATTAAAACTCATTATCATTTAAAGGGGCAATTAAAAAGAAAAATGATTACAAACAGTAAACTTTTATTTTTAACTATAATGATTTCATTTTTGGCATGTAAAAATGAAAACGAATTATGGAAAGTTCCAATTGGCTACAAAAATTATAAAATTTCACTTGGAGATAGTTATGAAGAAGTAAGTGAAAAAATAGGGAAATTAAAGTTAGATGTGAATTCTGAAAATAGCGATAATTTTAATAATTACTTGAGAATCCCTAATCAAGTTGAAGTTGAAAATATGAAAGTCAATCCGATTATTTTTTTGAGATTTAATAAGGATGAATTAGTAAGTTTCGAAATTGTTTACTCAATAGACGAAACATTAAATTCGATTGACTTTCAAAAATTAATTGAAGAATTAGGTAAGAGCGAATTAACTATGATAGAAGATCTTATAAATAATAAAAGAAAGAGTATCACAAATAACAAAGAATTATGGTTGCGAAGAATTGATGTTGATACAATTTCAGGCGAACATACCAAAATCACATATGTAACTCGAGCAATACCATAAATGTGCATATATATTTTCCAATATAAAACTTTATATCCAGTCAGCATATGAAAGAAATTCTTGATGCAAAAAATAGGATACACAAATTTATCAATAAAACGCCCATTGTTAGTTCTAGGTTGTTAAATAAATGGTTAGGGCATGACATTTTTTTCAAAGCAGAATGTTTACAGAAAATAGGTGCCTTTAAAGCAAGAGGGGCTTGTAATACTATTTCTTGGCTAGCTGATAACGGCAAACTTCCAAAACAAATCATAGCAAATAGCTCAGGAAATCATGCACAGGCAGTTGCATGGGCTTCAAGTCAATTTGGAATACCTTCAAAAATTTTCATGCCTTCCTATTCCTCAAAAGTAAAAATTCAAGCAACACAAAGTTATGGGGCTGAAGTTGAATTGTGTGAAACCAGAGATATCGCCGATAAAAAGGTAAAAGAGCAAGCCAATAAAGACGGGGTATTTTGGATTCCTCCATTTAATCATTATCAAGTGATATATGGTCAAGGTACTGTGGCTTATGAAGTATTTGATGAACTAGACAACGTTGATGCCATTTTTGCACCATGCGGTGGTGGAGGATTACTATCTGGAACTATTTTGTCTACGCATTCCTTTTCACCAAAAACTAAAGTTTATGGCGCAGAACCATTAAATGCTAATGATGCTGCGCAATCTTTAAAACAAAACTCTATACAAAGACTACAATCTATACCAAATACATTGGCTGACGGTGCTATGACCATGGCGATAGGCGAAATTACATTTGAACATTTAAAGAAATTAGATGGTCTATATGAAATTAGCGAAAAGGATATGATTTATTGGACACAATGGTTGACTCATTTATTAAAGCTGCACATAGAACCTACAAGTGCATTAGGAATGGAAGCAGGGTTTCAATGGTTGAAGTCTCAAAAAAGTAAAAAAAGAATTGTAGTCATCTTATCCGGAGGTAATATTGATCAAAAAACACAATCAAAAATTTGGGAAGATAGTTTTCTTGAAGTCCAACCTCAAACGCTGGGATAGAATTTTTTAGTGGTTTCAATTGTTTTTATTTTTACTTTATAAAGTTTTAAAAATGTTAATTTTTAAGGTTTATAGTTTTATTTCGAAACTAATCTGTTAATTAGCGGAATAAATTTAAATTAACTATAAAATCGCTTTATGATGAATAGAATCATTTTACTTTTCGTTCTAGTTGTAATGGTTTCCTGTAAAAATGATACTTCTAAAACAGTAGAAACCAAAGCTGATAATACTTTTTCAGAATTACTTAAAGATTACAGTGAAGAAGGTTATGAGTTAGACCCTATGAAAGCTACAAATGCAGGGGATAATAGGTTTAATACCAAATTTCCTAATATACTTTCAGATGAATTTAAAGCTAAAAAGAAAGCATACTATACCAAGTATAAAGAAGCTTTAGCTAACATTGACACATCTACTCTAACTGCTACAGAAAAAATGAGTAAAGCGGTGCTGGAGTGGGATTGTAATATCAACTTAGAGGCCATGACCTTCAAAAAAGATTTGATGCCTATAGATCAGATGTGGTCTAAAAACTTAGATTTTAATCAACTGGCAGGTGGTACAAATGCCCAACCATTTAAAACAATTGAAGATTATAAAAACTGGTTAATTCGTGTAGATGCCTATTTAGTTTGGTTGAATGCTGCTATTGAAAACATGAAAAAAGGCATGGAAAGCGATTATGTATTGCCAAAGTCTTTGATTGTAAAAGTGACGCCACAGTTTGAAACCTTAGCGCAAGGTACTATTGAAGATCATCTGTACTATTCTCCAATAAAAAACATGCCTGATACGTTTACAGAAGCTGAACAAAAAGAATTAACAGATGCTTATGCAAATATGGTTGAAAATAAAATCATACCGGCACACCAAAAAATGGTAGATTTTTTAAATCAGGAATATTTAGAAAAAGGTAGAGCGTCTAGTGGTATAAATGCTACACCACTTGGTGATGCTTATTATGCACATCAAATAAAGAAATATACAACTACCAATAAAACGGCAGAAGAGATCCACCAATTAGGATTAAGTGAAGTGGCTAGAATTCGTTCTGAAATGGAAGCTGTAAAAAAAGAAGTAGGTTTTACGGGTGATTTAAAAGCCTTTTTTGAGCATGTAAGAACCAATAAGGATTTAATGCCGTTTATAGAGCGTTCTCAAGTCATAGCTTATTACGATAGTATTCATGAAGTCATGAAACCTCAAATTAATAAGTTGTTTGGGAATCAACCTAAAACACCTTTTGAGGTAAGAAGAACAGAGCCTTTTAGAGAGAAATCGGCAGCTGCTAATTATAACCCTGGTTCTTTAGATGGTACCAGGTCAGGAATTTTTTATACGCCAATTCCTTATGTAGAAAAGTATAATATTTTTGATAAAGAAGATTTGTTTTTGCACGAAGCCATTCCCGGGCATCACTTTCAAATATCATTAGCACAAGAAAGCGAGGAGTTACCAAGTTTTAGAAAAACCTTGTGGTACAGTGCTTATGGTGAAGGCTGGGCATTGTATACTGAATCTATGGGGAAAGAGTTGGGCTTATACAAAGATCCGTATCAATATTTTGGAATGTTAAGTTCTGAAATGCATAGGGCCATTAGATTAGTGGTGGATACCGGTTTACATGCTAAAGGATGGACCAGAGAGCAAGCCATTGCATATTCCTTAGAAAACGAAGCGGAAGCAGAAGAAGATATTATTAGTGAAATTGAACGCTATATGGCAAATCCAGGACAGGCGTTGTCCTATAAAATAGGACAGTTAAAATTGATTGAATTAAGAGCTAAAGCTACTGAAGCTTTAGGTGACAATTTTGATGTACGTGAGTTTCATAACCAAGTGTTAGAAACAGGATGTATACCGTTACAATTACTAGAAGATAAGATTGATGCTTGGGTAGAGGCGAGTAAGTAGTGTAATTGTCAACCTGAACTGCCAGACTGAGTGTTACATTGAGCTTGCCTGTGCTGAGCGCAGTCGAAGCATCGAAATACGCAATCGAAGTCTTGTTTCAGGTTCTCAAACATGATAAGGGATAAGATTCCGAAATAAATTCGGAATGACAGATATAATATACTATTTATAGTTTTCAATAAAAAAGCACCCAATTGGGTGCTTTTCAATTTAAAAGTCAAAACGTTGTTTTGCTATGATATTTTTAAGTTTGAGTTTTAGGTCTTCACCTGTATCAAAAATCATTTGTTCGTTACTTGGGAAGGGCACACGTTGGTTGTTAAGTAAACGTTTGTCGTCTCTTTCTAAAGCACGTTTATCACCCTGGTATCTGGCAAAAATGTTTTCAAATACAAAACCACTATCAAAAGAAAAGTTATCTATTTGTTGTTTGGTTTTTAAATCGGCATATACCACATCAGCAATAATTTGAGATTCTTTAGTTTGTATAAACTCATTAATTCTTGCTTTTACACGAACTATTTTATCAATTTTTATATCGTTACCAAGGCTATCCTTCATAACATTACCATTTCTATCTTTTTTGTATTTCCAGCCATCAACAACTTCACGTTCTCTAAAAAGTTCACGTTCTTTAATACGTTCTGGTGAAATATTTATTTGCTTTAACTGTAATTGCATAGAAAAATCATAGTTAATATCCTTTTTAGGATTAGCGTGATATACCGTCCAAAACTGATTTAAGCCATAGGTATTAAAGTTTAATAAATCGGATTCTAATCGTTGCGGAATCACCTGTTGCGTTTGGTTATTAATAGATACCAATACGTAATGTGTACCTCTTTCATGAGCTTCAGCTAAAAGATCATGTGTTTTTTCGTAATTAGGATTTATACGTTCTAAGTAGTCTAAAGTATTATAAGCTTCTCTTATGGTATATTTATTATCAGATTCTAATAAATCTATGCCTTTTTCATATAAATAATCTGAAAGGTCTGCTCTAGTACTAGCAATCTCATTACTATAATCATTAAAATCAAAAGTGATGTTTTTACCATTTACATAAAGCGGTAAAATAGGTTTTATAGCTTCTTGTCTAGCATCTAAATCTGAATATAACTCAAATATGTTTCTTAGAAGTTCTGGGTTATTGTCTTTTTTATAGTGTTTAATGGTATTTAAATCACGCTCAACCGACTTATAATAAGCATCTTGAAGCATTACTACATATTCAGCTTTACGCTTTTTATTCTTATTGGTTCTAAGTTTTTGTAATGCAGTAGTGATAGCCTGATCATAATTACCAGTATTAACAGCTTGTTCTACTTGCTTTTTAGCACCACAAGCAACTAAGAATGTAATAATCGTGGAAAAAAGTAGTAGTTTTTTCATAGGTTAAAATTTTAAGGTTATTTGGCTACTAATTCAATAGTGATGCCAAAATAACTAAAACATAGATGAAATACCAATATATTCGATTAAAATGTAAATATTGTTTTATTTTGTAAGTTTTATATTTCTTTTTTTAGTGTTTTGTAATCGTTTGTAATCTATAAAACCCGTTTTATTTTTGATGAAGACTAAGAGAATTTGCAATATTTAAGAATAGTGAAGTTTCTTTAAGAGGAACTATTAAATAGAAAATCCCTCATTTAAGAGGGATTAACTTAATTGTGCACAAAATATTTTAATACTTATACAAGTAACAAGTATATGTTTACTTCTTTGTAAAAACAGGTAGCAATTCAGTTTTAACTTCACCAAAACCAATTCTAGTACCATCATTTTCACAATAACCACGCATAATCACCGTGTCATAATCGTTAATGAATTTGCGTTCTGTACCATCTTTCATTTTAATAGGTTTTTCACCACGCCAGGTTAATTCTAACATAGAACCGTAACTATCTTCTGTAGGACCAGAAATAGTACCGCTTCCCATCATGTCGCCAGAGTTTACAGGACACCCGTTAACAGTATGGTGTGCCAACTGTTGAGACATGTTCCAATACATGTATTTAAAGTTAGATTTACTCACTACTGTTTCTTTAGCACCTTTTGGTTGAATGGCAACTTCTAAGTTGATATCAAAACTCTTTTTTCCTTTGTATTGAAGATATTCCAATTGCGGTTTAACAGGTTTTGGTCCTTTAACTCTGTAAGGTTCCAGAGCATCTAATGTTACAATCCATGGTGAAATTGAAGAAGCGAAGTTTTTAGCTAAAAACGGCCCTAAAGGCACGTATTCCCATTTTTGAATATCGCGAGCACTCCAATCATTGAATAATACCAATCCAAAAATATACTCTTCGGCTTCTTCAATAGGAATAGATTCTCCTAAATCGTTAGCTGCTGTTGTAATAAAAGCCATTTCTAATTCAAAATCTACTAGTTTGCTTGGTCCAAATACAGGCTCAGTAGCTCCTTTTGGTAAGGTTTGTCCTTGTGGTCTGTGCACAGGAATTCCAGAAGGAATAATAGATGAACTTCTACCATGATATCCAACAGGTATATGTAACCAGTTTGGTAACAACGCATTATCTGGATCTCTAAACATAGTACCCACATTAGTAGCATGTTCTATGCTTGAGTAAAAATCTGTATAATCTCCAATTTCAACTGGTAATTGCATTTCAATTTCATCTAACCTAAACAAGACAATTTCTTTATGTTTTAAATTGTCTTTTAAAGTATTGTTTTCAATATCAAAAATTTCGGCAATTCTATTTCTCACAGCACGCCATGTTTGCCTGCCGTCTGCAATAAAATCGTTTAAAGTATCTTGAAGAAAAATGTCGTCGGTTAAAGGGATACCTTCAAAATAACCTAATTGATGAAGGGCTCCAAGGTCTATGGCGGTATCACCAATACGCGTACCAATGGTGATAATATCGTTACGAGTTAAGAACACACCAAACGGAATATTCTGGATAGGAAAATCTGAGTGTTTATCTACGTGTAACCACGATTCTCTATCTGGGTTATTTGCTGATAATGGCATAAGTATTTAGGGTATTAAGGATTATTGAATTCTCTTCAAACGTACATATTTTTTTTGATTTTATCAGAAAAAATACCGTAAAACGAATAAAATTTAAAATTCGCTAAAATGGTTAATAAATTAGTTCAAAACTTATGACTAATTATATGTTTTTTGGTGTTTAAAACTATTCTATTTCCTATTTTTGCGGGATAATTAACGATAATTTAATTTTATGCAACGCGACGAACAAATTTTTGAACTAATTGAAGCCGAAAAAGAGCGTCAATTACATGGTATAGAACTTATAGCATCAGAGAATTTTGTTAGCAACCAAGTCATGGAAGCTGCTGGCTCTGTTTTAACCAATAAATATGCTGAAGGCTATCCTGGAAAACGTTACTATGGTGGCTGTGAAGTGGTAGATGAAGTAGAGCAAATTGCTATAGATAGAGCTAAAGAATTATTTGGCGCTGCATATGTGAACGTACAACCTCACTCTGGTAGTCAAGCGAATACAGCGGTTTTTGCTGCTTGCTTAAAGCCAGGAGATAAGATTTTAGGATTCGATTTATCTCATGGTGGTCACTTAACACATGGGTCTCCTGTAAACTTTTCGGGTAAATTATACAATCCTTCATTTTACGGAGTAGAAGAGGAGACAGGTGTTTTGAACTATGACAAAATTCAAGATATTGCTACTAAAGAGCAACCAAAATTAATCATTGCTGGAGCTTCTGCATATTCTCGTGATATTGATTTTAAACGTTTTAGAGCTATTGCAGATAGTGTAGGTGCTATTTTAATGGCAGATATATCTCACCCTGCAGGTTTAATTGCTAAAGGTATTTTAAATGATCCAATTCCTCATTGTCATATTGTAACTACTACAACTCATAAAACGTTAAGAGGACCAAGAGGTGGATTGATAATGATGGGAGAAGATTTTGAAAATCCGTTTGGAATTACTTTAAAGAGTGGAAAATTACGTAAAATGTCGTCTTTATTAGATTCAGCTGTTTTCCCAGGGAATCAAGGTGGACCATTAGAGCATATTATTGCTGCTAAAGCAATTGCTTTTGGTGAAGCTTTAACAGATGAGTTCTTAAACTACCAATTACAAGTTAAAAAGAATGCTGCTGCTTTAGCGCAAGCCTTAGTAGATAAAGATTATAACATTATTTCTGGTGGAACAGATAACCACTGTATGCTAATAGATTTACGTAATAAAAATGTTTCTGGTAAAGAAGCTGAAGAAGCGTTGGTAAAAGCTGATATTACAGTAAATAAAAACATGGTGCCGTTTGATGATAAATCACCGTTTGTAACTTCTGGTATTCGTTTAGGTGTTGCAGCAGTAACAACACGTGGTTTAAAAGAAGATGCTATGGCTGATATTGCAGACTTAGTAAATGAAGTAGTTACAAATCATGCTGATGAAGCTACTTTAGAAGCTGTTAAAGAAAAAGTAAACGCTATGATGGCAGACAAGCCTTTGTTTGTAGCTTAAAACGCAACTTGCATTTGTCATGCTGAATTTATTTCAGCATCTCATAAAAAATCAAGCCTGAAATTTATTTTTCAGGCTTTTTGTTTTTAAGTGTCCTCTACTAATTAATTTATCATTTAGAATTGTTGAACTGAGCAGAGTCGAAGTCAAGTAGCTTAGATATTTATATATTAAAGCTTACTGTAAAATACTTTGGTATAGAATTTTATCAATAACCCAAGAATTGTTTTCTTTTACTAAGAAGAGGTAATCACATCCTTTTCTACTCTCTGCCCAGTACATATCAATTTTAACTACAGCTATTTTATCTTGAATACCTAAAATTTCAATATTGATTTTAGAATCAGGCATAATTTTATCTTTATTATATGATAAAACCCATTGTTTAATTTCATCAACATCTACCGTAGATATATCTAGCCATTTATTTGAATCGTAATCATAAATAAACCCTGTTTTAGTAGCATTTTCAGCAAAATAGTTATCTATCAAACTTATATCTAGCTCTTTAAAAGCTTTAGGATACATTTCAGATACTTTAATAATTTCATTTTGATTCATAATTTAAAATTTGTGAATTTATAATGAAACAAAAGTAGATAGGGAATATGACAGCCTTATGTCAACTTAGGTGAGCAAATAATTTTAATGTATTGTTGGAGGCTAAAATCGTGTTGATATTTAAAAGTTTTGGAAGTATTTGTAAGCTTTAAAATTCTATCTACCCTAAATTCTCTAAGATCATTTCTTAATCTGCAAAAAGCAATAGTAATCCAATCTTTACTATCAGTGAAATAGATACCTAGCGGTTCTATTTCACGAGTGATTTTTTCATTTTTGTGTATAGAGTGGTATTCAATTTCTAGTACAAGTGTATTTGTTATTGATTTTTGTATAATGGATAACCAGTTGCTTTTATTTTGTTTTTGCGAGTAAGAAGGGGAGATTCTGTTTTCTAATTTAGAGATGTTCTCCTTTTCAGTATTTCTTAAAATTGCTTTTATTTTAAATAAGAGTGAATTAAAATCGTTTATTAAAGAAGTGTCATTTTGATTTAAGATAAATTGTTCTGCAATAATCATGGCATTAGCTTCTTCTTCAGTGATATTAATTGGTGGAAGCGAATATCCATCTACAATAAAATAACCAATACCGTTTTCAGAACCAATAGGAACACCAGCATCTTGTAGTGTTTTTAGATCTCTATAAATGGTGCGCAGACTTACCTCAAATCGTTCTGCTATTTCCTTAGCGGTTACAATTTTTCTTGATTGAAGCTGTATTAAGATTGCGGTTATTCGTGTTAATCGATTCATTTTAATTTAGCCATATAAAATACTTATAAGATAATACCATTTAATATTTATAGTAGTAATAAAATGAAAGAGCTTAAACTTATATTTAAGCTCTTAACTACTATTCTTTAGAAATACTGTTATAGTATTTTATATTGAATTTTCGATTACTGGATCTAAATGCATGAATGTCATACTTTTTTCATCAATCATTCCAAAGAATTTTTGGCATGTTTCGCTTTTCATGATTTCTTGAGCAGCATGTTCTGCAGCTTCTAAATCTGTCCAATATACAATATCTGTCCAAGTTCCATCTTTACTTATAGCAAGTTTTCTACCAATGTAACCTTTAAATTCTTTAACTACAGGATTTACAGCATTAGCAGCTTCTATAACTTCACTTTGCGTAAACCCAGGTTTTGTTTTAAAAATTACAAGCTCAATTGTTCCAATTTTTTTGTTTGTCATGTTTTCTTTTTTTACGTTGTTTTGATTGTTACAGCTAGTTAGTATTAACATTGTGGCTGCAATTAATAATTGCTTCATTTAACTTTTAAATTAGTTTACAGCAAAAGTAAATTAGATGACTGACAACAGTATGTCAGCTGTATTTTATTAGTTTATTAAAATATTTGGAAATAGTTGTATAGATAATGAGAGATAAAGAAGTGTTGTTTTAAGAATGAAATTTTAGTTATAGTATAAACCGATAAGATCTCAAAATAACGTAAGTTCGATATGAGGTCATATGTGAAAATGTGATTTTTAATTTATTAAGTATTTGAAATTGATTATCGTTGTCATTCCGAACGAAGTATGAGGAGGAATCTCATTATTCTGAGATTTCTCCTCACTCGTTCCTCACTCTGTCGAAATGACAAATGTCTAAAAATCAAAATTTTATATTTATAAATACCTAATTTCTAAGAAACTCACGTTAAATAGTAACAAATATCTAATGTTATTAACGAAATAGTAAAATATCTCTTTTTCGAATTTTTTATGGTAAAAAAAGGAGAACTTGAAAAGTTCAGCTTAACAAAAAAGTAATAATTAATTTTAAGGTTTTTACACTAAATTTTGGAGAAACTCAGATGTTTAAGAATATTTTTTTAATGTTTGGAAATAATAATGGTTTTAGTTTTCGTAATAACCAATTAAATTTCCATATTCTTTATTATAATAATTAGAGGAAACGTTTGGGTCTAGTGACTCATAATTAATTTTATATTGTATTTCTCCTTCAAAATACTCTTGTGAATATATGTTTGGAATATAAAAAGATAAAAGACTTAAAACCCAAAAATATGTCTTCATTTTTATTGAGTTTAAGTTTATTCTTCCTCCTCAGGAAACATAATATGTTGGTAAGCACCAATATCTGGTGTAGAAGTTCTATTTACGTTTAAAATATCGTTAGGTACTTGACCAGCAAAACTAGCTAAACCTTTATTGATTGCTGCAGACTCTTCACCAATAATTAACATATTTAAATCTGGATCTTTAAAGTTTGGATCTTCGTTAAAAATATTGCCCTCGTAATGATTGGTATCATTTAAGTCGTAATTAGGTCCTGTAAAACTGCCATTATTATCTTGAAATCTTATGAGGCAATTAGTGAATTTAAAATTGAAATCTACTGCATCGTCCTCTACTTCTTCAAATGAAATTTCTGGGTTGTCATTACCATATATAATACAATTGTTAAAATTAGCTTCTGCTAAATCTGTAACAATTGGATTCCCGTCTTCATCAGGAACAAAGTTGTTTAATAAAACGGATGGGAATTGTCTAAAACCATTTCCCCAATAGTTAGCTATAGTACAATGGGTAAAATTATATTTTCCGCCAATAGTACCAGCAAAAGAAGATAATCCAGAATTATTGATAACTACATTTTCACCTCTAATAGAGGTATTTCTACCAAAAACACCAAAATTGCTAGAGTTGTAAACTTGAGAATTTGTTATGGTTAATTTATCTGTAGCAGCATTAACATTACCATCACAAAGTATACCTACTAAAGCATTTTTAATAGTTGTATAATTTATGATGTTGTTTGTACTTCCTTCTAAAAGCCATATGGTTCCCCATTGTCCTGGTCTTTCAGAGAAATTAGGCTCTAATCTATCACCTTCAAAAATAACTTCATTTTCTAAAAGTTTTTGATCACTACTAAAAGCACCATTAACATGTATTGAAGCCCCAGAGTTGACAATGATACCAGAGTTTTCATGAAAATGTAAACGAGAACCCGCCTCAATAGTTAATGTTTCTCCTTGTGGAACTGCTGCATAGCCATAAATAACATAAGGTTTTTCATTGGTCATAGTAAACTCATTAGGTAATAATTCTCTACCTTGAATTTCAGTTTCAAATTGCTCGTTACCAATATCTAGCGTTAGAGTTTCAACAACTTTGGTTGTATTATCTCTATTAGGATAAATAAAAATGGCATCTTTTACCAGTGTAACTAATTCTACTTTTTGTTGATTTGTTCCAGCATCAAACTCAATTTGATCTGTATATAGGTATTCACCATCTAAACTTGGTAATGTGTTAATATCTATGGTACTTTCAACAAAAATGAAAAGACTGTCTTTGGCTAATAGTTCTATGTTTTCAAATACTTTTCCTGCCATACCATCAACACTTAACCTATAATTTGAAGCATCTCCTTGAGAAAGTCTAAGACTAGGAATTAAAATATCGTCACTACTTCTATTGTAGACTTTTAAGTTGTAGGTGCTTGAACCTATATTGGTGAAAACGGTATCTAGATATACAGTATCTCTAGAGAACTCTAAATTTCCTGTGCTTGGTGAGAATTCAAAATCTTTTCTACAAGAACTCCAAAGTGTTAAGAAAACAATAGTAAGGGTAAAGTATAGACAGCGCTTCATTAAACAGTATTTTATGCTAAAATATAACTTTTGAAATTATGAATTATTATCTGTTACAAACTATTTATTTCTAGGAATATTTAAAGAATCTGTTTCTGCTAAAATTTTTAAAAAGTCGTTTTTAAAATTGAATATTGAGTCTAAAAGGATAAGATTGTCTTTTATATCTAATAGATTACTGTTTAGTTGTTTTGCATCTATATAATCGAAAAACAAATATTTATGTTCTTTACTAATGCTTAAATCATTAATTAAAAGGCTATCATTGAAAATTTTACTGTTTGAAAAGAGAGAATCTACCTGATTAAATTTTATGTGTTTAATGCCCGTTTTTTTCTTTTTAAAGAGTTTATTTAAGCCTACTAGTTTAGCCAATTTAGGAAAGTTAATTCCTCTTGAATATGATTCTTCAGGGATGTATAAATGAGCATTGTTTTTCATGTCTTCTTTAAAAGCAGAAGCGACATTGCTAGTATATTCAATAGATTCAAATTTTTTTTCCTCTTCGTTAGTTAATAGCACTTCATTTAATTCATTGACTTTTTTTTTGAGTTCGAATACCGTGGTATTGTTAAAGTGAATAGATTTTAGTTTAATAGCCTTTGTATGATGGAACAAGGACTTAAACATAAGAGAATCATTAATTTTTGCAGTTAACTTAAAGTATCCTTTTGTATCTGTATAAGTAGTGTCATTTTGCGTTATATTAATGACTAACGCACCTTTTACTGTGGAGTCTTCATCATAAATTTTACCATTAACACTTTGCGCAAAGTTTATAAAAGGAAGTATTAATATTATTAATGTTGCCTGTTTCATTTTAGCCAAATTAGAATATTGACAAAAATGATTATAGAACTTAAGATTATTTAACAGAGGTTTTAATGAAGTTTTAACACAATATGAAGTATTTGAAAGCTAAGGGTTTAACATATGTAATTAAAAAAGCTCTTGCGTTTAGCAAGAGCTTTTAAGTTGCTATTAACAGAGAGACTAAATTAAATCTCTAATCATTTGTGCAGCTTTTTCAGCCGATATATCTCGTTGTGGTGTTCCGAACATCTCATAACCCACCATGAATTTTTTAACGGTAGCACTACGTAATAATGGCGGATAAAAACTCATGTGCCAATGCCAGTGACTATTATCTTCTCCATTAGTTGGCGCTTGGTGAATACCACTAGAATATGGAAATGATGTATTAAAAATTTTATCATAAGCCTTAGTTAATACTGCAATAGCATCTGCATATAATAAAGCTTCATCATCATTTAACTCTAAGATATTTGTCTTATGAGCTTTTGGAGCAATCATAGCTTCAAATGGCCATACAGCCCAAAACGGAATTAGCACCACAAAAGCATTATTTTGATAAATAATACGTTCGTTTTTTTCTAATTCTTGCTTTAAATAATCACCCAATAAACTATTGTTTTTGTCTTTGAAGTAGTTTAATTGTTGTGTGTTCTTTTTATCAACTTCGTTTGGTAATGTAGATTGGCTCCAAATTTGACCATGAGGATGTGGATTACTACACCCCATTACAGCCCCTTTGTTTTCAAAAATCTGTACGTAGTTAATTAACTCGTTGTCACCTAATTCTTTATATTCTTTTTGCCATGCAAAAACTACTTTTTGAATTTCTTCAGCAGACATATCTGCTAAACTCTTTGAGTGATCTGGACTAAAGCAAATTACTTTACAAATACCTTTTTCGCTTTCGGCAATTAAAAGTCCGTCGTTAACAGAAAAATCTGGTGAGTCTTTTTGTAAGGCAGCAAAATCGTTAGTGAAAATAAACACGTCTTCGTATTTAGGGTTAACTTCACCGTTAATTCGCGTATTACCAGCACATAAATAACAGCTCTCATCATATGTTGGACGCTTTTCATTATTTACAGCTTCATTTTGTCCTTGCCAAGGTCTTTTTGCTCTATGTGGAGATACTAAAACCCATTCGCCTGTTAAAATATTATAGCGTTTATGCGAATAATCTTGTAAATCGGTTGTCATTTTATAGTTGAGTTATTATTGTTATTTTACTACGTGTGTTCCATCTGAAAGTTCTACTGAATAGAACGTACAGTCCATGCCAAACTTTTCTTTGTAAGGCTCAGAAACTAAAGCTTTGAATTCGTCTTCTTTACCTTTTTCAATTAAGTTAATGGTACAACCACCAAAGCCACCACCCATCATTCTGGCGCCAATTACGTAATCTGTACTTTTAGCTTTACCTACAAGAAAATCTAATTCTTCACAGCTTACTTTGTATTGCTTTGATAGTCCTTCGTGAGAAGCATAAATTAAATCTCCTAACGTTTCTAAATCATCATCTTCCATTGCTTTAGATGCTTTTCTTGCTCTATTATTTTCTTGAATAACAAATAAGGCTTTTTGGTAGTTTTCTGGAGTAACTTCGTCTTTTATAGTTTCTAAATCATCTTCAGTAGCATCTCTAAGCGCCTTTACATTGAGCATTTTAGAAATATTTTCACATACAGAGCGTCTATCATTATATGCACTATCAGACAAGCTATGCTTTACATTGGTGTTTATGAGTATTAACTGATGATTTTTAAATTCAATTTTAAAAGGCTTCGCTTTTATAGTTCTACAGTCTAGAAGTAGGGCATGATCTTTAACACCAAACATACTAGCGTATTGGTCCATAATTCCGCAGTTTACACCTACATAATTATGTTCTGCCTTTTGTGATATGAAGATCATTTCCTCTTTGGTAAGCCCTAAACCAAATACTTCATTTAAACCATAAACTACACTGTTTTCAAGAGCTGCAGAAGAAGACATACCAGCACCTCCAGGAATATCACCTTTAAATACAATGTTGAAGTTGCCTATAACCTTATTTCTATTTTTTATTTCTGCAACTACTCCAAGAATATAATTTTCCCAACTACCTTCTTTTAATGGTTTTATGGTTTCTAAATCGAATTCTACTTTACTCTCTTTGTCTAAGGCGTAGGCAGAAGATACGTTAGCATCTGTTTTTTGGATAGCGGCGTAAATACCTTTATTCACAGCACCAGGAAATACAAACCCGTCATTATAATCTGTATGTTCTCCAATAATGTTAATTCTTCCTGGAGAAAAGATAAGTATTGGTTCTACATTATATTCTTTTGTAAAAACCTCTTTTACATCGTTTATTAAACTATCTCTCATTTTATATTTTGTTAGTTATTTTTTATTTCTAGTTTCCAAGTAATACCGTAAGTTTCATTAGGGTTTAATGTTTGTAAACCAATTTCATTGTTAAAACTATCAGATACACCAGTTGTCGGTTCTATAGCTATGGTGTTTGCTCTTGGGGGTGTATAGACTTGTAAAAAGTTGTTATCTCCCGTAGCATTAAATTTTAAATGGTATGCTGGGGTTTTAAAAATCACTTCATCAGTATCTAAAACCCAGCAGTCATCTAACTGTTTATCTTCAATTTTTAAATCTGAAGTAGTATCAGTAGCCTCTATACCAGTTGTAATATTTCTTTCTCCTATGGTTAATTTTTGATTACTATCAAATTGTAATGCACTTTCAGATAAATTGCTACTTATAAAGTAAGGGTGCCATCCAAGTGTGAAAGGAAAAGCCTTATTATCGGTGTTTATAACAGATACTTTTAACTCTAAATTTTCTTTACCAAAAATATATTCTAATTGAATTTTGTAAGTATACGGAAAGCCTTTAGATTCATTGGTTTCTATGTATTCTAGTACTACTGAAAAAGTATCATCATTAGAAATAGTTTCAACTACATCAAAAGTTTTGTTATACACTAAGCCATGTAAAGCATTGTTTTCTTCTTTTTGATTGGCTTCAAACTGAAAAGTATTACCATTAAATGAGTATTTCCCATTTTTAATTCTATTAGCAAATGGGAATAGGATAGAAGATGCGTAAGTATCTGCATAAGTTAAAGGGCTTAAATCTTCAATGATTGCATGTCCATTTAGAGTTAGCTCTTGTAAGCTCGCTCCGTCATTTAAATAAATTTTAGCAAACAATTTATTTGTAGCATTTTCAACTACTAAATAATTAGATGCTTTATTGTGGTTTATATTATACATTTAGTTTAATTATATTGAGTTTCTTAATATTAAATTATTAGGATTTTCAATTTGGGTTTGTTCTTTGTTTAGAATCATTTCTGCCAATTGTTTACCCATGGCATTGAAATCTGTTGAAATAGTAGTTATACCACCTTCAACTATTTCTTTTAAAAGTGTATCATTATAGGATATAACACCAATATCTTTGGCTAAGATTAGCTTTAGTTCTTTCAGCTTTTTAATGATTCTAAGCAGATTTATATCATCTGGAATTATATATAAATCACCACTTACAGGTGTTTTCTCTTTTAAATTATCTACAATTTCATATTTCAAATTGTATTTTTTGCAAAACTTTTCAAAACCATCTAGAATTCCTATTGGTTGTTTGTTTTCATCGTTAACCAAAACTAAATTCTTGTATTTTTTTATTAGATGTTTAGCACTGTTTAAATTATTGAAAATTGCTTTCTCAAAATTTTGAAAGACACCAGGGTAAGCTGATAAATCTTCATGAATTTGATCTAAAATATATACTTTATCCTTAGGAAGGTTTTTAATATCCTCATTAGTAGACTTTAGATTAGCAGGCATAATCACATAATAATTATAGTCTCCTACGTTGTCCAAAATTAATTTGCTAAAAATATTTTTGTTAAAATGATGGAAGAATATGTCTACCTGAATATCATTTCCTAAGTTTTCTAAAAAAGAATTATACAAGTCTTCTTTAAAAGAATTTAATTCATCAAATAACAAAAAAATCTTTTGAGTAACACTTACATTTTCGCTAGATACATAATACCCTTTACCTACTACAGATTGTATAATGCCTCTATTTTTCAATTCGTTAAAAGCCATTAAAACCGTATCTCTAGATAGATTATGGTCATTTTTTATTTTGTTGATAGAGGGAATTTGATCTCCTTTATGAAGTACACCAGATACTATTAATTCTTCTATAGAACTAATAATTTGCTTATACTTAGGTACGCGTATGTTACTTTGAATTTTAATCATAATACGGAAGCACAAATATATAAAAAAATACAAAAACCTACTAGACCCTACTAGTTTGGTTTTTTGTAAAAAAACAATGTTCTTTTTAAAATTTAATTTCTATATTTGGTTTCATTTAATTAATCACTAACTAAAACTAAATAATAAATAAATGACAGCAGGATTTGATACTTGGGACTATGTAGTCTTTGTAGCTTATGCCATATTGATTTTGGGTGTAGGTTTATGGGTGTCCAGAGATAAAGATGGACATCAAAAAAATGCCGAAGATTACTTTTTGGCAAGTAAATCATTACCATGGTGGGCAATTGGAGCCTCTTTAATTGCAGCCAATATTTCAGCAGAACAATTTATTGGAATGTCTGGTTCTGGGTTTGCACTTGGGTTGGCAATTGCTTCTTACGAGTGGATGGCAGCCTTAACATTAATAATTGTGGGTAAATACTTTTTACCAATTTTTATTGAAAAAGGACTTTATACCATTCCAGAATTTGTAGAAAAACGATTCTCTACTAATTTAAAAACGATTTTGGCTGTATTTTGGTTAGCCTTATACGTATTTGTAAATCTTACTTCTGTATTGTATTTAGGTGGTTTAGCTATTGAAACTATTATGGGCGTAGATATGATTTATGCCATTATAGGTTTAGCATTGTTTGCTGCGGCCTATTCTTTATATGGAGGCTTATCTGCTGTAGCTTGGACAGATGTAATTCAAGTGATTTTCTTGGTTTTAGGAGGTTTAGTAACTACTTATTTAGCTTTAACTACTGTGTCAGGTGGAGAAGGAGTTATGGCTGGGTTCCATAAAGTATGGGACGCTGCTCCAGATAAATTCCATATGGTTTTAGAAGAATTTAATGGTGATGGATCTGCTAACAAAAACTATTTAGATTTACCTGGAGTTTGGGTATTAATTGGTGGTTTATGGGTTGCAAATATTTACTATTGGGGATTCAACCAATACATTATTCAAAGAACCTTAGCGGCCAAATCTTTAAAAGAATCTCAAAAAGGTATTCTTTTAGCAGCTTTCTTAAAATTATTAATTCCGTTAATTGTTGTTGTTCCTGGAATTGCGGCGTATGTAATGGTTAATGATCCTGAGATCATGGCAAGCTTAGGGGATGTTGGTCAGTTAAACTTACCATCAACAGATCAAGCTGATAAAGCGTATCCTTGGTTATTACAGTTCTTACCAACTGGACTTAAAGGTGTGGCTTTTGCTGCTTTAGCTGCGGCTATTGTATCTTCTTTAGCATCTATGCTAAATTCTACATCTACTATATTCACTATGGATATTTACAAGCAATATTTTGATAAAGAAGCTAATGATAAAAAGACTGTTAATGTGGGAAGAATTTCGGGAGCTATTGCTTTAGTAATTGCTGTTCTAGTAGCACCTCTTTTAAATGGTTTAGATCAAGTATTTCAATATATTCAGGAGTTTACAGGTTTAGTAAGCCCAGGTATTTTGGCGGTATTCTTATTAGGGCTGTTCTGGAAGAAAACTACAAACAATGCAGCTATTTGGGGAGCTCTTTTATCAATTCCTGTAGCATTAGCATTAAAACTTTTACCACAGTATGTAGGAGCATTTGAATGGTTAGCACCTTGGATGCACCAAATGGGATTAGCAACATTAGTCTCTATGGCAATCATTATGGTTATGAGTAATATGCAGAATAAAGGAGCAGATGATGAAAAAGGTATTACATTAAGTAAAGATCTGTTCAAAACAACACCTTTATTTAATATCGGTTCATTTATAATTATGATTATACTAGCAGTTCTTTACTCTATTTTCTGGTAAAAATTGATATAAATATTAAAAAGCACCATAGAAATATGGTGCTTTTTGTTTTTTAATAGTTTGTAAAAACCTCTTTTTTAAAAGAATATAAAGAAGCTTAAATTTATCTGCATTTATTTTTGGTTAGATTTATGTTTAATTTTATATTTGCAACCGCAAAATGGTCGCATAGCTCAGCTGGATAGAGCACCTGCCTTCTAAGCAGGCGGTCCTAGGTTCGAATCCTAGTGCGATCACAAAAATCCTCACTAGTCATAGTGGGGATTTTTTGTTTTTAGTTGATTTTGAAATAATTCGTTTAATTATAGTTCCGTCTTATGATGGCTTAATTTTTTATTGATTAAAACACTTATTCAAGCTATATAGGAGAAGTTAATTGTATCAATTTAGTAAAAGTAAAACTATAAGGGTAATGATGGTTATTTTTTTGGCAATCTTATAATTTGTAAGAACAAAATAAAAATTTTAGGCTGAAATAGAATTGTATTAATTAGTCAAAACACTCTATAAATCAAATTATCCTTTTTGAATGAAAATATTATGAATTAAATACTTATGAGAAAGTATGTTCAATATT
Source organism: uncultured Flavobacteriaceae bacterium (assembly GCA_947487895.1). Lineage (GTDB taxonomy): Bacteria > Bacteroidota > Bacteroidia > Flavobacteriales > Flavobacteriaceae > Seonamhaeicola. The sequence goes on from CANKYF010000001.1 coordinate 350,125, forward strand.
GTTTCACCTAAATTTACTCCGTATTTCAATAGACCAGTTTAGATAAGAGTTCTAGTTAACGTTCAAACCCCACCCTAATTAGGTTGAATATCATATTAAACTATTTACTAAAAAGATAAACCTGAGAGCATTTAGCTTTTTTATTTCTAAATTTCATCTTTCCACTAACAATTAACTATATTTAGTTTCCAAAGCTTCTTTAATAAGTTTAATTCGTGCATTTGAATTTTCGATATATTTTACTCATTGTCATGGTAATGTTGGGCTTCATAGTCCAAGGCCAGCATACACCCTTTTTTCAAAATTATTCTCTTACAGAATTTGGAGCAGGAAATAAAAACTGGGGTATTTCGGTTGCAGAAAGTGGGGAAGTATATGTTGCAAATGATAAGGGATTGTTGGAATTTGATGGCGTAAAATGGGATTTTTATCAACTTCCTAATAAGACTATTATACGTTCTGTTTTAGCTCATAAAGACTCTATATTTACGGGGTCTTATGAAGAGTTTGGGTATTGGAAGAAAAACTTAAAAGGAAAGTTAGTTTATACCTCTTTAAGTAATATAAAAGATAGAAAAGAATCTTTTGCTGAAGAATTCTGGCAAATTCTTTATCATAAAGAAACTGTTTTATTTAGATCATTTTCTAGTCTTTATATCTTTAGAAAAGGAGAGGTTAAAAGAATTATTCCTGAATCAACAATTTTGTCTTGTGATATTATAGACGATGAAATCTATTTATCCACTGTAAGGCATGGAGTTTTTGTTTTAAAGGAAGAAACTTTATTTCCTGAAATAAATGCCCCTATTTTAGCCGATGCTAGAATCGTTTCTATTACTAAATATTTAGATAAGTTATTTATTGCAACTGCTCTAAAAGGTTGTTATATCTATGATAAGCCTAATAAAACTTTAACTCCTTGGGAAGCCAATATTAATACGACTTTAAAAGCACAACAACTTAATAGTTTCAAAATGCTAAAAACTGGGGATATGATTTTTGGTACTATTAAGAATGGAATTTATATAACAGATAATAGGGGAGGAGAAAAGTATCATATTAATAAGGAGAATGGATTATTAAATAATACTGTTTTAAGTCTTGAATTAGATACATATAATAATCTATGGGTAGGTCTGGATAACGGAATGTCTCAATTAAACCTAAATTATAATTATGTATTGTATAGTGATAACTCTGGTAAGTTAGGGGCTGTTTATGATGTGATTAATTACAATAATTCATTGTATTTAGGTAGTAATACAGGATTATTTAACATAAATAAGAATAATGGCGGTTTAGAATTTGTTGAAGGCTCTCAAGGACAAGTTTGGGATTTAAAGAAAATAAATGGTCAATTATTTTGCGGTCATAACAGTGGCACATATATAGTACAAGGAAATAGATTAAATAAAATATCTGATTTTTCTGGAGGTTGGGTATTGAAAAAAATTCCTGAGTTAACCAATTCGTTTATCCAAGGGACTTATGGAGGGCTTGTAAGGTATGATTTTGTTGATAGTAAATGGGAAGTACGTCATATGGGAGCAAAAATTATACCTGCTAAATATGTTGTGTTCGAAGATGACTATACAGCTTGGGTAGCTCATGCATATAAAGGTTTATTTAGGGTAAGATTTAATAAAGGCAGAGATAGTATTTTAAGTTTTGAAAATTATAAAGACAAAGGTCTGTGGACCGATTTTAATGTTAAAGTGCATAAAATTAAAAATGACATTTGCTTTAAAACAAACGAAGGTTGGCAAAAATATGAGGTCTTGTTAGATAGTATCTTGCCTCATGACATCTTAAATAGTTCATTGGGAATAGATACAGAGATAATTTCAGAAACAAATGAAGATGAATTAGTAATTAAAGATAGTAAAGGAAAAGTCAGTTTTATTTCACTATCTGAAAAGGATAGCATTGTTAATCTGCCTGCAGCTTTATTGCAAAAGAGGATGGTTGTAAACGCAGAAAGTGTTTCAAAATTAAATGATTCTAACTATACCTTCAATCTTTATGATGGATATTTATTAATTAATAAAGGTGTCTCTAACACTGAAGGTTTACTCCAAAAACCAAAAATTGAGAGAATAAGCTTGGATAATGAGTTAGTTCAGATTAATAAACAAAACCAATATGAATTTCCATATAATAAAAGTGTTGCTATTTCTATAACGTCTCCTTTATCAGTAAACCATTTTTTTGAATATGGAATAGCAAGTTTAGATTCATTTGAGTGGGTTAAAATGGATACAGATAAACTAGAATTAACTGGGTTAAGTAATGGAGAGTATACTGTACATTTTCGGACTTCAAATTTTTCAGGTGAGGTATCTAATGAAATGATAGTAAATATCACAATTCTACCGCCTTGGTATAAAAATAGTTGGTTTTATTTATTTGTTGCACTTACTGGTAGTGTCTTGTTTTACTGGTTGCATAAGAGAAAGATAAAAAAAGAACAGAGGTTATTGCATGATAAGCTAGTTAAAGAACAAGAGGTTTTATTAAAGGAAAAAGCAATAGAGAATGATAGAAAAATTGTGGAGCTCAAAAATCAATCGTTAAAGAGTGAAGTCAAGTTGAAGAGTAAACAATTAGCAAATACAGCAATGGCATTGGTGAAGAAAAATGAATCAATGCTGGAAATTAAAAATGAACTAGAAGAAAATAAATCCAACTTCTCCAATTCTTTGGCTTTTAAAAGACTATTAAGAAAAATAGATAATTCCATTGGTCATGAAGATGAATGGCAACTATTTGAATACAATTTCAATCAAGTTCATGAAGAGTTTTTTAATCAATTAAAATTACAACACCCAAAGTTAACCCATAAAGATTTAAAAATTTGCGCCTACATTAAAATGAATTTATTGACTAAAGAAATTGCGCCATTAATGAATGTGTCTATAAGGGGGCTAGAAACTCATAGATATCGATTAAAACGCAAGTTAAATTTAGAAAATGATAAATCTTTAGGGGATTATTTAAGAGATTTCAAATAATTAATCTTTAAAATCCTGTCTACACAACTTTTTTAATACGTCATAGCTACGTCATTATTTAAATAAAACCTTTGTTTATGGTTAATAAATGCCTTTAAGTCATACGTCAGGTAGAGAGTTTTGGTACTTTTTTATTTATGACGTAATTTATGTGTATGCTAATTTTTGATGGGCACTTCTATTGTATATAATTTAGTAGAAACTAACAAATTAAATAAGACTATATGAAAACAAGATTTACTTTATTGTTAATCCTGCTCTTTGCAATGCATGTTTTCGCTCAGGACAAATCCGTTTCAGGTACTGTTGTAAGTATTGAGGATAATATGCCCATTCCTGGCGTAAATGTTATTGTGCAGGGTACAACTAGAGGTGTAAGTACAGACTTTGATGGTGGTTATACTATTAATGTAAGTGAAGGTGAAACTTTAGAATTTAGTTCTATTGGTTTTAAGACGTTTACGGTACTTATACAAAACCAAACACAAATTAATGTGTCATTAGAACTTGATATTTCTACACTAGATGAGGTAGTAGTAGTAGGTTATGGAACACAAAAGAGAGCAGACTTAACAGGGGCTATTACAACAATTAAATCTGAAGACATTACAAGAACTCCTGCCTCCGCTGCAATGCAATCTTTACAGGGTAAAGTTGCTGGTTTGCAGGTTGTAAGTAGTGGTGCGCCAGGTACATCTCCTACTGTAAGAGTTAGAGGTCTAGGTTCTTATACGGGCAATGGAGCGTCTAATCCATTATATGTAGTAGACGGTGCTTTCTACGATGATATTGATTTTTTAAACAATGAGGATATTAAAACTATTTCAGTTTTAAAGGATGCTTCAGCATCAGCTATTTATGGTGTTAGAGCTGCAAATGGTGTTATCTTAATTGAAACTCATTCTGGTAAAAAAAATCAAAAACCTCAAATTTCTTATAATGGTTATCAAGGTGTTCAACGTGCGCACAATGTTGTGAAATTATCAAACTCAGAGCAGTTTGCAACTTTGGCTAGGGAATCTGGTTCTGCTGCCGAAGCTGAGTTTATAGAAAATGCTATGCAACGTTATGGTAGAAGTAGAATTAATCCCAATATACCTGATGTTAATACAGATTGGTACGATTTGATTTTACGCGATGCATTAATACAAAACCATAGTTTAAGAGTTACAGGTGGTGCAGAAAATATTACCTATTCTGTAGGCTTAAGTCAATTTGAGCAAGAAGGTATTCTACGAATGAAGAATGACTATGAGCGCTTTAATGTTAGAGCTAAATTAAATGCAGATATAAGCGATCGTTTAAAAGTAGGTGTTTCCACGCTTTTAAGTAATGCCACAAGATATCGCCCTGAAGAAGGTGCTTTTGCTCTGGCTTATTTTGCAGTACCCGTAATGCCAGTTTTAGATCCATCTAAAACCGATGCTTTTCCTAGACCTTATGCAAATGCACAAGATTTAGGTTATCGTGGTACGCAAAACCCTTTTCCTTTAATGGAAAATACAGAAAACAGAAATAAGATTAGAAATACGCTTATGACCTTTGACTTACATTATGAAGTCATACCAGATAAGTTAAACTTTAAAACTGCATATTTCCATAATTTAGAGACTACAGAAACTAGAGAAGTAAGATTGCCTTTTTTCTTTGGTAACGGCAATGCATTTAGAGAGAATGCAGAGTTGATAAAAAGAAATGAAACATTCTCTGAGCAGACTTGGGATAATACCTTAACCTATAATAATGATTTTGGAAAACATGGTCTAACCGTTTTATTAGGAACATCGTTTAGAGACAGATCTTTTGAGCAACTAGAAGCTAAGGGGTTGAATTTCCCTAATGGTCCTGGAATTGGAGATGAATCCTATTTCTTAGATTTATCAAAAACAATAGATATAGATGGTGTAGGAGATAACGGAGTAAGACAATATTTCTTTTCATATTTTGGAAGAGTGGCCTATAATTTTGATAACAAATATTTATTGTATGGTACGTTTAGGGCTGATGGTACAAGTAAGTATCAAGAAAAGTGGGGGTACTTCCCAACAATTGGTGCTGGTTGGGTAGTTTCAGAAGAATCCTTTATGAAAGATAATGGTGTTTTTGATTTCTTAAAATTAAGAGCTAGTTGGGGAGAGTTAGGAAATGCCAATGTAAATTCAAGTTCTGGAGGAATTACTTCTGAAGAAATTGATGTGGCTTTCGGAGACGTGCGTTTTCCTGGTTTAGTAACAAGTAGTGACTTCGAAGCTCTAAAATGGGAAGTTACAGAAGAAACAAATGTAGGTCTTACAGCAAGATTAATTGATAATCAATTATCTATTGAAGCAGACTATTTTAATAGAGAAACAAAGGATGCTATCATTCCAGTTTCTAGATTATTAGTTCCTGGTGAAACAAGACAGAATATTGGAAGAATAAAAAATTCTGGTTTTGAACTGGTTTTAAATTGGAATAAACGTGTTTCAGACGATTTTAGCTATTCAATCGGAGCAAACTTTTCAACTTTAAAAAATGAAATACTCGATTTAGCAGGACAAGAAAATTTAACTACAGGTGGTGACACAGCACAACGTTCAGTTGTTGGAGGCTCCATTAATTCGTTTTTCGGGTTAGAAGTTGCTGGTGTATATCAAAATGAAGATGAAATTTTAGCTGATCCAGCTGCAATAACGGCAAGGGGCAATGGTCTTACCGTAGAACCTGGTGATTTTAGATTTGTAGACCATAATGGAGATATGGAGATAGATGCACAGGATAGAGTAGATTTAGGGTCATTCTTACCATCGTATTATTTCGGTTTTAATTTCGGATTCAATTATAAAGCATTCGATTTTTCTTTAAATGTAATAGGTCAAGGAGGCAATGTAATAGCAAATATTAAACGCTTTGCAATTAGACAATCACCAGACCCAAATATAGATAGAGATTTTGCTGTTAACAGATGGAGAGGAGAAGGAACATCAAACACCTACCCATCGGCAAGAGGGATAAGAAATGCTTGGAGCAACCAATTTTTAAATAGTTTCTTCGTAGAAGATGGAGATTTTATTCGCTTACAAAATGTAACTCTTGGGTATACGCTGCCAAAATTAAAAGGAAATTTTAGTCCAGATGTAAGATTCTATATTACAGCAGAGCGCCCTTTATCCCTATTTGATTATAACGGATTTAGCCCTGAGGTTGCAAATGGTAGAGACCAACAAACATATCCAATTCCTGGGGTGTACACATTAGGTGTTAACATAAAAATTTAAAAAACAATAGCTATGATATATTTTAAAACAAACAAATTGCCAGTACTTTTAGTAGTGTTGGGAATTTTAATTTCTGGCTGTTCAAGTGAATTGAATCAACCAGAGCTCAATAACAATTTTGCTGGAGGTACAGATTTTTCTAAAACAGATGATATGATTTTTTCTCTTATAGGATTATATGGAGAAGTGTCTTATAGAAACTGGGAAAGACCATTGGTGATATCTACCAGAGGAGATGATGTTAATGCGGCGGGAGACCAACAAGGACTTAAAAATCAAGATCGCTATGTTTATGACAATTCTTTTTTTGGTTCTCGAACATTATGGGAAGGATATTATGGAACAATAATTACTGCACATACAGCAATGGAACAGATTCAGAGATACATGGATTTAGCTGATGCTGAAGGAGTTGCTTTAGGTGAACAATATATAGCCGAAGCAAAAGTTCTTAGATCTATTTTGCTTTTACAGCTTTCTCAGGTTTATGGCGCCGTATTTATTCCAGAATCATCAAACCTTAATGATTTTGCAAATGTAACTTCAGTTCCAAATAAAGATGAAGTAATGCAGCATATTTCAGATCAAATGGATGAAGCAATTCCATTTTTATTAGATATGCGCCCAAATGAGCGTACAGATTTAAAAGGAGGTGTAACAAAATATACTGCTTTACATATAAAAGCGCTTGCAAATCAAGAATTAAAAAATTATCAAGCAGTAGCTGATGCAGCAGGAGAGATAATCAGTTCGGGAAAATTCAGTCTTTTTCCAGATTTTTATGAGTTATTTAAAACTCCAGGAAAATTAAGCGATGAAAATCTATTTGAGATGCAGTTTTCTGATTTTGGAGTTGGAGAAGGAGATAACAAAAGTCATTTATACGCACCTTATGGGCCACAAGGTTGGACGCCTGCTGTAGCTGGTGCTGGCGGAGGATGGGGCTTTTTTGAGCCTAGTATGAAATATGTTGATTTTATGCTCAATAGAGGTGATAATATTCGCTTAGAAACCTCTGTGTTATTTACAGATAGAGGTATAGATAGTCTTATTAACAGTACAAATCATACCGCCGGTACATTACCCGCCTTTGTGTCGTCAACTACTCGAGACGGAGATAAGCTTAATAATAGTTCAAGAACTATATTTTCAAGTGGTAAACATTATTTACCATCAAATCAATTGATTTCTGGACGAACCGACTATGGCAGTAATAAGCACTATATCGTTCATCGATATGCCGAAACATTATTAATGTATGCAGAAGCACTTGTTCAAGGAGCTTCAAATTCAGCAATGACTGCTGATCAAGCAGTAAATATGGTTAGAGAACGTGTTGGGTTAACACCAATTAATGGAACAACTTTAGATCAAATCGTGGATGAAAAATATGCTGAACTCGCAATGGAATGGGGTAAACGATTTTTTGATATGGTGCGATTAGAAAGACATGGTGAATTGAGTTATGAAGGCAGAACCTTCACTCCAGACAAAGCTTTTGTAACATACCACCAAGATCAAATTGATGAGTTCCCAATTTTGGGTGAGATATCCAACTAAAAAAATCAAGAAAATGAAAACATTTAAAAATAAATTCATTGTGTTGATAGCATTATTACTAGTTTTTTCTTGCGATAATGGTATTGACCCAATAACAAAGGTAGATCCAGGAGCTGATGCTGGAGCGCCACAGATAACGCTTAAATATCCAGTTGAAGGAACTAAAATAAAGGTTAATGATCCTGTAGTAGCTATAAACATTGAATTTGAAGTTACTGATGATATTGAAGTAGAAACTATTTCTGTATTAGTAAATAACAACGAAATAGCCTCAATGGATGGTGACTTTTTAGATTACAGACGTGTAATTAGGGAAGTGCCTTTCAATGATGTAACTACAGGGCAACATGAACTTAAAGTTGTAGCTACTGATATTAATGGAAATAGTAGCACTGCTACTGCAAATTTTGAAAAAGAACCACCATACATACCTCTTTTCGCAAATGAAACTGTGTATATGGATTTTGAAATAGATTTTACCGAATTCATTACTGTAACCAGAGCTACTCAAGTGGGTACACCTGGATTTGCAGGAGAAGGATTAGCGAGTAATAACGCCTATGCTGGTGCTACAGATTCGTATTTAACGTTACCAACGGCTCCAATGCAATTAGGGAATGAACTTTCAGCAATATTTTGGTATAAGGTGAATGCATCACCAGATAGGGCTGGAATTTTAGTTATTGGACCAGAAGACCCTACTAATGCTAATTTTCCTGATAGTCAAAACAACAGAAATAGTGGTTTTAGATTGTTTAGAGAAAATGCTGGTGGAGAACAACGTATTAAGTTAAATGTTGGAACTGGTAGCGGAAATACTTGGGTAGATGGTGGAGATGCTGCAGATATAGATCCTAATAAAGATGAGTGGGTAAGTATTGCATTTACAATTTCTTCTACTGAAGCTAGAGTATACATCAATGGAGTAATGGTTAGAGAGAGCGCATTGCCAAATCCTGTAGATTGGACAGGTACTGATATTTTATCAATTATGTCTGGCGCTCCTCGTTTTACAGGTTGGAATCATAAATCAGATCATAGTTACATGGATGAATTGCGTTTCTTCAATGTTGCACTGTCTCAAGGTGAAATTCAAAATATATTAGGAGTTACTAACCCTTATACGCCAGCAGATAACGAAACCATGTATATGGCGTTTAACGGTACATATAAAAACTGGGTATCTGGTGCAGATGCAACTATAGTAGGTGCGCCAAGTTTTGCAGGAGAAAGTAAGTTAGGTGCTGATGCTTATGCAGGTGCTGACGATTCTTATCTAACATTTCCAACAACAGGCTTGCTTGGAACCGAGTTTAGTGCTACCATGTGGCACAAAGTAAATGCAACACCTGATCGTGCAGGTGTTTTGGTTATTGGACCAGAAGATCCAGATAATGCAAACTTTCCTGATTCGCAAAACAATAGAAATGCTGGGTTTAGACTCTTTAGAGAAAATGCAGATGGTAATCAGAGATTTAAGTTAAATGTTGGTACAGGAGCAGCCAATGTTTGGGTTGATGGTGGTACCGCTGCAGATGTTGATCCAACTGCTAATGAATGGGTACATCTAGCATTTACTATTTCAGGTGCTAAAGCAATAGTATATATTAATGGTGAAGTGGCAAAGGAAAGTGATATTACAGGTGTAGACTGGACTGGTTGTGATATTCTATCCATAATGTCTGGAGCACCACGTTTTACAGGTTGGAATCACAGGTCTGATTCTAGTTTCTTGGATGAATTACACTTATTTGATAAAGCACTTACCCAGTCTGAAATTCAAGATATTATGGGTAACTAAAAGTATTGTATTAGTTTAGTTTCAATACATAGTTTAGTTTATTTAGTTAAAAATTTTAGTCACGCTGAAAAGCGTGACTAAAATTAATTCACGTATTCGTACATATTTATATGAAAATAAAACTACTTTTTTTAGTAATACTTTTTTTGGTTCTTTTTAATTGTAGAGAAAATAAACAGAAAAGTGATGTAGTCGATACCAAAGCGCGTATTGTTTTAGATGATGAAGCATTGCTTGATACCATTCAAAAACAAACCTTTAATTACTTCTGGGATGGTGCAGAACCAAATTCGGGTCTAGCTCCTGAACGTTTGCATATGGATAATATTTATCCAACTTCACCTAAACATACCGTTACTACTGGGGGAACAGGTTTTGGTATGATGGCTATTCTTGTTGGTGTAAAACGAGGTTTTATTACCAGATCGCAAGCATTCAATCACTTTGTGAAAATGATTGACTTTTTAGAAAAAGCAGATCGATTTCATGGTGCATGGCCACATTGGTTGGATGGACAAACAGGTAAAATAATGCCATTCAGTAAAAAAGATAATGGAGGAGATTTAGTAGAAACAGCTTTTCTAATTCAAGGGATGCTTACGGTTGCTGAATATTTCAAAAATGGAAATGAAGAAGAACAAAAATTAGTAGAAAAAATAAATACACTCTGGAAAGAGGTTGAATGGGATTGGTACACTAAAGGAGAGGATGTACTCTACTGGCATTGGTCTCCTGAATATGAGTGGGAGATGAATTTTCCAGTAGGAGGATACAACGAATGTTTAATCATGTATGTGTTGGCGGCATCATCGCCTACACATGCTGTAAGTGCTGATGTATATCACAAAGGTTGGGCTAGAAATGGAGATATTATTTCAAACGAAAAATATTATGGAGAAGATTTGATTTTGGATTATTATGAACACGATACATCTCCTATTGGACCATTATTTTGGGCGCACTATTCCTATACTGGACTAAACCCTAAAGGTTTATCAGACAAGTATGCCGATTATTGGAAGTTATTGGAAAACCATGCAAAAATTCATCATAAACATTCAATAGAAAATCCTCATAAATACAAAGGTTATGGTGACAGTATTTGGGGCTTAACATCAAGTTATTCAGTTAAAGGTTATAAAGGGCATAGACCCGATAAAGATTTAGGGATTATATCTCCCACTGCGGCGTTATCATCCTTTCCTTATACACCAAAAGCAAGTATGAAAATGCTTAAGAAACTTTATAAAAGTCATGACAGTTTAATAGGTAAATATGGACCTTATGATGCATTTAGTTTTGAGCATAATTGGTATACAACTAGATATTTAGCAATAGACCAAGGACCTATCTCTGTGATGATTGAGAACTACCGTTCAGGTATGATTTGGCACTTGTTTATGAAAAATGAAGATGTTCAAAAAGGATTAGATAAATTAGGATTCACTTATAAGAAAAGCGAATGATAGCATGAAGAAACCTGCACTACTTCTTTTTTTCGTTTTTATACTTTCCTGCGGAAATGATAATGGACCAGGGTACCAAGAACCATTTATTCTTGATTCAGATGATGAACCTAAAACTATAGAGCCTTTAAAGGATGAAGAAATGCTAGATTTGGTGCAAGAGGAAACCTTTAAGTACTTCTGGGATTTTGCGCATACCAACTCAGGAGCAGCCAAAGAACGCTATCATCCAAATGAACCAACATTAAATCAAAATGTAGTAACTACAGGAGGCACAGGGTTTGGCTTGATGAGTATTTTGGTAGCTATTGAACGTAATTATATATCCAGAACAGAAGCTGTAATACGGTTAAATAAAATTGTGTCTTTTTTAGAAAACGCCGATAGATTTCATGGTGCTTGGTCACATTGGATAGATGGCAACTCAGGGAAAGTTATACCGTTTAGTACTAAAGATGATGGAGGGGATTTGGTAGAAACTGCTTTTTTAACTCAAGGTTTAATGTGCGTTAAAGAATACTTTAAAAACGGTTCGGATACAGAAAAAGTATTAGCACAAAAAGCAGATGAACTATGGAAAGGTGTAGAATGGAACTGGTACACACAAAATCAAGATGCCTTGTATTGGCATTGGAGTCCTAACTTTGGTTTTGAAAAAAACCTAAAACTTACGGGCTACAACGAAGTGCTTATCGCCTATATCCTAGCTGCGGCATCTCCAGATTATTCTATAGAAAAAATTGTTTATGAAAAAGGGTGGGCACGTAGTGGAGACATTAAATCTTCAGTAAGCCAATACGGATTCCCTTTAGTGTTAAACCATGCAGGCGGTTCAAATTTAGGAGGTCCCTTATTTTTTAGTCATTATTCATTTTTAGGATTGAATCCTAAAAACTTAACAGACCAATATGGAAATTATTGGGACTTGGTAGTGAATCACACTGAAATTAATAGGCAATACTGTATAGTAAATCCTAAAAATTATGCAGATTATGGAGAAGATTGCTGGGGGCTAACAGCTAGTTATTCCAGAAATACGGATGGTACAAGAGGGTATTCAGCTCATAGTCCATCTAATGATAAAGGAGTTGTATCTCCCACTGCGGCGATTAGTTCTATTGCATTTACACCTGCCGAATCTCTAAAAGTTATGCATTATTTATATCAGAATAAAGACAAACTACTAGGTACTGCGGGGTTTTATGATGCCTTTAGTCCGCATTATAACTTTTGGGTCACAGAGACCTATTTGGCCATAGACCAAGGACCACAGATTATTATGATAGAAAACTACAGGACTGGGTTGTTATGGAATTTATTCATGCAAAACGAAGATGTTAAAAATGGACTAGATAAACTAGGGTTTAACTATTAAAAACAAAATGAGAAAAATATTAAGAGAAAATAGTTTACTAATAATGCTTGTTTTTTTTGTGTTGCTTTCAGATGTATTAGTAGCACAAAAACAACAGGGATACTCTAAAGAATTCTTTGTTCAAAGTAATGATACTCTAAAATATAGAATGCTATTACCTCAAGATTTTAATGAAAATAAACAATACCCTTTGGTTTTATTTCTTCATGGAGCAGGAGAAAGAGGGAATGACAATAAAAAACAGTTAGTACATGGAAGTCGACTGTTTTTAGATAATACAGAACAATTTCCAGCCATAGTTGTGTTTCCACAATGCCCAAAATCAGACTATTGGTCTAACGTAACTGTAGACCGTTCAAAAAAAGGTTTAGAAAAATTTAAGTATTTCAAAAAGGGGCAACCAACGCAATCAATGAAATTAGTTATGGACTTAATGGATGATTTTTTAAATAAACCCTATGTCAATAAAAATCAAGTTTATGTGGGTGGTTTATCAATGGGAGGAATGGGCACATTCGATATTTTAAAACGTCGCCCAAATATGTTTGCAGGAGCATTTCCAATATGCGGCGGTGGCAATCCAAAATCTGTGAAAAACTATGCTGATAAAGTGGCCTTTTGGATATTTCATGGCGGTAAAGACAATGTGGTACACCCTTATTTTTCTTTAAGAATGGTTTCTGCCTTACAAGAAGAAGGGAACAATGTAAAGTTAACCTATCTAGAAAATGATAATCATAATAGTTGGGACTCAGCGTTTGCCGAACCACAATTATTGCCTTGGCTTTTTTCAAACATCAAAACGAATAGTAAATAATGAATAAATTAATAAAATCTTATATAGTTGTACTTTTTCTAATGGTGCTTACAGGCTGTAACAAAGCTAATAATGCAAAATCAAAAGAAATAGTTACACCTTTTAATGCTCAGGTAGACTCATTAATGGCACTTATGACCTTACAAGAAAAAATAGGTCAAACCGTAATGTACAGTGGTGGTTGGAGTATTACTGGACCCACTGTGAGTTCAAACAACAAGAAATTTATAAAAGAAGGTAATGTAGGTGCAATGCTAAATGTGTATTCAGTAAAGGGTACGAGAGATTTGCAAAAAATGGCAGTAGAGGAGACCCGTTTGGGGATTCCATTACTATTTGGTTACGATGTTATTCATGGGTTTAAAACCATTTTTCCAATTAATTTAGGATTAGCCGCAAGTTGGGATTTAGAAGATATAGAAAAAGGCTCGAGAATAGCTGCAGAAGAAGCTTCAGCAGAAGGCATTCATTGGACATTTGCTCCCATGGTAGATATAGCCAGAGACCCGCGTTGGGGTAGAATTTCTGAAGGCGCAGGTGAAGACGTGTACCTAGGGAGTGAGATAGCAAAAGCATATGTAAAAGGATTTCAAGGAAACGATTTGTCAAAGTATAATACCATTTTAGCATGTGCAAAACACTTTGTAGGATATGGTGCAGCACAAGCAGGACGAGATTATCACACAGTAAACATGGGAGACGATGAATTACAAAATGTGTATTTACCTCCTTTTAAAGCTTCAGTAAATGCTGGTGTAGAAACTTTTATGACGGCATTTAACGAAGTTAATGGCGTACCCGCTACCGGAAACAAATTCATTTTTAGAGATATTTTAAGAGACCAATGGGGCTTTAATGGCTTTGTAGTTACAGATTATACAGCTATTAACGAGCTTGTAATGCATGGATTTGCCAAAGACCGAAAGCATGCCACTGAATTGGCAATTAAAGCAGGAATAGACCAAGATATGATGAGTAGTGCCAACAGGCAATACCTAGAAGAATTGGTCAATGAAGGAAAAGTTGATGTAAAGCTGATAAATGATGCATGTAGAAGAATCCTTCTGGCAAAATATAAGTTGGGGTTATTCGATGACCCTTACCGATATTGTGACGAACAACGCGAAAAAGCAATAGTTTATAAACCCGAATTTTTAGAAGCGGCTAGACACTCTGCTGCCATGTGTTCCGTGTTGTTAAAGAATGATGATGAGTCCTTACCTCTAAATACCAATCAAAGCATAGCACTTATAGGGCCATTGGTAAAAGATAAAGAAAATATCATTGGGAATTGGGCCGCCGCAGGTGATAGAAAAGGAAAAGCCATTAGTATTTATGAAGGGATTCAAGAATATTTAAGCAATTCAAAAATAAGTTTTGCCAAAGGATGTGAGATTGAAGGGAAAAATGATAATGATTTTAAAGATGCTATTAATGTAGCTAGAAGCGCAGATAAAGTGGTGATGGTTTTAGGAGAAGATTATGATATGAGTGGTGAAGCTGCAAGCAGAACCAATATAAAACTACCAGGGCGTCAAACCGATTTAATAAAAGCCATTCGAAAAGCAGTACCTAATAAAAAAATCATTTTAGTATTGATGAATGGTCGCCCATTAGATTTATCTGAAGAAGATACGCTTGCCGATGCTATTTTAGAAACATGGTTTCCTGGAACAAGTGGTGGTTATGGCGTTGCAGATGTGCTGTTCGGGAAATATAACCCTTCAGGTAAATTACCAGTTACATTTCCAAGAACTTTGGGGCAAATACCAATATATTATAACATGAAAAACACAGGGCGTCCTATTCCCCCTAATAATCCAAAAGAAGATTATAAGTCAAACTATATAGACGTACCAAATACGCCATTATATCCTTTTGGACATGGGTTGAGTTATACCACTTTTAAATATTCCGATTTTAAATTATCATCAGATATAATAAATATTTCAGATACATTATCTGTGTCATCAACCATTACGAATACTGGGGATTATGATGGGCATGAAATTGTTCAATTATATGTTCATGATAAAGTAGGAAGCATAACAAGACCTGTAAAAGAATTAAAAGGATTTCAGAAAATATTCCTTAAAAAAGGAGAGAGTAAAGAAGTACAGTTTCAGCTAACGTCTAAAGACTTAGAGTTTTACAATAACAAAGCATTTGTGATAGAATCTGGTGATTTTGAAGTGGCTATTACAGGCACTTCAAATTTCGATTTTCAACATGCATTTAAGCTAGAATAGTTCATAACCAAAAACCTGAACCTACAAGTTTTAAAGACCTTGTAGGTTTTAAATAAAAAAATTATTCTTTTGAAGGAAGTACATCATAGCTTTAAGATTGGGATAGCCGTTTTTATTTTAATGTGGTCAATTTTACCACTAAAAATAGAAGCGCAAGCGGTTACTATAAACTCTGGATGGCAGTTTGCTTTAGGGGAAAAAAGTACAGATAGCTGGGAAACAGTTAACCTGCCACATACATGGAATAAAGAAGATGCTTTTGATGATGAAAAGGGCTATTATAGAGGTGTTGGCTGGTATAAAAAGCAAATATTCTTTTCAAAAGAAAAAGATGGTTTAATTCATTATTTACATTTTAAAGGTGTAAATCAAGAAACAGATGTTTACGTTAATGGTCACCATGTAGGGAATCATAAAGGAGGCTATACAGCATTTAATTTTAATATTTCAGAGTGGATAAATTATGATGTATATAACTTAATAGAAGTTAAGGTTGATAATAGCCATAATGCAAACATACCACCATTAGATGCAGATTTTACCTTTTATGGTGGTATTTACAGAGATGTACAACTCATTTCAAAACCTAAACAACATATCTCATTATCTGATTTTGCATCATATGGTTTCTATGTAGATTATTATACCGTTTCCGAAGAAAAAGCAGGTGTTCAAGTAAAAATTCTAATAGATAATTTTGAAAATAAATCGGTCAAGAGATTGCTAAAAGTAGCTGTTCTTGATGCTGAAAATAAAGAACTATTCAATAAAAAGTTAAATTTTAAGAGTAACCCTGAAGCTTCAGAAGCTGTCAATATCAAGTTTTCAGAAATCTATAATCCAAAATTATGGTCCCCAGAATCACCATATCTCTATAAATTACATATTCAACTTTTAAACCAAAGAGGAGAAATTCTAGACGAGAGATGGCAAAATATAGCATGTCGTTGGGCAAGTGTAGACCCAGATAAGGGCTTTTTTTTAAATGGAAAACCTATTAAACTTATTGGAGTAAATAGGCATCAGGATTATGAAGGCTATGGGAATGCTGTGCCTATTGAATTACAAAAAGAAGATATAAGATTGATAAAAGAAATGGGAGCTAACATACTAAGGAATGCCCATTATCCGCAATCTAGAGAACTGTATGACTTATGTGACGAACTAGGGATTTTAGTGTGGACTGAAATTCCCATTGTAAATAAAGTTACCAATACCCCAGCATTTTTTGAAGTTTGTCATACTATGCAAAAGGAGCATATTAAACAATATTATAACTACCCATCTGTGGTTATGTTTGGTTACATGAATGAAATTTATTTACGATTGGCATTCGATAATAAGTCTACAGTTGCTGAAAAGGAAAATCAAAAAAAGACAGCATTAGATTTAGCAAAACAATTAGAACAATTAACCCGTGAATTAGCTCCCAATCATATCACTGTTATGGCTGGGCATCTAAATGAGTTATACAACGAAACAGGAATATCCGATTTGCCAATGTTATTTGGTTGGAATTTATATTTTGGTTGGTATGATAAAGACATTCCAGATTTGGGTATCTTTTTGGATGAGCAACACCAACGATATCCAAATCGGTCTTTATTGCTATCAGAATATGGCCCTGGCGCTGATGCTAGAATTTTTACTCCTAATCCTAAGAAATTTGATTTCTCTGCAGAATATCAAGCAAAATTACATCAATCTTATTACCAACAAATTATGGATAGACCATACATGGCAGGTATGACCGCATGGAATTTTGCCGACTTTGGGTCAGAATTTAGAGGAGATGCTATTCCGCATGTCAACCAAAAAGGCTTGCTACAATATGACAGAATCCCAAAAGAAATTTATTATTGGTATAAATCGGTTTTAAATCAAAATAAACCAGTTATACATATAGCAACCAATTATTTAGATAACCTCTCTCTTTTCAATAAGAAAGAATACCCCGTACAAATCTACTCTAATCAAAATACAGCAGAAATCTTTTTAAATGATGAAAAAATTCAAGACGTTTCATTCAAAAATGGAGTAGCTTTTTTAAACGTTCCTTTTCAAAATGGACTAAATAAAATCAAGGTTATTTCTAATAAAATTTCAGAAGAAAAGACTATTCATGTTTTAAAAACAGATGCTTTAGATTTTGAGTCATTTTCTCGTTTTGGCATTAACATTGGGTCTCATTTCTACTTCAAAGATAATACTAGGCAAGTAGTATTTATTCCAGACCAATCTTATAAAACTGGAGCTTTTGGTTATATAAATGGTGCAGCCTTTAATTTAAGTAAAGATAAATATCAGGGCATACCATATAGCATAAAAAATACAGATTTAGACCCTTTATTTCAGACCATGTTAGAAAGTTGTACCCATTATAAATTAGATATTCCAAAAGGTCAATATATGGTCACCCTATTTTTTGTTGAACCACAAATAAAACCACAAGAAAATATCTTTAATCTCAATGCTAGTGACGAAAGCTTAGAAAAAAGTAAGGAACAAAGAATATTTAGTATTTATCTAAATGATATATGCATTGCGGAAAGATTTAATATGGCTGAGCAATATCCAGAAAAATATGGAATAGAAAAATCATCTGTTATCAACATAAGGAGTGACGAGGGATTAAACGTTTCTTTAAAACCCATTAAAGGCAAACCTGTAATTAGTGGTGTTTTAGTTGAAAAATTGAATTGAAATCTATCAGGTGATTAATGCCTACAAAGCTTTTCATAAGCTTTGTAGGTGTTTAAAAATTAAAAGGACTTATGAAAAAAACACTATACGTTTTATTGCTGACAGTTACTCTCCTAACTTGTGAAAAGGGAAAAAAGCAAGCATATTTAGATCTTGATAATGAAAAAAGACCCAATATAGTTTTTATCATGGCAGATGACCATGCTACTCAAGCCATAAGCGCATACGGACACCCAATAGGTAAACTGGCTCCAACACCTAATATTGATAGAATAGCAAGTGAAGGCGCTATTTTTAAAAACAATTTTTGTACAAATTCAATCTGCGGACCAAGTAGGGCTGTAATTCTAACAGGTAAGCATAGCCATATGAATGGTTTTAGAATGAATGGAGACCGTTTTGATGGCAATCAGCAAACATTTCCAAAACTACTTCAAAAGGCAGGTTACAAAACAGCGATGTTGGGTAAGTGGCATTTGCACGGATTCCCACAGGGGTTTGACGATTGGAAGATAATACAAGACCAGGGTAATTACTATAATCCAAATTTTATTTCGTTAAATAGGCAAACTCAGAAAATAGATACTACTAGAATTGAAGGGTATGCCACAGACATCATTACTAACCATGCCATTAAGTATCTAGAAAAAGTTAAAAATAGGAAACAGCCTTTTATGTTAATGGTACAACATAAAGCACCTCACAGAAATTGGATGCCAGCCTTACGCCATTTGAACAAATATGACAATGTTAAGTTTCCCGTTCCAGACACTTATTTTACGAATCATTACGGGTCTACTGTATCAAAAGAACAGTATCAAACTGTTTATAGAGATATGTATGAAGGGCATGATTTAAAATTGACCAAAGAAAAAGGAAGTTTAGAATTAGCGCATAATCCATGGACAACAGATTTTGATAGAATGACCCCAGAACAGCATAAAGCATGGAATAAAGCATACCAACCTAAAAATGATGCCTTTCATGATGCTAATTTATCGGGTAAAGATTTAGGCGAATGGAAATTTCAGCGCTATTTGCAAGAGTATATGGCAACCATAGCAGCACTTGATGAAGGTATTGGTAACATTCTAGATTATTTAAAAGCTAACGATTTAGACAAAAATACTCTAGTTGTTTACACTACAGACCAAGGGTTTTATTTGGGAGAAAAAGGGTGGTTTGATAAACGATTTATGTATGAAGAATCATTATCAATGCCTTTACTTATAAAATATCCCAATGTTATTAAACCCGGAACCGTAGTCACTGCTTTAACCCAAAACTTGGATTTCGCAGAGACATTTTTAGATTTTTCCGGAGTTGATATTCCCAAAGATATGCAAGGTAAATCATTAAAACCTTTGGTTATAGGCAAAATAGAACCTGATGATTTTAGAGATGCCATTTACTATCATTACTATGATTTCCCCGCATTTCACATGGTCAAAAAAATGAACGGTATACGTACAAAACGATATAAGTTAATTCATGTATTTGATGATATTAATGAATGGGAGTTGTATGATTTGAAAACAGACCCTAATGAGCTACATAATTTAATTAATGATGAAAGTTATGATGAGGTAGAGGAGAAATTGCGAAAGCAATTGGTAAGCTTACAGAAACAATATAATGTTACGGAAAAAGAGTTTAAAAGAGCAGATAAGGAACATATAAAGCAAACCTATAAACAATTTGAACGCTTAAGAGGTAAACCATTAACTGCCCACGAACACTAAATGATAAGCATGAAAAAATATCTTACACTGGTAAATGTTTTTCTAACGTTTTTGTTGTTTTCTTGTGAATTAAAAGAAAACAACAAACAAATAGCCATAAGTTCTCCTGACGAAACTATAAAGGTGAATTTTTTTCTTTCAGATTTAGGTGAACCACATTATACCGTTAGTTTTAAAAATGAAAGTGTAATAGATACATCTAAAGTAAGCTTTGACTTAAAAAATGAGATTGCTTTAGGTAGTGATTTTGAAATTGTTAAAACCGAACAATCTACTTTTGATGAAACATGGAGTATGATTTGGGGAGAAGATAAACAAGTGAGAAATCATTACAATGAATTAAAAATTTATTTAGAAGAAATATCTGTCCTAAAACGAAAAATTAATATTGTTTTCAGGGTTTATGATGATGGCGTAGGTTTTCGATACGAATTTCCTAAACAAGAATACTTAGATGAAGTAGTCATCTTAGATGAAAATACAGAATTTAATTTAACTGGTAATCATAAAGTATGGTGGATTCCAGGCGATTGGGATATATATGAGTATCTCTATAATACCACTAAATTTTCAGAAATTGA
This sequence comes from uncultured Flavobacteriaceae bacterium, assembly GCA_947487895.1. GTDB lineage: Bacteria > Bacteroidota > Bacteroidia > Flavobacteriales > Flavobacteriaceae > Seonamhaeicola. The sequence continues at coordinate 370,687 of CANKYF010000001.1, forward strand.
CGCGTTAAAATATTACAATCCTAAAGCCCATTTAGGGCAAACTTATGTGCCAGAAAATGCAGTGAATACACCTGTAACTATGAAAACAGATTCAGGAGTATATTTAAGTTTTCATGAAGCAGATTTAACCAATTATGCAGGTATGACTTTAGCAGTTGATACCGAAAACTTAAAAATGAAAAGTGAATTAGTTGGAAATGCTAAAGGCATAAAAGTAAAGCGGCAAACACCATTTGAAACACCATGGCGCACCATTCAAATTTCACAAAGAGCAGGAGACTTAATAGAATCTAAACTGATAGTGAATTTAAACGACCCTAGTAAAATTGAAAACATGTCCTATTTCAAACCAATGAAATATACAGGTATTTGGTGGGATATGCATATTGGTACAGGAAGTTGGGATTATTCGGGTAGTTATCATGCAGCAAATACAAAGTATGCTAAAGAAATGATTGATTTTGCCTCAGAACACAATATAGAAGGCATGTTGGTTGAAGGTTGGAATATAGGCTGGGAAAAATGGTGGAATAAAAAACAAAAGAAGGTGCATTTTGATTTTGTTACCCCATATCCAGATTATGATTTAGAGGAAATAGTTGCTTATGGAAAGTCTAAAGGAGTAGAGCTAGTAATGCATCATGAAAATTCGGCTGATATACTACTTTATGAAAAACAAATGGATACAGCATTTGCATTGATGGAAAAGCTAGAGGTTCATTCTGTAAAAACGGGTTATGTAAGCAGTATAATTCCAGAAGGAGAATATCATCATGGGCAATATATGGTAAATCACTATCAAAAGGTGCTAGAAAAAGGTATGGAAACACAAGTAGCAATTAATGCTCATGAACCCATTAAAGCAACAGGAAAAAGACGTACTTACCCTGTTGCCATCTCAAGAGAGGGTGTACGTGGACAAGAATATAATGCATGGTCTAAAGATGGCGGTAATCCACCAGAACATTTAACCATTGTGCCCTTTACTAGAATGTTGGGAGGCCCTGTAGATTATACGCCTGGGATTTTTAATACCTCGTTAAAGCCTTATAAAGTAGACAATCAGATTAACACGACTTTGGCACACCAACTAGCGTTGTATGTAGTACTATATAGTCCAGTTCAAATGGTGCCAGATTTAATGAAACATTATAAAGAACACTCAGCAATGCAATTCATTAAAGATGTGGGGGTAGATTGGAATATATCCAAAGTTTTAGATGCTGAAATAGGTGATTTCATTGTTATGGCTAGACAGGAAAAAGGAACTGAGAATTGGTTTTTAGGAGCCATTACAGATGAAAACAAAAGACATTTAGAAGTGAAACTTGATTTTTTAGATGCTGATAAAACCTATAAAGCTAGACTTTACAAGGATAAACCAGATTCTCATTACCATAATAATCCAGAAGTTTATGATATTGAGGAAAGGCAAGTAGATAATAAAACAACTTTAGCGCTTAATTTAGTAGCAGGAGGGGGATGCGCCATATCATTTATACCAAAAAGAGAGTAATGAAAAAAAAGCTGGGTTATGTGTTAGGTCTGTTTTTGGGGCTAAATATAGTATTTGCCCAAACACCCATTAAGGTAATGACCTATAACATAAAGTTAGATTATCCTAAAGAAGGAGAAAATAGTTGGAACAATAGAAAAGACCTTATAGTTGGACAATTTAAATTTTATGAACCTGATATCTTTGGTGTACAAGAAGCATTACCAAACCAAATGCAATACTTAGATAGTTTGCTTGTAGATTATAATTATGTTGGTGTAGGACGTGATAATGGTGAAAATGAAGGAGAATATTCAGCAATTTTTTACAATAAACAAGAATTTAGACTTATAAAGAGTTCTACATTTTGGTTGTCAGAAACCCCTAATGAAGTTTCTGTGGGATGGGATGCTGTTTGCAATAGAATTTGTACTTATGCACTTTTTGAAAGTGCTAAAACTCAACAACGTTTTTGGCTGTTTAATACACATTTAGACCATGTAGGTAAAATAGCAAAAAAAGAAAGTTTAAAGCTCATTATAAGGAAGGTTGAGATACTAAATCTCTATAATCTTCCTGTCGTTTTAATGGGTGATTTTAATCTAGAGCCAAAGACTGAAAGCATCAAAGAACTTTATGCTTATTTTAACGACTCAAAAACCATTTCAAAAAGTAAGCCTTTTGGACCCATTGGTACTTACAATGGTTTTCATTTTGAGAGGCCCGTAACCAGAAGAATAGATTATATTTTTACCAGTAAAAAAAATATTCAGGTTAGTAAACATGGTGTTTTAAGTGATTCCAAAGACTGTAAGTATCCATCAGACCATTTACCTGTTTATGTAGAATTAAAGTTAGAGTAGGTTTTCATTAATCAAGAAGTTTTTGGAGACCCAAGAATGGCTTTTTAAAAATATATCAAATAAAAGACTATGGCTTTTGTAGCTCATTAAGGTTTAAATTTATTTTTAAAATTTATACCAAAGATTAGTTTAATTATATTTTGACATGGTAATGAAAAAATGATGTTTCTATATTGTTCATTTAATTTATATTAAAGTGTAACATGTCAAGATAAATGCAAGATTCTTAACAGAGTTCGAATTCTGTTGCTATCACAAAAATCCTCACTAATGATAGTGAGGATTTTTTGTTTGTAATAAGTTTTATGTTTTTAGGTTCAATTAAATAGAGGCGTCCCCTTTATTACCTATCTAACCCACGTTTCAAAACATTCTGTATCCCTTCTAAATGCTCACTAAACTGCATCATTTGAGCCAATACTTGTGCCATTTCATTTTGGTTTCCAAAGCCTTTTAGTTTATTGTTTTTTGCAAAAGTTTCTTTTATACTATTCCATCGTTCTTCTTCACCATTATTTATGGTTTCAGTAAGCTCTTTATATTTTAATAAATTAGCTTCTGCGGCACTGGTGAGAGTTTGAGACTCGTTTTCGTAATGTGATAATAAAAGGGTCCGTAATTCCTTATCATTCATTATAGGAACCACTTTAGCAACCAATTTATTCATATCACGATAAGATCCTTGTAATTTAAATGAAGGCTCAGTACGGTAATTATCGTCCATAGCGGCCGACTTAATATAGGTTTCATTCACTTTTAAAACCGTATTACGAATAGTTATAACTTTATCTAATACTGCCAGATAGTCTTGAATTTCTTGTTTTGTATGATTGCCTTTAAGCGATAGACCTTCGTCATTTCCTGACTCTACAGCCTCAATTAATTGGTAAATGTCTTCAAAAGATTTACTGCTTAATTGGTGCAAAATAGGGTTGGAGGTTAAAGCGTTTTCAATTAAACTCAGTTTAAATAAATCTGCCGTATCTCCAATAATATCACCTAAATTATAGATGTCTGCTCTGTTGGCTAACATATCTGGTATTTGAAACTTTTCACCACTTTCGGTATACGGATTTCCAGCCATAATTACACAGAATTTTTTACTCCGTAAATCGTAGGTTTTTGGTTTACCATTATAAACACCTTCAATTTTACGTGTGCCATCTGCAAGAGAAATGAATTTTTGTAAAAACTCAGGGTTGCAATGTTGTATATCGTCTAAGTATAACATCACATTATTGCCCATTTCAAAAGCTAGATTCAATTTATTTAACTCTTCACGAGCAGCAGAATTATTAGCAGTTAAAGGGTCTACAGAAGTCACTTCATGACCAATTGCTGGTCCATTTATTTTCATGAATATTAGACCTAAGCGATTAGCCATGTATTCCATTAAGGTAGTTTTACCATAACCAGGAGGCGAAATGAGTAACAGCATACCCATTCTATCGGTTCGTTTATTGTCTCCAACACTTCCTAATTGTTTAGATAAATTGTCTCCAAACAAAGGGAGATATACTTTATCTATAAGTTTATTTCTAACAAAAGAGGATAAGACTCTTGGTTTAAACTCTTCAAGTTTTAATTGTTCTTTTAGGGTTTCCGTAACAGTATGTTTTGCTTGTCTATAGGCATTAAACAAAGGAACCTCAATTGTTGTAAAATGTTGAAGTGTAGCTATAAAATCGTGATAATTAAATTTAAAAGTTCCGTCAATAATTGTCTTGTGACTTCCTTTTAAATCTTTGATTATTGATTCAGGGCTTATTTGAATGACATTAGAATCCGCTTCATTGTTAAAAAGTATAAGCGCAACAACTTCATATATGTAATTTACGAATTCAGGAGCTTCGGTTTTAATAAAAGAGCTTACCCATTGTATAGTTAATTCTACTGCATCTACCGTTATATTTGTATCTAATAAAGCAGATTTTAAAGATGTTTTAAAAGCGCTAATAGCCTTTTTATTCTCTAATGTTTTTATAAAATTTGCGTGTAACTCTTTAGCCGTTTTACTTGCGCAAAATGTATCATTAGTTTGTAATTCTTCAAATAAATAGGAGGCTGCTTCTTTTTCTAAAAGATTGTCTTGTGTTGAATCTTTTTGTGAAATAATATTACGATAAACAGATTTATCTAAAGCTTCACTTAAAGCATTAATAATAACTTTATATTCTTTAGTATTGGGAAATATTGCTAATACTGCACCAGATGCTTTTATTTTTTTATTCCAAGCAGTTTTATATTCATTATCAAGTGAGTTCCAAAAGAATTGTGCAAAAGCTCTAATAGTAGGTTTGTATCTTAATAAACTTAAGTCTTGATGTTTGCTTATTAGTGTTTTCAGAATTTTACTAGCATCTTCATCATGTACACCTTTTATATAGCCTTCAGAATAATTTTTACTGCTTTCAGCTTTTACTAGTTGAAGTAGTTCTTCTTCGTTAAGATTGTCTAATTCAGTTTTAGAATTTCTGAAAAGTTTGTAAGCCAAATAAGAAGATCGATATACGGTTTCATTTTCTGAGATTAATTCCTGATTCCAGTATTTCTGAGACTTCACCAGTGTGTCATCTTCAATAGTTTGATAAAAGTCTGTCCCAGTAAGGTGGTATTTTAAAGTGTCATCTTTGTAAACAATAGTAAGATCTAATGGTTGTTTGTTAACACCAAACTTATGCTTACCTAATTTAATGATATTTTCACCATCTTCGTATAAATCTTGCGTGTCTTTTAATTTTCTAATAGCATCTTCTTTGGCGACTTTAATACCAGTTTCAATAGCTTCAGCTTTTCCAGCATCATCTAAATCTTTTAAGTCTGTAACGATGTCTCTAAGCTTATTAATCATTAAATCTGAAGCGAAATAACCATTTATCTCTGTTGTAGTTTTAAAACTCAAAGCTTTCTTAGATACACCTTTTAGAATTCTATTAGCCGCAGACTCTAACGCAATTGCCTTTTTGTTCCTAGCCTCAACAAGACTATTTTTTCTGGCTTCAAAAGCATTGTAAACCTCTTCACGTTTTTCTATAATTTGAGTAATAAAATCTTCAAAATCTGCAAACCTTCCTTCTAAGTCTTCTAGTTGAACCGATACTTTATTTAAAAGCTCATCTGTTTTTTCGGGAGTTGTCGCTATATCTAAATAGTTGATGATACTTTGATCTACCAATTTAAGTTGTGCCGTGAATTCTGCTGAAGCTTCTTTTTCGCCAAGGGCTTTTAACTTGTTTTTTAAACCAGCCTTCAGCTGATTGATGGTTGCAAAAATTAAAGAAATGTTATCTATAATTTGAGTAGAATGTGAGGCATCATCAATCTCTAAGTTAGAAACAATGTCTATAAGCATTTCCAAATCTGAAGCTATTTGATTGACTTCTTCTTCTAACTTCTTTGCAGCAACAACTTTCTTAATGCCTTCAAGTTCTGTTTCTTTTTCTGCAACACGTTTATGATAGTGTAGAAGTGCTTTATCGTTTAATAAGAATTGAACACAGCGTTCTGAAATCTTATCATTTTGTAGGACTATTTCTTCTTCTAAAGAGCTTATAAAAGTAGTGTCTACATAGCGTATGTCATTTAAACCAATTACTTCGCCTCTTAGTGTTCTAAGTTGGGATAATACCAAAACAAAATCTTCAATAGATTTAAAAGAACTACTTTTAATTTTGCCAAAAATACCATCTGCTTTTTCCTGTGTTTCTTTGGTTATGTTAGCCGCAGATTTTCTAAGTTGCACTACTTTTTCAAACTCATCTATAGCAGCATTTGAAGCGTTGTTTAATTCTGTTAGTGGTTCATTTATAAGGAATGTTTCAGGTTCTGTTATCCAATAGTAGCTATTTAAAATATCGCTTGATGATTTAGCAATATCATCATACAAACCGTCATAACTATCTTCTTTATTTAAAAGTGTAATTAAGGCTTGACATTCTGCCATTGCTTTTACAATATCCTTGTTGCCTATTTTATATAATAGTGTGTCTGTATGTTCTGAAGGAATTACATCCCCTTTAATAAAAGGTGTTTGCCATATCTGGATAACATGATGCTTGGTTTGTTCATTTTCGGTTTTAAAATAACACAATTCACCATCATTTAATATGGTATAACCATTACAAATAATGGGGGTTTTTACTTGTTGTTCTATAACGTTATAAGACATGAGTATATACAAACCTCTTTCACTTTCATAAAACACATACAGAAAATCTTCACCATTTGGAGAGCTTACTTTCTTTTTAAATTTTACGTTAGAAACGTCACTATCAAATAGTTTGAAATCGCCTGATTGTAAATAGTAACCTTCTGAAAAAATGATGCCTTGATCATCTGGTAATAATACACAAGCATCAGCAATACTCTCAATTTTTTTTACTTCCTGAATTTTATGATTATATACAAAATATCTTGCTGCTTCTTGAAAGGGTTTAATTTCTAATGCAATTAAATTGCCTAAATCTGCATATTTGTATTGCCCATCATCTAAAGTTTGATCTATATGTTCTACAGGTTCACTGTAAATGCCTTTGCCATCATCTGTATTATCCTCTATTTTAATAGTTAAATCTCCACCAATAGTTTCAACAAAAACTTTGTCTAGAATAGATATATGAGGGTGTTCTCCATATACATGATGTTCTCTTGTAGGTGCTACCCAATTGAAATCATGTTGGTTAGGGAATTTAAATTCATGTTCACTTCTGTTGTCTACATATTGCAGTTGACCATCGTTTATAAGCCATTTAAATGTTTTTATATCGGTAATACTTTCACTTAGTTGAAAAACCATGTGAAGATAATTGCCCACAATGGCAAACTTTGCAAAAACAGTATTCCTGTAGTATTTATAAAGGTTTGTAAAATCATTTAAAAATACTGGGTCATTTAAAACATCTAAAGGTTGGGTGGTGAAATGGTTGTCCTCGTATATATAAATACTAAAAACATCGGCGAGTTTTATATCTGTTCTTAAACCGAAATGCACATTATATCCAAACAAACAAATATCACCTATGGTAACAATATCTCTGGCAATACAATTGTTTTCTGTATTTATTCGGTTATTGGCAATTAGTTTGGTTTCAACATTACCAAAAACATTTTTACGTGCTTCATTTAACTGAGAGAGTCTTGAAAGCAGTTCGTTTTTTTGTTTTTGTAAACGTCCTTGAATAATTTCATAGGTACCACCGTCTAACTGTATATTATTATCTGAATTGGTTTGTTGCATAGTTTAAATACTATTCTTTTTCTTTATTTTCTTGTTTAGAAACTATCTTTTTATCATTAGTTTGACAATGATTCTCTATACTCCAAGTTCTAATTGTACCATCATAAGAGGCGCTAATTATTGTTTTATGATCTAATAATTCAATGGATTGAATGAAATTTTCATGTTGATACTCTGAGATCAATTGACCATTTAAATTCCAGACTCTTAATTTATTATCCTCTCCTCCAGTTACAATGAGATTGTTGTCTATAAACTTTATATCTCTAATTATTCCAGAATGAGCTTTAAACATTTTAATCTTTTTTTGTTGATAGTCATCAGACAAATAACGGATTGAAACTTCGCCATTTAAATTTCCGCTAATTAATAATCTCATTTTTTTGTTATAGGTAAGACTAATGATTGGAATGTCCTCAAAAAAAGTATTAATTGATTTGTCAAGTATAGAATTCCAAATTTTAATAGAACCATCTTCTGAACTTGAAGCTATAATGTTTTTATTTAGTTTAATTACTTTCCAAACCCAATTACTATGTTCTTTAAATGTTCTTAAAACTATTCCGTCTAGATTAGATATTTTAATAGTATTATCTCCAGCGCTTGAAACAAAAGTCCTCTTGTTTAAACGGCACAAAGAAAGTATAGTTGCAGAATGAATTTCAATTCTGTTAATTATTTTAAAGTTTTCCCAAATAATTATTTGTCGATCCCTCGATCCTGAAATAAAAATAGTTTTACTTATTTTTTCAATGCTTAGAATAGAGTTTTTGTGTCCTTTCAAAGAGTATTTTAATTTCCCTGATAAACTCCATATTTTAATTTCTTTATCTCTGCCTCCACTTATAATAGTGTTATTGTTTATCTTAATTAGGGACCATATATAACCTAAGTGACCTGTAAAAGGTTTTTGAATAATTTCTATTTCTTTTTTTGAATAAAGTATATCACTTCTTAAAACAAATTTTTCTCCTTTCGTTAAAACCTCTCCTTCATGCCAAACATTGTGATCAAAAACAATTAAATCCCCTTGTTTTGGAATATAAGAAGTCCATATTTCATCTGTATCTTTTGTTTTGAAAAATAAAGTTCGTCCTCCAGTAAAATTTTCAGAACCATTTAAATAAACCATAAAAGTAAGCTTTGATTGTATTGAATTGCTTCTGTAATGCACTCCATCCAGATGCCTGTTGAAGTATTGATTAGCTGAATATTTACAAAATCTTAGTCTATTATTCAATTCCTTTAAATGCCAAATACCATTTTCAGCTTGAATGTTTGAATTTATTTCTACAATTTTTGGTAAGTACGGCTTTACTTTTTGAAAAAGCTGTTTTGATAATTCATCATTATCTATAACAAATCTTTCGTTATTTCTGTAGTAGGTAGGATAACTTGTAATAGCTTTTTGAAATGAATTTTTAATTTCTTGATTTAATAATTGCTCACATTCAGATTTTGAAAAAAGTGAAGTGATTACAAAACAAGTGAATTTTGCATCTGGTAAGATGTTTTTTATTTCAATTCCGGATGTTATCAAATCAATTTTATTTCAATAAAATATAGTCTACGAAAAATTATTAAATAATGGAATTTTTATTCTAAAAAGCAATTCAATAAAATCAAAGTTTAATTCACTTGCTTGATAATGTTAGAACAAGCAAGTGAATTAATAGTTTTATCCTAACTTTTTATTAGATAATCCTAATCCTTTTGCAAGGTTTGAAAGATTATCAAAAAGTGTAGCTTCGCTAGAGTCTACTGTTTTAGATTTTAAATCTATTAACAAATTAGCTACTGTTAAGTTTTTAATATCTTCTGAGGAGATACCGTATTTTGTAGCAAACTCTTTGATTTTATCTAACAGATTGCCTTTTACGTCATCACTACCTAAAATAGCATCTTTAACTTGTGTAATATTATCTGAATGGTCTACCAAGCGGTCTATACCTTTAGATTTCGTGATTTGCCCAATAATTTGATCAAAGAACATAGTTTCTCCACCAACAATATCAATATTGGCTGCTTTTAGAGCTTCACCAATTACGTTTGCTTGTGCATCTGCAATTTCTTTTTGAATATTGATTTCAGCTAAATCTACTTGTAATTCTTTATCTAAACGTAGTTTGAACTCTTCATGTTCTTTACCAACACCATCTAGTTTTTTCATGGCATTCGCTTTTTCTTCTATACCAACCGCGTCTGCAAGGGCCTTCTCCTTAATAACTTCAGCTTCAGCAACACCTTGTTCTTTAACAGCTTCAGCTTTAGCTAAAATACCAGCAGCTTCAGCCTTTGCTTTTTCCTCTATAATTGAAGCCTCAACTAGTCCTTGACGCTCATTAGCATCTGCTTTTGCATGCATTACTTGCGCTTCAGACATACCAATAGTTGCTTCTTCTTTTGCCTTAGCTTCAGCTAGTGTTTTTCTAGCATCGGCTTCTTTTTGACTGGCTTGTTTCTTAGCTTCAGCTTCAATATTTATTTCTTCAGCTTTTTGCTTAGATGCCTCTTTTTGAGCTTCAGCCGCTTTTATAGTTTTTATTAACTCTTCTTGTGCATTTGCTTCAGCAATCGTAATTTTTACTTGTTTCTCTCTATCAGCCGTTTTAAAAGCTTCAATATCCTTCATGTTTTCTTGCTCTTCAACTACACCTTTTTCTAACATTACTCTGTCTCGAATAACATCCTGAATATTTTTCTTTTCTACTTCAACAACTTTTTCTTTTTCAATTTGAGCAAGTGTTACAATGCGTTCTCTTTCTGTAGCTTCTAACATTCTGTCTTTTTCAACTCTTTCAGATTCTACAGCATCTGTACGTTGTTTATTTTTAGCAGCAACAATAATTTGGCGCTCCATATTTTCTTCAGCAACTTTAACTTTTTCTTCTGTTACTATTCTTGCACTTTCAGATTTTAAACGTTGTTCTTCGGCTACCTTTAAGGTTTCTGCTTCTTCTCGGGCCTTTATATTAGCAATTTCTCTTTTTTGTTGCTCTTCTTTTTCTGCTAATTGTTTATCTAATTCTAAAATAGCTTCTCGAGCTTCTACATCTTGTTTTCTAATTACTTTTTCCTCATCACGCTTAATAAGGTTAGATTTCATGTTTTGCTCTGCTGTAAGCTCTGTGATTTTCTTGATACCCTCAGCATCTAAAATATTATCAGACTTTAAGAACTCAATAGATGTTTGTTCTAAATAATCTATAGCACAATCTTCAAGTGTATAGCCATTAAGGTCTGTACCAATGATATCAACAATTTCATCACGAAATTCTCTACGAGCTTCATATAACTCAACAAAGTTAAATTTCTTACCAACGGTTTTTAAAGCTTCAGAGAATTTTGCTTCAAAAAGTTCTTCTAAAGTAGAGATATCAGATGCACGCTCACAACCTACAGTTTGAGCCACTTTTTTAATGAATTCTACTTCGTTATTTACTCTCACAAAAAATGCTACCTTAATATCTGCACGCATATTATCTTTACACAACAGACCATTATCTCCAATACGTTCTATTTGGATTTTCTTTACAGAAATATCCATGATTTCAACTCTGTGAAATACAGGAACTACATAAAGACCTTTATCTGTGGCAACTTTAGTGCCTTTAAATCCTGTTCTCACTAAAGCTTCACCTTGAGGTACTTTTTTATAAAATAATGCAATAATTGCAAAGTAGATTACTATTAAAAAAAGAATAAGTCCAAAGCCTATTCCAATAAATTGTGGGATGTTTTCCATAGTTAATGTTTGGTTTATTTAATTGATTTTCTTTGTGTTATAAGTTTAAGTTGTCTGAGTCAGAGTTATCATCATCATCTTCAAAGGGTAATACCCAATAAAAATTCGTATCGTCAGATTGTTTTAAGATTACAATATTTTGTTTGTAGGTGATTGTTTCACCATCAAATGCTTTTACATAAATGGACATAGGGTTACCGTCGGCTAAAACTTCAGCAGACCCCATTTTATCACCAGAAATTTTTGAGAGCATAACACCTTTTCTGCCAGCTAAATTTGTAGGTAAATCACCATCAGGATTTAAGTTTTTAAAAAAGCTTTTAAAGGGTGTTGTAAAAATTTTGGTTAGAATTAAAGACGGTAATATACCAGCAATAAGCAATGTGTATCCAAATTTATTATTATAAGAATGCAAAATGCTTGTTGAAATAACTGTACATAACCACCAAATAAAAATCCAGCAAGTAAAAGTGAACATGAATGGTAGTCCAACAAAATTGAAGTAAATTAATATAATTTGCCACCATTTATAATCCTTTTTAGGATTTCTAATAACATCATCTCTATTTATTTCTGCATTTGCAAGATCTGTAATTGAGGTAGCTGTATCTATATCAATATCAGCATCTACGTCAATGTCTACATCTACATCAATATCTAAGTCAAAATCAATACCAGAAATCATATTAAAAAGCCAATACAGTATAAGTAAAATGACTAGTATAGTAAGTGTGATGTTTACTGGGGAAAAAGCAATTTCAATAACTGAGTTCAATGGGTTTCGTTTTAAAATAATGAGTTTTTAGATAGCAATTACTTACAAACAATAATAGGTAATTTTATTTACATTTCATAAGTGTATTCTTATGTTTATTTTGTCTTATAAAAACTACAATTATACTTATATGTATTGTTATAGTTGAAAATGTTACAATTACTTCTAATTTAATTGCTTTTGGTGTATTTATTTTTCAATTTTCTATTAGAGATATATTACATTTTATTTTTTTGTTTAATATTTATTAATAATTATTAAACAAAAATTAATTATCTTTGAAGTAGAATAATTGCTCAATAACACAGTTTTATTATGGCTAAGAAAAAAAGCATATCAAAAGCAGATTTAATTTCAATGTACATGGATTATGTGCTTGAATTTAACGAAGACCCAAAATCGGTTTACAAGTTTAGTAAAGACAACAATTTAGAAGAAACTTACTTTTATCAATGTTTTTCTTCGTTTGAATCCATAAAAACACAGATTTTTTCAAGTTTTTTTGAAAATACAATGACCTTGTTAAATAAGAGTGATGATTTTAAAACATTCGATGCCCGTAATAAATTATTGAGCTTTTACTTCACTTTTTTTGAAGTACTAACAGCCAATAGAAGTTATGTTGTACATGCTTTAAAGCAAAAAGAAAATAAACTTGAAGGGTTAAAGAGTCTTAAAGAATTAAGATTTCATTTCAAGGAATTTATAAACCATCTTGAGATTGAAAAGTTAGAATTAAAGCAAGAGCGATTAGAAAAAATTCAAGATAAAGCAATTACTGAAACAGCTTGGGCACAACTGTTATTAACCATTAAGTTTTGGTTAGATGATACTTCATCATCATTTGAAAAAACAGATGTATTTATTGAGAAATCTGTCAATGTTAGTTTTGATATCATGAATATAGCTCCAATAAAAAGTGTTATTGATTTAGGTAAATTCTTGTTTAAAGAAAAGATGATGAACTAATGAAAACTATAGATAATATACCAACTTCAAAAATACAACGTGCTACAAAATTGGTACAAACAGGTACTAAAGTTGGAGTTAATTATTTGAAGTACTACGGAAATAAATTAGTAAACGGAGAGGAAGATGCAAAGGAGCAACTGAATCAAGATAATGCCGAGGATATATATAATGGTTTGAAACAACTAAAGGGAAGCGCTTTAAAAGTAGCCCAAATGTTGAGTATGGAAAAGGGTATACTACCTCAAGCTTATGTTGAACAGTTTTCTTTATCACAATTCTCTGTACCACCTTTATCGGCACCTTTGGTTAAAAAAACGTTCAAAAAGTATTTTGGTAAAAATCCTGATGAATTATTTGATACATTTAATTTAAATGCTGTCAGTGGCGCGAGTATAGGTCAGGTTCATTTAGCCGAGAAAGACGGAAAAAAATATGCAGTTAAAATTCAATATCCGGGTGTTGCCGAAAGTATCTCAACAGATTTAGCATTGGTAAAACCTATAGCTATAAAAATGTTTAATATTAAGGGTAAGGATAATGATAAATATTTTAAAGAGGTAGAAGATAAGTTAATAGAAGAAACTAATTATGTTCTAGAAGTAGAGCAGAGTCAAACCATAGTAGAATCTTGCAAACATATTACTAATCTTAGGTTTCCTAGCTATTATAAAGAATATTCGTCTGATAGAATTATTACAATGGATTGGATGGAAGGTGTTCATCTTTCTGAGTTTACCGCAATAAATACAGATAAGGATAAAGCTAATAAACTAGGACAGGCTTTATGGGATTTTTACATGTATCAAATGCACAAGATCAAAAAGGTACATGCAGATCCTCATCCTGGTAACTTTTTAATCTCTAAAGAAACTGAATTAGTGGTACTAGACTTTGGTTGTATGAAACAAGTTCCTGATGATTTTTATGTGCCATATTTTGAATTAGCTAAAAAAGAAAACATTTCTAATCCTGAGTTTTTTGAGAAGAAATTATATGAATTAGAGATTTTAAGAAAAGATGATTCTCCTCAAGAAATTACTTTTTTCACAGCAATGTTTCATGAAATGTTGAGTCTCTTTACAGAACCATTTCAGAAAGATGTTTTTGATTTTTCAGATGAAACCTTCTTTGGGAAAATCACAGAGCTAGGTACTAAATACGCTAAAAACACAGAGCTTAGGAATATGAATGGTAACAGAGGCTCTAAGCACTTTATCTACATCAACCGAACTTTTTTCGGGTTGTACAATTTAATGCATGAATTGAAAGCAAACCATGTTAAGATTAACAATTTTGAACAATACTAATGGCATTTTTTAAGAAAGAAGATATTGAAAGCTTTAGTCATATTTACAAAATAAACTTGATGAATAGTTTATCAGGTTATAAATCTGCAAATTTAATTGGTAGTATTTCTAAAGAAGGGATAGAGAATGTTGCTGTATTTAGTTCTGTAATTCATTTGGGATCTAATCCTCCACTTTTAGGATATATTCTTCGTCCTACAACAGTACCTAGAAATACCTATGAAAACATAAAAGACATTGGGTTTTATACCATAAATCATATAACAGAAAGTATAACAGAAGATGCGCATCACACTTCTGCTAAATACGATAGAGAGATATCTGAGTTTGAAGTAACCAATTTAACTCCAGAATATAAACATGATTTTAAAGCACCATTTGTGAAAGAATCACCAGTAAAAATAGGTCTTAAATATATAGAAGAATATTACATAAAAGCTAATGATACCATTTTGCTAATAGGAGAAATTCAATTTTTTGAGGTTGATGATAGTATGCTACAAGAAGATGGTTTTTTAAATCTTTCAGAAGGAAAAGTTGCTGCTATTAATGGTTTAGATGGTTATGCAATACCAAAGTCTTTAGCTAGGTATGAATATCAACGTTCAAAACCTTTAATCAGTAATTTGAATGAAAGTTAATTGGTAATTTGGCAGAATTAGAAAAACACGAAGCTAAAAGAACATTTGTAAAAGGACGTTTTAAATGTACACGTCAAAGAAGTATATCAAACAACAAAGTATCTAAACGCTAGAAAAACTTCTAATATCTTAGAATGTTTGATATTTTTGCCGCATGAATGATAATTTTGTAAATGAGTTTTTTGGTATAGGTATTCAAAATGGAAAAACGCCAGAGAATTTAGGTGTTTTATGGCGTTCTGCTCAAAACTTAGGTGCTAGTTTTATTTTTACCATAGGTAATAGATATGCTAAACAAGCCTGTGATACACATAATGCTGTTAAGTCAATGCCGTATTACCATTATGATACTTTTGAAGAATTCTTTAATAACTTACCAAAAGGAGCACGTTTAGTAGGTGTTGAACTTACAGATAATGCGCAAACATTGGAAACTTTTCACCACCCCAGACGTTGCGTGTATTTATTAGGAGCAGAAGACCACGGACTTACCAAAGAAGCTATAGAGAAATCTCATTTTTTAGTAAAATTTAATTCTACATTAAGTTTAAATGTATCAGTAGCAGGTAGCATTGTCATGTATGATAGAGGTATAGCTAAACCAAGAGTTTAACAACAAAAAGATATATTTTTCTTCAAAATTACATTTCATTTTTAGTGTCTTAACTAATATTTAAAAGCCTTTTTTATTAAACCCCATAATTTGTTAGCATAAGTTTTTTTTGTATTATTGTATACCGTATACGAAAATATATTACCGTATACGGTAATGAGAAATGACAAAAATTTTTAATAACGAACTTGGTTCTCAGGCTTATAAACGAGTAAAAGACATGATTATGTCTAAAGAGTTACGTCCTGGAGAAAAAATAGTTCAAGATAAACTAGCAGAAGAGTTAGGCATAAGTAGAACACCTTTAAGATCAGCATTACAAATGTTAGAAGGTGAAGGTTTAATTATTGCTAATACAGGAAAAGGTGTTAGTGTCAAAGAATTTACAGATACAGAAATTGTTGAGATTTTTGATTGTAGAATGGCCTTAGAAAGTACCGCTGTAAGGTTATTTACAGAGCGTGCCAGACCAAGCGAGATACAAGAGCTTAGAGATTTGTTTACACCATTTTTAAATGGAGATATTGATGAAGCAAATTATCAAAAAGCAGATGCACAATTTCATGATACTATTATAAAACAAAGTGGAAACAGCTTTTTATATCGTTTGTTTCAACAAGGAAATTTATTGATGTGTATGGATCTTATAGGTTTATTGAGACTACCAAATGAAACCTTACCAGAGCATATAGAAATAATAGACGCGATGGATAAAAGAGATAGTGCTCTTGTTGAATCGTTAGCAATATCTCATTTAAATAAAACTAAAAAACTTATTCTAAAGCGAATTAATGAAAAGAAAAGGTAATAGTTTTTTTCCTGTTAGATATCGTATGGTTTTTGGCACATTTATTCTAGCAATGATTGTGCTATTTGACCGTATCTTGATATCTGTAGCAAAAGATCCTGTTGCTACAGATCTTGGTTTATCTGATAAGCAAATGGGATGGGTTTTATCAATTTTTGCATTAGGTTATGCTTTATTTCAAACACCATCAGGATATCTCGCCGATAAATTTGGAGCACGTAAAGTACTTACAGCTGTTGTTAGTTTATGGTCAGTTTTTACTGCTTTAACTGGAGCTGTCTATAATTTTATAACGTTAATTTTTGTTAGGTTTTTGTTTGGTGTTGGAGAAGCAGGTGCATTTCCAAGTATGGCAAATGCTGTTTTTAATTGGATACCAATAAAAGAACGAGGTATAGTTCATGGTATTAATTTTTCAGGTGGAAGAATAGGAGCAGCCATAGCACTTCCCATTGTTGCTTGGTTAATAAATATTACTAGTTGGAGAATGAGTTTCCTTATTCTTGGAGTTATTGGAGTTTTATGGGCTGTTATTTGGTATTTCTGGTATAGAGATACCCCAGAGAACCATAAAAGTATATCAGAAGATGAATTAGAAATTATTAAGTCAGGTACAAATCTAAAGAACACTATAGAAATAAAACCTGTATCGTTTTACAAACTATTTAGGTCTAAAGCTATGTGGCTTTTAATGGGACAATACTTTAGTAGCAATTTTACTTTTTTCTTCTGTTTAACTTGGTTATTTCCTCATTTAAAAGCAAAATACAATCTAGATATGGTTGAGGCTGGTTTTTACTCATCTGCTCCATTGATTTTTGGAGCTCTTGGTAATTGGGTGTCAGGATTTCTAGTAGACGGTATTTTTAAACGTGGCAAATTAGCCATGTCAAGAAAGTTGCCAGCAGTAATAGGGTTTTCTCTTGCAGCTATTGGTATTGTAGTAAGTGTTTATATGGAAAACGTTTTGGAAGCTGTAGCATTTTTATCATTAGCTGTATTTGGAGCTGATATGACTCTAAGTCCTTCTTGGTCTACGTGTTTAGATATAGGTAAAGAACATTCTGGTACCGTAAGTGGTACAATGAATATGGCGGGAAATTTAGGATCATTTTTCACTGCTTTAGCATTTCCATATATGGTAGCATTTACGGGGTCTTATACCCCATTTTTCTTTGTTGCGGCGGGGTTAAATGTATTGGCAATACCCATGTGGTTATTAATAAAACCTCAGAAAACATTACAAATTTCATAATAGTTAATCATGATAAAATTTAAAGAGTTCAAAGACGTATGTGAGCGTTCCATAAAAATGATAGAGGAAGCAGGTATATTGTTAACTCCTGAAGATAAATTGAAGGTTACTGCGGCAGATTTCGGACTTAACAATGTTAAAAAAGAAGGTATTCAAATATTAACAATGTTTCAAACAGGTAGAATTGCTGGCAAAATATTGGTATTACTTCCTTTTCAAACAGAACCAGAGCATTGGCACCCAACAGTTGGAGATGATGCAGGTAAAGAAGAGGTAATACGTGCCGTTAGTGGAGATTTATATTTCTACATTCCTGGAGAAGATAACATGAAAGAAGGTTTTATTGTTGATGGTAAAGACGATTGCTACACTCTACGTCATGAGATAGTAATGAAGCCTGGTGATCAATTAGAACTTCCTGCAGGTACGAAACATTGGTTTCAAGCTGGAGCTAAGGGAGCAGTAATGTACTCTTTCTCAACAACCGTAACAGACTTAATGGATCAATTTACAGATACCAATATTGTTAGAGAAACCATTATTGAAAAAGAACCAAGTAGTATATAATTAATAGAGAAAAAATATAAAACAATGAAACAAAGTATCATTACAGCTTTTTTAAGCAAAACTCAAGATAGGTTTTCTGAGTATCAGCAACCTACAGGTTTAAAAGAACGCTTAGAAATTGTGAAAAAAATAAATGGAGTTACTGGCGTAGAAATAGTATTTCCTTATGAGACAGAAGAAGCTGCAGCAACTAAAGCTCTAATGGAGGAAATGGGACTTGAATTTGCAGCTGTAAATGCTAATATTAAGAAAGAAACTAAATGGGTGCCAGGAGCATTGTCTAGACCAGTAGATCAAATTAGAAAAGAAGCAGTTCAACTTATTAAAGATGCTAAAGATTATGCTATTAAAGTGGAAGCTCCTTTGGTAACTTGTTGTCCACTATCTGATGGGTATGATAATCTATTTCAAGTAGACTATCAAAAAGGTTGGAAGCATATGATAGATGCTTTTGCGGAAGCAGCAGATTATAAACCTGAAATGCCACTATTTGTGGAGTACAAGATTAATGAGACTAGAGTAAATTGTTTTTTAGATAGTTGTGCAAAAACCATAGTATTCTTAAAAGAAGTTCAAAATTCAGCTACAGGGGTAACTATAGATTTTGGACATTCACTTTTGGCAAAAGAAAATCCAGCAGAGATTTTAGCGATGTGTGAACAATCTAATGTAGATTATTATTTACATACCAATGATAATGATTGGCAATTTGATTGGGATTTAATAGGAGGGTCTAGAAACTTTTTACATACTGTTGAATTCTTCTTCTATGCCAAAGAATTTGGTTATGATAAGTATTTTACGGCAGATGCTTCACCAAGAATTTTTGATATGGTTGGTTTTTTTACAGAACATGCTGAAATGAATAAAGCTATTTGGAATATTGTAGAGCATTTAGATAGAGATAAGTACAGACGTATGATGAAAGATGAAAAGTATATGGAGTTGATGCAATTAGTAAGAAAAGAAATTTATAGACTTTAAAAAATGCCGAAAGCAGTTTTAAAAATGACATATAGTGATGCAAAATCACTAATGGAAGCAGCTGTAGCGTCTGCCCAGAAACATAATGTACCAGGAGCTATTGCTATTGTAGATATTGGAGGGGAACCTATTTTATTAGAAAGCCTGGAAAATACTATGAGTGGCGCTTCAAAGATTGCCATTGGTAAAGCTGCTACGGCAGTTGCTTTTAAACGTCCTTCAGCAGCTATTGAGAAGGTTATTTTAGAAGGAAGGACACCAATGCTAGTATTGGATAGTGCTATTTCAAATAATTATGTGCCGCTTAAAGGAGGATATCCTATTTGGTACGATGATCAAATATTAGGAGGTATTGCAGTTGCAGGAACAATGGATGCTGAAATGGATGAAGTAGTTGTACTAGAAGCTCTTGAAAACAAGGGTTGGTGATACAACAACAATAAAGTGAATATGATATTTTAATTTATATCTAAATTCCCTTCAATTCTAAAACAACGTTCAGTGCCTAAATAGTTTGGGTCTCCAAATTCTTCAGACCAAAAACCATCTAATAAGTCTTTGGTTAAACATTTATAAACAACAGTGCCCTTAAATGTTTTATTATCAGTGCCTTTATAGTTAAAATTAAGCACTAAGATATTATTATGGAAAAAGCCATATCCAGATTGCTCTTGTTCTTTTTGAATAAGCCATTGCGCTTTAACACGATTGTATTCATCAATTTTTAGGTTTAATAAACCTCTATAATTGTTGTCTTCCTCATTTTGGTTAGAGCCAATAATGCTATATGTTCCTTCAATATCTTTTACTGTCATTTTATATGTTATACTTATGCTTTATGGCACACAATAATTATTTTACTGTTTGTTTTATCAGTCGTAAAAAACAAGTAAATGTTTCCTCCATCCTTAATTTTTAACTTTTTTCTTATTGTTTGAACAGTTTCAGGGAAATTTCTGGTGGTAATATTAGCTTTTAAAACATTTAATTTTTTGAACTCCTTCTTATTATAAGGTAAAACAGTTTCAATTTTAAAAGTCCTACCAGGAAAGTCAATTAAATTGTCATTTGTATACAAATGCGAATGTTGGTGTATTTTATTTACATCTAATTGATGTGCAATTTCTTCAAATCCACCAGACTTTAAAATAGCTGAATTAGGTTCATACAAATAAGATTGCGGTAAATTATATTCTAAATCATCATTAATACTAGCAAAATTGAAGCCAAAATGTTCAATGAGGTCAGTTTTAATATTAGCAGTTTCAATCTTAATGGTACCTTTAAAATCATGTTCTAGAACCCAAAGCAGTTCTTTTACTTCGTTATTTACAGCTATTATATGAATAGTTTTAACGTATTTTAATTCGTTGATGCCAACAGAAATATCTAATAGAGGTGACGTTTTTATTAATATATTTTTTGAAGCCTGAAAAAGTGTGTCAATATGCTCAGGAACATTTGGTAAACAATCTTTTAAAAAGAACACTTTACCTTTACTATCATGCCTTCTAGAAGGGTCTATATATATCCAATCGAATTTTAAATGATTCGTTTTTAAATACTCAATACCATCGGTATTTACAGTTTCAATATTATTTATAGACAGTTGTTCATAATTATGTTTAACAATGTTTGAAAGCGCTTCATTGATTTCACAATGTGTTACTTTTTTAAATTGTTTTGAGAAATAGAAACAGTCTACTCCAAAACCACCAGTTAAATCTATAATGGAATCGCCTGATAATGATTCAGCTTTATATTTAGCCGTAACTTCAGAAGACGTCTGTTCTATATTTAGCTTATTTGGGAAATAAATGTTTTTAGTATTGAACCAGATAGGTAACTTTTTCACACATCTGCTTTTTGCCTCAATTTGCTCAATAATTTCTTTAGTTTCAACATTATCAAAAGAGGTTCCTTTTAGTAAAAGTGTTGTAATATCGGTATGCAGGTTTTCAGAAATGAAATTCTGAATAGCTGTATTTAGTAAAGCAGGATTCAAAACTAATTATAAATCTTTAGTAAGCTTTTTTACTATTTTATTTTCAGATAAAAACTCTTTTAAAATCACTTTAATAGCAGTATAAGCAGGTACGGCAATTATAAGTCCTAAAACCCCAAATAAAATACCGGCTATAAGAATAACTAAAAATATTTCTAACGGGTGTGATTTTACACTTTTGGAGAAAATAATAGGCTGACTCCCAAAATTATCAATTAGCTGACCAATGGCTATAACAAGGATTACCCAAGTGGTTTTGGGAACAATAACGTCACTGAAACTTTGACCTAAATGACTGGTCATTGTTAAAGTAATCATTAATACAGAGCCTATTAATGGTCCTACATAAGGTATCAGGTTTAAAAGCGCGCACAAAAAAGCTATAACTACAGCATTTTCTACCCCAATAATTAAAAGCCCAATGGTATATATAATGAATAGAATGAGTATTTGAAAAATTAAACCAACAAAGTATCTTGATAGTAAATCTTTAATTTTTTCTGAAGATACTTTCCAACGAGATTCCTTATTATCAGGTATTAAAGTTAATACGCCATTTTCAAATAATTGCGTGTCTTTTAAAAAGAAAAACGAAATAAATAATACTGAAAACAGCCCAATACTAAAGCTTCCTAAGCCACTTATTATAGAGTTTAAAAAGTTAGGAATGAACGAAAAATCTAATTTTGAAAACAAGTTAGAATCTTTTAATGACTGTTCCACATCTATTTGACGTATATCAAAATAAGTAACAATTTCAGCATAAAGATTCTCTATATTATCTTGTAAATCTGTAGTATTTAGAAGTGATAATTTTTCTCCTTGATCTAAAATTAACGGAATAAATAAACTTATTAAGCCAGCAAAAATAGCAAGTAATAAAGCCATAGTAACTACTACTGCTATAGTGTTTTTAAACTTTAATTTACGCCTTAGAAACAATACTACGGGTCTTCCTATTAAAGAAATAACTGCAGCAATGGCTACATACCCAATAACTGATTGTATTTGATATAGAAAGTATAAAACCAATATGACGCCACAGATAATGGCAATGGCGCGTAAAATTCCGTTAGAAATTGATTTAGAATTCATTCAGTAAATATAACAACTATAAGACTTTAAACAGTGTTAAAAGTTACAATAACTGTTTAGTAATTTCGTAAAGCGCAATATTGGTAGCTTGCACCACATTCATACTGCTATTTTGCCCAAACATATTGATATGAATAATAGCATCAGAAAGGCTTAAAATGTCTTCTTGAACCCCAAAATTTTCGTCGCCAATTACTAAAGCTATTGGTTGTTCTGTTGAAAATTTAAACGAATGAATTGGTGTGCTTTCATTTGTGATTTCTAATGAAATAATATTGTAATTTTTAGATTTTAAGTCTGAAACTATATTTAAAGCTGAGTCATGAATCTCAAAATGTACTGATTTCTCTGTGGCTCTAGATGTTTTGGTCATTTTACGTCCAAACGGAATACTTTCACCACAAAGGATTAATTTTCCTATACCAAAGGCATCGCAAATTCTAAACAAACTTCCAATATTTGGAGCATTAGTAACATTGTTACAAACTATGGTAACTGGGAATGTACGTTTTGAGAAATTGGTATTGTAATGAGTGAGTTGCAATTTGTTTGTTTATTTGTTGAATTGTTCAGGTGCTAACATATAGCATAGCTAAATGTATTTAATCTCTAATCATAACCTTATTAAATGCACTAGCACGTTTTTCTTCACTCATCCAAATTGCAATAGGAATAGTAGCAGTTAAAGTAGAAACCCAACCTAAATCCCAAAGAAACAATGTAACGATTACTGATATAGCAACACCTCCTAAAATTATGAAATAATTTGGAGAAGCATGTAATCTATTAATATGTCTTTTAGTATGATTTCCGCAATGCTTACATCTTTCATTAATCTCTAAACCTATTTCTTGTTTTAAGTCATATCTGTTATTTGATTTAACTTTCATAGAATTTAGCTTTTTACAAGATGGGGAACTGCAATAATAATGTAATTTCATAAGTATATAGTTTTACTTGGTGTCTTAGCGTCTTAGCGCCTTTGCGAGAATTACTAATTCTCAAAAGCATATTTAACAATATTAGCTCCCATTTTAAGGGCTTTTTCTCTTACTTCTGGCGGATCATTATGAACAGATTCGTCTTCCCAACCATCACCTAGATCACTTTCAAAAGTAAATAATAGCACCAATCTGTCTTCATAAAAAATGCCAAAGGCTTGTGGGCGCTTGCCATCATGTTCATGTATTTTGGGTAATCCGTTTGGAAAGCTATAGGCAACATTAAAAATTTTGTGGTTAGACGGTAGCTCAACTAACTCTTTATTTGGAAACACTTTTTTTAATTCTTTGGTAATATATGGTTGCATACCGTAGTTGTCATCGATATGTAAAAAACCACCAGAAATTAAGTAATTACGAAGGTTTTCAGCATCTTCATCACTAAAAAATACATTTCCATGCCCCGTCATATGTAACATGGGGAATTGAAAAATATCTAAGCTTCCAACTTCAACCGTTTGCGGCTTACTATCAATTTTTGTATTGATATTGTTATTACAAAATGTAATTAAATTTGGTAATGCAGTAGGGTTACTATACCAATCGCCACCACCTTGATATTTTAGAACGGCTAATTCTTGAGCAAACAAATTGCTAATTGTTAAGCTTAAGCTAAAAGCGAAAAGTATTGTAAGATTATTAAATTTCATCGAACTAAAATATTCAAAAAATAAAAAGAATCGCTATGCAAAACCTTTTTTTTATAATTATATTATCAATTGGTCTTATACCAATAAAAGAGCCTAATTATAAACCTATTGTGGTTTTAGAGTTATTCACTTCTCAGGGGTGTTCTAGTTGTCCGTCTGCTGATAGGTTATTGACTGAAGTTAGCGAAAGTTATGGTTCTGAAAATGTAATAGCTTTATCGTATCATGTAGATTATTGGAATTACATTGGATGGAAAGATCCGTTTAGTAAGAAAGCATATAGCGATAAACAACGTAAGTATAGCAGGAAGTTTTTTAGTAGTAGCATTTATACACCGCAAGTAGTCATTAATGGTAAAGAACATTTTGTTGGTTCTAAAAGACATATTATGGACTCTAAACTTAAAAGTTATTCAAACAAAAAAGCAGAAAATTTAATTACTATTTCTGATGTGAAAAAAGCCAAAGAAATTGTGCAATTGAATTATAAAATAGAAGGAGATATTGCTACTAAACAATTAAGATTAGCAATAGTAATTAAAGAGCGTATTACAAAAATTAATAGAGGAGAAAATAAAAATAGAGTATTAAAAAACTCTAATATTGTTGTTAATGAAGTTTATGTGGACTTAAATTTATCTAGTAAACAAATTCAAATATCTATACCAGATATAGTTAAGGAGACAGATGAGTTGTCTATTGTGGCTTTAATTCAGGATAGCGATTTAAGTATTACTGGAGGTATACAACAAAGTTTATGATTCATTGGTAAATGCCACAGAATGACATGCTACAATAGCGGCAGTTTCAGTTCTCAACCTAGTCTCTCCCAAGGTTACAGGAATACATTTTTTTGTTAGAGCCATTTCAATTTCTTTGGTGCTAAAATCACCTTCAGGACCAATTAAAATAGTAATATCTCTTTTAGGTTTAAGTTCTTGCTTGAGAGATTTTCTATGGGTTTCTTCACAATGAGCTATAAATACATCGCCTGTAAAGTCTTGCTGCATAAATGCTTTAAAGGAAATAGCGTCATTCAATTTTGGTAAATAACAACTTAAAGATTGCTTCATGGCCGATTGTAAAATACGTTCAAAACGTTCTGATTTAATTATTTTACGTTCGCTATGATCACAAATAATAGGTGTGATGATATCTATACCAATTTCAGTAGCTTTTTCTAAGAACCATTCATAACGGTCGTTCATTTTGGTGGGAGCAACAGCTAAATGCAAACTATAAGCTTTCTTTGGTTGTTCTTCTTTAGAAATTATACTTACTAAACATTTATTAATATTAGGCAACGCAACCTCGGCTTGAAATAACCAACCTTTTCCGTTTGTAATATGTAACGTATCTCCAATATTCTTCCTTAAAACTTTAACAATGTGTTTGCTTTCGTCTTTTGGAAAGGTGAATTGTGTAGTGTTTTCAGAAATATCTGGATTGTAAAATAGTTGCATAAAGCGAAGATAAAAGTTTAAAAGATTATTTTCTAATGAAGTGTCTAATTGTGCTAAAGGCGATATTTAAAATAAAAATTGGTTGTACTAATATACCCAATACTGTTGCTAAATTTAGAATATCGATTAAAGAAAAAGGAGAATTAAAAGGATAATTTTTTGGGGTTAAAAAATGTAATCCTATTTGTGATACTAGTACAGAAACAGTAGTTACTATTATATGAATTAATACAAGAGGCTTTAACAAAGATATTTTGAATTTATAGAGTGAAAAATAGATAAGACCAATAATGAAAAGTGCAATTAATATAATTAAAGTAATCGCTAAATAATCTATTACAAAATAAGTATCATGAACATTAATGTCTATAGTATCATCTGAACTAAAAAAGATTAACCTAAAAATAAGCATAAACAAGGCTGTTACCCAAAAGTAAATATGTGTTTTGTTGAGTTTCATTTTCTTCTTATTTTATTAATTAAATAACCAGATGAAAACACAAAAAGAAAATATATTACAGAACGTTGAATGAATAAACCGAAAAATAGTAAAGGGAAAATATACCAGTTTTCATCTATTCTAATATCATGAGTATTCCAACTACTTGGTAAGTAGTCTCTGTGAATACTAGTTATAATAATTATAAACCTTTCAAAATTTATTCCTGATAATAATACCACTAAAAAGATTACAAAAATCGCAATAAAATTTAGAATTCCTTTCTTTTTAAACCTTTCTAACCAAAATAATTGTGTTAATAATGAAAAGAATATTGGTCTAAAGAGCATCATCCAATACGCCCAAGCATATGGCCCCGTAGCTCTTTTTATTACATAGCTATATTCTTCATCAGTATTTACTAAATGATAGTAATAACTAAGATCTATAATTTTGTAAAGCAAATATATAACTCCAATCCATTTAATAAGTTTTATTGAATTCTTGAAGAAAATAGTATTAACTCTATTAATATTTTCGGAATTAGAAATAGAAAGGAAATAACTAATAAAAGAAGTAAAACAAAACCCGTAAAATAAGGTTTCAAAGCATGTAGTTACAAATTGATTATTCAAAATAATTATTTGTTTATTAATAACATATTATTGGTTTTACTATTCACTACTAACTGATTACTGCCAACTGAATACTGTGCTGTTTATTACTGTTAAAATTTATCTCGCAAAAACGCCAAGTCGCAAAGAGGTAGGATTGTTTAATTGTATTGTTCTCTTTAGCTGCTCACTGCGACTGTTTACTGTTAACTGAATATTGCCAACTATAAATCATATTTTTAACCTAGCTGAAGCCATCACATTTTGTTCTGTAGAATAGCCTTCTAAATACTTTAAATATCCAACAATAGCAATCATAGCAGCATTATCTGTGGTATATTCAAATTTAGGAATATAGGTAGTCCATCCAAATTTGTGTTCACCATCCTTTAGGGCTTGTCTAATACCAGAATTGGCAGAGACACCACCACCTATAGCAATATGTTTTATACCAGTATCTTTAGAAGCTTTTTTTAGCTTATCAATTAAAATTCCAATAATAGTATATTGAATAGACGCACAGATATCATTTAAATTCTCTTCAATAAAATTGGGGTTCTTTTTAGTTTCACGTTGAATAAAGTACATGATACCTGTTTTTAAACCAGAGAAACTAAAGTTAAGTCCGTCTACTTTTGGTTTTGTAAAAGAGAAGGCTTTTGGGTTTCCTTGTTTTGCACGTTTATCAATTTCTGGTCCAGCTGGGTACCCAAGTCCTAGAATTTTTCCACTTTTATCAAAAGCTTCACCAACGGCATCATCAATCGTTTCACCAATAACTTCCATATCAAAATAATGGTTCACCTTTACAATTTGTGTATGTCCACCAGAAATTGTCATGGCTAAAAAGGGGAATGGCGGTTTTTCAAAACCTTCTTCATCTATATAATGTGCTAAAATATGACCTTGCATGTGGTTCACATCAATTAAAGGGATGTTTAATCCGTAGGCTAAAGATTTTGCAAAGGAAGTACCTACTAATAAACTCCCCATTAAACCAGGACCGCGCGTAAAAGCTACCGCATTTAAATCTTCTTTAGCAATACCAGCTTTTTCAAGGGCTTGATGCACTACAGGAACAATGTTTTGTTGATGTGCTCTAGAGGCTAATTCTGGTACAACACCACCGTAAGCTTCATGAATTTTTTGGTTGGCAATAACATTACTTAAAATCTTACCATTATGAATTATAGAGGCCGCTGTATCATCGCAAGAAGACTCTATTCCTAGTATATATATATTTTGTGAATGCATTAATAAATATTAGGCACAATAATTGTTAATTTTGATTGTGAATAAACATCTGAAAAATTGTAATTATTCGTAACTGCAAATGTAGTTTATTCTCAATAATATCAATAATTTTATCGCTTATCAAGAAAGTACTTAAAATAACATCTAAAATAGTTGGCATTTTGCTACTACTGTTCATCATTTTGGTGTTGGTACTGTCTATTCCATCGGTTCAAACAGGTTTAGGTAACTATGCTACAAATAAGCTTAATGAAGAGTTTGGGACTAATATAAATATATATAAGGTAGGTTTACAATTTAATGGTGATGTTGAATTCAAGAATATTTATATTGAAGACTATAAAAAAGATACGCTTATAAGCATAGGTGAGTTAAACACATCAATTATAAATGTTGGTAGTTTATCTAACGGAGATTTAGTTTTTGGTGATATAGATATCATGGATTTGGTATTTCATATTAAAACTTATAAAAATACTACAGATACTAATCTTGATATTTTTGTAGCAAAACTTGAAGGTGATAATCCAACAAAAGGAGATGGTAGTTTTTTAATGTCTTCTAGTGATGTTTCAATTTATGACGGTGTTTTTAAACTGTCTGATGAAAATAGAGAGACTGTAAAACGTTTAGATTTAAGAGACCTAAATGTAAACGCTACAAATTTTTTAATAAAAGGAAGTGATGTAAGTACAAGAATAAATAAGTTGTCCTTTAGAGACAGCAGGGGATTGGTTATGAAAAACATGATGACCAATTTTAAATATACGCTTACGGGGATGACTTTTGATAATCTAGTTATAGATACTCCTAAATCTATTTTAAAAGGAAATCTTATCTTTTCTTATAACAGGGAAGATTTACAATACTTTACAGATAAGGTAGAGGTTGAAGCACATTTTAAAAACTCCAATATACAGTTAGATGAACTCAATTTAATTTATAATGAGTTTGGTAGAAATCAACAAGCTAGGTTTAGTGTAGATATAACGGGAACTTTAAATAATTTAAAAACCACAAATTTAAATTTAAGATCTAATAGAAATACTAGAATTTTAGGAAGAGCCACCTTCAAAAACTTGTTCAATAAAGAGGAAAATAATTTTGTAATGGATGGGCGGTTTTCTAACGTTACCTCTACTTATAAAGACTTAAAATCATTGTTACCAAATGTAATAGGAGAAGCTGTACCGTCGACTTTTGAAAGATTAGGGCTTTTTACTATTGTTGGTAATACCAAAATAACATCAACAGAGATAAATGCCGATATTGAAATTGATACTGAAATTGGTTTTGTAGATTCTAACTTAAAAATAGATAAAGTCAATGATATAGATAATGCAAACTATAAAGGTAGAATCATATTTGAACAGTTTGATTTTGGTACTTTTTTAAATGATCCTAAAGTAGGTGTGGGGTCTTTAGATGTAGATGTAAATGGAAAAGGATTCATAACCGAAACTATTAATACCCAAGTAAAAGGTGATGTGTTTGAGATTGTATATAATAATTACAACTATAACAATATAAAAGTAGCAGGAAAGGTTAGAAATAGAATTTTTGATGGAAACCTTATTGTTAACGATAGAAACTTACAATTAAATTTTAATGGTCTAGTAGATTTTTCTGAAGAGATTAAAAAATATGATTTTGAAGCCAACGTAGATTATGCCAATTTAAAGACGTTGAATTTCGTGAAAAAAGACAGTATTTCCGTATTTAAAAGTAGAGTGAATATGAACATGAACAGCAGCAATTTAGATGATGCTGTTGGTAGAATCTCGTTTAGAAATACTACTTATAAAAA
Source organism: uncultured Flavobacteriaceae bacterium (assembly GCA_947487895.1). GTDB lineage: Bacteria > Bacteroidota > Bacteroidia > Flavobacteriales > Flavobacteriaceae > Seonamhaeicola. The sequence continues at coordinate 400,276 of CANKYF010000001.1, forward strand.
CGAACACGATGTTTATTATTTTAAAAGGTTTGATATTTCTTCAAGGTTTGAAAGAGATCTTAGATTTATAGAGTTTAAATCGCCAGATATTATTCAAGGCGATTTAAAAGGGCGTTTTGTATTTAGAGATTTAAAGAAACTTTTTGAAAATTCCATTGGTCATATTTATACCAATTATGTGCCGCATAAAGTTAGGGAGAACCAAACTATAGATTTCAACTTTAAAATTTACAATAAGATTGCCGAAGTTGTTGTGCCTGAATTGGAACTTGGGAAAAATACATTTATACGTGGTAGGGTAGAGAGTGATGAAACTAAATTTAAGCTCACCTTCAAATCACCTCAAATAAAAGCTTATGAATACTTTGCCAATAAAATAGAGGTACAAGTAGATAATAGCAATCCACTATTTAACACTTATGTGGAAATTGATAGCCTAAAAACAAGTATTTATAATGTTACAAAGTTTAATTTAATTAATGTAACAGTAAATGATACGTTGTTTATGCGTTCTGAATTTAAGGGAGGAAAGAGAAATAATGATAGTTATAACTTAAGTTTTTATCATACCATTAATGAAGAAAAAGAATCTGTTTTAGGATTTAAAAAATCTGATTTCACCATAAAAGACAGAACATGGTTCATAAATGAAAAAAATGATAAGTTTAATAAATTATCATTTGATAAAGGGTTATCTAAATTTACCTTTAATAATTTCAAGATAAATTATAAAGATGAAGAAGTAAAACTTTCAGGCTTTTTAAAAGATTCAACGCAAAAAGACATTAAGCTAAATTTCAAAAATGTAAATCTTGAAAAAATAACCCCAGATATAGACAGTTTATCATTGGCAGGTAAGGTAAATGGTAAATTAGATATTCTACAAAAAAATGGCAGTTATTTGCCAAATTCAACAGTTATAATAGAAGACTTTAAATTAAATAACTTCCCTCTTGGAGATTTTGATGCTAATATTAGAGGTAATGAAAACTTAACAAATTACATAGTAGATGCAACTATAAAAAACGATATTTCAAAGTCTTTTGCTGCTGAGGGAAATATAGATGTTAAGCGTAATAGTTCTAAAATAGATGTAGACTTAAGTTTTGATGAACTTAATTTACGACCTCTTAATCCATTATTACAAGATGTTTTTTCTAATGTAAGAGGTTTAGTTTCAGGTGAGGCAAAAGTAGTTGGTAATTTAAAAAGACCCAATATAACAGGAGAATTAACTTTAGATAAGGCAGGTTTAGGTATACCCTATTTAAATATAGATTATGCTTTTAATGATAAAGCTTCGGTTAGTTTAAAAAATCAAAGCTTTATTTTTAATAATGTTCAAATTAGAGATTCGAAATATAATTCTTTAGGAATTTTAAACGGTGCGCTAAATCATGTGAATTTATCTAAGTGGAGTATGGATTTAGATATAGGAACAAATCGTTTATTGGTTTTAGATACCGAAGAAACTGAAGAATCTCTATATTATGGAACTGGTTTTATGGGAGGGAATGCTAATATTTCGGGGCCTACAGAACAACTCACCATAAGTGTAGTTGCTGAAACTAAGCCAGGTACAGTTTTTAAAATACCATTAAATGATACAGAATCTTTTGGAGATAATACATTTATAAGGATTATATCGAAAAAAGAAAAAGAGGCCAAAAACAGAGGAGATAATTTAGTGTTTAATGAAATTCAAGGTTTAGAATTAGATTTTGAAGTTGATATAACTGAAGATGCAGATTTAGAAATCATTATAGATAAAAACACAGGGCATTCATTAAAAGGAAAAGGAAGAGGAGGTATTTTAGTTGAGATAAATACTAACGATAAATTTAAAATGTGGGGTGATTTTTCTGTGTTTGAAGGGGTTTATAATTTTGCCTATGGAGGTTTGGTACAAAAACAATTTGTAGTTCAGCCAGGTGGTTCCATCAACTGGGAAGGAGACCCTCTTAAAGCCCAAATAGATATGTTAGCCGTTTATAAAACGCAAGCAAATCCATCCCCTTTATTAGATAATCCAATAAACAGAAGCATTCCTGTCGAATTGAATATATCATTAACAGGTGACTTAGAGCAACCAAACCCAGAATTTAGTTTTAACTTCCCTAATGTAAACTCTGCTATTAAATCTGAGTTACAATACAGGTTAGATTCTCCAGACGATAAAGAAAATCAAGCCTTATACCTTATATCAACAGGTGCTTTCTCAAGAGGCTTGAATGAATTAAATTTCTCAGGAACTATTGCAGAAAGGTTGAATGGTATTATAAACGGCATTTTTTCTAATGGAGATGGCAAACTTAATTTAGGTGTTAATTATGAAGCAGGCCAAAATAGACCAGATTATCAAACAAATGATAGGGTAGTAGCCACCATCCAAACTCAAATTAGTGATAGAGTACTCATAAATGGAAAAGTTGGTGTGCCAATTGGCGGAGCAGATGCGGCTAACACAGTAGTTGCTGGTGATGTACAAATAGATTTTCTTTTAAATGAAGAAGGGACATTAGTAGCTAAAGTTTTCAACAGAGAAAATAGTATCAGAAATTTTGGAGAAGAAATAGGGTATACGCAAGGCGTAGGACTTTCGTATAATGTAGATTTTGATACCTTTAAAGAACTGATTCAAAACCTCTTTAAAAAGAAGAAAAAAGAGGAAGATAACAAAGAAATAGATGATGAAATTAATGATAACAGTGGGTCTCCAAGTTTCATTAGTCATAAGACATCTTCACAAAAATAACTCATGGTGTTTCTCCCTGTTTTTTAAGGACATAAAAGCTACTTTATTAACTAAAACGTTATAGTTTAAAGTATGCATTAAAATGTCTAAAATACTATGTTCTTATAGAGTTTGTTAGTAATTTTACCCAACAAATATTAAGAATATGTCAGATAGAATTAAAAAAGTAGCTGTTTTAACCTCAGGAGGGGATTCTCCTGGAATGAATGCTGCCATACGTTCTGTTGTTAGAACATGTGCTTATCATAATGTTGAGTGTATAGGAGTTCACCGTGGTTATGAAGGTATGATAGAAGGAGATTTCACTCCTATGGATGCTCGTAGTGTAAGAGGAATTATAAACAAAGGAGGAACAATACTTAAGTCTGCACGCTCAAAAGAATTTAGAGCTAAAGAAGGTAGAGAAAAAGCGTATAAAAACCTTAAAAATGAAGATATTGATGCTTTAGTTGTAATTGGAGGTGATGGTTCGTTTACAGGAGCACTTGTATTTAATGAAGAATTTGGATTTCCTGTAATGGGAATTCCTGGTACTATAGATAATGATATCTTTGGAACAACCCATACACTAGGATTTGATACAGCTTTGAATACGGTTGTAGACGCTATTGATAAAATTAGAGATACAGCCAGTTCTCATAACAGATTATTTTTTATTGAAGTAATGGGACGTGACGTAGGTCATATAGCCTTAAACACTGGTATTGCTGGTGGAGCAGAAGAAATATTAATACCAGAAGAAGACCTAGGGTTAGATAGATTAGTAGATTCTTTAAACCGAAGTAAAAAATCTGGAAAAACTTCAAGTATTGTTGTAGTTGCTGAAGGTGATAAAATTGGAAAAAACATCTTTGAACTTAAAGACTACGTAGATGAAAATATGGAAGGTTACGATGTTAGAGTATCTGTTTTAGGACATATGCAACGTGGTGGAGCACCTTCATGTTTTGATAGAGTACTAGCAAGTAGAATGGGAGTTAAAGCAGTAGAATCTTTACTAGAAGGTAAAACAAACTATATGGTTGGTTTGCTAAACAGTAAAATGGAATTAACTCCGTTAGATAATGCCATAAAAGGAAAAACAAAAATAAACTTAGAATTATTACGTGTCTCAGATATAATGAGCACTTAACACTAATTAATATTAGATATGTCAAATTTAAAAATTGGAATTAACGGATTTGGTAGAATAGGAAGAATAGCTTTTAGAGTAGCTGCTTCTAGACCAGATATCGAGATTGTGGGAATTAATGATTTGTTAGATGTTGAGCATTTAGCTTACTTATTAAAATATGATTCTGTACACGGAAAATTTAACGGTACTGTTGAAGTAAACAACGGTAACTTAGTTGTTAATGGTAACGAAATTAGAATTACTGCAGAGCGTAATCCAGAAGATTTAAAGTGGGATGCAGTTGGAGCTGAGGTAGTTTTAGATTGTACAGGTATTTTTACGAACTTAGAAGGTGCTCAAAAGCACATTACTGCTGGAGCTAAGAAGGTTGCAATTTCTGCACCATCTGCAGATGCACCAATGTATGTAATGGGTGTAAACCATGATAAGATTACTGCTGCAGATACTATTGTATCAAATGCATCTTGTACTACTAACTGTTTAGCGCCATTAGCTAAAGTAATTAACGATAAATTTGGAATTGCTGAAGGTTTAATGACAACTGTTCACGCAGCAACTTCTACACAATTAGTTGTAGACGGACCATCTAGAAAAAATTATAGATTAGGTCGTGCAGCTATTTCAAACATCATTCCTTCATCAACTGGAGCTGCAAAAGCTGTTGGTAAAGTAATTCCTGAATTAAATGGTAAATTAACAGGTATGGCATTTAGAGTTCCAACTCCAGATGTATCTGTAGTAGATTTAACATGTCGTTTAGAAAAACCTGCTTCTTTTGATGAGGTAAAAGCAGCGCTTAAAGATGCTTCAGAAAATGAATTAAAAGGTATCTTAGGATATACAGAAGAAGGCGTAGTATCTCAAGACTTTGTATCTGAACCTAGAACAAGTGTTTTTGATGCTGGTGCAAGTATTGGTTTAAATGACGGATTCATTAAACTAATTTCTTGGTATGACAATGAGTTTGGTTATTCAACTAAACTAATTGATCTTGCTCAACACATTGGTTCTATATAATATTTTATATAATTTAAAAACTCCGTAATTTTAAAATTGCGGAGTTTTTTTATTAGTGAAACTCAATTTTGAGAAGTTTTGCAAGACGAACTCAAAATTGTAAGTTGAACTAATTCCGCTGGAAAGTGGAATATTAGATTTAATAATTTGATCTAAAAGATAGGTTTTATGTTAAATTCTTACTTTAGATTATACTTTTTATTCTTTTACTTATGATTTTAATTGTTGATAGTGGTTCTACTAAATCTGATTGGTTGGCAGTAGATAAACAAGGAAATAAATTAATGGAAAAAGTTCGTACTAAAGGACTTAATCCAGCTATTTTAAGCGAGAAAAAACTTCATAAAACAATTAAAAATAGTGAAGAATTAACGAATAATAGCCAAGAAGTATCTCATGTATTTTTCTATGGTGCTGGTTGTGGTACAGAAAACCCAAGAGAAATGCTTAAAGGTGTTTTGGAAGAGATTTTTCCTAATGCTCAGGTATCTGTAAATGAAGATACGCTTGCAGCAGTTTATGCTACTATAAATGAACCAACAGAAGCAGCTGTTGTGTGTATTATGGGAACAGGATCTAACTGTAGTTATTATGATGGCGAAAAACTACACCAACGCGTTAATTCATTGGGATATACTTTAATGGATGATGCCTCTGGTAATTACTATGGTAAGCAATTAATTAGAGATTATTATTTTAACCATATGCCAGAAAATGTAAAAGTGGCTTTTGGAGCAAAATATAATCTAGAGTCAGATTTTATTAAATACAATCTATATAAACAACCAAACCCAAATGCTTATTTGGCTAGTTTTGCAGAATTTATGTACTTACACAAAGATTCTGAGTATACTGTAAATTTAATTAAAAGCGGTATTAGAGAATTTGCTAGAAATATGATATTTCAGTTTAAAGACGAATTGAAAACGGTTCCAGTGCACTTTGCTGGTTCTATTGCATTCTTCTCTCAAGATGAAATCAAAGCAGTAGCTGAAGAAATGGGCTTTACAGTAGGTAATTTTGTTCGTAGACCAATAGATGCTTTAGTGCCTTTTCATATTAAGAATTTGTAAAACATTAAATTGACCAATAGGAATTAACCTCTATAACCAATATTATTTTTTCTAATTTCAAATTCTTCGCAAGAGTAAGTTTCTTGAACAATTTGGTCTTCTTTGTCTAATGAAAAAAAGCTAGATTTATCTTTCACTTTACTATATTTTTCCTTTTGGTTTTTAAAACATAACATTGATCCAAATATACTTTTTCCATAAGGACTATAATCTGAAAAATTACAACCAAAACAATTATTGAATTTATATTTTGATTTCATTTGATTTTTGATTTCATTAGCAGCGTCTTCAAAATCATAATTTGTAGCTGAAAATGTTTGATCAGAAATAGTTAAGCTCAAAACTACTTGGGGATCGCTAGTGAATCCATTACCAAAGCTCTTACCAATTTTAACTTTTATTTCTAAGGATACGTTGAAAACCTCATTAGTTTCAATATTTTTTATTAATGTTGGAATACAAACTGTGATTATACAATCACAGAGTTCATATACAATTTTTTGACCCGATTTTATTGGATTTAATGAAAATTGCTTAGATGAGGAATTGAGATAATTTTCGTAGTTCAATAATTCAAAATCATCAAAAGATGTCCCTTCGAATATGAACGTGCCTAATTTAAATTTCAAGTATTCAAAATTATTTTCAATAACTATCTCAGAAGTTCCTAAGTCATTTTCAAAAAGTCCTTTATATTTAGAATTGCCAACCATGTTGAAGTTAAGATCAATTTATGAATAAACCCTATTCTCCTGCTCAGCCACTCTAATAAAGGTAGTACGTTTAGTAAGCTCTTTTAAACGTTTAGCGCCAACATAAGTACAAGTACTTCGTAAACCACCTAAAATATCTAATACTGTATTTTCAACGTTACCTCTATAAGGTACTTCAACCGTTTTACCTTCACTGGCTCTATATTCTGCTACACCACCAACATGTTTTTCCATGGCTGTTTCAGAACTCATTCCGTAGAATTGCCTATAAGTTTTACCATTTTTTTCAATGGTGTTTCCGCCACTTTCATTATGGCCCGCCAACATACCTCCCAGCATAACAAAATCGGCTCCAGCACCAAAAGCTTTAGCAATATCACCAGGAATAGAACAACCACCATCACTAATTATTTGTCCGCCTAAACCATGAGCTGCGTCTGCACATTCAATAATTGCCGATAATTGCGGATAACCAACACCCGTTTTAACTCTGGTTGTACAAACAGAACCTGGACCAATACCAACCTTAACAATATCTGCTCCAGATAGTAAAAGTTCTTCAACCATTTCACCAGTAACAACATTACCAGCTATAATTACTTTGTCTGGATATAATTCTCTAGTGCGCTTCACAAAATCTGCAAAATATTCAGAATAACCATTGGCAACATCTATACATATAAATTTTAGTTGCGAGTTAAGCTTTAAAACTTGTGCCAATTTTTCAGAATCTTTTTGGCTAATTCCAGTACTAACCGCAACGTAGTTTAATGCATCATTAGAGGCGTTTTTTAGAAAGTTATCCCAATCTTCAATAGTGTAATGTTTATGAATTGCAGTAAATAGCTTTTGTTCTGTTAAAGCCTTAGCCATTTCAAAAGTACCCACTGTGTCCATATTAGCAGCCATTACAGGTATACCTTTCCATAAGATGGAACTATGCAAAAATTTAAATTCACGTTCTAAATTAACCTCAGATCTACTTTTTAAAGTGGATCTTTTTGGTCTAATCATTACATCTTTAAAGCCAAGTTTTATATCGTATTCTATGCGCATTGAAAACAATTTTATGTTAATTAAAAATACAATTTTTATGATTATTTTAAGTGTAATACATCTTTAAATTAGCGTTATTTGTTACCAATTATTGTATCTTTATAATGCCTATTATAACTCCCTAATACATGAACGTATTGTTAAAGTATTTAAGATCTAATATTAGAAAAATATTATCGCTTCTAATATTTATTTCTATACTATTAATTCTTTTTCTTGGTTATGCATTTATTGAAGGATTATTTTCTTTAAAAACCATAGTGCTATCTGTATTTTCACTAGCAATAGTTCAGGTATTTGTATTACAATATTTTTTAAAAAATCAGCTAAAAAACGATATTATAAGAAAAAATCTAGCCTTAAGAGCTAGTGAACTTAAAAAAGCATATTTAGATGCAGAAAAGCTTGCAGACTATAAAACGGTCTATTTAGAAAATATGAGTTATGAGGTGAGAACACCTTTAAACACTGTTATGGGTATGCTAAAAATGCTTAAACAAACTAGTTTAGACTCAGATCAAAAGGCTCAGGTAGAGATCGCTGAATATTCATCTAAACACTTACTACAGCTTATTGATATGGTTACTAATAATGCTAAAGTGGGAGCAGGAAATATGGTTCTAAATAACGCTGCCATAGATTTAAAATTAGATTTAACCAAACTATTTAAAGTTTTCGAATATCAAGCTTGGGAAAAGGGCTTGGAGTTTAATTTTAAATTTTTATCAGAGGACAGTAATAAATTTCAAGTTATTGGAGATTCTGAACGTATTCAACAAGTTTTAATTAACTTAATTAATAATGCCATAAAATTTACTAACTCAGGTAAGATATCTATTATTGTAGATCAGACTATTGGTATAGATAACTATCAGATAATTACGTTTTATGTAAAAGACACTGGTATTGGTATGAAACCAGAAGATGTAAGACGTATTTTTAATGATGCTGAAAAGAAAGATTTCTTGACGTTAGATTATAGAGGTGGAGGTATAGGTTTGTCCATTTCTCACCAATTGGTAAAATTAATGGGAGATGAGCTTAAACTTGAAACTAAAGAAAATGAAGGGTCTACCTTTTATTTTAGTTTGCAGCTTAAAAAGACGTTAAATGTTAAAATAGAGAAAGAACTATTTAAACCAGCTTTAAAAGACAAATTTAATGTTCTGGTAGCAGAAGACAATAGAATGAACCAAAAGGTAATAAAGTTTTTATTAGAACGTGAAGGAGCTGATTGTACGTTTGTTAAAAATGGTTTGGAAGCACTAGAACTATATAAGATTTTAGATTTTGACATGGTATTCATGGATATTTACATGCCAGATATGGATGGTTATGAGGCTACGAAACTTATCCAACGAACTCAAAAATATTTAGATATTAAAACACCAATTATTGGGGTATCTGCCAGTGCTTTTGAAGAAGATATTTCTAATGCTAAACTAGCAGGAATAGATGAGTTTTTATCAAAACCAATAGAAGTAGAAAAATTAAAAGATTTATTGGTTAAATATTCTAATTAAAGAATGTAGTTTAGTTAGTTTAGGAAGCGGAGGTCTAGGGAATTATTATTTAACAGCAATCATACTTATTTCTACATTTACGTCTTTTGGTAAACGTGCCACTTGAACTGTTTCTCTTGCAGGAGCTGTTGCTTCGTTAAAATAACTACCATAAACGTCATTTATTGAAGCGAAATCATCCATATTACTTATAAAAATTGAAGACTTGATTACATTTTCAAAAGTCATGTTTGCTTCTTCTAAAATAGCACTCAGGTTTTCCATGACTTGCCTAGTTTCAGCTTTTATATTGGCTAAAACAAACTCACTCGTTTCAGAATTAATAGCAATTTGTCCAGATATATAAAGTGTATTGCCACTTAATACTGCTTGGTTGTAGGGACCAATAGGGGCAGGAGCTTTTGGAGTGTTAATAATTTTTTTCATGTGAAGAAATATTATAGTTCTCTATCTGGTTGTCTTCGTTTTTCGTATTTAAGATCCTGTAAAATACTAGACTTAATACCAATAAAGAAATTCCATGATTTATTTCTGCTAAAAGGAATCCAACTAAAATTCATTTTCCAACTCAATAATTCTCTTTGAAATCTAAACTGTGTATAAGTAAACCCTTGATTTTTCAAATCATAACCAGAAGAGGCTCCAATAGACCAGTTTTCTGTTAAGTCAATATCTCCTGAAAACATTAAAGAATGTGAAGAAATTTCATTTTGTCTTCTACTATTACCATAATTAACGGCATAAGCTATTCTTAAATTCCAAGGAATTTTATGTCTATAAAATTCTGATTCTTCTTCTTCTTTTTTGTCTTTCTTTTTTGAGTCTTCTTCCTTTTGACTTATTTGTTGGTTAGCAAAATCAAGGTTCTTAGGTAAAAAGTCTTCTGGATTATCGGGATTATTATCTTTACTGTCTTTTTTATCTTTTTTCTTATTTGATAAAGACCAGCTGGTTGTTAGGTTAGCACTAGTTAATCTGAATAAACTACCGCCATTATCCATGTTTAATTTGTCTATTTTATTGTTGTTATTATCTAGAGCATAAGGGTCTAATACAGCACGGAAATTCACACTCATTTGATTTTGAAATAATTGTGTGCTTCCGCTCACATTAACCGGACTTAGCTTTAAAGAATCTGCTGCAAAATTATAGCTAGTAGAAAAGTTTAAGGAATTTAAAAGCTTTATTTTTTTAGGTTCGGTTGCAGTAGTATCTTTATCCCTAATTTTTGCTTCAAAATTATTGGCTAAAGATATGCCCATAGAACTTGAAAATCTTTGGTTAGGAGCTCCAAAAACGGTCCCTTCAAATCTAGAATACTCTAATTGTCTACTATCTTCTAAAACTTCTAATTCTCCAGTAGTTAAACCATCAGCATTTATAACTTCGGCAGTTTCATAATATTTATCAAAAGCAGGGTTAATATTATAGCTAATAGAAGGTCTCATTACATGCCTAATAGCTTTTATTTTTCTGTTTTCGCCTTCTTTTTCAAAATTAAACATTCCATATACAGTGGTTCCTATACTTGTGCTAAAATTATAGGTTCTATAAGAGTCAAAACCTCTAACGGTATCTGTAACAACAACTCTATTTACATCATCATCATAAGCTCTTTTGAAAGTCTTAAAAGTCCAAGCTTCATTATAATTAGTACTGGCACTTACACTAAAATGCTTAAATATTTTAAAGTTAGTACTTAGAGGTATGGTATGCTGAAAACCAGCTTGAGCCTCATCAAACATTTCTTTTTTGAAGAAGAATTCTTCTGTAGTTTGAATTTTATTTTCGCCTCTAACATTATATTGAAGGTTAACATTTTGAATGATACCTTTCTTAGAACCAGATTTTCCTGCAAATGGATACATTCTACCTATACTTCCTTGAAACGTTGGAAGAGTCATGTTAATTCTAGTACTTTCAGTATTTGTACTTTGATTATGAGAGGCCGTTAAACTAAAATTAACCTGCGGTTCACCTTGAAACGTTTTAGAGTATGATACAGATGAACTTAATGTATTAGTTAAAGCATTGCTTCCTTGATTGATTTGATTAATTGAGTTTGTGAAATAATTACTACTACCTAAATTAACAGATGCAGAGAACCTGGAACTAGGATTAGCTTTTGAGTCCTGGCTATGTGACCATCTTATATTATAAATTGTACTTTTAGAGTAATCAGGAAATCCACGTTCACTATTTATTAAATTTTCATATCTCAAGGCAACATTACCTCTAAAACGGTATCTCTTAGAGTATGTGCTCTCTGAACGTAGACCAAAACTTCCATTGGTATAATAGTCTCCCAATAGCGCTAAGTCTACATAATCATTTATAGCAAAATAATATCCGCCATTTTGTAAAAAGTAACCACGATCATTTTGCTCACCAAATGTTGGTATAATGATACCAGATGTATGTTTTTCACTTTGAGGAAAAAAGCTAAACGGTAGCCATACAGGTGTTGGGACATCATAAATATAAATACCAGCAGGTCCAGTTACTATTTTTTTACCAGGAACTACTTTTGCTCTTAGTAATCTAATATAATAGTCTGGATCTTCAAGATCTTCAGATGTGGTATATTTTGCATTTTTTATAAAGTAAACAGAATCGTTTTCTTTTTTAGTTAAATTGGCAATAACATTGCCTTCACCTTGTTGTGTTACAGAATTAAATATTAAAGCTTTTTTTGAATCTGTATTAAAAATAATAGAGTCTGGTTTCACCTCATTAGTTCCTTGTTTAAATACGGGTTTTTGAGTGTAACCTTGAATGGTGTCTGTAATTCCCTTGGCATATACTGTATTCGTACTATAATCTATCGTAATACTACCAGCGGTAATATTCATATCACCATAATCAATTGTGGCGTTGTTATATAGATATAATTTGTTTTTTTTATGATTAAACCTTGTATAGTCTGTGGCGCTATATTTTACAATGTGCTCTAGCAATTCTTTAGGTTTGACCGAATCTGTAACAGTAGAGTCTACAGGTTTTTCAATTTCAATATCACCAATAGAATCTTTTTGAATAGTTACAACTGTACTATCTTTAGTAACTGGTTCAATTGGTTTTATCTTTTTGGGGATGTCTTGACCAAAGCTTAGCGTGTTAATAAACACTGTAAAACTTAGAGCAAAAAGTATTTTAAAGTTGTTTGTATGCAACGCTTTTAATGTATTTTTGTAAAAGTATGGCTCGGTTTTTGAAATGCCAAAATTACATATATTTTTTGTGTCATTGATTTAAAATTTGAAATAAAAATCTGCACAGTAAAAATTTAATAATAAACCGAGTTTTTTATCCGTTAAAACATTTATGCAAACGCACAGATTATCACTTTTCGTATTAATTATAACAGTATTAACATTTTCTTTTAATACTTCTGCCTACGCGCAGTCCAATTCTAAGGAATTTGTTATTATGATAGACCCTGGTCATGGAGGAAAAGATTCTGGTACTCGTGGTACAGGTAGATATAAAACTTATGAAAAAGACATTGCTTTAGATGTGTCTTTGGCTTTGGGGAAAATGATAAAGCAAAAATTGCATAATGTTAAAGTTGTTTATACAAGAACTAAAGATGTGTTTCCAACACTGGATAGTAGACCAAAATTAGCTAATAAAAAAGATGTAGACTTGTTTGTTTCTTTACACTGTAATGCGCAACCAGGAAAAAAGGGTACAGCTTATGGCTCTGAAACTTATGTGTTAGGTCTTCATAAAGAAGCAGTAAATTTAGAAGTAGTAAAAAGAGAAAATTCAGTTATATTTTTAGAAGATAACTATAAAGAAACTTATAAAGGATATGATCCTAATTCTCCCGAATCATTAGTAGTTACAGATATAGTTGGAGAAGAGTATTTGGAGCATAGCATTAAATTAGCGCGTTATATTGAAGACGAATTTCAAGTTACTGCAAAAAGAAAAAGTAGAGGTGTTAAACAAGCAGGGTTTTGGGTTTTGGCTTATACCTATATGCCAAGTATTTTAGTAGAATTAGGTTTTTTAACTCACAAAAAAGAAGAAGACTTCTTGAATTCCAAAAAAGGAAAGGATTTAATGACAAAGTCTTTATTTAATGCCATAGATAAGTATTTACAGTACTTAAACATAAATACAAACAAAATTGAGGTTGCTAAAGAAGAACCTATTACAATCAATGAGACTATTGATGAAAAGGAAGTAATGATTCCTAAAAATATTCAGTTTAAAGTACAAATTGCAGCAAGTACTAGAGTTTTAGATACTATACCGGATAACTTCAAAAAGCTTAAAAATATATCTAGATACAAAGAAGGGCGTTTATATAAATACTTTTATGGAAGTGTTAATAATTATAATGCCACAAAACAATTGGTAGAAGAAGCAAAAGAAAAAGGATACACGTCAAGCTTTGTAGTTGCTTTTAAAGACGGTAAAAAAATTCCTTTAGATGATGCCTTAAAAACATCAGCTAATTAAGACTTTTCTATTCAAATTTATTCTAAATTTGTTTCCAAATACATTTTAAATTTAAATGAGCCATAGTTTATTTTTATATTTATGGTTTCATACATCTGCCCAAATCACTAAAACGACAACTAACAGATGAAAATATCTAGAGAAGTAAAAACGGCTTTATTAGTCTTATCAGGAATAGTACTTTTAATTTTTGGCTTTAATTATTTAAAAGGACGTAATTTATTAGGTTCATCAAGAACTTTTTATACAGAATATGTTAATGTTGAAGGATTAACACCTTCAATGCCTGTAACAATAAGTGGACTAGTAATTGGTAAAGTATCAGATATTAAACTAAAAGAAGACGGTTCTGCTAAGCTAAAGGTCTCTCTCTTAATTGATAGTGATTATGAGTTCTCAAAAAATAGTAAAGCCGAATTATACGAAACAGGACTTATAGGAGGGAAGGCCGTTGCTATTGTACCTGCATTTGACGGTGCTGAAAACGCCAAAAGTGGAGATAATTTAAGAGGTAGTGTTAAAGCAGGATTAAGTGAATTGGTAAATCAAAAATTAACACCACTACAAGAAGATTTAGGTGCTACTTTAAGAAGTGCAGATTCACTTCTTAGAAATATTAATGATGTTTTTGATGAAAAATCAAAAGCAAATTTGCGAACTAGTATAGCTGGTTTAAATGGAGCTATTGAACAATTTAGAGTTTCAGCCAAATCGTTAAATACTCTTTTAACCGATGATAAAAGTAAGCTTAATACGTCACTTTTACATGTAGAGAAAATATCATCTAACTTTTCAAAAGTATCAGATTCTTTAGCCAATGCTAATATTGGGCAAACTATTAATAATTTAGAATCTACGCTTAACAATTTCAATAAAATCTTAGCGAACATAGAAAAAGGAAAAGGTTCTATGGGAAAACTTGTTAAAGATGATGCTTTGTATAATAATTTAGAAGGTGCAACAGGAGAATTAGAGGCACTTTTAAAAGATATTAAATTACACCCTAAACGCTACTTCAGAATACTTTCTAAAAAAGAAATACCCTACTCAGAAGAAGAAAAAAAATAGTATGCAGTATATACCTAATATAATTTTTGCAATCCTATTAATATTAGCTATTGGCTATTTTGCAAAAAATGTAAAGAAGTTAATTAGAAATATAAAGTTAGGACGTGATGTTGATGTAAATGATCATAAATCTGAACGTTTTAAAAACATGATGATGATTGCTTTTGGGCAATCTAAAATGGTGCGCAGACCAATTTCAGGTATTTTACACGCTATTGTTTATGTAGGCTTTATAGTTATAAATATTGAAGTCTTAGAAATTATTGTAGATGGTCTACTTGGAACACATAGAGCATTTTCAGGAATAGGTAGTATTTATGGTGTACTAATCGGCATTTTTGAAGTATTAGCTCTTTTAGTATTTATTTCAGTGACTGTTTTCTGGGTAAGAAGAAACATTCTTAAACTAGCACGTTTTTGGAAAAGCGAAATGACCAGTTGGCCTAAAAACGATGGTAATTTCATTTTATATTTTGAAATGGTGTTAATGACCTTGTTTTTAGTAATGAATGCGACAGACATCCCTTTTCAAAACATGAATAATGGTAATGTAATTAGTCAGTTTATAGCACCATGGTTTAGTGGAATGTCTGAAGGAACATTACACATCATAGAAAGAGGTGCTTGGTGGGTACACATAGTAGGGATATTGATCTTTTTAAATTATTTATATTTTTCAAAGCATTTACACATCATCTTAGCATTCCCAAATACATATTACGGAAGCTTGAAACCTAAAGGGCAGTTCAATAACCTAGAATCTGTTACTAATGAGGTGAAATTGATGATGGATCCAAACGCAGATCCATTTGCTGCGGCACCAGAAGGAGAAGAAATGGAGGAGCCTTCAAAATTTGGAGCTAGTGATGTACAAGATTTAAGTTGGGTACAATTGCTAAGCGCCTATACCTGTACTGAGTGTGGTAGATGTACATCTGCATGTCCTGCTAACTTAACGGGTAAAAAACTATCACCACGTAAAATCATGATGGATACCAGAGATCGTTTGGAAGAAGTTGGTAAAAATATAGATGCTAATAGCGGTGAGTTTAAAGATGATGGTAAACAGTTATTAGGTGATTATATAACTAATGAAGAACTTTGGGCATGTACAACCTGTAATGCTTGTGTAGAAGAATGTCCTGTAAGTATTAACCCGTTATCGATTATTTTAGAAATGAGACGTTATTTGGTAATGGAGCAAAGTGCAGCACCAGTGGAGTTAAACAATATGATGACTAATATTGAAAACAATGGTGCACCTTGGCCTTATAATCAAATGGACCGATTAAATTGGAAAGACGAATAAAGAATTTATAAACTATTCTTATGAAAAAAGTATTTAAGAGAGTATCATTAGTCCTTTTGTTTATAACTACTATAAACGTTTCGGCACAAGAATCTGAAGTTAAAAACTTAGTAGATAGAATGTTTACATATGCTATTAATAAAGATTTTGATGCGCTTTTAGATATCACACATCCAAAAGTTTTTGATATTGCTCCTAGAGAACAAATGCTAACTTTATTTAAAACAATGTTTGAAGGCAATGGAGAGTTTTCAATAGAATTGCCAGATACAAAACCAGAATATAAAATAACAGAACTGTTTAAAGGCAAAGAAAATAATTTAGAGTATGCACTTATGTCTTATGATATGGAGATGAAAATGACGTTTAATAATCAAGAATTTGATGACTCTACAAAAGAAGTGATGATTAACATGATGAAAGCTCAAGGTATGGACGTTAAGTTTATTTCTAATAACACTATAGACGCTACTATCAAAAACTCTTTAGTCATCATTTTAAGAGAAGATACTACAAATAACGAATGGAAACTTGTAAATTATGATGCTAACTCACCTTTATTTTATCAGATAGTATCGTCTGAGGTTATAGAGAAAGCAAAATCATATAAGCAAGATTTAATGCTTGAAAGTAAAAAAGAAAGTGAGAACAATTAAAACCTGTTAGTATGACTATAAAAACAATGGAACAATTTATGGCAGAAGGCAAACAACCAGAAGTGTTGTTTTGGGTTGGTTCTGCTGGAAGTTACGATGATAGAGCTAAAAAAATCACAAAAGCTTTTGTGAAAATTTTAAATAAGGCTAATGTTGATTTTGCAGTATTAGGGGCTGAAGAGAGCAGCACAGGAGATGTGGCTAAAAGAGCAGGAAATGAGTTTTTGTTTCAAATGCAAGCTTTAATGAATATAGAAGTTTTAAATGCTTATGAAGTTAAAAAAATAGTGACTTGCGATCCTCATTCCTATAATTGCTTGAAAAATGAATATCCAAGTTTAGGAGGTAAATATGAAGTATACCACCATACACAGTTCATTCAAGACTTAATAGCTTCTGGAAGATTAAAAGTTGAAGGTAATTTATATAAAGGAAAACGTATTACATTTCATGATCCATGCTATTTAGGGAGAGCCAATAGTGTTTATGATGCACCTAGAGAAGTGTTAAAAAACACAAATGCAACTATTATTGAAATGAAGCGTAATAAACGCACTGCATTATGTTGTGGAGCTGGTGGAGCTCAAATGTTTAAAGAACCTGAAAAAGGAGACAAAGACGTAAACGTTTTAAGAACAGAAGACGCTCTAGAAACCAAACCAAACATTATAGCAACTGGTTGTCCTTATTGTAATACCATGATGACAGATGGTGTAAAAGCTAAAGAAAAAGAGGCTGAAATTTCGGTGTTAGACATTGCTGAGTTAATAGCGAATTCAGAAAGTCTGTAACAAATGGAAATAAAAACTTGCCCAGCGTGTAAAAACGAAAATAACATTGAAGTTAATTTTTGTGAATTGTGTGATTTTCCATTTGAAGGTTCTGAAAAAGAAAAATCAATTCATATAGGTAAGTTCATTGGAAAGAAAGGTATTATTATTGATTCTGAAGATTCATTAACTAAAAGTAGAAATTTGCTTTTAATTGCAGCAGGTTTTTATCTAGTAGGCTCAATTATCAATTATCCTCTTTTGTTAGAATACCTCATTTTACTAATTGTGAATGTGATAATAATTTTGGTGATCACAACAAGTGCTTTATTGCTTAAGAAAGCACCACTATTATTTTTAATTATTCCTCTAACATTGTTACTAATAATTTACATAAGTAATTTTATTATTAACCCTGATACTTTATTAAATGGAATAATATTTAAAGTTCTTATTTTAGGGAGTTTAGTATATAGCTTATACAATTATGTAGCCTCTAAAAAGTTTAAAAAGAAATTTAATATGTAATTTTGATTTGAGTTATCATCATTTGATAATTATAAATTTTGAAAAAATAGAATAGTCATTAGATAAATTGCGAATAGAAAAGAAGATGTTAGTAGATTTTAACACATTACCAGAACAATCAAGAGTTTGGATATACCAAGCTAATCGTTCGTTTACAGAAGAGGAAATTTCAGAGATTTCCTCAAAATTAGATACGTTTATAGAAAACTGGACAGCTCATGGGGCAGATTTACATTCTGGTTTTCAAATAAAATATAAAAGATTTATTGTTTTAGGCTTAAATCAAAACCTCAATGCAGCAACAGGGTGTTCTATTGATGCCTCAGTACATTTTATTCAACAGTTAGAAAAAGAATATAATGTAGATTTAATGGATAAAATGAATGTATCTTATAAGCAAGGAGAATTCATTGCCTATAAATCTTTAATAGACTTTAAAAAAATGGCAAAAGATAAAGCCATTTCAAAAAAAACCATAGTTTTTAATAACCTTGTAACCAATAAGGCAGAATTTGAAGAAAACTGGGAAGTGCCTGCCAGTGAGAGTTGGCATAGTAGGTTTATCAAATAATTATCCACAATTTCTCTTTCATATTTCAAATAGAATACTCAATTTTACCGCTTTCAAAGTGTAACCCTATTAATTATGGCTAAAGAAATCTTTTTGTTAAATATTTCAGGACAGGATAAACCAGGTTTAACATCGGCATTAACCTCTGTATTGGCAGAATATAAAGCAAAAGTGTTAGATATTGGTCAGGCAAACATACATGATACCTTGTCTTTAGGTATGTTATTCGAAGTTAAGTCTAAAAAGAAGTCCGCAGCCGTATTAAAAGATTTATTGTTTAAAGCTTATGAGTTAGGTATTACATGTAAGTTTACGCCTATTACTTTAGATGATTATGAGGATTGGGTAGGTCAACAAGGAAAAGATAGATACATAGTCACCATTTTGGGTGAAAAACTAAAAGCAGAACAAATATCTGAAGTTACAAAAGTAATCTCAGAAAAGAATCTAAATATTGATGCTATTAAGCGTTTAACAGGGAGACTGTCTTTAGTAAAAGAAGAAGAATATCCTAGAGCATCCATTCAACTGTCAATAAGAGGACACATTGATGATAAAGCAGAAATGACTGCTAAATTCATGCAAATTTCCCAAGAGTTAGATGTTGATATAGCTTTTCAAGAAGATAATATTTATAGAAGAAACAGACGTTTAGTATGTTTTGATATGGATTCTACTTTAATTCAAACAGAAGTTATTGATGAGTTGGCTGAATTGGCAGGTGTTGGAGAAAAGGTTAAAGCTATCACTGAAGCAGCTATGCAAGGTGAAATAGATTTCAACGAAAGTTTTAAAAGACGCATGAAACTGTTAGAGGGGCTAAGCGAAGATGTATTGCAAAATGTAGCAGTTAACTTGCCAATAACAAAAGGCGCAAGACGTTTAATAGATACTTTAAAGAACTACGGATTCAAAACCGCTATTTTATCTGGTGGCTTCACTTATTTTGGACACTATTTACAAAAAGAACTGGGAATAGATTATGTATATGCCAATCAATTAGAAATAAAAGATGGGGCGCTTACAGGCAATTATTTAGGTGAAATAGTAAATGGCGAAAAGAAAGCCGAATATTTAAGAGAAATAGCTGCAAAAGAAGGCATTGATATTAGTCAAACTATAGCTGTTGGGGATGGGGCTAACGATTTACCTATGCTTAATTTGGCTGGTCTTGGTATTGCGTTTCATGCGAAGCCTAAAGTCAAAGACAATGCGCAAAGCTCAATTTCTAGTATAGGTCTAGATGGTGTATTATATCTATTGGGATATCATGACAGGCATATAGATTTGATTGAATAAAGTTTCATTTTTCACTAAATAGAAAAAGTCTATAGCAGTTCATCTGTAAAACTATCACAAAGTCTTTTTATGTTGTTGCTAAAAGTAGTATTTTGGCATGGTTATTAGTGTTATAAATTAATGCTAATATGCTCTAATACATCGTTTATGCGTCAAATCTTAATAGGAATATTTTCTATATTCATTTTCAATACCTTACAAGGGCAAGAAACCTTTAATCCACTAATAACTGAAGATGCTAAGGCTCAAAATAAATGGGTAGATAGTATTTATAACGCCATGACTTTAAAGGAAAAAGTGGGGCAGTTATACATGGTCCAAGTTATGTCTAATCAAGATTTGGCTACTAAAAATAAGGTAGTTAAGCTCATTAAAGATTTTCATATAGGCGGTGTTATCTATTCAAACGGTGGACCAGTAAGACAAGCCAAGTTAAATAACGAATTACAATCAGCCTCTAAATTACCCATGTTAATTGGTATGGATGCTGAATGGGGATTAAGCATGCGTTTAGATTCTACTTATGCTTTTCCATGGAACATGACTTTAGGTGCTATAAAAGACAATAAATTAGTAGAGCAAGCAGGAAAACATATTGGTGAGCATTGTAAGCGCGTGGGAGTTCATTTTAATTTTGCACCTGTGGTAGATATTAATACCAACCCTAAAAATCCTATTATTGGGAATCGTTCTTTTGGAGAAGATAGAGATAATGTCACTGAAAAAGCTTCAGCATTTATGAAGGGGATGCAAGGTGCAGGAGTTTTAGCTAATGCAAAGCACTTTCCTGGTCATGGGGACACAGATCAAGATTCACATAAAACCCTACCAACCATAAGTTTTGATGAAAAGCGTATTGATTCTGTAGAATTGTATCCTTATAGAAAACTTATTAAAGAAGGGCTTTCAAGTGTTATGGTCGCACATTTAAATGTACCTAGTTTAGAAACACGTTCTGGCTATCCTTCATCTTTGTCAAAAAATATAGTTACCAATATTTTAAAAAAACGACTAGGTTTTAAAGGATTAATTTTCACAGATGCCTTAACAATGAAAGGTGCCGCAGATTTTGATGAAACTGGCGATATTGATTTAGCTGCATTTAAAGCTGGTAATGATGTCATGCTCATGTCTGAAGATGTTGAAATAGGAATTCTAAAAATCGTACGTGCCTATAATAACAAAGAGATTACTGAAGAACGTTTAGCGCATTCTGTTAAAAAGATTTTACAAGCTAAGTATAAAGTTGGATTACACAAATATGAGCCTATTGGATTGTATAATTTGACAAATGACTTGAATAGACATGAAGATGATATTTTGTATGAAGAACTCATGGAAAGTGCTATTACAGTGGTTAAGAATAAAGATGATATATTGCCTTTAAAGAACTTAGAAACTAAAAAGATTGCGTATGTACAATTTGGAGACGCTGCAGGTACATCATTTTTAAACGAACTTAAAAAGTATACTAAAGTGCATCATGTTAAAGCAAAGCTATTAGATGAATTAATGGGCAAATTACGAGCCTATAATACAGTTGTAGTAGGGCTGCATAGGTCTAACGAATCACCTTGGAAATCATATCAATTTACAGATCAAGAGATCGTTTGGTTACAGGAGATTGCTAGAACGCATGATGTCATTTTAGATGTTTTTGTAAAGCCGTATGCGCTTTCAGATATAAAAACTATTGAAAATATTGAAGGCATAGTTGTTAGTTATCAAAACAGTAAAATAGCTCAAGAAAAGTCTGCTCAAATTATTTTTGGTGCGTTAGAAGCTAAAGGCATATTATCAGTTTCTACGGGTGAATACTTTAAAGAAGGAGAAGGCATAAAATACGCTTCAATTAAGCGTTTGGCATATACAGTGCCTGAAAGAGTAGGAATGAGTTCTGAAAAGTTGAAAAAAGTAGATTCTATAGCACAAATGGCAGTAGATTCTATGATGACTCCAGGAATTCAGTTGCTAATAGCAAGAAAAGGGCAGGTGATATATAACAAAAACTTCGGTAAGCATACCTATGATGGTAAAAACAACGTGTCTTCAGATGATATTTATGATGTTGCTTCTTTAACTAAAATTTTAGCAACATTACCGTTAGTAATGGAATTAGAAGAACAAAAAATTATTTCTTTAAATACTAAACTTTCTACTGTTTTACCAGAATATAAGGGGTCTAATAAAGAGGATATAACAATAAAGAAAATGTTGTCTCATTATGCAAAGTTGAGACCATGGGAACCATTTTATTATCACACAATAGATACTATTACTAAAAAGCCTAGCAAAAAATATTATAGAAGTTCTAAGAGTGATCGTTTTAATATTGAAGTTACTAAGAATATGTATTTAAGATCTGATTATCAGGATTCTATTCAAAAAATAATTAAAGATTCAGAACTGTTAGATCGACTAAAATACAGATATAGTGACTTTCCATACTATATTTTAAAGAAATTTATAGAAAGTCATTACGACAAAAGGCTTGACCAATTGGTACAAGATCATTTTTATCAATCTTTAGGAGCAAATAATACATTATACAATCCTTATTATACAATTAGTAATAAGAAAATTGTTCCAACAGAAATTGATGATTATTACAGACATCAAAAAGTACATGGATTTGTACATGATATGGGAGCAGCAATGCAAGATGGCGTAGGTGGTCATGCAGGTATTTTTAGCAATGCGAACGACGTTGCAAAAATTATGCAGATGTATTTGCAAAAAGGGTTTTATGGTGGAAAACAATATTTAAAACCAGAAACTGTAGACAGGTTTAATACCTGTTATTTTTGTGAAAATCAAAATAGACGTGGTGTTGGTTTTGATAAACCACAACTAGATGAAGAAGGCCCTACATGTGGATGCGTGTCCATGACTAGTTTTGGACATTCTGGTTTTACAGGAACTTACACATGGGCAGATCCTGAGAAAGATATAGTGTATGTGTTTTTGGCAAACCGAACGTATCCAAAAGCAGGAAATAATAGGTTGTTAAGAAAGAATATTAGAACAGAAATACAACGCTTTATATATGAGGCGATTGAAGACTAAAAATAAGCGAATGAATATAGGTATTGTATGTTATCCAACGTTTGGAGGTAGTGGTGTAGTGGCTACAGAGCTTGGACTAGAACTCTCTAAGCGAGGACATGAAATTCATTTTATCACATATAATCAGCCAGTAAGGTTAGAATTAATAAGCAATAATGTACATTATCATGAAGTAAATGTGCCTGAATATCCTTTGTTTCATTACCAACCATATGAATTAGCTCTATCTAGTAAGTTGGTAGATATGGTTAAGTTGCATAACATTGAAATATTACATGTGCATTATGCCATTCCTCATGCATATGCCGCTTACATGGCTAAAAAAATGCTGAAAGAAGATGGTATACATGTACCAATTGTAACAACACTTCACGGTACAGATATTACATTAGTTGGTAGTCATCCGTTTTATAAGCCAGCTGTTACTTTTAGTATTAATAAATCTGATGCCGTTACTGCTGTTTCCCAAAGTTTAAAAGATGATACATTAAGATTATTTGACGTTAAAAATGAAATTAATGTAGTGCCTAACTTTATAGACTTAGATAAATATAATCACGGATTTACAGATTGTGCCCGTCATATGATGGCAGAGGATAACGAAAGAATAATTACCCATATAAGTAATTTAAGACCTGTAAAACGTGTACAAGACGTTATAAAAGTCTTTTATAACATTCAAAAAGAAATACCTGCAAAACTTATGTTTGTGGGTGAAGGACCAGAAAAAGAAAATGTTGAAAGAATGTGTACTGAATTAGGTATTCTGGATAAGGTTATTTTCTTTGGGAGGAGTAATGAAATTGATAAAATTTTATGTTTTAGTGACTTGTTTTTATTACCATCTAGAACCGAAAGTTTTGGTTTAGCAGCGTTAGAAGCTATGGCATCTGGTGTTCCAGTAATTTCGAGTAATACAGGAGGTATTCCTGAAGTGAATGTACACGGTTACTCTGGTTTTTTAAGTAATGTTGGCGATACCGAAGATATGAGTAAAAATGCTTTACATATTTTAAGTAATGATGAGCGTTTAAAGACGTTTAAGGAAAACGCTAGAAATGAAGCTTTGAAATTCGATTTACATAATATTGTTCCAAAATATGAGGCTATATACCAAGACACTTTAAGTAAGTGTTTGGTTTTATAACTAAATATCTAAAGTTGGTAAATGTTTTACTTTATGATAGTTGAGTGTTGCTTTAATACAAGATTTTAGAATTTCTTTTGGTGGCTTTTCATCTATTTTGAAAATTATTGCTCTATTACCTTCAAACGTTAACATGTTTTTATAGACCAACCTAAAAGTAGACACTAGTTTACTTGTACATTGAAAATACATAGCATATTTTTCTGGAGATTTAGGACTCCAGTTTATTCTTAATGTGCTTCCGTTTTTAGTTACAAAACTTGGCTCACCCCATTTAAGTGTTTCTTCAAGGGTATTTAAACCATCAATATTTTTAGCAGTTTCAATAACCAATGTTCTGAGAGTATCCATTTTAGCTCTCACACTGATTGGATACTCATTAAAAACGGTTTCAAATCTAGGATCAGTTTTTAATGTCAAAAGTTCTTAAGATATTAATTTACTGGCTTATAAGCCCATTTTCTAACACTTGTACTATCGGCAGAAGGGAAATCTTTTGGTATCTCTTGAGTTACATTACCCGTAGCAGCCCATTCTGCACCTCTTTGAAATGTGGTAATGAAACCGGCACATTCAAAAGAATAATCCATATGACCTAGAGCAGAATGAAAAACTTTTCCTTTACCATAATCTATTGCCATTAATAAAGGTTCATGTCTTCCGGTTCCAGAAACATCTTTCATCCAAGGTGGTGCATTTTTTTCAATATCGGAATAAGCAGTAGCAAGAATCGTCATATTTTCCCCATGACCACGCATTCTATCATACATTTCATCTTTAGTGTGCATCCAGAATTCAGGAAGTCCTTTCATAATAGGATGGTCTACTGCTCTAGTTTGTAATTGAAATTCATATTGAGCTCCATGTGAAGCACAAATACCTTCAGAAGGATCTTGTTCAACCTCTCCCTTATCATTATAGAAAATATATGGTCCTGAGTTTACATCTCTATCACCCCAAGCACCTAAACCAATCATTTTATTAAATTCATCCCAATCGCCCCAAGCATTATTTGCAGCATGCACTATCACTAAACCGCCACCGTTTTTCATGTAATTTTCAAAATTAGTTTTGGTTGTATCAGGCCAGTGTGATGATTTCCAACCCAAATTAGAGATAACCACGTCATATTTGTTAAAATCTGGACTAAAATTTAGGTCTTTTTTTGTTTCTTCAACAGCAGTTCTCTCAACACCATCATTTAATGGATACATTTCGAGTAATTTATTAATATCATCTACACCTTCAATTTCGTTGTAATGAGGTCCAATCCATGTAAATGCTTTTCTATTAATATCTACTTCAAATAATCCAGTTTCTTCCAGATAGCTTTTCATCATAAATGTGGTCTTTGGCCATATACCATGATTATTTTCACCATCAAGAATAAGGGCTTTTAGCTTAGGAATTTCAACGGTTGTTTCTTCAATTACTTCAGCTTTAGTTTTATTCTTACAGTTTGTAAAAGTGAAAGCTAAGAGTAAAAAGAAAATGGTTTGAATAAATTTCATCTTAAATAGTTTAGTTGGAATGTGACTGGAAAGATAATTAATAAAAAGAAGCTAAACGTTTAAAATTTTTCAACGTAAAAAATTTTCAACAAAAAAAGCGCCTTTTAAAAGCGCTTCTAATATTATAATAAGGATCAATTTAGAATTGATAACGAATACCTAAGGCTATATCAAAATCTAGATCATCTGTGAAATCACCAAAACCTAATGTAGGTCTAAAATCTAAAGACAATAGTAAGGGTATATCAAAATCATATTCTATACCTATATCCCCAGCTATAAATATTTCAGTTTCACTAATTCCGTTAAGTTCATCTTTCCCGTCAAAGGAGGCAATACCTCCACCAGCACCAACGAACCAATTAAAATTTCCGTCTAGAGCATGTACCCATTGGTACAAGCCTGTAAGTTGAAAAGCATTGTAATTGTTTCCATTTCTCCAGCCTAAGTCAGCTTCAAGTCTAGTGTTACCTCCTAAGGCTCTTTGATAAGAGACTTCAGCTCCTAAACCGTTATTGTCACCCATTCTTAAACCAATAGCATTATCCGCAATGTTTTGTGAATGAGTAGTTAAGGCAAAACCTATTAGAGCTAATGTTAATAAAAAGAATTTTTTCATAAGATTAATTTTGTTGTTTTAACTTAGTATACACTAAGTACGTTTTGTTTTTTGATTTAGATGTATTCAACAAAAATAACGCCAAAAAAGAAGTAATATTTATTTATTAGCTTAAATCTTAAGCTAAGAGTATAGTTTAAACGCTTTATTATTAAAAACTATTTTGCATCTTTATCATGTTTTTCAACAATGGTTATGGCAGCAATTAAGTCTTTAACTTCAATATCTTCCATAGTGTCGTCTATATAAAAAGGAGCCAACTTATCTTTATTATAATTGTAGATTTTCCAACGTTTAAATTGATATTCTAAAGCCGTAAAGTTTTCAACCCAGTCACCAGAGTTTAAATACATGGTTTTACCATATTTATTCTCTTTATATTCCATTTTTGGTTGATGAATATGTCCGCAGACGACATAATCATAACCATTTTCAATGGCAAGATCTGAAATAACAGTTTCAAAATCATTAATAAATTTCACCGCTTTTTTAACGCTATTTTTTACTTTTTTAGAAAGAGAATATTTTTCTTTTCCTCTTTTTTCTAAATACCAGTTTACAAACCTGTTAAGCAAGATTAGAAAATCATAGCCATAACCACCAAGTTTAGCAAGCCATTTTGCTTGTTGAATAGAGACATCAAAAACATCACCATGAAAAAACCATCCTTTTTTACCATCTAAATCTAAAACTATCTTATCTACAATAGAAATATTACCAATAGTAGTGCCGCTAAATTTTCTAAAAAGTTCATCATGATTACCAGTAATATAGTAGATGTCAACACCATCTGAAGCCATATCCATGATTTTTTTAATGACTTTTAAATGTGATTTTGGAAAATAACGTTTACTAAATTGCCAAACATCAATAATATCGCCATTCAAAATAAGTTTCTTAGGTTCTATACTATTTAAATACGTTAGTAAATGTTTGGCATGACAGCCATAAGTTCCTAAATGAACATCGGATATTACTGCTACTTCTATTTTTCTTTTTATCTTCAATATAGGGAGGGTTGGTTCATGCAAATAACTACTTTTACTATTATGTAGATATTATCTTATAATTATCTATTCGTGAGAATATTGTTAAGCTATTGTTATGTTATTTTAGAGTTTAAAGTTTGTTTTTAGTGTCTTTTCATTTTTGTTATCTCTCAGATAAGATTTACTTTAGCACAAAATTTTTGATATGGCTGGAAATTCCTTTGGAAAACTATTTAATTTAACTACTTACGGAGAATCTCATGGTGCTGGTTTAGGCGGTGTAATAGATGGTTGTCCTTCTGGAGTAGAGTTAGATTTAGACGCTATACAGCATGAGTTAAATAGACGTAAACCTGGTCAATCTGCTATTGTAACACAACGTAAAGAGCCAGATACGGTAAAGTTTTATTCTGGAATTTTTGAAGGTAAAACAACTGGAACGCCTATAGGTTTTGTAATTGAAAATACCAATCAAAAATCTCATGATTACACGCATATAAAAGATAGTTATAGACCTAGTCATGCAGACTATGTGTATGATAAAAAATACGGATTTAGAGATTACCGCGGTGGCGGACGTAGTTCTGCGCGTGAAACTGCTTGTAGAGTAGTAGCAGGTGCCATTGCAAAACAGCTTTTAAAAGAAATTGAGATTACTGCCTATGTATCTAGTGTAGGTACTATGAAACTAGATAAGCCTTACACAGATTTAGATTTGTCTAAAGCTGAAGAAAACATTGTACGTTGTCCAGATATGGATATGGCGTCTCAAATGGAAAGTTACATTAAAGAAGTACGCAGCAAAGGAGATACTGTTGGTGGAGTAGTAAGCTGTGTCATTAAAAATGTGCCAGTAGGTCTTGGAGAACCTGTTTTTGATAAATTGCATGCAGAATTAGGTAAAGCCATGTTGTCTATAAATGCGGTAAAAGGCTTTGAGTATGGTAGTGGTTTTCATGGAAGTACCATGTACGGCAGTGATCATAACGATGCCTTTAATAACGATGGGTCTACAAAAACCAATTTCTCAGGTGGCATACAAGGAGGTATAAGTAACGGTATGGATATTTATTTCAATGTAGCTTTTAAACCTGTAGCAACACTTATTCAGAAATACGAAACTATAGATAAACACGGAAAAACAGTAGAAATGCAAGGTAAAGGTCGTCATGATCCTTGTGTAGTGCCTCGTGCAGTGCCTATAGTAGAAGCTATGGCAGCATTGGTATTGGCAGATTTTCACCTAATAAATAAAATGCATTCTTAGAAGCTATTTCCCGCTTTTCACTATATCTTTTTTTCGAAACTCAAAAAAGGATGCCGCTTCAATCGGGGCTATAAATCTGGTCTTAATATTTTAAGAAAATAAAAAAATAATTAATTTTAGGATTTGTAAAAATGACCTAAAATATTTGTACACTTAAATTTTAAGATTTAGTAATGAAAAGCAACCTATTAATTATTATTTGTTTATTTCTTTGTTTTACTTCATGCAGCAAATCTGGAACTCCCGAAGGCGAGCTAAGATATATTGTTAAAAATTTACAAAACGACGAAGGCTTTAAAAACTTAAAGAAGTTACAGCCATCTGAAGAAGATTTTAAAAAGATTTTTATAAACGATGAAGTTGCAAAATTGGTTTCAGAATATTCTAAAAGACGTTGGGCAGTGGTTGATGATTTACCAGTAGATATGATGAATCCTGACAATGAAACAGATAAAATAGCTATAGTGTCTTCAAACAAAGAACAATTAGTACAATGGAGGCATAAAGGACTACCAGAAAACTATACAGCTTTAGCAGAATTTATAAAAGATGATGTCGTTATTTACGGAATGAAATATGTAAGCCAAGAAGGACGAGTTATAAAACAAAGAGCAGGTTTTTTTAATGTTAATGACAAATGGATTTTAATACCTGAAACTTTTAAAGCATTTTTTTAGATGAGCAGAATAATATCATTAGAACAACCAATAGTAACTGCAAAATGGCTTCAAGAAAATATTGAAGCACAAAATCTGGTAGTGTTAGACGGTACTATAAACAAAGTTTTTGACCCTGAAACCAAGCAAATACCAAATGCACGTTATTTTGATATTAAACAAAAATTTAGTGATGTAGCAGGTGAGTTCCCAAGTACATTTCCGTCAGAAAAACAATTTCAGGAAGAAGCTCAAAACTTAGGTCTTAATAAAGACAGTGTTATTGTAGTGTATGATGATAAAGGTATTTATTCTAGTGCTCGAGTTTGGTGGTTGTTTAAAGCCTTTGGGTACGACAATGTAGCAGTCTTAAATGGCGGATTTCCAGAATGGTTAAACCAAGAGTACCCAATACAAAACATGAAACCTTATAGCGGAGGAAAAGGAAATTTTGAGGCCAGTCTTAAGCCTGAATTCATGAAGTTCTTTAAAGACATGGAGCATGCTTCAAAAAACAACACACATACAATAATTGATGCCCGTTCTAACGCCCGTTTTAATTGTGAAGTTCCAGAACCAAGAGAAGGTTTAAGAATGGGAACCATACCAAATTCTAGTAATATTCCATTTACAGATTTATTAGAAAACGGATTGTTGAAAGATAAAAAGGCTTTACAAGATATTTTTGCTAATAAAATCAATGATAGCAATGATCCTGTTATTTTTTCTTGTGGCTCTGGTATTACGGCTTGCGTATTAGCGTTGGGTGCTGAAATTGCTGAATACAAAAATCTTGCTGTTTATGATGGCTCTTGGACGGAGTGGGGGAGTTTGGTTATCTAGATTTAATTAACAATAATATTTTGATATTATTTTAATTTATTAAAACCTTACAGATATTGTTGTAAATGATCAATTTATCTTTCTCTTAAGGATAAATATACCACATGTAATTGTACTTAACCACAATAAGGTATTGATAATAAATTCGAAAATAACGTGACTACCATAATCGTGAAAATTAAAAAAGTGAATATTTAGTATAGTTAAGACTATCCTTATAATTGAATAAACGAAACATATTAATAAAAATAATAATTTGAATGATTTAAAATCATATTTTTTAAATAAGTAAGCTAATACTGTTGGGATAAAAAATATACCGTAACTTAATACGTTTAAAGCAAAGTTGAGATTTAGTATGAAATGATTTAATAAATGAAAAGCACTTGCTACTACTAAATAGAAAACCCAAAACTTTTTGCTTTTTAATAAAAATATAAATCCAGTAATTTCAAAAATAGGGATAATATAATCTACTATTTCAAACCAGTGATTTGGAATTTTGAAGACATATTGGGAAACAGATTTTACTTGTTGACTATTAAAATATCCTTCATAAAACCAGTTAAAAAAACCACTTGTATTGGAATTGAAATCTATCCATAACAATTTTGCCAAACCTCCAGTAAGAAACCCAAAAGCTATCATGATACCCATAATAGCCAGAGATCTATTTTGAGTATTTGTACTAATTTTTTTGTCCTTTCTTATTGCATATAATGTACCACAATTTGTAAATGCTAAAACGGGATAAGTAAATAAGAATAAATTTGTGTAGTGGTCAATTTTCCCAAAGCTAAAAGAGTAAGAATACATTATTGAACTTACAATAAACATAAGTATTAAGCTAAATCTACTAAAAAAACCTATAGTGATACATAGTATAAGAATTATAGCTAATATATCTGCAGATATAAAAACCAAATCAGGCAAATAATTGTTTGTAAGATTCGCAAAACTTAAGATTTGTGGTCTAAATAAACCAGGGGGAACATCAATTAAATACGACCAAGAAGGTAAAAAATAAAAAAGCAGTAATGCACCATAAAATATTCTAAAAACCCCCAATTCTTGAGTTTTTATAGATGTAGAAAACTTAATTTTTTTAAAAAAATGACCTAATAAGTTATCAATAAATATTAAGAATTGTGTCATTTTTAATTAATTTATCTTCATAGTAACTTCCATCTTTTAAGATAACTATTCTATGATTTTTGAGTATTAGAACAGAATCTATACAATTTTGATCTTTTAATTTTTTTTGAAGCCATTTTTTTGTTTCTATAATATCGTTTTTAGAAATTTTAGATTTAATATTATAAGTAAAATTAAGATGAAGAGTTTTTTGCTTTTTTGGTTCATATTCAATTAATCCAAAGTGGTTTTTATAGAAATAGTTAAAATATTCCATACGAACCTTCCCTATAAAGGTTTCTTTGTCTAATTTTTTTTGTTTTCCATTATAATCAATTCCATAAATTTCATTCTTATTTATAGAAACTTCTTTTTCGATATTACACATGTAAGAACCTGCAGGTAGTATAACAGCTGGAAATAATTCTAGACGATAATCAATAGACTTTATTAAAAATGGTATAATAAAAATAATAACTAGTATTAAAAAGTTATTTATATTTTTATACTTCTTCAATTTACATCACTTTACTGTTCATGCTAAATATACAAAAAAGGATTTGTCAAAATTTATTTAAGTTGTAATAGTTTAAATATCATAATGTTAATGAAAACTAATAAACTTAATCTAAAAACTTACCCTTCAACTCAGGTGTAGGAATCATACAAGCGTCTTTTTTTCCATACCATTTATAACGGTTTTTGGCAATAAAATCATAGAACCAATTGCGTATTATTGCTGGTACTATTAAAAAAACAACCATAAGATTTGTAGGAAACCCCAATTGTGCTCCAATTTTTAAGGCTGCTGTAGATTTATAAGTAATGCCTTTTTCTGGAGTATAAAGAAGTACAGAATCTATTTTACTAGAATCTATATTGTGTTTTTTTATAAGAGTTTGCCCAATATTACTTTGTAAAGGCGCAAATAGAAACACATCCTTTTTATCATGTTTAATCACATATTGCACAGAGCTATTGCAGAGGTTACAAACCCCATCAAAAAGGATTAATTTTTTATTATTTGGAACTTCAATCATAAACTGTCATTCCTGCGAAGGCAGGAATCTATTTTTGAGTTACATTTACTATAGTTGTGGATTCCTGCCTTCGCAGGAATGACAAAACTTCTGTTAAAAAGCATCATTAAGAGGAATTCTAATTACTATCGGGAGACGTGGGAGTCACATTAATAGATTGCCACGCCTATGGCTCGCAATGACGTAACAAAGATACGTCTTTTACAAGGCATTCAAAAAGGTCCCTAAATCCGTTTCTTTGTCTAAACTTAGCTTCTTTTTAAGTCGATATTTGCTTTTTAAAACACTTTCTGGTAATACATTTAACATGGATGCTATTTCTTTAGTAGAAAGGTTCATACGTAAAAAAGAAGCAAGTCTTATTTCTTTTTCTGTGATATCGGCATAAACGGCCTTCAACTTATTATCGAAGTTATTATGTACTTCAGAGAAATAAGATTTAAAGACTTCCCAATCTTTATCTTCTGCACTTTCTTTTTTTAGTAACATGACTAAACGGCGGAACTCCATTTTAAATAGTTCTGGCGATTTTTTAATTTTCTCTAAGTTTTCTTTAAGTTCCTGTATAAAGGTGCTTTTCTGTACTAAATGTAATGTTTGGCTTGCTAATTCCTTCTTTTTAAATGCTATTTCCTGTTTGTAAATGGCTTCTTGCTTTTCTCGTTCAATAGCATTTTTCTTAATACGCTGTTTAAACACAAAATAGATTAAACCAGCAATAGCTAAAAATGAAAACATACCAATACCATAAAGACTTTTAGAGAGTTTATCATTTTCAGCTTGTACATTTAAGGTTTTTATTTCTTCATTTTGTAAAGCTATTTGGGCTTCTTTTTTTTCGGTTTCATATTTGGCTTTTAGTTCTTCAATTTGTTTAGCATTTTTAAGACTAAAAATACTGTCTTGTAACTGGATGTATTTCCTTGAATCTTCTAAAGCTGATTTATAATTTTTAGTTTTAGCATAAGCTTTTGATCTTCCAAAATAACCATCTCTCATTACATCGATAGCTTTTATAGAGTCTGATAATTGTACCGCATGTGTATAATTTTCTATAGCCAGATCATATTTTTTAGAGCTATAATAGGAATCTCCAATTAAATTATAACCAGTAATGAGATTCATTTGAGAACCTATTCTTTTCTCTACTTCCAAGGCTTCCTTAAGAATTTTTATGGCTTTCTCATGGTTGCCTTTTTTAGAATATAAACTAGCAATATTTGATAGATTAATTGAGATGAAATCATATCTCTTGATTTCTTTTGAGATGATTAAACTTTGATTATAATTATCTATAGCTTTATCGTAATCTTCTAAATACCAATAAGCATTACCTATTTCTGTGTAAGTTACAGACATCCATTTTTTTTCGTTTATATTTTTTAATAGAATAAGAGATTTTTCTAAAGGCTTTAAGGCTAGTTCATAATTACTTCTTAGCATTTCTATTCTTGCTGAATGCCCTAAAGCTATGGCTTTTAGTAATTTCTTCTCAGGAATAATTGTATCTAAAATTTTTAAAGATTTTATGTTTTCTTTCACAGCAGCTTCAAAATCTCCACTATCCATATTAATAGTAGCTTTTCTATTTAAGGACATGGACATGAGTTCTCCATTTTTAATTTTTCTTGCATATTTATACCCGTTTTCTGAAATGTTTATTGCTGTCTCATAGTTACCTTGCATGCATTCAAATGTTGCATAATCATCACTTGTTTTACATAATTCTTTAAAGAAATTATTTTGTTCAAGTATTTTAAAAGACTTTTTAAAATAAAACCTTGAGGAATCTACATTGGGTTTAAACCTAAAATAATAGCCTAAGTTTCTATATGCAATACCTTCTCCTTTACTAAAATTATCATTTAATGAAAGTTTTAAAATATTTTTAGCGTATTTAAATGATAATTCAGGGTCTTTATGTTTTAATTCTTCAAAAATTAGATTTCCAGTTGCTACTTTTTTAGATATGTTTTTATGATTTTCAAATGCCAATTTCAAACTATCAAAATATTTTTTATTTTGGGCAATTAGAGTATTACAAACTAAAACTATAAGAAAAAGAAATAAAAAATTACGTTTCATAGGTTGGTTATTTAACACATCTAAGATAGGTATAATATCTATTCAAAATTTTAATTAGTCCACATCTAAAAATAGTCTTGTCCATGAAAAATCTATATTTCTCTCTTTGCTATAGTAATTTTTTTAAGTATTATTTATTTGATAATCAGGTTTTTGTGTTTGTTTTATGAATTGTTTATTTTTTCAGTGTCTATGCTGCCTTTGAGATGTTTTTGGTTATGATGTCCATAGTTTGTCCATGCTAAAAATTAGTTTTCATTTGTATTGGTGTCTAGTTTTGAAGTGTTGAATCACAAAAATTAGAAATTATGAAAACCAAGCTATTAACAATGAAGCCAATAGTATTTGTATTAGTATTAATGACCATTTTGCTTTCCTGTAACGGATGCAGTTCAGAAAGTGTAAATAACGATGGAGACCAACAATTGTCTGGTGACGTTTTAACAGAAGTTAATGATCTCTTATCAAGTTTAAACAATTTTAATCAACCAGAAGAATCAGCTGAAGAGCTTATTGAGGAGGTCAGCAAAGAAAGAGAGGGGCAAAAAAATGAATGTGTTGTTAATAAATATAAGATGGCTCCGGGATTTAGTGAGATGATTTTATTAGACCCTACTAGTGATGTTATTTATCCTGGTGCCATGTTAAAAGGAGAATCTATTCCAACAGGAGAGTATATTGGTATAACAGGTAATAGAGCTCCTGTAACCTTATCAGTATCTTTAGAAAATTTAAATGGAACTCCTTCAGCTTACATAGAAAACCCAAATGTTAATACAGTAAGAACTGGTGTAAAAGATATGTTACAGCAAGGGGTTACAGGGTCTGCATCCGCTAAAGTTAATTTTACTACAGAAGAAGTTTATTCAGAAGAACACTTAAGTATTGCATTAGGGGCTAGTTATACAAAAGGGAAAAATAGTGTATCAGGATCATTTAATTTTAATAGTTCCGAAAAAAAACATAAATACGTTATTAAGTATTTACAGGTATATTACACTATAGATCTGGCTATAGAAGATAGTGAGAATCCAGGTAAACTTTTCTCATCTTCTCCAAATTTAAATGCTACGAGCCCAGTAATAGTATCTTCAGTTAAATATGGAAGAATGTTAATCTACACTGTCGAAACCAATTCTAAATTTATAGATACGCAAGCAGCATTTAATGCGGCTTTTTCAGGAAGAGAAGTAAACGGAGAAGGTGAATATCAAAGTTTTTGGGATAGTTCTACTGTAAAGGCTTTAGTTGTAGGAGGTTCATCAGGCGATGCAGCTCAAGTTGTAACTGGACCTGAGGGCGTGTACAATTATATTACTGAAGGGGGAGAGTATTCTGCCGATTCACCTGGAGCACCTTTAGGATATACCTTGAGATATATTAGAAAAGGATTCCCTGTGGCTAATGTAGTGTTATCTAGTGAGTATAACATTAGAACATGTTATGAAGCGTATCATAAGTTTGGTATTCAACTTCATGGAATAAATTTGGTGAAAAATAATGGGGGAAGTATTCGTTTGCATGGTAATATGAAGGCGCAAATTTTCCAAGACAATATAGTAAAAGGTTCAGAGTCTTATACACGTACTAGAAATAATTACATTATACCAGAGGAAGGTAAGTTTTGGCCAATACCAATAGATAAGACCCAAGAAGTTGAATTGTACATGCCAGATTTAGAGAACGATTATATATTTCTTTCTGCAGAGTTTACTGAGGATGATGCTATTGGTGGTAATGATTATTTAGGAAAAACCGAAATGAAAATATTACTAAAAGATGTGCAAAATGGTAAAGACCATGATAATGATGGTAGTCATAAAGATGATTACGTCAGATTACTTTTAACAGAAGATAAAGATATCGATATGCGTACCTACTTTTACGCATGGAGGGTTTACTAAGATTTTTATTAAAACAGTCGGCACCTTAAAGTTGTAGATTCAACAACTTGGTGTTGGCTGTTCTTATTGCTACTAAGGTAGAGTTTATTTTTAATTCTTCTATTAATTGTGGATTCCTGCCTTCACTTCGACTACGCTCAGTGTGACACGCAGGAATGACAAAACTTTGAAGACGTCACTACGAGGAACATAGTGACGTGGTAGTCTAAGATTACTTTGTTATACTCGCAATGGCGTTCATAAAACTATTTCTTAGCCTCTACCAATTCTAATTGCTCTAAACTTACATTCGTTGTAAAAATACCATAGTTAACAACCGCTTTATTTTTTTCAATTTTATCAATGGTGCCAATAGCGCGACCATCTTCCATTCTAACACGATCACCAATTTTTAAAATAGCCTTTGGTTTAGGTGGTTGCTTTGCTTTAAGTTCTTTTTCAACTTTTTTCTTTTTGCGAATCACTTCAACTTTTTTTTCTACTTCTTTTTTAACCTGTTTTTCTTTGGCTTTTTCAACTTTCTTTTGCTTAGCAGACACACGTTTCCGTTTAGAGTTTTCAATTTGAACCAATTTGAAAAGCTCAGACATTAACTCACGTTTCTGTTTGTTGTTGAAATATTTCTCAGCTAAATCATTTAATTTTTGTCCTAAATAAATCAATCGCTGATTACTATCATATAACTCTTGGTAGCTTTCTAGTTTCTTCTGTACTTTCGCATTAATCTCTTCAAGTTTATCAGCTTCTTCGCCTTTTTTCTTTTCA
Source organism: uncultured Flavobacteriaceae bacterium (assembly GCA_947487895.1). GTDB lineage: Bacteria > Bacteroidota > Bacteroidia > Flavobacteriales > Flavobacteriaceae > Seonamhaeicola. The sequence goes on from CANKYF010000001.1 coordinate 437,245, forward strand.
TTCAGTTTAAGTGATTGTCCAGTTTTCTCTAGTTTAGAGCGCTCTTTTTGAAGTTTAGCAATGGTAGCATCAAATCTTACTTTACTACGTTCAATTTTCTTTTTAGCTCTATTTATTAAGCTGTATGGAATGCCGTTTTTCTGAGCAACTTCAAACGTAAAAGAACTACCAGCTTGCCCAACTACTAATTTGAACATAGGTTCTAATGTACGTTCGTTAAATAGCATATTAGCATTTACCATATGAGGTAATTCTGTTGCTAATATTTTTAGATTAGAATAATGAGTTGTAATAATCCCGAAAGCTTCTCTGTGATAGAACTCTTCTAAAAACGTTTCGGCTAAAGCGCCACCAAGTTCTGGATCACTACCAGTACCAAATTCATCAATTAAAAAGAGGGTGTTTTTATTACACTTTCTTAAGAAATAATTCATTTGTTTTAAGCGATAGCTATAAGTACTTAAATGATTTTCTATAGATTGATTATCACCAATATCACTTAAAACGCGATCAAAAATACAAACCTTACTACGTTCATGAACCGGAATTAAAATACCACTTTGTAGCATAACTTGAAGTAAGCCTATGGTTTTTAATGTGATACTTTTTCCGCCTGCATTGGGACCTGAAATGACAATAATCCTGCTATCTTGTTTTAACTCAATAGTCTGAGGAAGCGTCTGTTTTTTTTCAGCTAAATTGGTTAAATACAGCAATGGATGGTAGGCATCACGTAAAAATAGGTTGCGTTCCTCTGTAATTTCAGGTAGAATAGCCTCCATTGAGCGTGCATATTTTGCCTTAGCAGCTATGACATCCATTTCAATTAAAAAAACCTGAGAATCTTTTAAAAGTGTTTTAAACGGACGAATAAAGTTTGTAAGTTCTTTTAGAATACGTGTTATTTCTTCCTTTTCTTCATATTCTAAATTATTGAGTTCTCTAGTATGTTGAAGTGTTGTTTCGGGCTCTATATAAACAATACTTCCTGTTTTGCTGCTTCCCATTATAGAACCACGCACTTTCCGTCTGTACATAGCTTTTACTGCTAAAACACGTCTGTTTTCTATAACAGTTTCTCTAATATCGTCTAAATAGTCCTGACTACTATATTGGTTTAAAGCTGAAGTGAAACTTTGATTTATCTTTCCTTTTACAATACTTATAGATTGTCTAAGTGTATATAGAAGCTCTGAAGCATTATTTTTTATCTCACCAAACCTGTCAACTACACTATCAATTTTTTCAATAATTACTTTGGTAACTTCTATGTGTGAAGCAAAAATATGTAGCTGTTCATAATATTCTTTAAACTTCTCTAAAAAGATAACTATTTCATTAGTTGTAGATGAGATTGAAGTTATTTTTTTAAAACTATAAACATCTAAATATGTGTTTTCTATGTTTAGTAAATTCAATTCTTTGTTTATATCTTCAAAACCATGATTTGGTATTCTGTTATCATTATAAAACGATGATAAATATTCGTTTGTTAGTGCAAGAGAATGTATCACATGCTCTTTTGTTTTAAGGGGTGAAATTTGAACTGCCTTTGTATTGCCAAGTTGTGTAATACAGTGTTCACTCACTTGTTCTAAAACGGTGTGAAATTCTAAATCCTCTAATGTCTTTTTGTGAATGTTTATCATTCTTATTTTTTAAATAGGCTAGCAAATTTAAACATTCTGATGAGATGATTGCTATTGTTAAAGTGTTCTAAATAAATGTTAATTAACAGAACCAGGTAATTCTTTAACAAAACTCTAACGTATGTGCTTTGATATAGTGTTTAATTTGCTAATGAATCTAAAGAAAAAGAAAAACTACATTAGTCAAACAACGAATAGCTAAGTGAGAAACCCAATCAGAAATGATTGGGTTTTTAACTTTAACTAATGTAGTTCCAAATGTTTTTATATTTTGAAAGTGCTCTGTAAGTGTTTAATATGTTAAGGTTTTGGTCTTTAGAAAGTGAAGGGTCTTCTTTTAGTATTTTTTTAGCGTAGTGTCTTGCTAGTTGTAAAACGTCTTTATCTTTAATGATGTCTGCAATTCTAAGGTTTAAAACACCACTTTGTTGTGTGCCCATGATATCTCCTGGACCACGAAGTTTCAAGTCTACTTCGGCTATTTCAAAACCATCGTTAGTTTTCACCATGGTTTCTAAGCGTGTTTTGCTGTCATTGCTTAGTTTATAGCTGGTCATTAAAATACAATAGCTTTGTTCTGCACCTCGTCCAACGCGACCTCGTAATTGGTGGAGTTGCGATAAGCCAAAGCGTTCAGCGCTTTCAATAATCATCACAGATGCATTTGGAACGTTTACCCCAACTTCAATAACGGTAGTTGCTACCATTATTTGTGTCTCTCCTTTTGCAAAGCGTTGCATTTCATAATCTTTATCTGCGGGTTTCATCTTGCCGTGAACAATAGAAATTTGATAGTCAGGTAAAGGAAAATCTCTAGAGATGCTTTCGTAACCATCCATTAAATCTTTATAGTCCATTTTTTCGCTTTCTTTAATGAGAGGATAAACTACATAAACCTGTCTTCCTTTTTCAATTTCATCTCTAATAAACTTAAAAACATTGAGTCTGTTTTTATCGAACCTGTGTACTGTTTTTATGGCTTGTCTACCTGGTGGTAATTCATCTATAATTGAGATATCTAAATCACCGTAAACAGACATGGCTAAGGTGCGCGGAATAGGGGTAGCGGTCATCACCAAAATGTGAGGGGGAGCTGTGTTTTTATCCCAAAGTTTTTTTCTTTGCGCAACTCCAAATCTGTGTTGTTCGTCAATAATGGCAAGTCCTAAATTTTTGAATTTCACCTTGTCTTCAAGAAGCGCATGGGTGCCAATTAGTATCTGTAAATTGCCATTTTCTAAAGAACTATGAATTTCTCTTCTTATTGAAGTTTTAGTTGAGCCTGTTAGTATTTTTATATTGATATTCAATATTTTACACCATTTTGATAATCCGTTATAGTGCTGAACTGACAAAATTTCAGTAGGAGCCATTAAGCAAGCTTGGAAACCATTGTCAAGTGCCATTAACATTGACATAAACCCAACTATGGTCTTGCCAGAACCTACATCACCTTGTAGAAGACGGTTCATTTGTGCATTACTACCTAAATCAGATCGTATTTCTTTTAATACACGTTTCTGTGCATTGGTTAAATCAAATGGCAAATGCGCTTCAAAAAAGGTGTTGAAATAAGTTCCAACTTTATCAAACATGTGCCCTTTTATTTTAGATTTATGAATTAAATTTTTCAAAATTAATTGTAATTGTATAAAAAATAATTCTTCAAATTTTAATCGCATTTGAGCCTTAGAAAGTAGTTCTTGTTTTTTTGGAAAATGAATGTTTAATAGTGCTTCTTTTTTCGATAATAATTGTAACTCAGAAATTAAATTTTCAGAAAGTGTTTCAGTAAAATTACCTTTAGTTTCAAGAAATAAGTTTTGAATGATTTTACCAACTATGCGATTACTAATACCTTTATTTGATAACTTTTCGGTAGATGGATAAATGGGTTGTATGCCAGAACTCAATCCTTTTTTATGTTCTTCGGTAGTTTCAATATCTGGATGGGGCATGCTAAACTTCCCATTAAACCAATTAGTTTTCCCAAAAACCACATAAGGCGTGTTTAGTTTTAAGTTGTCTCTAATCCATTTTTGTCCTCTAAACCAAACCAATTCCATAGTACCTGTATCATCTTGAAATGTAGCAACTAATCGTTTGCCACGTTTTTGGGCTACCTCTCTAAAACTTTTAATAACACCTATAACTTGTATTTCAGCATTACTTTGCTGTATTTGGTTGATTTTGTAATAACGAGTTCTATCTATATACCTATTAGGAAAAAGATTGATTAAGTCTTGAAATGTATGTATACCCAACTCCTTTCGCAATAAATCGGCTCTATTAGGTCCAACGCCTTTTAGGTAGTCTATGGGGGTTTGTAGTAATTGGGTATTCATAAAACTAAATTAATTTATTTAAAACAAAACGCAAATACCTTTTTGGACTAAAGTTTGCTATATTCACTGTATGAAAATAAAACTGGTATTCATATTACTTTTTGCAACACTTTTTTCTTTTTCTCAACAAACAGATTATGTGGATTTTATAAAAATTAAGGCTGATATTGGTTTTGATGTTTCTCAAAATAAGATTTATGGAGAATTCGAATGTTTATTTGAAGTTTTAAAAAAGACAGATTCTATTTATTTGGATGCTGTTGACATGCGTTCTATGAAAATCAGAATGTTTCCTAAAAATAAAAAATCAGATTTTATAGGAAGAGGAGAAGTAGTTAATTCCTATGATGGTAAAAAATTATGGTTTAAACATAGTTTTAAAAAAGGGCAGAAATATAGACTGAAATTTTTCTTCTTTAAGAATAATCCTAAAAAAGCGCTTTACTTTATTGATTGTAATGATAACAAAGATGTCACTTCGAGTGATTCTGATTCACATCAGAATTGTATCGGGAAGCAACAAATTTGGACTCAAGGCCAAGGTAAATACACTAGTAATTGGTTGCCTTCTATTGATGACATGAACGATAAAATTGAGTTTGATTTATCAATAACTTTTGATTCTGATTATGAGGTTATAGCTAATGGAAAGTTAACAGATAAACAAACCAACAAATCAACAACTACTTGGCATTACGACATGCAAAAACCAATGTCAAGCTATTTAGTAGCTTTAGCTATTGGGAAATACAATAAAAAGGTTGAGTATTCAAAAAGCGGTCTTCCGTTAGAGATGTATTACTATCCTGAAGATTCTTTGAAATTTGAGCCTACTTACCGTTATACTAAGCGTATGTTTGATTTTTTAGAAGAAGAAATTGGTGTACCATATCCCTGGCAAAATTATAAGCAAGTGCCAGTTAAAGATTTTTTGTATGCTGGTATGGAAAATACGGGAACTACACTTTTCTCAGATAGTTTTGTAATAGACTCTATTGCCTTTGTAGATAAAAATTATGTAAACGTTAATGCGCATGAGTTAGCGCATCAGTGGTTTGGTAATTTAGTAACAGAGACTAGTGGAACTCACCATTGGTTACAAGAAGGTTTTGCAACCTATTATGCATTGTTGGCAGAAAAAGAGGTTTTTGGGGAAGACTATTATTTTTGGAGATTGTATGAATATGCCCAAGAATTATTAGAGCAAGACAAAGCAGGAAAAAGTACCTCGTTATTAGATCCAAAATCTAGTAGTATTACGTTTTATAAAAAAGGAGCATGGGTATTGCATATGCTGCGTGAAAAAGTAGGAGATACCCCTTTTAAGCAAGCTGTAAAAAACTATTTGTTGAAACATCAGTTTAAAAATGTAGAGACTAACGATTTTATTGGTGAAGTTGAAAAGAGCAGCGGAGAAGATTTGAGTGAGTTTGTTAGCGAATATTTAAAGAGTGACGATGATTTTTTTTTAAAAAGAAAAGTTAAAGAGATATTGTATCAACAAGTTGATGTTGAAATAGGTTTAAGAGTTTTAAGATGCGGAATGGGAAGCAAGTTAGATTTCGAAAAAGAACGAAATAAAATTAAGTTCGAAAATTTGTTTGAAGATTCTCTTGATAGTAAAGCAAAGGTTCAGCTATTTGGAGAGTTATTGAAAGATACTTTGGTTGATAAAAATGAATTATATGTAAAGGCTTTTGATTCTAAAGACATCAAAGTCCGTCAATCCATAGCCCAAAATTTAACCAAAATCCCTTCAGAATTAAAAGCAGATTATGAATCGCTTCTAAACGATAAATCATACATAACTATTGAAACCGCATTATTTAATTTATGGAGTAATTTTCCTGAAGACAGAAAAAAATATTTAGATCAAACAAAAGATGTTATAGGTTTTAACGACAAAAATGTTAGAATACTTTGGTTAACACTAGCTTTGATAACTGAAGATTATGAGGCAGAAAATAAAAAAGCTTATTTTGATGAATTAACCAGTTATACAAGTCCTAAATACGGATTTGAAGTGAGGCAAAATGCATTTCAGTATTTAAGTCAGATTCAAGCATGTGGAGAGGTTTGTAAAGAAAACTTAAAACAAGCTACTAATCATCATAACTGGCGATTTAAAAAATTTGCCAAAGCATTATTAAAACAAGTTGAACAATGAGAGCATTAGTGATATCTGGTGGAGGAAGTAAAGGCGCATATGCTGGTGGGGTTGCCCAATATTTGATAGAAGAACAAGGACATAATTACGATATGTTTTTAGGAACTTCAACAGGGAGTTTGTTGGTGCCTCATTTAGCAGCTGGTAGAGTAGATAAGCTTCATGAAGTATATACAAATGTGAATCAACGTAGTATTTTTAGTGTCAATCCATTTGTTATTAGAAAAAAAGAAGAACGTGAATTCGTATCTATTGCATTCTTAAGTACACTTTGGCAATTTATACGTAAAAAAAGAACATTTGGAGAAAGTAAGAATTTAAGAAAACTAATAAAGCGAAAGTTTACTGAAGAAGAATTTAATTTAATAAGAGAAACAAAAGAAGATGTGATTATCACAGTTTCTAACTTATCTAAAAATAGAGTAGAGTACAAGTCGATTAAAGATTATACCTATGAAGAGTTTTGTGAATGGATTTGGATTTCTTGTAATTATTTGCCATTCATGTCTTTAGTAACTAAAAACGGCCATGAATATGGTGATGGAGGTTTAGGTTGTGTAGTGCCCATACGCGAAGCAATATTAAGAGGCGCTACAGAAATTGATGCAATTATTTTAGAAGCTGAGTCTTTAGATTATAATAAAGTGCTTGGTAAGAATCCTTTTTCTTTGATGATAAGTTTGTTTGGATTTGCTTTAGATAGAATGGAACGTAATGATATTACTATTGGGAAATTAGCAGCCAAAGCCAATAATGTTCAGCTAAACTTATATTATACCTCGTCTAAATTGACTGAAAACGCATTGATTTTTAATAAAAAACTAATGACTTCTTGGTGGAAACAAGGCTTTGAATATGCTCAAAAAAAGTGTAATGAAGCTAAAGCTAATGAGCTGCGTCTAGAAGATTAATAGAGTTATTGTTTTAATGTATTTTCATTAGTAACCCATTCATAAAACCGGTCTAACCAATTAGAAACAGGAAACCCTTTTAACCATGTGGCAAATCCGTGTCCACCATCTGCATACATATACATACTAGTTTTTATACCTGCTTTATGCCATTTGTTGAATATAGAAGTAAATAAAGTAGCGTCTATGAGTTTATCGTTAGCAGCAGCTATAAATAGTGTAGGTGGTGTTAATTTATTAGGTTCTGGATCAATCAAATCTGTACCTGGATAAATAGGAACTAAGAAATTGGGTTTGTTAAGTTCAGTACATTCATTAACAACTCCAAACAGCACGCAACCTCCACCAGAAAAGCCCATAAATCCAATTTTATTAGGATCAACACCTAAATCTGTAGCATTATTTCTAACGTATGATATGGCGTTTAAGCCATCTTGAGTAGAATATGGCATCAATTTTTTAGTCTGTCTTACTCTTTTGTCATTGTCTTTTTCAACGATATCTAATAAGTCTTGAATGGCATCTTCACCAGTAGGCATGACTCTATATTTAAGTATGAATGTGGTGATGCCTTTGTCATTTAGCCATTTGGCAACGTTCTCACCTTCATGAAGAATACTTAGAAAGTGTAATCCACCCCCTGGAGCTATAATGACAGAAATACCATTTTGCTTTTCAGCAGTTGGTCTGTAAACAATCATTGAAGGCTTTGATATATTTGCAACTATAGGCGAATTGCCAGATTTAGGAATGTATTCAGATTCAGGATTGTCCCATTTAATATCTACTGGTTCATTGTATGGTAATTCTATTATTTGTTCTTGCGCAGTTAAGAATAAACAACTAAAAGCAATTAAAACATATAAATAGTTTTTCATAGAATTAAACTTTACACAATAATATTATGCTAGAATGTCTGATACTTCATGTTTCAATAAAGAAAGTGCAGCATCACTAGGAGATTCGCGTTCCATCATTTTAGTTAAAATAACTTCCCTTAACTTTTCGGCATCAGTAGTTTTTTCAGATAAGCTAGCTTTTCTTATCAATTGAATGGTAGCATTTCTAGCAGCAATTATGATGCTCCAACATTTATCGCTTACATAAATTTGTTGAGATAAATTATGTTCAAATTCCTGTTCTATGTTTTGCAAAAGCAACGCTTCATAAGCATTTTTATCATTAGAAATAGGGCCAACTCTTAATAATAATTTGGCAGGGGAAATGCGTTCTAAAAAAAGAGATAATCTTTCATAGGCTTGTAATCGCGTAGGAAGCGCACTTACTTGTAAATCTTTTTTTAATAAAAAGCGTCTTCTTCCGTCTTCGTTTCTAGTATGTTCTCTAAAAAAATAATAAGCAATAATTCCTGTGATGATGCTTGGAACAGTGTAAAGAAACAAGTCCATAATTCTTTCTACATCCATAATATTGTAAAGCTTGAGAGTTTTATTTACCTCCTAAATATACACAATCTTTTAAATCTTGCATTCCAGAAAATGGAACAAAATCTTTTTCATACATATATGTTTTGCTTAGTTTTTTAGAAAGGTTATGATCATCAACATTCATTTCAATATCACTCATTGTAAACTGACAAGGGTGTTCGTGGCCAGCAGCATGTGTTATTTCTACTAATTCTTTTTTAAAGGTTTTAAAATATTGCGCTAAACGTTCAGATTTTAAAGGCACATTAATGCCATTTTGTAACCATTTACTTTGAGTAGCTACTCCAGCAGGACATCTATTGGTATGACAAATTTGAGCTTGTATACAACCAATACTCATCATAGCCTCACGAGCTACGTTAATACAATCTACACCCATAGCAAAGGCCATAGCAGCTTTAGCAGGAAATCCTAGTTTACCACTACCAATAAAAACAATACGTTTAGTCAGTTCTTTGCTTTTAAAAAGTTTGTACAAGTCACTAAAACCATACACCCATGGTAAAGATACATGGTCTGCAAAACTTGGAGGTGCGGCTCCTGTACCACCTTCACCACCATCTACAGCAATAAAATCTGGTCCTTTTCCTGTTTTTAGCATAAGATCAGCTAATTCTTCCCATTGGTCTAATTTACCAATAGCAGCCTTAATACCTACTGGCAAACCAGTTACTTCTGCAATTTCTTCTATAAACTCTAACATTTCAGGAACATTTGAGAATGCTGAATGATTTGGAGGAGATAATACATCTTTACCAATGTCTACACCTCTAATTCCTGCAATTTCTTTAGTTATTTTTTTACCAGGAAGTACGCCACCTTTACCAGGTTTTGCACCTTGAGAAAGCTTAACTTCAATAGCTTTTATAAACGGATTGTCTTCAACTAATTTTTTCATCTTTTCCATGGAGAAGTTGCCGTTTTCATCTCTAACACCAAAATATCCTGTTCCAAAATGAAATACTACATCACCACCATGAGAGTGGTAAGGAGATAAACCACCTTCTCCAGTGTTATGATACGCTCCAGCAATTTTAACACCTTTATTTAAAGATTCTATGGCTTTAGCTGATAGCGAACCAAAACTCATGGCAGATATATTAATTACAGAGGCTGGTCTATATGGTTTTTTTCGCTTATTGTAAGCGCCTATTACTTTAGCGCATGGTAAGAAGGTTTTATCTATATCATGAGGATGCCCTTTTGCTACTTTATATGGCATCATCGCATTATTAATAAAAATATGCTGATGTTCATGAATATCTCTATCGGTTCCAAAACCTTCGTAGTTGTTTTCTTTTTTAGCCGAAGCATAAATCCAACCACGCTCTATTCTGTTAAAAGGTAATTCTTCTCTATTATTAGCTACAAAATATTGCCTCATTTCAGGGCCAATACTTTCTAGCCAATAACGCAAATGTCCCACAATAGGGAAGTTATGACTTATAGTGTGCTTTCTTTGGAAGAAGATATCGCGTATAGCAATAATCACAAAAAATAAGATAATGTAAAGCCACCAAGGAATATTTGATAGTGTATTTATAAGAATGTCCATTGTATCTTGTTCGGAATTTTTGAAGCTAAATATATTTAAAAATTAAAGAAAAATATATAACAAAGTTATAAACTTAGTATTTGTTTTGTTTAGAATAAGGTTAAGTTAGAAGTTGTAGTAGTAGCCTCTTTATACCAAAGTAAACAACCCGTCATTATGAGGAGGTACGACGTAATAATCTCTAAAAGTTAAGAGATTGCCATACTTCGACTCCGCTCAGTATAAACTTCAATTAGAAATTTACTTCGCAATGACGCTCCAGAAAACGTTGTTCATAATTATTAATAAAAGGGTTTAATTAAAAGCGAAACAATGGTTAATTTCACACATTAAAATTACTTGTAGATTGGAAAAATATTTAAGTCAGTTAAATGACGCTCAATTAGAGCCTACCATACAGATAGATGGCCCCATGATTGTTATTGCTGGTGCGGGGTCTGGTAAAACGCGTGTGCTTACATATAGAATTGCCTACATGATGAGTAAGGGCATTGATGCATTTAATATTCTATCTCTAACCTTTACAAATAAAGCGGCTCGTGAAATGAAAGAGCGTATTTCAAGTATAGTGGGTGATAGTGAAGCTAAGAACTTGTGGATGGGAACTTTTCACTCGGTTTTCGCTAAGATTCTTCGTATCGAAGCTGATAAACTAGGGTATCCAAGTAATTTTACTATTTATGATACTCAAGATTCAGATAGATTGATAAGAGATATTATCAAGGAAATGAATCTTGATAAAGATATTTATAAGTACAAACAAGTAAGGTCTAGAATTTCATCTTATAAAAACAGTTTGATTACAGTTAGGGCCTATTTTCAAAACCCTGAATTAATAGAAGCTGATACCATGGCGCGTCGCCCAAGAATGGGAGATATTTATAAAGAGTATGTGGATAGATGTTTTAAGGCTGGTGCTATGGATTTTGATGATTTATTATTGAAAACCAACGAACTTTTAACGCGCTTCCCTGAAGTATTGGCAAAGTATCAAAACCGTTTTAAATATATCTTGGTAGATGAGTATCAAGATACCAATCACTCTCAATATTTAATAGTGAGAGCGCTGTCTGATAAATTTCAAAATATTTGTGTGGTAGGTGATGATGCGCAGAGTATTTATGCTTTCCGCGGAGCGAATATTAATAACATCTTAAATTTTCAGAAAGATTATGATGATGTGAAAGTGTTTAGGTTAGAGCAAAACTATCGTTCAACCAAAAACATTGTAAATGCTGCTAACTCTGTGATTGATAAAAACCAAACGAAGCTTGATAAAGTGGTTTGGACAGCTAATGATGATGGTGGCAAAATAATAGTACATAGATCTTTAACAGATGCAGATGAAGGGCGTTATGTAGCGAGTACTATTTTTGATAATAAAATGAATCATCAATTACAGAATAGTGATTTTGCTATTTTGTATAGAACTAATGCGCAATCTCGTTCTATAGAGGATGCCTTACGTAAGCGTGATATTCCATATAGAATTTATGGTGGTCTATCTTTTTACCAACGTAAAGAGATTAAAGATGTACTGTCTTATTTACGATTAATAGTAAACCCAAAAGACGAAGAAGCATTAAAACGTATCATAAACTTTCCACCACGAGGTATTGGTCAAACAACAGTAGATAAATTAATTGTAGCTGCAAACGGTTATAACAGGTCTATTTTTGAGGTGATGAAAAACATTGATAAAACCGATGTTAAGGTCAATTCTGGTACCAAAACCAAACTTCAAAATTTTGTAACACTTATTGAGAGTTTTCAAGTTATGAATCAAACAGCTGATGTTTTTGAATTAGCTGAACATGTCACCAGAAGCAGTGGTTTAATTAAAGAGTTGAATAAAGATGGAACGCCTGAAGGGGTTACCAGAATGGAAAATATTGAAGAGCTCTTAAATGGTATGAAAGACTTTGTGGAAGGGCAAAAAGAGATTGCTGATGCCACAGGATCTTTAGCTGAGTTTTTAGAAGATGTAGCGTTAGCTACTGATATGGATAATGATAAAGACGATGGAGATAAGGTAGCTTTAATGACCATTCACTTGGCAAAAGGTTTAGAATTTCCTTATGTCTATATAGTTGGTTTAGAGGAAGATTTATTCCCAAGTGCTATGAGTATGAACACGCGTTCTGAGTTGGAAGAAGAACGCAGATTGTTTTATGTGGCATTAACCAGAGCTGAAAAACAAGCCTATTTAACCTATGCTTTATCTAGATACCGTTGGGGTAAACTGGTAGATTCTGAACCTAGTAGGTTTATTGAAGAGATAGATGAAGCATATTTAGATGTGCAAACACCAATTGAAGAGCGTAGAATTAACCCAATGTTGAGTGCTGATATATTTGGTGATGTTGATGAAAATGGACATAAAACTGAATATAACAAGATAAGGTTTAAACCAGCAAAACAAGTTACGCTTAAAAAAGGCACCTCTAAAAAAGAAGTTACTAAATACCAAGCACCAACTCCTAAGAATTTAAAGCCAGTTTCTAAATCTAGTGATAATACCAATTTATTTGATGGTAAATTAGCTGTTGGTAATATGGTAAAGCATATGCGTTTTGGTACGGGAGAGGTTGTGAAAATAGAAGGAATAGGTGGAGATGCTAAAGCGGAAATTAAATTTGCTTCTGTGGGTGTTAAAAAGTTACTGCTTAGGTTTGCTAAGTTGGAGGTGGTTGGGTGATTTTTCTAGAATAAAGGTGAACCCAACGAATTTTAAATGGATTCTTTTTTCGTGAATTTCATTTTTTATTTCTGTTAAATCTTTTTGATGAATGATTTGCAAAAAGTTGTTTTTGCATAGTTTCCAATTATAATCTTGTAGACCTGAAAAATGGGTGCAACCCTTTTCAAAATGTGGAATACTGCTTTTATCTATATAAACTATTTTCTTGTTTTTAAAGAATTCTATATAGGAGTTTAAATAGTTCTCTTTTATTTCTCTTTCTATTTTAGCTTTTGAATATGGGACGCATATAATAGAAGTAGATTTGTATTTTATATCCACAATTTTCCATTTACCAATAATATCTGAGTCAATAATTTGAGCCCAACTAAAAAATGAAGTAAAACTTAAAAGAATAAATACCAATAGCTTCATAAATCTAAGACGAGATTAAATAAGCTTTGCTACTTAAAAAATATCTTTTGCGATTTTTATAAATTATCTATCATGAAAACTTTAAGTTTTGCCCAAGTGTCTAAAAGATTCGTTCCTGTCCAACCGTGTCCTTCATTTGGGTAGAAAACAAATTGATGGTCAATGCCTAAATCAGCTAATTTATCACGCAATAAAGTACCTTGGCTATTGGGTATTAAAGGATCCATTCCACCGTGAAATAATATAGTTGGTGGGGCGCTGGCTGTTAGTTGATGTAACGGACTTACCTCTTTCAAAAATTCAGTAGAAAGGTTTTCTCCAAAAGCACTTATTAGAGACAAAATAACTGGATCTGTACTTTCGGTATATACAGGATCTGTAAAATCTGTAGGTCCCACAATGCTACAAACCATATTTATATTTGAATTGGTATCAAAAGCATAGCTCCATAATAAGGATAAATGCCCACCTGCACTTGTGCCTATAAAACCAAAATTTTTAGAGATGGTATATTTTTGTGTATTGTCTTTTAGATAATTGATGATACTGGTAATATCATCTAATTGCATTGGGTAAGGCGAGGTATTTTCATTAGCCAATCTATAATTAATATTAGCAATAGCTATATCTGGTAATTCAAACTGAATTAAATCTACCAAGTAGTCCATAGAATTTTTATCGCCAGAAGTCCACCCACCTCCATGTACTAAAATCATGGTTTTAGTATTTAAAGTTCTGTTGGCAGGTAAATGCAAATCAAAAGTTTGTTTAGTATCATTGCCATAAGAAATATTTAATTCTCTGTAAGATTGCGAAGGATCTAAAGCATTAGTGATAGCATTACCAGCATCAGTACTTTCATTAGAGCAGTTTGAGAAAACTAGCAGTAAAAAGATGTTTAAAATGAATAGCCTTGGTGATTTCATGAAAAATATTGGTTACTTTGTATAACGTTGTACCAATTTAGTTATTATGTCTGAATATTTAAGAATATATGAAGAAAATCCAAACCCTAAAGAGATTGATAGAGTAGTAGAGGTACTTAAAAAAGGCGGACTCATAATCTATCCAACAGATACTGTGTATGGTTTAGGTTGTGATATTACTAATATAAAGGCATTAGAACGTATTGCTCAAATAAAAGGTGTTAAGCTTGAAAAAGCAAATTTCTCTTTTGTATGCCATGATTTGAGTAACTTAAGTGACTATGTAAAGCAAATTGATACATCTGTTTTTAAAATATTGAAACGCGCTTTACCTGGACCGTATACTTTTATTTTGCCAGGTGCTAAATCTTTGCCTAATCCGTTTAAAAAGAAAAAAACCGTTGGTATTCGTGTACCAGAAAACAATATTGCGCTAGAAATAGTAAAACAATTAGGGAATCCAATAATTTCTACCTCTATTTATGATGAAGATGAGGTTATTGAATATACTACAGACCCTGAATTGATTCTTGAAAAATGGCAAAATAAAGTAGACTTGGTTATTGATGGTGGTTATGGTGGTAATGAGCCATCAACGGTAATAGATCTTTCTCAAGAAGAGCCAATAGTGCTTAGAGAAGGAAAAGGTGATTTGGAGATTTTTTAGGTAAAAAAAGCCCAACTTTAAGTTGAGCTTTTCTCTTATATATATTATAACTACTACTAGTTTTCAGCAGAAAGTGTTTTCATTTCTTTTTCAATCATGTCGTAAAACTGATCGATTTTAGGTAAAACAACCACACGTGTACGTCTGTTTTTAGCTCTGTTTTCAGCAGTATCGTTATCAACTAAAGGAACAAATTCTGCACGACCAGCGGCAATAAGTTGTTTAGGGTTAACACCTAATTCTAATAATACTCTAATTATAGAAGTAGAGCGTTTCACACTTAAATCCCAGTTATCTTGTAAAGGTGCTTTGCTGTATGATACATTGTCTGTATGACCTTCTATCATGGCTTCAAATTCTGGCTTGCTGTTAATTACTTTAGCAACTTTAGCAAGAACATCTTTAGCTTTAGAAGTTACATTGTAGCTTCCGCTTTTAAATAATAGTTTATCAGCAATTGATATAAATACAACCCCTTTTTCAACATTTACTTCAATATCTGGGTCGTTAATACCAACTTCACGCTTTAAACTAGTTACTAAAGCCAACGTAACACTGTCTTTTTTAGTTAAAGCATCTTGTAATCTGTTTATTTTTAATTCTTTTTCTTGAATACTCTCTAGTGTCTTTTCTATACTGCTAGCACTTTTAGCAGATAGCACTTGTAGGTTTTCATTGTTTTTACGTAAATCTGCAATTTGCTCTTCTAGAGCTTGAGCTCTTGCAGTAGCAGAAGCTTTGTCTGATAAACAAGAATTTAATTTTACTGTTGCTGAGTTAAGTAAATCTTGCGTTTCTTTCTGTTTTTCTTCTAATGCAGTAAATTCTTTTTTAGAAACACATGAGCTTAATACTAATAATGATGATAAGCCGAATAATAAGAGTTTTTTCATGATAAAGTATATGAAATTTTTAAAAGGATTAAAATGTATTTAGTTGATACACAAAAATAGTTAAAATGATACGTATTTAATTATAGTTAACAAAACTTTTGCTTACTATTTATAAACTATTGT
Source organism: uncultured Flavobacteriaceae bacterium (assembly GCA_947487895.1). Classification (GTDB taxonomy): domain Bacteria; phylum Bacteroidota; class Bacteroidia; order Flavobacteriales; family Flavobacteriaceae; genus Seonamhaeicola. The sequence goes on from CANKYF010000001.1 coordinate 453,044, forward strand.
AATTAGTCTTTCTATTTACGAAATAATCAATCACAATGGATGTTTTTTGATAATATTTTACCTTGTTTTTAAAGGATTTTCGTTTTTGTAATAAATCCCTTAAGTTTTTATAAAAACTAAAATGAGCTTTTATAATAGACAAGGTATGTAGAGGTTTAAATTCAAATAAAAACTTAATACCCGCTACACCATCTAATATTAATCTGACGAGAATTTTATCAAAAATCGTACCATTGGCGTTTTTTGTAAGAGCAAATAAGCTATTTCTAAAATTTAAATATGTTTTTTTGGGATTGGTGTTTTTTAAAGTAGCACCACCTACGTGAAATACAGTGGAAGTTCCAATATATTTAATAGCATATCCAGAATTTTTAGCACGCCAACATAGATCTATTTCTTCCATATGCGCAAAGAAAGAGGTGTCAAATCCGTTTAATTCGTTAAAAATTTCTTTTTTAATAAAGAAACAAGCTCCAGAGGCCCAAAAAATATCTATTGTGTCATTGTACTGTCCTATGTCTTTTTCTAGGGTATTAAATATTCTGCCTCTGCAATATGGGTATCCATATTTATCAATAAAACCTCCACCTGCGCCAGCATATTCAAAATAGTCTTTTTGTTTAAAATCTAATATTTTAGGTTGAATTATGGCCGTATTTGGTTCTTTTCCAAATGTATTTAATATAGGCTGTAGCCAATTTTTAGTGACTTCAATATCACTATTTAATAAACACAAGATATTTTCTTCAACATGTTTTAAAGCATCATTATAACCTCCAGCAAAACCATCATTGTCTTTATTTTGTATAATTTTTACCGAAGGATATTCAGATTTGATAAATTCAATGGAATCATCAGTAGAAGCATTATCAGCAACATAAATAGCAGCCTCTTTTGAATATTCAACAACCGAAGGAAGGAATTGTTCCAAAAGATTTTTACCATTCCAATTAAGTATGACTACTGCTATTTTCATTTTGAATAATTGGGAATATCTTTTAAAAAGTTATAACGTTCGTTGCTAAAATCCATTTGACAATAATAGTGATTTAATCCGTTAGTTACCATTAAATAGCTAGCCTTTAAAGTAAGGTTGTACTGTGCTATTTGATCAAAAGTACTTTGATTAATAGTTATGCTTGGCGCTTTGCATTCTACAATTAAGTGAATACTTCCGTCAGGATTAAAAATAACAATATCATATCGTTTTTTTAAGCCATTAATAAAAAGTTCTTTTTCAACATTAATCAATGATTCTGGATAGTTTTTTTCAGAAATTAAATAATGAATACAATGCTGTCGTACCCATTCTTCAGGTTGTAAAACAATAAACTTTTTACGAATACAATCGAAAATAGAAATTTTATTTTCGTTACTTTTGAAACGAAACGAATATGTGGGGAAATTTAATTTTTGCACTACACAAATTTATAACTATAATGTCATTTCGAGTGATTTTCGGTAGAAAATAATATAGAGAAGTATTCAATTAAACTCTACTCAAATTGATAAATTATAAAATTTTCATCTTTTGGACGAAGTCAAGTTATTAGTTACCAATATAAAAAATAAAAAACTGAAGCCTATTTATTTTTTAATGGGGGAAGAACCATACTATATTGATAAGATTTCAGATTATATTGAAAGTAGTATTTTAACTGAGGAGGAACGCGGATTTAACCAAATGGTGTTGTATGGTAGAGATGTAACTGTTGAAGATATTGTGAGCAATGCCAAACGTTTCCCTATGATGGCAGAACATCAGGTAGTGATTGTAAAAGAAGCCCAAGATTTATCAAGAACTATAGAAAAATTGGCTTCTTATGCCGAAAATCCACAGCCAACTACAATTCTTGTTGTGAATTATAAATACAAAAAGATAGATAAGCGTAAAGCGCTTTATAAAACCCTTAAAAAAACAGGCGTAGTTTACGAAAGTAAAAAGCTTTATGAGAACCAAGTGGCTGATTGGATTAGGCGTGTCTTATCATCTAAAGGCTATCAAATTTCACCTAAAGCAGCCCAAATGTTAGTAGAGTTTTTAGGGACTGATTTGAGTAAGATTAACAATGAATTAGAAAAATTGCAAATAATTCTACCAAAAGACACCCAGATTTCACCAGAACATATTGAGGAAAACATTGGTATAAGTAAAGATTTTAACAATTTTGAGCTGCGCAAGGCTATAGGAGATAGAAATGCTGTAAAAGCTTATAAAATAGTTAACTATTTTGCAGAAAACCCAAAGGACAATCCTATGGTGGTGACTGTTTCTTTGTTGTTTAATTTCTTTTCACAATTGTTACACTTTCATGGATTAAATGATAAATCTCCCAGAAATGTAGCTTCTGCGTTAAAGATAAATCCATATTTTGTTAATGAATATGTTACCGCAGCAAGAAACTACCCAATGAGAAAAGTGAGTACTGTAGTAGCTTCATTACGAACGTTTGATGTTAAAAGCAAAGGTGTGGGTGCTAATGCTGTTCCTCAAGGCGATTTATTAAGAGAATTAGTAGCTGATATTTTAAATTAGTTATATGAACGTAGATATTCACGAAAGCTGGAAACCCTATTTAAACGAAGAATTTAATAAATCTTATTTTGAAGATTTAGTACGGTTTGTAAAACACGAATATAAAACGCAAACATGTTACCCACCTGGTAAAGATATTTTCAATGCCTTTAATCATTGTAATTTTAAAGATGTAAAAGTGGTTATTATTGGTCAAGATCCTTATCATGGTCCAGGACAGGCTAACGGCTTGTGTTTCTCAGTATCTGATGGTATTGCACATCCACCGTCTTTAATTAATATTTTTAAAGAAATAGAGACTGATTTAGGGATTTCTTATCCTGTAAGTGGAGATTTAACTAAATGGTCTAAACAGGGGGTGTTACTCTTAAACGCTACTTTAACTGTAAGAGCCCATAATGCAGGGAGTCATCAAAAGAAAGGATGGGAAACCTTTACAGATGCTGTTATAAAAACAATAAGTTCTAATAAGTCTGATGTTATTTTTTTGCTATGGGGAGGTTTTGCTAAACAAAAAGCAAAATTAATTGATAAGTCAAAACATCACATTTTAACTTCAGGGCACCCTTCACCTTTAAGTGCAAATAGAGGGTACTGGTTCGGTAATAAGCATTTTAGTAAATCTAACAACATTCTTAAAGAGTTGAATATTGCACCAATAAACTGGTAAAATATACTTTATTATATGCTTAACTTCCAGTTGGAGCTAAGATTTTTGTCTCAGAAGGACTATTTAAATCTGGATTTAAAACAACTATTGTTTTATCTTCTTTTGATTTGTGGACTTTGTTAACACTAAATTTCAGAAGCAAAAAGTTAATTGCAACGAGAGAGGTTATGATGAGGGTAATTGTTAATAGCATTTCAATTTTGGGTTTAAATTTATCGCTAAAATACTAATATTAACGACGAAAAACAAATTAATATATCTTGCGTTTACAAATGTAAGACAAAAATTACTACAAAAAGCAGGTTTTTTAATTGAATATTTACTTTTAGCAGATACTTAATTTTACTGTTGCATTATAGTTATTATGATAATTTTTTAACTATAAAATTATTGACTTAATAGCAGGGTTAATTACTTAAATAATTTATTTTTGAGGAAAATATGGAATTTATGGAGAAAATTAACTGGGAAACGGTTAAGGAATATGAAGATATAACCTATAAAAAATGCAATGGTGTTGCTAGAATAGCATTTAATAGGCCAAATGTTAGAAATGCTTTTAGGCCAAAAACAACCAGCGAATTATATGATGCATTTTATAATGCGAACGAAGATGTAAACATTGGTGTGGTATTGTTATCTGCTGAAGGTCCTTCTACCAAAGATGGTGTATATTCTTTTTGTAGTGGAGGAGATCAAAAGGCAAGAGGACATCAAGGTTATGTTGGCGATGATGGATACCACAGGTTAAATATATTAGAAGTACAGCGTTTAATACGCTTTATGCCAAAAGCAGTAATTGCGGTAGTACCGGGTTGGGCTGTTGGTGGCGGTCATAGTTTGCATGTGGTATGCGATTTAACTTTAGCCAGTAAAGAACACGCCATTTTTAAGCAAACTGATGCAGATGTAACTAGTTTTGATGGTGGTTATGGTTCTGCTTATTTAGCTAAAATGGTCGGGCAAAAAAAAGCCAGAGAAATTTTCTTTTTAGGTAGAAACTATTCTGCTCAAGAAGCCTATGAAATGGGAATGGTAAATGCTGTAATTCCTCATAACGAATTAGAAGATACAGCCTATCAATGGGCACAAGAAATATTGGCAAAATCGCCAACATCAATAAAAATGTTAAAGTTTGCTATGAATTTAACAGATGATGGTATGGTTGGCCAACAAGTGTTTGCTGGAGAAGCAACAAGATTAGCTTATATGACAGATGAAGCTAAAGAAGGTCGTGATGCTTTTCTTGAAAAACGAGCACCTAACTTTGAAAAGAAATGGATTCCATAATATGAAAAAGCTCTCAGTTTGGATTTCATCCATGCGCTTGCGCACATTACCTCTCTCAGTTTCAGGGATTATTATAGCTTCTTGTTTAGCTGAATATAATGGGGTTTTTAAATGGCAAATTTTTGTACTAGCTATTTTAACTACGCTTAGTTTACAAGTTTTATCAAACCTGGCTAACGATTACGGAGATGGTGTAAAAGGAACGGATAATGAGGATAGAATAGGACCAGAAAGAGCCATTCAAAGTGGTAAACTATCTCCAGATGAAATGTTTAGTGCTATAAAAATTAATGTACTAATATCTATAGGCTTAGCCTTCTTTTTAATTTTCACTGCTTTTGGTGTACGCCATTTTCTTTTAACACTACTTTTTTTTATTCTTGGTATTGTAAGTGTTGTAGCTGCTATAAAATACACAGTAGGAAGTAATCCTTATGGCTATAGAGGATTAGGTGATATGTATGTATTCCTGTTTTTTGGTTTATTAAGTGTGTGCGGAGGTTACATGTTATATGCAAAAACAATAGATCATGTTACTATTTTACCAGCATGTGCAATAGGTTTGTTAAGTGCTGGTGTATTAAACTTAAATAACATGAGAGATATTGTATCTGATGAAAAAGCAAATAAAATGACTCTTGCTGTTAAGTTTGGTAGCAAAAAAATCAAGCAATACCATTTTACTATTATTGTGTTAGCGATTGTTTTATCAGCATTATTTGGAATTTTGTATTATACATCTCCATTCAACTTAATTTTTATGGTAGCGTATATTCCTTTGTTGCTACATTTAAAAAGAGTTAGAGAAAATAAAGATCCTAAATTATTAGATCCAGAATTAAAGAAATTAGCACTAACCACAGTTTTGTTATCTGTGCTTTTAGGTATTGGACATTTGCTGCCTTTTTAGTATTTTTCTTTACTTTAAATAAACTTCAAAAAAATGAAAATTACATATTTAGGACATGGAGGATTAGGCATTCATGTTAATGGTATAGATATTATTGTAGATCCTTTTATAACAGCTAATCCTAAAGCTTCAAATATTAATATTGAAGAATTAAAAGCAGACTACATTCTAATAACTCATGCACATCAAGATCATATCTTAGATGTTGAAGCTATTGCAAAACGTACTGGAGCTAAAATTGTTTCTAATTACGAAATAGTCACTCATTTTGGAAACCTAGGATTAGAAGGACATCCAATGAATCATGGTGGTAAATGGCAATTTGATTTTGGGACTGTAAAATATGTGAATGCCATACATACATCCTCTTTCCCTGATGGAAGTTATGGTGGACAACCAGGAGGTTTTGTTATTGAAACCAATGATAAAAATATTTATATAGCAGGAGATACTGCGTTAACATTCGATATGAAATTAATACCAATGCAAACTAAGTTAGATCTTGCTATATTACCTATAGGTGATAATTTTACTATGGGAATAGATGACGCGGTTATTGCGAGTGATTTTGTAGAATGCCATAAAGTATTAGGATATCATTTTGATACCTTTGGTTATATAGAAATAGATCATACTGAAGCTAAAAACACATTTTCTGAAAAAGGAAAAGAATTATTACTTCTTGATATAGGTGAGCATATTGAATTGTAAATGATTAAAGCTACTTACAAAAAATACATCCTCAATTTTAAACAAGCTAGTGGAACATCTCGTGGTATTTTAAAAACCAAAGAAACCTGGTTTATCTTTTTGACCAATGGAGATAAGCAGGGTATAGGCGAGTGTGCATTATTTAGAGGCTTATCATCAGATGATAGACCAGATTATGAAAAAAAACTTAAGTGGGTTTGCAAAAATATAAATAAAGGGCTTGATATTTTGGTCAGTGAGCTTGTTGAACTACCAAGTATTCAGTTTGGTTTAGAAATAGCATTTCGCTCATTAAATTCTGAAGATAATTTCAAATTATTTCCATCTAAATTTACAGAAAGTGAATCATCTATTCCTATAAATGGATTGATATGGATGGGCTCTGAAGCTTTTATGAAGCAACAGATTGAAGAAAAAATTAATGCTGGTTTTACCTGTATTAAGATGAAAATAGGTGCTATAGATTTTCAAGCCGAGTGCAAACTATTAAAATCAATTAGAGCCTCTTTTTCCTCTAAAGATATAGAATTACGGGTTGATGCAAACGGAGCTTTTTCTTCTTCTGAAGCTTTAGATAAACTTAAAACACTTTCAGATTTTGATTTGCATTCTATTGAACAGCCCATAAAACAAGGTCAAATTGAAGATATGGCTAAATTATGCGAGATGACGCCTTTACCAATTGCTTTAGACGAAGAATTAATAGGTGTTTTTTCAGTAACAAAAAAAGAAAAATTAATACAAACTATACGTCCGCAATTTATTATCTTAAAGCCAAGTTTAGTAGGCGGTTTTATAGGGAGTGATGAGTGGATAGATATAGCAGAACAAAACCATACAGGATGGTGGATTACAAGTGCTCTAGAAAGTAATATAGGGCTTAATGCTATAGCTCAATATACTTATAATAAACAAAGCGATTTACCACAAGGTTTAGGAACAGGAAATTTATTTACTAATAATATTGATAGTCCTTTAGAAGTGAAAAATGGAGCTTTACAATATGATAATAAATTAAACTGGAATTTAGAATTATTAACTTAAAATTTTTAGAATGTATATAGCACAAGCTTATAATATATTACATGATTGGTGGAGATATCTAGTAGGACTAATAATTGTTATCGCAGGTGTTTTTATAGGTCAAGTCCCTTTTGCAATAATTGTATTTGCTAAAGCCTTTAAAGATGGTTTTGATATGAAAAATCTTGATGAATCTAAAATGTTATCAATACTAGAACCTAATTTAAATTTATTTTTAATGTTATTGTCATTTGCAATTGGTTTAGTAGCTATTTTATTTGTTTCTAAAGTTTTGCATAAACAATCGTTTACACATTTAACTACTAGTAGAAAAAAAATAGATTGGAGTCGGTTTTGGTTTGTATTTGTTCTTTGGGGTGTAATTTCCGTAGGGTTTATTGCTATAGAATATTTTGCTAGTCCTGAAGATTATGTTATTAATTTTAAATTAGTACCATTCTTGATCCTTTGCGTTATAGCCATAATAATGGTGCCTTTACAAACTAGTTTTGAAGAATATTTATTCAGGGGGTATTTAATGCAAGGCATTGGAATAATAGCTAAAAATAAGTGGGTACCATTAATTATTACCTCAGTAGTATTTGGTCTATTACATATTGCCAACCCAGAAGTGGAAAAGTTGGGGAATATTATTATGATTTACTACATAGGAACTGGTTTATTTTTAGGAATCCTAACACTTATGGATGAAGGCATGGAACTAGCTTTAGGTTTTCATGCAGCTAATAATTTATTCACCGCTTTATTGGTGACTGCAGACTGGACTGCATTTCAAACACATTCGATATTAAAAGATATGTCCGACCCAAGTGAAATGGGAATTACCGAAATAATAGTTCCTGTATTTGTAATTTTTCCAATTTTACTTTTCATTTTATCTAAAAAATATAAATGGACTAATTGGAAAGATAAATTATTTGGAGAAGTAATAGAACCACCAAAAGAAGATTATAAAATTTTAGAAGAAATAGGGGCAGAATAATTAACCTTAAAAAACACAACATAAATGACACCTACTTACACAAATGTTCATAACAGATTTAAACTGAACAATTACCATTATTCTTTTGAAGGTTTAATGGAAGTAGCTTATAGTTTTACAAAAGAAGGCGAACCTTATCAACGAGAATTAGGAGAATTTCTATTAGATTGGTTAGACAAAGAAGATTATATTGAAGTACAAACATCGGGTTCTACAGGTAAGCCAAAAAAAATAAAAATTAAAAAACAAGCTATGGTGAATTCTGCCATAGCAACGGGAGATTTTTTCAATTTAACACCGGGTAAGAAAATTTTAAACTGTTTGCCTTCAAACTTTATAGCAGGTAAAATGATGATTGTAAGAGCTATAATTCTTGGTTTAGAATTAGACATGGTACCTCCATCTGTTCAACCTAGAATAGATTTGAAAAAAGATTATGATTTTTGCGCATTTACCCCAATGCAACTTAAAAACTTTGCTAAATATTTAAAATCTTTAAAAACGGCAATTGTTGGTGGCGGACGAGTATCTGCATCAATAAAAGAATTGATAAAAGATAAAAGCACACACATATACGAAACTTTTGGAATGACAGAGACTGTATCTCATATTGCAGTTAGAAAACTAAATAATTTTGAAGGTAACGATTCTGAAAAATATTTTAAAACATTACCAGGAGTAACGGTTTCTAAAGATGAACGTGGTTGCTTAGTTATTGAAGCTCCAACTTTAACAGATGAAAAAGTAGTGACTAACGATATTGTTGAAATCTATTCAGATACGAGTTTCAATTGGTTAGGACGTTTTGATAATGTGATTAATTCAGGTGGTATTAAATTATATCCTGAGCAAGTAGAAGAGAAGCTTCAAGGTAAAATAGATGGGGAATTTTTTGTAACCTCTCAGGAAGATGATACTTTAGGAAATAGACTAATTCTTATAGTTGAAGGAGAAAAAGATACTGTAGATACTTCGGTTTTTAAAGTATTAGATAAATATGAAGTTCCAAAAGAAATCTTTTATGTATCTAAATTTGAAGAAACCTTATCTGGTAAAATACACAGAAAAAAGACACTGGAATTACTTAAAATAAAGGGTTAAAGCGTATTTTAGCATTTTTTTAAATGCAATTTTCAACCCATATTCAAACGTCATATACACCTAAACGTTTAGCCGTAAAGCTGAATGCTAAAGGAGAACAGTCTGTATTAAAAAAGCATCCTTGGGTATTTTCTAACAGCATTGTAAAAGTAAATAATGATGCCAAAACAGGTGATTTGGCTATAGTTTTTAGTAAAACTAAAAACAAAGTTGTTGGTTTAGGGTTGTATGATGCTCATTCTCCTATTAGAATTAAAATGATTCATTTTTCGTCAGAAGACATTAATGAATCCTTCTTTTTAAAGAAGATAGAAAATGCCTATTTAAAGCGAGAATCTTTACTCAAAACCAATACCAATAGTTACAGGTTATTATTTGGTGAAAATGATGGATTTCCAGGGTTAATAGCCGATGTGTATGCCTCTGTATTAGTGGTGAAATTGTATTCTGAAATTTGGCTCCCTTACTTAAAAACTATTTTAGAGAGTTTACAACAGGTTTCAAAATCTAAAACAGTAGTGATTCGTTTAAGTAGAGGGCTTCAACAATCTAAAAATCATAGTTTAAAAGATGGAGATGTAGTGTTTGGAGTGCTAGAGGATGAAGTGGTGAAATTTGTAGAACATCATGTAAACTTTTCTGCAAATGTTATAAAAGGACATAAAACGGGTTATTTTTTAGATCACAGAGATAATAGAAAACGTGTAGGTGAATTGAGTAAACACAAAACGGTTTTAGATGTTTTCTCTTATGCAGGAGGGTTTTCTGTACATGCCTTATATAATGAAGCTAAAGAAGTTACAAGTTTAGATATTAGTAAGCAAGCTTTAGAGATAGCACTTCAAAATGGCAAGCTAAATGATTATGTAGGAAAACATAAAACTATAGCAGGAGATGCGTTTCAAGAGTTGAAAAAGTTGATTAAAAACAAACAAACTTTTGATGTTGTTGTAATTGACCCACCGAGTTTTGCTAAGCAACAATCTGAAATAGAATTAGCCAAAAAGAAGTATGCACAATTGGCTGAATTAGGAGCAAAACTTACAGCTAAAGATGGACTTTTGGTCTTAGCATCCTGTTCTTCTAGGGTGGTTGCTCAATCTTTTCTTGATATTAATCTACAAGTATTACAATCACAATCCAGGTCATTTAAAACTTTAATGACCACTAGGCATGATATAGATCATCCAATTTCATTTCCAGAAGGGGCTTATTTAAAATGTGGTTATTACCAATTCATTGATTAAGGAGTTATGCTTATTTTGTTGTTAGTAAGTTAACACTACTTTGCTATGCGTGCATAATATTTTTGTTATATTTGTTGAAAGTCATGTTTCTATGTCTCAACGTATTTCAGAATTACTAAATATTAAATACCCTATTATTCAGGCGCCAATGTTTCTGGTGTCTAATACAGACATGGTTATTGAAGCCATGAAAAGTGGTATTTCAGGATGCATTCCAGCGCTTAATTATAGAACATTAGATGAGCTTAGAGAAGCTATAAGAATATTGAAGAGTAATAAAGTTGAAGGAGGTTCTTATGGATTTAATCTAATAGTAAATAAGTCTAATGTAAAATACAAAGGACAATTAGAAGTACTATGCGAAGAAGGCTGTGATTTTATAATAACGTCTTTAGGGAGTCCTGAAGAAACCATTAAACAAGCTCACAAAGTAGGAATAAAAGTGTTTTGTGATGTTGTGGATTTAAAATTTGCAAAGAAAGTTGAAGAATTAGGCGCAGATGCAGTTATAGCAGTTAATAATGAAGCCGGCGGACATAGAGGTAATCTTTCACCAGAAAATTTGATTACTGAATTGGTTGCCAATTGTAACATTTCAATTATATCTGCAGGAGGTGTAGGATGTAAGGCAGATATTGATAAAATGCTTAGTTATGGAGCTGCTGGAGTATCTGTTGGAAGTCCATTTATAGCATCTAAAGAAGCCAATGTTACAGATGAATACAAGCAGGCTTGTGTTAATTATGGCGCTGAAGATATTGTTATGACCGAGCGTATCTCTGGGACACCCTGTACAGTGATTAATACACCTTATGTACAAAGTATAGGTACAAAAGCCACATGGATTGAAAATCTCCTCAATAAAAATAGAAAACTTAAAAAATGGGTGAAAATGATTAGGTTTTCAATAGGTATGAATGCTACCAAAAAAGCCGCTACAAAAGCAACTTATAAAACAGTTTGGGTAGCAGGGCCAAGTATAGAACATACTACTTCAATATTACCCACTAAAGATATTGTTAAAAAGCTAACAAGTTAATAAGGTTTACTTTGTTTCTTTTTAGTACAAAAATAATAGTATCTTTGATTGTATAATTTAGGTTTAGCTTAAAGCTAATTAAATAGGAATTGTGTGAAAATCACAAGCTGTCGCGCAACTGTAAGTAATTAAATTACAAGCCAGATACTAGCCTTAATAATAAATGACTAAAAACGCTTTCGCGATAAAAAGCTAAGTCTAAAGTTAAAGGGACTCCCTTTTATAGAATACAATATACTTGTGTTTTAGCTTTGCTTATTTTATCTGCGATTTAAAAACTTAAGCAATGCAATTAAAAACCAAAATAAAATCAGGACCATTATTATGTTGGGATATATATGCTACTTATTTGATAGAACAATCTAATTTTTCAAATAAATTAGTAGAGAAGCAGGCTTTAAACGTCTTTAAAAAAAAGTTTAATTGGTCTGTAGATATAGATGAAACCTTAGATAGACATAATTATGAAGCTTTAGTTTTAACAGATGTTCAACAGCATATACAATGGGTAAACAAAGGGTTTTCAAAAATGACTGGGTTTCCAGCTAATTACACAAAACATAAAAAACCAAATTTTTTACAAGGTGAAAAGACATGTAAAGAAACACTTTCTAAAATAAGAATGCTTATAAAAATGGGTAAAGGGTTTACTGAACAAATTGTTAATTACAAGAAAGATGGAACTCCTTATAATTGTCATATTAAGGTATACCCCTTAAGAGATAATAATAAAATCATTACCCATTTTTTAGCTTTGGAAAAAACGATTATTTAGTTAGGAATTCACTACTATATATCAAAAAAGTCTTCTACAAAAATAGCTATAGGTTGCGCTAACCTTATTAAAAGAGTATATTATTTCAATTTTGTAAAATATAGGTAATGTTAATACTAATAGGTTAAAAAAGCACTGTTTTTGTATTTCTCACCTTTGTTTTTACCTGTAAATAAGCTTATAGTTGTACTAGCAGCTAAGCCACCTAATGATGTAGCTAATATTTCCCCAGTATCAAACTTTTCTTTTTCTATTGGGCCATCAATAATTTCTTTGGCCACACCAGCCAATACTGAACTACCTAGACTATACCAAAATGCTTTTTTCTTATTTTTAGTAGTAGAATACACGATAGTATAAGTTGCACCAGAAATAACTGCTCCAGCTGCAAAATGTAATTTGTCATCAGCAGAAATAGATTGACCATTACTAAAAATAGTATGAAAAATGAGTAATAAAAAGACAAAAACCTTCATAAATTTTCAGATTATTTTACGAAGGTTAATAAAAAGTTGATATTTTATTTCAATAATCGATAAACACCATCTTTTAACGTTAAATTAACAATAGGTTAATTGCCGTTATTTAATAGGAATATAAAATTCCGTTTTAAGTTTATCTTCAGCGACTCTATTTGGATCGCTAATGTATCGTTCTCTAATAGGTTCTTCTCTTAATTCATAATCACTGTTTAACAACCAATCGTTAAACATATAGTCATAAACCTGTTGAAAATTTTTATAAGATCCTTGATATAAGAATACGGCAAACTTACCACCTTTAAGTGTTTTAACACCTATGTCTGCATTTGGTTTAGCTTCTTTATGAATAACTAAACAGGCATCATAACGTATTTTACCTTCATCTGTAACTTTTGGATCATCATGTGGTAAACCAAGCATTTCTATGCCTTTAGTAAAAAGCTTTTGCTCTTTAATTTGTCCCCATAACTTTTCCCAGGCGCCTTGATAATCTAAGTTTTGGTATGCGCCATGCATGCGAAGATATAGGCATTGCTTCTCTTCGACATCAATAAATTTTGGCTTTTTAATATTTAATGTGATTTCCATAAAATTTGTAGTTTTTAAAGTGTAACTTTTGTTTTTTCTGTAGGCAGAAGGAGATATTCCAAAATGAGATTTGAATTTTTTTGAAAGAGATGATGGCGTTTCAAAACCAACACTATATGCAATACTTTCAATATCTAAATTGGTATATCTAATCATTTTAGCAGCAGTTTCTACACGCGTTCTAGAAATATATGCTCCTATGGGTTCACCTAACAAAGCCCTTGTAATTCTATGAAAATGAAAAGGAGAAAAACTTGAAATTTTAGCTAACATTTTAACATCAATGTTACTATCTAAATTATTATTGATGTACTCAATAATAACATTCAATCTTTCGGTGTAAAGCGCTTTGTTTGTTTTCTTCATTTCTATAAAATTACTACTACAAATATATAGGCATATAAAGAGATTTACTTTTCCAAACTTGCTAACTTAAATATAAATGAGAAAGGAATAAAATTTAATTGTTAATAAAAATGTGAATAAGTGTTTATGTATAATCGTTGTATGACATCATCATTATAATAATTTTATATCTGAGGGATTACATAATTTTATTAGAAGTGTTTTGGAAAATTAATCATTCATCCAAAAAACTAAAATTTATGTATTCCAGAAAATCAATTGTAGCAATAACAAAGCAAACTTATCTTTCCTTGCTTTTGTTTTTTTATTCTAATGCTTTTTTAGGTAACTGTTTTTAGGATGTTTTTCTTTAGTAAAACATTAAAATTAATAGATATAATTAATCAAAAAGAGCACTATGGATATTATCAAATTATTGTTAAACCCAATTAACAGAAAGTTGTATTTAAAGTTTCCTTTAAAAAAGAGGGGATTTAATAGAATGAGAGTCATAAATACACTTGGTAGCGTAGTTTATAGTAGAAATATTACGGTTACAGAAACCTCTAATATAGTAGAAATAAATCCTAGATTTTTAGCAATATCTGGGTTTTATATATTTTCATTTAGTAATGAAATTGGAGAACATCAAACAATTAAGTTCTTCAAGGATTAAGCGTTAGTTATTTGTTTTGTGTTTAAAGCCAGAACGTTGTTCTGGCTTTTTTAGTTATAACTGTTACAATAATTATTAGGGTATTTTGTACTTTTACGAGCTTATGTTTAAAAGTTGTTTAAATGCAATTATCTAAAGAAGAAATCATACAAAGAGCTAATGCTATTACCAAAAATACGTTAATGGAAACATTACAAATTGAGATGGTAGATTTTGGTGATGATTTTGTTATTATGAAAATGCCTGTTAATGAACGTGTTTATCAACCAGATGGAGTATTACATGGAGGGGCTACAGTTGCTTTAGCAGAAACTACTGGTAGTTTTGCTGCAGAATTACTTTTAGATAAAACAAAAGCTTTTGTAAGAGGTATTGAGATATCTGCAAATCATGTTAAAAGTGTACGTACTGGTCATGTATATGCGAAAGCCACATTTATTCATAAGGGGCGTACTACTCAATTATTTGAAATACGAATTACAGATGATGAAGATAACTTAGTGTCATTATGTAAACTAACCACTATTTCGCTTCCAAAAAACAAATAAACTTAATGATTTTGGAAGATTTTTTTAAACGTATTGAAACACAATACAGTCAACAATTACCATTTGTAGTTTACAGAAAACCCAATAAAACAGTGGTGAAAGCTATGTTGCAAGATTCTGATGATTTATTCTTTACTTCGGAATTTAATGAAAAAGGGTTTGTGTTTTCTCCGTTTGATGATATTGAAGGGACTATTTTGATGCCTACAGAACATTCTGAAACTATTCGATTAGAAAATTTTAAAGTTTCTGGAGAAGCTGATACTATTTCGAAAGAATATATAGCAAATGATATAGCTGAAGCACAACATATTCAGCTTGTAAATAATGGAATAAAAGCCATCAAAAAGGGTGCTTTTGAAAAAGTAGTCTTGTCAAGAATAGAAAAGGTGACAATTGAAAACGAGAAGCCTATTTCAATTTTTATAAAGTTGTTAAATGAGTATTTGTCTGCTTTTGTGTATTGTTGGTATCATCCAAAAGTTGGATTATGGTTAGGTGCAACACCAGAAACACTGGTTAAAATTGAAGGTGATAGGTTTTCTATAATGGCCTTGGCTGGTACGCAAGTTTACAAAGGTAGTCTAGATGTAGAATGGCAAGACAAAGAAATTCAAGAGCAAAAATATGTGACAGATTTTGTAGTTGATAGCTTGAAACCATCAGCAGAAAGTATAAAAATATCAGAGACTAACACAGTAAAAGCAGGGAATTTATTGCATTTAAAAACAATGATTTCTGCTCAGTTAAAACCTTCTGCTAATTTAAAAGAAGTTGTTTTAGCAATACATCCCACACCTGCAGTATGTGGTTTACCTAAACAAGCCACTAAAGACTTTATTTTAAAAGAAGAAAATTATAATCGTCAGTTTTACACAGGTTTTTTAGGAGAGTTAAATATAGAAACATCTACTTCGCCAAGAGCAGGAAGGAGAAATATTGAAAATAGAGCCTATACTGTTAATAAAAAAAGCACGCAATTATATGTAAACTTACGTTGCATGCAGCTAAAAGGTAAAAATGCTTTTATATATGTTGGTGGTGGCATCACAGAAAACTCTAATGCCGAAAAAGAGTGGGAAGAGACTGTAGCTAAGTCGTTGGTAATTAAAAGTGTTTTATAGTTCTCAGTTTGCAGTAGCAGTATTTTACTGGTTATCTTTATGTCTTAGTGCCATGACGAGATTGTAGTTTTGTTATTTGTGAATTGAAGTTTGTAATATTACTTTAGCGCTTATATTTTATAAGTAAATGATATACCCAAAAATTCCCTTAGCACAAACAGTTATTGAACTTTGTAAAGCTAAAGGTATTAAGCATATTGTTATTTCTCCTGGTAGTAGAAATGCACCGTTAACTATTGGTTTTTCAAATAACAACTATTTTAAATGTTATAGTATTGTAGATGAGCGTTGTGCTGCATTTTTTGCAATGGGAATAGCTCAAAAACTGCAAGAACCAACTGCGGTGGTGTGCACTTCTGGTAGTGCACTTTTAAATTATTATCCTGCTGTTGCTGAAGCTTTTTATAGTGATATACCTTTAGTAGTAATATCTGCAGATAGACCGAAACATTTAATTGGAGTAGGAGACGGGCAAACTATTAATCAGCCTAATGTTTTTGAAAATCATATTTTATATTCGGCAAATTTAAAACTAGATTTAAAAGAAAGTGATCCTGAAAAGGAGGAACTTCCTATTTTTAAAAACTTGGAGAATAGGTTTGAGACTATGCTTGGGTTAAAGAAATCTATTCAAGAGTTTAATGAAATCGAAATAAATAAAGCCATAAATATCTCTAAAATTCAAAACGGACCAGTGCATATCAATGTTCCTTTTGATGAACCTTTATACGATAGAGTAGAAGAATTATCAGTTACTCCTCAAGTTCTTACTTCAGAACAAAGGTCTTTATATATTAATGAAGAAATTGTAAGCGAATGCATTAAAAGCTGGAATTCTGCTGATAAAAAGATGGTTTTGATTGGGGTTAACCCTCCCAATAGCATTGAGCAACAGTGGTTAGAAACCTTAGCTAAAGACGATAGTGTTATTGTTTTTACAGAGACTACTTCTAATATTAATCATGAAGCATTCTTTCCAAGTATAGATAAAATCATTGCGCCTTTACACGAAGAAGATTTTAAGAAGTTACAACCTGACATTTTACTGACCTTTGGAGGTCTAATTGTTTCTAAAAAGATAAAAGCATTTTTAAGAACCCATAAACCAAGCGAACATTGGCATATAGATATAAAGAAAGCCAATGATACTTTTTTTAGTTTAAGTAAGTTTATAAAAACAACTCCAAATTACTTTTTTTCAAAGGTGTTCTCAAAAGTTAGTACTGTAGAAAGTAATTATAAAAGCATATGGGAAACTGTAAAGCAACATAGAAGAATTAAACATTCAGAATACTTGAAAGCCATTGAGTTTTCAGATTTTATGGCATTTAATTCTATTTTAAAATTTATACCAGATAATACCGTATTACAATTAAGTAATAGTTCTACAGTGCGTTATGTGCAACTTTTTAATATTAATAAAACATTAGAAGTATACTGTAATAGAGGCACCAGCGGTATAGATGGTAGTACCTCTACAGCCATAGGTTTTGCTACAGCATCTAATAAACAAACAACGTTAGTCACTGGAGATTTAAGTTTTTTATATGATAGCAATGCCCTTTGGAACAATCACATACCGAGCAGTTTTAGAATTATAGTGATCAATAATCAAGGAGGTGGTATTTTTAGAATTTTGCCTGGGCATAAAAACACAGAGAATTTTGATACGTATTTTGAAACAAAACATAATTTAACCGCAGAACATTTGTGTAACATGTATGGTTTTAAATATGAAGTTGCATCAAATGAAGAAACATTAGAAACACGATTACAATCATTCTTTTCTAATAGTAATAGCCCGAAATTATTAGAAGTTTTTACTCCCAAAAACTTAAATGATGAAATACTTTTAAACTATTTTAAATTTATAAAGTAAAAATGTGACTTATTCCACATCTGGGGTGTCTAAAAAATAGTATCTTTAGAAAAGTTATCGATTTAAAAAAAAGTATTTTACAAACAATTAAACATTAAATGTATCATGAGTAAACGTGACGAACTTATTGCAAAGTATGCAGCAGATTTAAAAGAGAAGTGTGGTGTTAATGCCGATATGGATTTATTAACAAAAGTAACTATTGGTTGTGGACCATCTATTTACAATGCAGATGCATCTACAGTTTCAGGTTCAGATGAATCTGAATTAGCAACTGTTAAGAATAATTTCTTAATTAAAAAATTAGGTTTAAGCGAAAAAGATGATTTAGATGGAGCTATTAATGCAGTAATTGAGAAATATGGGAAATCTAATAGAAATAAATACAGAGCTGTAGTTTATTATTTATTAACTAAGCACTTTGGAAAAGAAGCTATTTATTCTTAGAATTTTTCATTAAAATATATTTAAAGCGCTGCAATTGCAGCGCTTTTTCTTTGCCCTGAATTTATTTCAAGATCTCATAATAATTTAGACGCTTTTATTAAGACAAAGGGATTTTCAGGCATAACCTTTTTTAATTAAAAAATGGTGTCGCTTCAATCTTTAACGCAAAATATATTCCTACCTTTGCCGCATTATGGAATTAGGACAAATAAATACCTTAGAAATTCTAAGAGAAACTGACCATGGGATGTATTTGGTTGATGGAGAGGATAACGAAGTACTGCTTCCAAATCGCTATGTACCCGATTCATTTAAGATATGGGATAAGATAGATGTCTTTGTGTATTTAGATAATGAAGAACGTTTAGTTGCAACTACAGATGAACCTTATATTACATTAGGAGACTTTGCGTTGTTACGCTGTAGTCAAGTGAATGACTATGGAGCATTTTTAGATTGGGGGTTAGTGAAAGAGCTCTTTTGTCCTTTTAAAGAACAAGCATTTAAAATGAAACCTGGAGGTTGGTATTTAGTGCATTGCTATTTAGATGAAAAAACCGAAAGATTAGCAGCATCAAGTAAAACCAATAGGTTTTTAGATAATAAAGAATTAACCGTTAAACAGTTTGATGAAGTAGATATTATTGTATCTCATCCATCAGACATAGGGTGGAATGTTATTGTAAACAAAACCCATATAGGATTAATGTACAAGGACACCATTTTTACAGATGTTAATGTAGGCGATAAGTTTAAAGGTTTAGTTAAAAAGGTTAGAAACGGTAATAAGTTAGATATAGTTCTAGGTCAAATAGGTTATAGAAATATAGAACCCAATGCTAAACGTATTCTAGAAGAACTAGAAGACAATAGTGGGTTTCTTGATTTAACTGATAAATCTGATCCTGAGCTCATAAAAGATCGTTTACAAATGAGTAAAAAGAGTTTTAAAAAGGCGTTGGGAACACTCTACAAACAGCGTCAGGTTGATTTAAAACCAGATGGTATATATTTAACAAATAATAATTAAAACAAAAACGCTGAACTTATTAAGTTCAGCGTTTTTTAGTTTTTTATTCATCTTCTAGTTTCCAGGTTCTCACCCAGTCATAATAAGTAGTTCTATCTTCAACAGATGCAGTTTCAAAAATATTGTTAGCATCAATTGGATTCCAATCATATGTTTCAATAGCCATAGTAATATGCCCCTCTAAATCAAAATCTGTAGGTGGTGTAATAGAATAAGTGTATTTACCATCTAAATAAAATAAGATTTCAGTGGGGGACTTCCACCAGCAACCATACACAAAAAATCTAGAGTGATTTTTTTCATCAAGATCTTTTTTACCAGGAGATTGCTTAGATTCACTTTCTCCAGTATCACAAGTTCTATTATGTCTCCATGTATTAGAGTGATACACAGCATCCCAACCATTAGCCCAAGGTTGTGTTCCGCTATGCGTACGTCCTACACATTCTTGAATATCTAATTCAAGTTTTCTAATAGGCCCAGAATTACAATTTTGAGGGTAGGCAATCCAAAACGTAGAAGACATGACTGTTTTATTTGCTTTCATACGGCATTCATAGAAATAACCAGGCTTAGCTTTTGTTTTAGATCTAAGAATAGCACCTCCATGAGTCCAAGAGGTATTATTTACATTTTTAGGGCTGCTAAATTTTTCAACAGTAATATTAAGATTACCGTCACTAACAGACACATTATCAGCTTCAAAAAGAGCAGGAGGTCTTCCATACCAACCAAAAGGATCAGAAGCAGGGTCTCTATGCCATTTAGTATCATCAAATTCAGTTGCGTCAAATTCATCTGATAAATCCTCTACTTTTGCCCACTTTTTGCCAGCAGGAGTAGGGTTTGTTTCAATAAAGAATGGTAAATTTTGAGAAGGTGCATCTTGTGTAACTATAACATCAAAACTACAAGTTGTTTTATTTCCAGCTGCATCCATTACTTCAAATGTATTGGTTGTGGTTCCAATTGGGAACATGCTACCAGATTCCATACCACTTATTAGAGAGGTAGTAGCGCCCTCAATATTATCCTTTCCAACAGGCGCTGTATAGTCTACTTTTGCTTCAGAAGAAAATGCATCAATATTAACATTTATATTATCAGGACAATCAATAGTTGGTGCTATAGTATCAGCGGGAGTTTGATCATCATCACTATTACTACTACTACAATTGGTAAGTATTAAAACCGCAGTAAAGCAAATAGAGGAAATTAATTTAAACTTTTTCATTAATTGTATTTTAGAATTGTTTTAAACAAACTTAAAAATATAGAAGTATTTTTTAAGTATCATATGGTTTCAAAATTAACACAAATGAAAATATCTGTAATACAACGATGTTTTAGACTTTAATATCAAGTTATAGTCTAGTTTAATTAAGGGTTTTTAGTAGCTTTCCTTTAACTCTAGAGTAAACGCTATTCATAGCTTCGTACAAATTATCAAAGTTAATGTTTGAGGAATGGCAAAAATTATTTTCTATTTCTGCATTCATTAAACTAGCTGGATCATGACCAACAACAGCATAAGCACAAATATTTCTAGATTTTTGTCTAAACAAATCAATATCTAATAATTTAACAGAATAAGAATGAACTCTATTTGTAACAACACCAAAAGGTCTAGATTTTCCAAAATAAGACTCTAGTGATTGAAAAAAATCTTGAGAAGTATCAATATCAATATGTGTCCCTTCATTAAACTCTATCACAGCTATGTGATTAAAAAAGTAAATAGAGCCAAGTTCATTGGTAACACTTTTTAAAATGTGTTTTGCTACGTTAGATTCGGTGATTCTCATGTTAATTACAACAAATACAGTTATTTATATATTTTTTAAAAAGGAGTGCAAATATACTATGTATGCATAATATAATCTATAGCGAATTTAATTTTTACGGACTACAAAAAATATTAACATTTTGATTATAAGTTTTTTAAATAAAATAGATTGGAATTGTGTCTTTGATTAAAAAACGAATGAAATACAATAGTTTTGATAATCATTTTATGATGTTTTTTAAAGAATAATAAGTTAATCAACTCATTTTTAGGTCAATTCGTAGAGATTAACAATTAATTTAATTGAATTAATTACCTATTTTAATTTTATATTTTTGCCTCATGATTCATACTGATACTATAGTAGCTTTGGCTACACCTTCGGGAGCAGGAGCTATTGCTGTTATACGTTTGTCCGGAAAAGAGGCTATATCAATAGCAGAGAAGCAATTTAAATCTGTTTCAGGTAAATTGCTTTCTAAACAAGCTACTCATACTATTCATTTAGGACATATAGTTGATGGAGATAGAACTCTAGATGAAGTATTGGTATCAATATTTAAAGACCCCAATTCTTATACTGGAGAAAACGTTGTTGAGATATCTTGTCATGGCTCTAACTATATTCAGCAAGAGATTATTCAGCTATTTTTAAGACAGGGTTGTAGAATGGCAACCGCTGGAGAATTTACGTTACGCGCTTTTTTAAATGGTAAGTTAGATTTAAGTCAAGCAGAAGCTGTGGCCGATTTAATTGCCAGTGATAACGAAGCATCTCACCAAATTGCTATGCAACAAATGCGTGGCGGATTTTCTTCTGAAATTGCTAAACTACGTGAAGAGCTATTAAATTTTACGTCTTTAATTGAATTGGAACTAGATTTTGCAGAAGAGGATGTAGAATTTGCAGACAGAACCCAGTTTAAAGAGTTGATAGAAAGAATCATGACGGTTTTAAAACGATTGATAGATTCTTTTGCTGTTGGTAATGTGATTAAAAATGGCATTCCTGTAGCTATAGTGGGTGAACCAAATGTAGGTAAATCTACATTACTGAACGCCCTTTTAAATGAAGAACGTGCTATAGTTTCTGATATAGCAGGAACTACTAGAGATACTATTGAAGATGAAATATCTATAGGAGGTATTGGGTTTCGATTTATTGATACTGCTGGGATTAGAGAAACTAAAGATGTGGTTGAAAGCATAGGTATTAAGCGTACTTTTGAAAAAATAGAACAAGCTCAAGTAGTTATCTATTTGTTTGAAGCAGATGTAATTTCCAACGATAGCAAGAAATCTCAAATACTAAAAGTTGAGATTGAAAGAATAAAAAATAAATACCCACAAAAGCCACTAATTATTGTAGCTAATAAGTCTGATAAACTTTCAGAAATTCAAGCTGAGGGTTTAAGCAAGGAATTGACTGTCATTTCGAACGCTAGTGAGAAATCTCATTTTCAATTATTATCTGCTAAAACTAAAGAGGGGGTAGATACACTTAAAGATAAACTGCTAAGCTTTGTAAATACCGGAGCTTTAAAAAATAATGATACCATTGTTACCAATACCAGGCATTACGACTCTCTTTTAAAAGCCTTAGAAGAAGTGTCTAAAGTTAAAGATGGCTTAGATACAGGACTATCTGGAGACTTGTTAGCTATAGATATTCGTCAGGCACTCTATTACTTTGGAGAAATTACAGGTGAAATCTCTAATGATGATTTATTAGGGAATATTTTCGCTAATTTCTGTATCGGTAAGTAATTGATTATCAGTAAAATATAATTAAAGCCAACAAAAGTCAATCTTTCCCTGAATTAAAATAACTCATTTTTACTTCCAATATTAGTATATATACGTATTAAATAGGCTAATACGTGTACATTTTTTGTACCTCCAATTGTCATATCTCGTCCAAGCCTAATACTTTGGCCTTAATTGGATAGATTATGATACCTCCAGAAACTCAGAGAAACCTTAGGAGACTTCTTGATACTATCCAAAGATAAATTTTGAGATAGTTAAACCAAAACAATTAGTCGTATGAGTTCCAATATCCGAATTAAAAGGATTTGCATGTATTGTGGTAAAGAATTTACCGCAAAAACTACAGTAACCAAATATTGTAGTCATAAATGTAATAGTAAAGATTATAAAAGAAAAATTAAGGAGTTAAAAATAAAAGTATCAGATAAGGATACGAATAAAATTGTACCTCAACATATTAAGAATCCAAAACTTAATGAAAAAGAGATTCTATCCATAAAAGAAGTTTGTGAATTTGTAGGAATGAGTAAATCTTCTGTTTATAGATTGATTAATGATGAGGTAATAAATCCCATCAAAATTAGAAATCGGGTATTTATTTCGAGAGAAGAATTAAAAAAATTACTAAAAATTTAAATTTTAACATTTTAACGAATATCCTGATAATGAGGGATTTGAATTTCAATCTCTTAATCTAAAATAAAGGGTAAGGCGTTGATAATTAATCTTTTAATTTAACAAAAAAGGCATTTTTGTTTCTTGCGAAGCGAATTCAAGATAATTAAAGTCAATATGAAATCATCAAAAGTAACACTAAGATGGAGGATGCGTAAAGATGGATTAATGAAGATTGCAGTTTTAGATAAGTATCCCCCAATTTTTAATTCTAGAACAGGGAAATATTCCCGAAATGAAACTATTAAGGGTATGTTGCTTTATGTAAAACCTAAAGATGAGCTAGAAAAACTACATAATAAAAACACTTTATTAAGAGCAAGAAAAATATGTGCAGAAAGGCAACAACAAATTTTTGATAACGATTTTGGGTTTTTAGCTTCTGATTTAGAGAATAAGGACTTCCTAGTGTATTTTGAAAAATTAGCAAAAAGGAGGGGGATTAGTAGTTCTAGTCGTTCAACCTATCTTATCGTATTAGAATACCTAAAACAGCTTTCGCCAGAGGTTAAGATTAAGCACATTAATTTAAATTTTGTCAATAGTTTTAGGGAATACCTTTTATATAAACCTCATTTCAAAACCTTAAAACCTATTTCTCAAAATACAGCATCATCATATTTTTCTAAATTTATTTTCTCCTTAAAATTGGCATATAAAGAGGGATTACTTAAAGAAAATATAGCTCCTAAAATAGAAAGGATTAAATGTATAGATACTAAAAGAGGGTATTTAACTAAGGAAGAAGCCATAAAACTAAAAGATACGCCTTGCAAAGATGAATTACAGAAACGTATATGCCTTTTCATGATCTATACGGGACTTAGAATTTCAGATGCAGAAAAACTCATTTGGGACGATTTAGAGCATTCCAGTGAAGTAGGCTATTATATACGTTTCCAACATCAAAAGACTAGTACACAGCAAACCTTACCTATTAATGACGAGGCTTTCGCTTTACTTCCAGAACGAGGCGAACCCAATGATAGAATTTTTAAAGGTTTTAAGCGTAAATACAGACTTATAAAAAATTGGGCAAAAGAAGCAGGGGTTTCAAAAAATATAGGTTATCACATTTTTAGGCATTCATGCGCTACAATGTTGATTAATTCAGGTGTACCAATATTTACGGTAATGTCTATTCTAGGCCATAAAGAAGTGAAAACAACAATGAATTATGTCAATTTATTGGATAAGAATAAAGTTGATGCGGTGAAAACTATTAAGCTATGAACTTAGCTAAACCGATGTATTAATTAACAAAAAAGAGATTATTATGGAACAATTTTTCCTAATGTGTAAGCCTGACGAATTAAGAACTATTATCCGAGAGGAACTAAGTTCTTTAACCAAAAGTAAGACTAAACAAGAACCTACAAATGATGATGAGTATTTGGATATTAATATGGCATCAGGATTCTTAAAATTATCACCACACACTTTACGTCGTAAGGCACAAAAAAGTGAAATACCTTGTTATAAAAGAAATAACAAATGGCTATTTTTAAGGAAAGAGCTTATTGATTATATAAACCAAGGCAAACAGTTAACTCATAGCGATTTATAACTAGTTTATGATTGATGGAGTAGAATTTTATTATGAGAATGACTTTCTTGAATGGACAAATCCTATGCCTAAATTTTATGAGTGTAAAGGACTTCTATTTAGACCAATTTGGGGTAGTAGAGAAAATATTACTAAGTATACTGCTAAAGATGATTATGGCTTATTGCATGTAATAACTCCTAAAGAATATAAGATTAAAAACTCGATACATAAAGCTTACTCAAAAGCAATTGGGAAATCGGGTAATTGGTCAGGCTTTTCTTTTGCTGATTTTATTAAAATAGTGAATATACTTTCTAATAGATATAAGCTGGATCCTGCTAAGATTAATGTCAGAAAGTTGGAAATAGGACTTAATGTAGAGCTAAATGAGCCTTCAATGGAATATATAAGCTTAATCAAAGCTTTTAAGTTCACAAAACCTAGTGTTGATATGAGAACTACGAGAAATATATTTTACGGTAGAAAGTTTTTCACAACGAATTATCAATTAAAAGTTTATGATAAGACAAGACAGGTCTTTGAAAAGGACAGGATAGAAATTTCATCAAATATGATACGATTTGAAGCGGTTATCAAAAAAGTAAAACTAAAAGATTTGGGAGTTTTCACTTTAGCAGATTTAATTAATTATAGTAAGTTTTCAGTATTGGTAGACTTTCTACATGAAATGTTTTATGGAATCGCTTTTGAACGTAAATACGATGTATCTACTTTAACTGCAAATGAACTGGAGTTATATATAGCAGGAGCTAAACGTTTCTATTGGGTTAATTTACCCAAATGCAGCAGCCCTTCAACTGCTTCAAGGCGTAGAAAACAGTACAAAATTATTATTACAAAATTAGATAAGGAAAACCCTTTTTCAAATCCCTTATTACTCGAATTACGAAAGAAAGTAGTAAAAAAAATCAATCAACTCTCAGTAGAGGGTTTCAACTAGTAATATAACATAAGAACATATCAAATATGAAATTAAAACATAGAAACAATTTAAAATGATTAAAACACAAAGGGAAATAGACGATACAAATTATATCATATCAGAATTAGATTCCAGATTCGAATTCACATATAACTTATTTGAAGACTCGATATTATGGAACTACATCAACGGCTCAAGAGAATATAAATTAAAAGACGAATTCATAAGAGACCGAGTAGAAGAATTTGAATCAGAAGTAAAATATTTAAGTAGTTTCACCATTAAAGACGTTATCAAGTACCTAAGTATAAATAATAATATTATGATACAATATTTAGAAAGCTTAGAAGAGTGGAACCCTAATGATCCGAGTGAAATAAAAAAAGTATTATCGGGATTAACAGTTCATGATCAAACTTATTTTGAGCGTCAATTCGAAAATTGGTTTTTATCTGTCATTAATATAGCATTATTTAAAGAACAAAATAAATCTAATATTCGATTCAAATACAAAAGAGTTAAAAGTACTATTTCTAGTTTATGGTTTAATAAAGTTTTTCATCCCAAAATAAATGAATTATATAGGTTTACCCATGATTATTCGTTGTCTAATGAGCGATATGGTGAATCAAAAATAGAACTACATGATTTAATAATAAAAGACATTGATGAAAGCTTAGATTTTGAGACGGATAGAATATATTCTGAGGCTCTGTATAGGGTTTTAAAACAAAATAATCAACTGCATTTATATTCATGGTACAGCCATTCTGAAAATATACCAAAAAGACGTTTTATAGAAGTTTAGCGGTTAAGAAAATCATGATTTCTTAAAATCAAGGCAGAACTAAACAGATTCTATAAAAACCAGAATTTTGGAATCCAGAACTATTAATTTATGTTAATAGTGAGAAAGTTTTACAATTAGAAATATTAAAGCAAAAGAAGCCATTACGGCAGACTTAAATGATATATACATTATTCAAAAAGATTATACCTTATTATAAAGCGGACAATAAAAAGGAATCATTAGGTAATGTTAATGGTTATAAACAGGTTTTATTAAAACCTGAATTAAGCAACTTTAGGCTACTATCCTATGTTATCCTTTAGAAAGTTTTATGATTAAGAATATTAAAGTAGTGAAGTTTATTACATTTGTTATTACAACTATAAAAAGTTTATAAGAAGAAATTAAATAAAATAGAAATATAAGTTAGCGTTAGCTATTTATTCTGAAGTTGAAAACTGGTAATTTTTAAAGATGCAGAAATGAATAGACTTAATGCTCACGTTATGGCGTGGGCTTAGTTTATCTGCATCGGGTATACCAGTACCTCAACTCAATAGACTACAGTCCCACGCTTATTTTTTTAATAACACTAACAGCTTTTAGGGACTGGAAGCATTTTTAAAGTCAGTTTATGAAAGTTGTAAAGTACATTTTAGCAGTTTTATTTTTTCTCATTGCTTTAGGAGCATTATTTAGCGGTTCGTTTTTATCATTTGTTTTTTCTACTATTTTGGGCTTGATGTTTATACCAGATATATCAGAAAGAATATCACGCAAGTATAAAATATGGAATAAAAGGGCATTTAGGTACTGTAGTTATATTTTACTTTTTATCATGGTTGGTTTATTTGCTGATGAGGTAAAACCTAGTAAATTAAGAAGTGCATCTGAAAAGAGTTTTGATGAAAAACAACAAGAAGCAATTGCGGAAATAAAACCAATTAAAGATTCATTAGACTTTGTGCTTAAAGAATACAATTTATCAGTTTGCCAAATCTATAAAGATGTATCAGAAATTGAGAGAAAATCGATTAAGGATGCAGATAATAAATACCCTGATTTTGGTAAAAAGCACCTTGAATATTCTGAAAAGTCAAGAATCGAAAGAACCAAAGAATATCAGATAAGGAAAGGCATATCAGAAGAGCTTTTGAATAAAGTTATTTTGTATTCTGATGAATGTTCAGAAAAGGAAAGACAGGAAAACATTAATAGATTAAAAGAGCAGAAGCAAATACAGGCACTTAAAAAAGAAAAAATTGAAGATTGTTTTAGTGATGCATGTAGTTTAACTCGCAGAAAGATAAAAAGTGTAATGCATAATCCTAAATCTTTCGAATATGTGGATTGCAAATATTTAGGAGCAGGGGAGAGTACATTTACTATTAGATACAGTTATAGAGGTCAAAATAAGTTAGGAGCTACTGTTTTAGAAAGTGTAAAAGCTGAAATTGATATCGGAAGATGTGAGGTTATTAAAATCGAATAGTCAAGAATTAAATTTTGAAGTAACTACTAACACCTCGAAAGAGGTGTTTTTTTATGCGATTTTGGTCTTTCTGTATATGATTTGTACCTTTTATATACGAGTTAAGAGCAACTTATCATACTGGATCAACACAGAACTAGAGTTTTTTATTTTCTGGTTCAGAAAGTTAAAAAAAATCTATAAGAGAATAATATAAATAGAGCAGAAACTTGGTTTTAAGGAAAATACAAGATATAATTAGCAATCATCATTAAAAGTTAATAAATTCGCATTTAATGCCTATTTTTATGAGTAAGAAAGCAATTAACAGGTTGAAAGTTGTCTTAGCAGAGAATGGAAAAACCAATAAATGGTTAGCCGAAAAGCTGAATAAAAATGAAACCACTATATCTAGATGGTGTACTAATGAAGTTCAGCCTTCATTAGATACTCTTTTGGAAATAGCCAATTTGTTTAGTATTGACGTAAAGAAATTAATTAATTCAACGTTAGAAGAATAATGGGAATACAACTAAATAAAGAAAAGAATAAAATATATGCTCCTTTATTAGGCAAGTGGGTACCATATTCATCTGAAGAAGAATTAAAGCAAAAATTTATCCATCGACTTACTGAAACGTATGGCTATTCGTTAGATCAACTAGGTCAAGATGTAAAAGTAAAGAAACGATATGAAGCTGATATTGCCATTTGGCGAAGTAAATCAGACAAAGAAAAAAAATCTATCCCATCAATAATTATTACTGTTGAATGCAAAGCTGAAAACATAAGGATTAAAGAATCAGATTATTCAATCGGGTACAATTTTGCCTCATCTATCAATGCAAATTTCTTTATCGCAGTAAACTTAAAAGAAACAAAAGTTTTTCACATTAAGAATGAAATTGCCTCAAAAAAAATAGAAAAACTAACAGAAATTCCCAAAGCAGAAATACTTACAAATAGCAAGAGAATTGACAAGTATGTTAATGATAATAAGCGATTTACACGGGAAGAGTTTACTAAATTATTGACAAGAAGTCATAACATAATCAGGAATAATGATAAATTATCCCCAGAAGCTGCTTTTGATGAAATCAGTAAAATTTTGTTTATGAAAATAATGTATGAACGAAGTTCTACAAAAGAAATGATTTTTTCAAGAGATAAATTTAGAGCTGATGAAATTAATTATGAAGAGATTATACGTCCAGACTTAAAGAAAGATGCTCCACATTTGGATCAGGACTACATGCAGTACCTTTTTAATAAAACTAAAAAGGCATTTGAAACAGATGGACTTTTTGAGTTTAAAGACCAAATTAAAATCAAAAAGAATAGTTTTGAAATGATTGTTGAAGAATTAGAGATGTTCAATCTTTCAGACACTTCTGATGACGTTAAAGGAATTGCTTTTGAGCAATTTTTAGGAAAAACTTTTAGAGGTGAATTAGGTCAATTTTTCACTCCAAGAACAATTGTCGATTTTATGATCGAAATTCTTGACCCACAAGAAGGAGAAACTATTTGTGATCCTTGTTGTGGTAGTGGTGGATTTTTAATTAGTGCTTTTGAATATATCAGAGATAGAATTGATATTGAAATAAATGACCAGATTAAAGAGATAAAGCATAAGTACTATAATGAAAATTTTGAAAAACTCTCATTAAAAGAGCAACAGAAAGTTATCAGAAAAGTACAAGATAAAATTAGTAAAATAAACCAAGAATTCGACATCAATAATGAGAAGAGTAGATATCATAAACTTTCTCATTATAGTATTTATGGTACTGATGCAAATGCAAGGATGGCTAGAACGGCTAAAATGAATATGATAATGCACGGAGATGGACATGGAGGTGTTCACCATAACGATGGATTATTGAATGTAAATGGGATTTTTGATGGTCGCTTTGATATAATACTTACCAATCCACCTTTTGGTTCTAGAGTAGAAAAGTCACTAAAGGTTACTGAATTAGACATACCCTCAAATGATAAACTAGATAAATATAAATCTAGATATCCGAACTATGAAGAAGAAGTTGTTGAGCCATTAAAAGAATGGGCAGGTTATATTAATAAAAAAGATAAGAGTAAAGGTAAACCAATTCTTAATTTGTTTGAAGTTGGTAAATGGAGTGCATTGACAGAAGTATTATTCCTCGAAAGATGTTTGAATTTATTAAAACCTGGTGGACGTATGGGGATAGTTCTGCCAGAAGGGGTTTTAAATAATAGTAATTTACAAAGAACAAGAGAATTTATTGAAGGTAAAGCTAAAATCATTTTGATTACTTCTATTCCTCAAGATGTATTTATAGCTAGCGGTGCAACAGTAAAGCCAAGTTTATTATTCTTTAAAAAATTCACAAAAAACGAAGCTGAAGAATATCAAAAAGTAGTATTAGAAGCTAAATTAGAAATCGAAAAAAAATATAGCTCAAAAACTAACCCCATAAAAGATAAATTAAAAATAAGAGGAAAAGTTGCTCCAAATGCTTTAGGAAAAAAACGTTTACGAAAAGAGTTAAAGGAATTAAATTTAAAAATTGAATTAGAAATAAAAGCTAAAATAAAAACGGAATTTGATTACCAAATTCCCATCGCAGAAGTTGAAAAAGCAGGAATTAGTACCACAGGTGCTGAAATAGATAATGAATTGGAGCCTTTGGCAAAAGAATTTGTCAAGTATCGCAAAAAGAGTAGGTTGTGGGAAGAAAATTCAAATACAATAACATATTGTTCCGATAAGAACGGAACTCTTCGTAGATTTTTAATTACAAATTCTATAACAAAAGATTCAGAAATATTTTATGAAGAATAGTATAGAAATTGATTCTTATTTGAAGTTCACAAGCTTTAAAAGGCTGAAATTTTGGGATTATTATACTCTTAGTAATAAATCAAAAATTAACTCCAATTATCCTTTAGTAGAATTATCTGAAGTACTAACCCAAAGAAAAGATTCCATTATAATTGACGATACAAAATCCTATAAAAGGTGTAGAGTTAAGGTCAGGGGTCAAGGTATTGTACTTCGTGATGAAGTTTTAGGCAAAGAAATAAAAACAAAAAAACAATTTCTTTGTAAAGAAAAAGACTTTTTAGTAGCCGAAATTGATGCAAAAGTTGGGGGCTATGGTATAGTGCCTAAAGAATTAGTAAATGCAATTGTGAGTAGTCATTATTTTCTTTTTGAGATTGATAAAAACAAACTAAATCCAGAATTTTTATCGATTATTACTAAATGTGGTGCATTCTCAAAACAAGTAAAAGCGACAGGAAGTACAAATTATGCTGCAATAAGACCATATCACGTTTTGGAATACTTAATACCTCTTCCAAGTATTGAGAAACAAGATAAAATTGTAGCCTTATACAATAGAAGAATAAATTTAGCTGTAGAACAAAAGAAGAATTCGATTCAATTAGAAAAGGATATTGAAGATTATCTTTTAAGAGTTTTAAAAATTGAGAAATTAAAGAAAAAAGAAAATGCCAAAGGTTTACAGCTCATTTCTTTCAAAGAAGTAAGTAGATGGGATTCGTTATTTCTAATGGGTAGTATGCCCAAACTAAAATCTGGTTTTCCAATTAAAAAATTTACTAGTGTAATATCTTCTTTTAATAAGGGGAATAATGACGAGTCTTTAAGAATAAACTCCAGAGACTTTTCAAATGATGATTTTAAGTATATTGGAATGGAGCATATTGAAAAAGAGACGGGTAGACTTTTAGAACTGAAAGCAGTAAAAGGAAAAGAAATAAAAAGCCAAACGTTAAGAGTCCCAAAAGGGTATTTTTTATTTGGAAAACTGAGGCCTTATCTAAATAAATATTGGATTAACCATACTGAAATTGAGAATATTATCTGTTCTTCGGAATTTTTCGTTTTTGATATAAATGATAGTGTCAACAAACTATTTTTCAAATACATTTTATCTTCCAGTTTTATTCAATCCCAAATATCAGAAAAAACAAGCGGAGCAAGAATGCCTAGGATAAATGAAGAAATATTTTTCAATTTACAATTCCCTTTACCGAATAAACAACTTCAAGAGGAAATATCTCAATATATTACCAATTTAAAAAATCAAATAAAAGAATTAATAACTAAAGCTAAAGAAAACAAAAATAGAGCTCTTCTCGAATTTGAACAAGAAGTATTTAGGCCCTTATAATTATGCAACTAAAAAAAATATACATAAAGGACTATAAGATATTAAAGAACTTTACGATTGAGTTTCCATATGATTTCAAGCAATATATTTCGGTCTTAATTGGTACAAATGGCTCGGGAAAATCAACTATTTTAGAGGCGATTGCTCAAATTTTTAGTGATGTTTTTTTAAATGAAAAAGCAAAATTTGGTTTTGAGTTAGAATATTCAGTTTATCACGAACAAATAATAGAAGAAACGAGTATAAGTTCTGAATTTAATACTACTTATTTATCTGCAAAGT
Source organism: uncultured Flavobacteriaceae bacterium (assembly GCA_947487895.1). Classification (GTDB taxonomy): domain Bacteria; phylum Bacteroidota; class Bacteroidia; order Flavobacteriales; family Flavobacteriaceae; genus Seonamhaeicola. The sequence continues at coordinate 485,918 of CANKYF010000001.1, forward strand.
TATCAGCAAATCAAAAAGGAGATACTATTCAAATAGAAACGTTTGACAAGAAAGGGAAAACTTTTAATAAAGTTGATATTCTTGAAAAGAATAAAATGGTTTTTGTTGTTGGCAAAAAAACTTTTTCATATTTACCAGATAATATTGTGATTTATTACTCAGGTTTATCTAAAATTATGGAGAAGTTGGTTGAACCGCATAATGATATAATTTCTGGTGCATATAGAAAAAATAACATTTTAAAAGAACGAGACTTTTTCTATTTTCAACCAGAGCATTTCGGTATTATCCTAACAAGCCTACTCTCTTTTGAATATGGTGATATTCCGAACTTCTTAAGAACAAAAGCAAAAATCAATAGTGTTCAAAGTATTCAGATAAGATTACAAAGGCCGGAATGGGCAAAAGATACAATACAAAATTTTTGGGGAGCAGAAGGGGAAGTAAGAAATTTTTTAAATTATTTAAATGAAAAATCAGCAACTTCTGAGGATTTAGTAAATCCTGATAAATCAAAAGGAATTGGAAATATTGTAATTGAAGCTTTGCAAGATGAAATCATCAATATAACTATTCTTACGCAAGAAAGACTTTTTGAAATTCGTAATCACTTAATTGAGGAAAGAAAACTCTTTGAAATTCTAAATATTCTTTTTACGGATGGTATGTTGAAAGATATCTCTTTTGCATTAAAAAAAGAAGGAGAAGAATATAAGACTTTTGGTGTTCTAAGTGAAGGTGAACAGCAAGCAATAATTATTAAGGGACTAACAGAGTTACTTTCAGAGAAAAATTCTCTTTTCCTTTTTGATGAGCCTGATACATATTTACACCCTAAGTGGCAACGACAATTTATTGCTGATATTGAAGATACAATAGATTCTTATTCTGAAAATTCATTTGTAATAGCAACGCACTCTCCTCAACTATTAAGCAATGCAAAGTCTGATCTCAATTTTGTGAAAATTATTGAGGAAGGAGAATTGATAGAAAATACACCCAAGTATTATGGTAGAGAGATAAACTCAATTTTATATGATTTGATGGGGGTTGAAGATCGAAATAAACTAGTAAGAGAAAAGATAAGTGATTTATATACACTTATTGCAGAGGAAGAAGTAGATGAAGCAGAAGATTCATTAAAAGATTTACAAGGTCTTATAGGAAAAGATGATCCTGAATTAAAAAGAGCTGAAATTCAAATTACTTATTTAAAAGAGGACGAATGAAGGCTATAGTCAAAGTAAAAGAGCCTACTTCTTTAACTGAACATAGGGCAAGGCAACACTCATCTTATACAAATTTAGATAAAACCGACACAAGAAACTCGCTATTGACTGAGCAAGGTCATATCTGTTGTTATTGTATGAGACGTATTCCAGAGTCTGGAAATACCCCAGGTACTAAGATTGAACATTTTTTATGTCAAGAAGATCATTCGCATGAGGAATTAAATTATGGAAATATGCTTTTAGCTTGTTTAGGTAATGAGGGATCTCCGAAAAGATTACAAACATGCGATACAAAAAAAGGAAAGCTTAGTTTAACTCATTCCCCTTCTAATCAAGCTAGAAATATAGAGAGTCTAATAAAATATAAACCCAACGGAGAAATTTACTCTTCAGATGAAACTTTTAATGCAGAATTGGAAACAGTTCTAAATTTGAACGTAAAAAGTTTAAAAGACAACAGAAGAATAGTTTACGAAGAGGTGCAAAATAGAATTAGATTAGAGGGAAAACGAAAAGGGAGTATTGCCTTAAAGAAAAAATTCTTAGAATTAGAAAAGGCAAAATTACTCAGTTTAACAAATGGGAAGCATAATCAATTTTGTATGGTAGGTGTTTACGTGATTGAAAAAAAATTAAAGAAGCTTAATTAATATTTCCCCTATTTGTATCCTTATGATTCTAAAAGGTTAATAGGTGCTGGTTTTCAATGCTTTTGAAAGTAGGTTTACTTTCTGTATCGGGAAGTAAACTTTTTTCTCTTGTTTTTGATATAAATTTAGGAAAAAAGAAGACCATGCTTTAAGTTAAAGAGAGAATCAGGAGATTTTTCAAATGCTAGTGAGTTCTTTATAAATACTTTTACATTGGACTTAAGAGTCGAAATTGAAAAAGCGGGGATGTGGCAAGATGATATACTCTGTTACATCATTACTACTATAATCAATCACAAAGGTAAATAAAGGATAAACGTTGTAAATTTTATAGACCTTATTTTTTAATAAATTTATGTATACCTAAGCTAGTGTCTAAAAAATAGATTCCTGGTGTTAAATGATTAACAGATAGAATATTGGTTGATGTTTTTTTATCTGTTACTAAAGTTCCTGTAACATCAAAAATTTTATATTTTTCTATATTTTTTTTTGAGTTAACAGAAATAGATTCTTGTGCAGGGTTAGGGTATAAATAAACAGTTTCTTTTTCAGAAAAACCAATAGTAGAAAGTGTTGAAACTACAGAAAGTTCATAAGGAAGAGGGTATGCATTATGTGTATTAAAATCCTCATTTACTAAACGTATGCGATATGATTTTCCTGAAGGTAAATCGCTACTTAAATCATCAGGCGTTTGTAATGTGAAGTCTATATTTGAATCCCCATTAAAGATCGGCATAAATGCACTTTCACTAATGAGTTCTTGTGGACTAACATTTTCCATTGTAAATAAGTTTGCATCGTCTACAATGTGTATCTGGAATTTTACAGAAGCAGAATCAAATATATCATCTAAATTAGCTGTAATACTTGTACTAATTGTAAAACTAGTACTAGTTTTTAAAACACTTGCCGAACGATTTGTGAAGGATACATTAATATTACTTTCTTGACTATTTCCCCCGATAATTAACATTTCCTCTAGATTGGGAATACTTGAATTTGTTACGTTATCAATAGGTCCATTTCCAGTATTTTCATTTGTATCTACATCAAATAATAAATAGCCATTATAATTATTATCTACTAAACGATACACTTTATTATCAGGCAAGTTTTCTTGAAAACTCATACCAGCTGGTAGCTCATAGGCCTGACTGCTATTAAACGCTGTGTTACCTGTAACGAAGTTAGGAATATTAATAGTTAAAATATTTTCTCCTACAGCAAATACATCATCAACTAGTGCTTTGTCTATAATTTGAAGCTCTAAGGATCCAAAAATAATGGCTTCACCTTCAGGAGGGTTAGGTACATCAATATAGTATTCTACAGTAAACTCAGTTGCTCCCAAAGGTATTGGTAGTACATTATAGCTTACATTTCCTTGAGCAAAAAAACTTATGCTAAATAAAAAAAAGAAAATTGTTAAAATTGATCTCATCTTATAAATAGATTTAGTTGTGTTTAGAGTGGTTAAGCTTTTATAAATTGATTTTATCACATTTATAATGACAAACTTAAAAACAAAAACAAAAAAAATACTTGATAAATATCAAGAAAAGGAGATTCCGTAATTTTCTTAATTATTTCTAATTCTACTTAAGGTTTCAGGAGTAATATTTAGGTAAGAAGCTATATATTTTAAAGGAACTTTTTGAAATAATTCTGGTTTTTGGCTGAAAAACTTTTCATAACGTTCTTTTGCATTATAAAAATACGAATCATTAATACGCTCTATTAAATTAATATGAAGTTTTTGAATGAAAAATCTAAAATAACGCTCAACTTTAGCGTTTTCATTAAGTAATTTGTTAAAATTATCGTATGTTATTTTATATGCAATAACTGGCTCTAAGGTTTCAATGCTAAATTTGCTTTTGTTACGTTTAGCAAAGCTTTCATAGACGCCTGCAGCTTCATTTTCTGTACTGAAATGAATGGTTACATCCATTCCTTCTTTATTATAAAACATACGCGTAATTCCTGAAGTAATAATATAAAAACTATCACATACCGTTCCTTCCTTACATAATAAATGTTTTTTGGGATATTCATTATATATCGCTATTTCTGTTATAGCTGATGCGACTTCAGGATTTTGAAAAAGTAAAGCATGATTTTCTTCGTATATTAAATTTTTTATTATCACCGCTTTATTTTTTATGAATTTATCCAAATATACAACATTCGATATTTATATAATTTTTTGATATGTACATGACAAAAATAGTTTCAGATAAGTAAAAAAAGCTTATAATGATATAGTTAAAATTAACAATAATTGTTCCCCTCATTTACATCTCAAAGTCCCAAACTCTTTGTGTTTATAAATAAAATAATTTTCTAAATCGGAAAATTAATCTAGCTTATAACCTTCAACTTATTCTTATTTGTAGAGTTTCTAATCACTAATTCAGATTTTAAAACTTTTTGAGAATGTTCTTTAGATGTGTTTTTAATCTTTTCAAAAATCAATTGAGCAGATTCTAATCCCATTTGGTAAGCTGGTTGATCTATACTGGTTAAAGAAGGGTCTAGAAGCTCATCAACAGGTTCATTATTAAAACCAATAATAGCTAAATCTTCTGGTATACTAAGTCCACGTTCTTTAGCGGCTAACATTGCCCAAATAGCTACCTGATCACTAAAAGCAATAATACCATCAGGAGGGTTAGGAGAGTATAAAAGCTTTCTAGCGGCACTTAAATTGCTTTCTTTAGTGAAATTACAATATTCTATAAGTTTATAATTTGAATACAAATTAGCATCATTTAAAGCTTGATGATAGCCTGATAGTCGTGTATTACTAATTTGCAATTTCTGAGGTCCACCAATATAAGCTATCTTTTTACATCCAATAGAAATAAGGTGCTCCGTAGCGTCATAGGCAGCTTTAAAATTATCTATAACAACTTTATCGGTTTCAACTTCATCACATTGTCTATTAAAGAATACTAAAGGAATGTTTTTGTCCTTTAGCTCATGAAAATGGCCAAACTGTTTCGTTTCACCAGCAAGAGATACTATAAGACCAGAAACACCAATTTCTAAAAGCTCTTTCGTTAAGCTTTTTTCACGTTCATAAGATTCGTTAGACTGACAAATCACTAAATGCATTCCATTTTCTTCAGCTACTTTTTCAATACCACTAATAGCCATAGCATACAAGTGGTAACTTATTTTTGGGACAATAACTCCAATAGCATTTAATTTTTTTGGTGTAATAGATTCTGGAAATTTGTTATCAAAATAGTTGAGCTCGTTTGCAAGAGCTATAACCTTTTTTCTAACAGATTCACTTATTCTTGGATTATTTTGAAGTGCCCTAGATGCTGTTGACGTTGAGATATTCAAAGCATTGGCAATATCTTTTAATGTGGGTTTCTTTTTCACTATTGAAATTAAGAGAGAGTGCTAATTTAATAAATCTAAATATTTATGCAAAATATTGCGCAAAATAAATTATGCTAAAACACAAATAACAATTGTTTTTATATGCTTTTATCTTATATTTGGCTTCTAAACTATTGAAATAATTAAAATTGTGCAATAATTTGCGCAAATACAGAAAATCAAAAACATGAGTAAAACTTACAAAATTGCAGTTGTGCCAGGAGATGGTATAGGTAATGAAATTGTTCCTGAAGGTTTAAGAGTTATTAACGCTGTTGCAGAAAAACACGATTTTTCAATTGAAACCGAAGAATTTAGTTGGGGAGCAGGTTATTATTTAAAGAATAATGAGTTCATGCCTAAGAATGGCTTAGAGACGCTTAAGAACTTTGATGCTGTATATTTTGGATCTGTAGGCTTGCCAGAAGTAGATGATACATTACCAGCAAAAGACTATACTTTTAAAGTAAGAACAGGTTTTAATCAGTATATAAACTACAGACCTGTTAGAACCTATCCAGGTGTACAAAGACCACTAAGAAGTGAGAAGCATATTGATTTTGTAATTGTTAGAGAAAATACAGAAGGAGAGTTTGTGCAAATGGGAGGGCAGTATTTACCAGATGAGGCTAATGGCATGGGGATAGATACCAGCATATTTACAAGAAAGGGTATTGAAAGAGTAGCGCATTATGCCTTTAAATTGGCTCAAAAAAGACGTAAGAAACTAACACATATAACTAAGTCAAATACATTGATTAATAGTTTATCTTACTGGGACAGAGTAATTACTGAAGTAGCTCAAGAATACCCAGATGTTGAACATGAGCAAATGTACATTGATAACTCTACAGCAATGTTTGTTTTAAAACCAGAAATTTTTGATGTAGTTTTAACTACAAACCTTTTTGGTGATATTTTAAGTGATCTAGGAGGAGCAGTTATGGGAAGCCTTGGTCTGGGAGGAAGTGGAAACGTTAATCCTGAAAAAGAATTTCCATCAATGTTTGAACCTATTCACGGATCTGCTCCAGACATTGCGGGTAAAAACATAGCAAATCCTTATGGACAAATATGGTCTGCAGCCATAATGCTTGAACATATTGGTGAAGTTGAAGCAGCTAATAGCATCATGGAAGCTATTGATAAAAGTACTTCGGAAGGCGTCTTAACAGTAGATTTAGGAGGAATTGCAAGTACATCAGATGTTGCTGACGCTGTGATTAAAAACTTATAAAAATACATGAACAACATTGTTGATCTTACGGTTACTTACACAAACAATATGAAGGGGTTTTCTAAGAAAACTGCTAAAACTGTTAAAAATGATGGATGGAATGCAAGTACACTTACATTCTATTCACATTGTGGGACTCATATAGATGCTCCCATTCATTTTAATGTAAAAAACGAAACCATAGATCAAATTCCTGTGTCAGATTTTGTTGGTAAAGCTTGGGTGGTTAATGCAATGCATATAGGCTCAAAAGGTCTGATAGAACTTTCTCATATATCAGATAAAATACTAAAACAGTTTGAAGCAGGACATAGTTTGATTTTTCAAACAGGTTGGTCTAAATATATAAATCAATCAAAATATAGAGATGAATTACCAAGAATAAGTGAAAACTTGGCTAATTGGTGTGTTAAAAACAAGGTGAAAATGATTGGTGTTGAGCCACCATCTGTAGCCGATGTGAATAACATGGAAGAGGTCACTAAAATTCATCAAATATTATTACAAAGTGTTGTTATTATTGAAGGTTTAACTAATCTTGATAAATTAAAATCTAGTTGTGTAGAGCTAATTGCACTACCTCTTAAAATAGATGGGGGTGATGGAGCCCCAGCCAGAGTAATTGCTATTGAAAAATATTAATGAGTATTTCTTTATCTAACATATTAAAAGAGTTGCCTGAGGCAGAAGCAACAGATTATAGAAGCTTAAATAGATCTCTTTTTAAAGAATTAAATAAAGCTTGTATTGTTATAGACGATGACCCTACAGGAAATCAAACAGTCTATGGAATACCTTTATTATCTAGTTGGACTGTTGAGGTTTTGGTTAATGAATTAAGACAGTCTCCTGTGTTTTTTCTTTTAACAAACTCAAGAAGTTTAAGTGCAGGTGAAACAGAGAAGGTTTATAAAGAAATAGCAGAAAATATTGATAAGGCCTCAAAAATTACCCGAAAGAATTATTCAATAATAAGTAGAAGCGATTCTACACTAAGAGGACACTTTCCTTTAGAGCCTTCAACATTAAAAACATCACTGAATTTAGAAAAATCAGTTACGGTATTTATTCCTGTAATGTTTGAAGGTAAGCGGGTTACAGTAAATAATACACATTTTATTAAAGATAAAGATGTATTAACACCTGTAAATGAAACACCTTTTGCTCAAGATCATTCTTTTAAATACACAAAAGCAAATCTAAAGGAATACATCGAAGAAAAAACCGAGAGACAAATATATGCATCTGAGGTGTATTCATTCTCCTTAGGAACTATCAGGAAAAACAGTATAGAAGAACTCTCTCAAGACATTTTCAATCTGCCTGATAGTTGCTATTGTATTTTTAACAGTGTTAATTATGCAGATTTAGATAAGGTTGCAAATGCCTTATTATTGGCTGAAAAGAACGGGAAACAAATTATGTATAGAACTTCTAGTTCGTTTGTGCCTTCCTACATAGGTTTAAAACCCAAAGAGATATTATCTGTTGAAGATTTATTAGAAAAACCAACAAATAATGGAGGGTTAACCATTGTTGGTTCTTATGTGAAAAAGTCGTCAGAACAACTTAAAGAAGCCCTACAATTATTTGAGATCAACACCATTTTTGAAATTGATATTGAAAAAATTTTAAGCGATAATTCTCAGGAATATTTGAAGACCATTGTAGCGCAAATACGTTCAAACTTAAAAGATGGTAAAGATACCATTGTTTACACAAGTAGAAAGCTACTTATAGGAAGTGACGTCTCTACAACTATAAATATTGCTTCAACCATTTCAAATGCTTTAGTAAGTATTGTTAATAGGTTAGATGTAAAACCAAAATACCTAATTGCTAAAGGAGGGATTACATCCCATGATATAGCTATTAAAGGTCTAGAAATGAAACGTTCAAAAGTAATTGGACAAATTCAACCAGGTATTCCTGTTTGGAAAATGGATAGTCTAACAAAATTTCCAAATCTAAAATATATTGTTTTTCCAGGTAATGTAGGTGATAATAACACATTGTCAAAAATTATAAAAAAGCTCTCATAAGGCTTGATTTAACTAATAAAATTAATTATAATATGTATCGTAAAAAACTTTTAATAGTGTTATTGCTCTTTGTTGGGCTACCCACTTTTGCCCAGAAAATAGAACAACCTATTATGTATTTGTTAGACAAAACAGATAATAATAACATTACAACTGGTTCATCTAAAAATGATTTAAGAAGCTTATTGCAATATTTCAAGGAGAAGGATAACGTATTTGTAAACGTTTCTAAAGACGACTTAGAATACATAAAAACCAATTATCCAAAAGAAGCATCAAGATCAATAGAAGTTGCCAATCAAATAGTTGATAAATATTTCTTGTATAGAGAACCTTGGGATATGGAAAGAACCAACATTCCATATCAATTTAAAAAAGATATAGATTGGTCAATAAATCCATTTGGAGATCCAGAATGGACATGGATGTTGAATCGCCATAAGTATTGGACACATTTAGGTAAAGCTTACTTTTTTACTAAAAAAGAAAAGTATGCAAAAACATTCATCGATCAAATAGAACATTGGATTGATAATAACCCTTTATCATCATTAGAGAATATCTATAAAAATAGTGGGGCTTGGAGAAGGATTGAAGCTGGTATTCGTTGTAAAAACTGGATAACTACTTTTGAATATATTAAAAACTCAAAACATGTTACGCCAGAGTTTTTGGAAAAGTTTTTAAGTGCACTTCATTTACATGGAGAGTATTTAAACCATAGTTTTGGTTCTTTTTCTAAAACCAGTAATTGGGGTGTTTTAGAGTATAATGGGCTGTTTATACTCTCAATTTACCTAAAAGAATTTAAATCAGCTAAAGATTGGCAGAAAAATGCTATTGATAGGTTAACTTATTGTGCCAATTTGCAAGTATTAGAAGATGGTTCACATTGGGAACATTCTCCCACGTATCACAACGAGGTAATGAGTAGTTTTCTTGATGTGTATTTTTTATCAAAGCAAAACAAAATTGAACTTCCAAAATCTTTAATAAAAAAAATAAAAGATCAAGCTTTAGTAAACGTAAAATGGCAAAAACCTAATTATAATCAACCTTTGTTAGGAGATAGTGATGATGTTGATACAAGAGACTTATTAACCTTAGCTGCCTATTTATTTCAAAATTCAGTTCTGAAATCTAGAGCGTTTAGAGTCTTAGATTTAGATAATTATTTGCTTTTAGGCTCCAAAGGAAATAAAGTGTATAATGAATTAAATGGAGAAACGCCTAGTTTCCATTCAGCTTATTTGCCTAGTAGTGGTGATTTGTTTATGCGTGACTCATGGGAAGAAAATGGGCAATATGCCTCACTTCACTTAAAAAAGCTCGCAGGAGGACATGCCCATGATGATTTATTGAGTTTTACAATTTTCGCTAATGGAAAAGATTATATAGTAGATAGCGGCAGATATACCTATGTAAACAATAAGTGGCGTAAAGCATTAAAAGAAAGTTTTGCACATAATACACTTTCTGTTGATGATTTGCCTAATAGTATTTTAAATGGGTCTTGGGCTAGTGAATTTGAAGCTTGGGGAGATGGTGCTTATGTTAAACTAGGTAATAATTTTGATTATGGAGAAGGAATAAACTATGCGTATAGTAGGTTAGAAGATCCTGTACTTATGAAACGCAGGATGTTGTATTTAAAGCCCAATGTATGGTTGCTTTTTGATAGTTTTCAGGCACAAAAAAGGCATAAATACAGTCAATATTTTAATTTCCCAAATAAAAATGTAATTGTTGTTGATAATAAAGTTAAAACTACGTATTCAGAAAAAAATATTGTAATCAATCAATTAAAAGAAGTCAATTATAATGTTTTAGATTCATGGTATTCAACTGAATACAATTTGAAAACACCAAGCAAAAAGATTGAGGCTTACAAAGAAGCTGAGGGCTTTGCATCCTTTATTACTTTAATCCACTTTGAAGAAGACAAGCCAAAAGAGGTTAAAAGAATACCAGTATATACCAGAGAAGGGAATCTACTTTCAGATAATGAAGCCGAAGCAGTAGGTATTACTATAAATAATACTGATTATACACTTTTGGTGACGTATAAATCCTCTAAATTATCTAATCATTTTTTTAAAATAAATGATGAATTAGTGCATGGAGAAATTGTGTTAATGGAAAAGAATAAAACAGAAAAAACAATACATGTTATTAAGTAGAAAAAACTTAAAATAAGTATTGATTAATTTTAAAAATAGTTCAAAATGAATACTATACCTAAAAAGCGTTACTTTTTCTTTGCCGGATCATTTTTAATAACCCTTTTATTATATATAGATAGGGTTTGTATATCATCTGCTAAAGATTCTATAAGTTCAGATTTAAACTTAACAGATATTCAAATGGGGTGGGTATTAAGTGCGTTTGCTTTGGGTTATGCATTATTTCAAGTTCCGGGAGGTTCTTTAGGAGATAAATACGGAGTTAGAAAAGTAATGACGTCTATTATGGTATTATGGTCCATATTTACTGCTCTAACCGGGGTAGCATGGAATTATATTTCAATGCTGTTTTTTAGGTTTATTTTTGGAGCAGGAGAAGCCGGGGCTTTTCCAAATATTTCCAGAGCAGCCTTTTCGTGGGTACCAACTAAAGAAAGAGGTGTTTTTCAAGGAATCAACTTTTCAGGTTCTAGACTAGGAGCTGCGTTTGCGTTACCACTTGTAGCATATTTAATAGATGAATGGGGATGGCGTGATATATTCTATTTTTTTGGTGTAATAGGTATTCTTTTTGCTATTAGTTTTTTTACGTTTTTTAGAAACAGACCAGAGGAACATTCTGGACTTTCAGAAAAAGAGAAAGAATTTATTGTAAAGAACAGGCAACAGGAAGTTGAAGTAAAAGGAGGGAATTTACCTTTAAAAACCATTTTATCTTCTAAAAATGTAATTCTTGCAATGATTCAGTATATAGGAAGTAATTTTATTTTCTTCTTTATGTTAACTTGGTTATTCCCTTATATAAAAGCAAAATATGAACTTAGCTTAGTATCTACAGGGTTTTATGCAATGTTGCCGCTTTTAGCTGGTGCAGTAGGTAATTGGGTGTCTGGCTTTATGGTAGATAGTATTTATAGAAAAGGACACTGGAAAAAATCTAGACAGTTACCAGCAACTATAGGTTTTATTTTGGTTGTTATTGGGATTTTATCAAGTTTGTATATGGATACAGCTTTAGGAGCGGTTTTATGTTTATCTGTGGCTATTTTTGGAGCAGATATGACATTGAGTCCTTCTTGGTCTTTCTGTATGGATATAGGTGAAGAAAACTCAGGAAAAGTATCAGGCATGATGAATATGGCAGGTAATTTAGGTTCTTTTACAACAGCTTTGGCTTTTCCGTATCTACAAGAATGGACAGGTTCAAATGAACCATTCTTTTACGTGGCGGCTGTTTTAGGAGTTATTTCTATCTTATGCTGGTCTTTTATGAATCCTAACAAAAAATTAAATAATGCAGAATAAATTAAAAGGCGTTGCTATTGGAGCAGGTTATTTTAGTAAATTTCAATACGAAGCATGGTCTCGTATACCAGAAGTTGAAATTACTGCGCTGTGTAATTCAAATTTAGAGCGTGCCAAAGGTATTATGGAGCCTTATGGTATAAAGAAGCATTATACTGATTATAAGGAAATGATTCTTACTGAAAAACCAGACTTTATAGATATTATAACGCCACCAGAAACACATTTTGAAATGTGCAAATTTGCGGCAGATAATGGCGTTCATATTATTTGCCAGAAGCCTTTAGCCCCTACATATGAGGAATCTAAAAAGATTGTAGACTATGTGTCCAGTAAAGGTGTACGTTTTGCGGTGCATGAAAATTTTAGATTTCAACCTTGGCATAGGGAAATAAAGAAAATAATAGATAACGACGGCATAGGGGATTTGTTCAGCCTTAACTTTAGAACACGTATGGGAGATGGTTGGGGAAATGATGCTTATTTGGCTAGACAACCTTATTTCAGAGATTATAAAAAATTACTTATTTATGAGACTGGTGTTCATTTTATAGATACGTTCAGATACCATGCAGGTGAAGTTACAAGTGCATATGCTTTATTAAAGCGTTTAAACCCAGTTATAAAAGGTGAGGACTCATGTTTAATGATTCTAAATTTTGAAAACAATGCTCATGCTATTTGGGATGCCAATCGTTATAACGAAAACAATTTTGACGAACCTAGATATACATTTGGAGAATATTTAATAGACGGTTCTAAAGGTTCTATTCGTTTGTATTCTAATGGAACTATTACAATTCAAAATTTAGGAGAACAAGAAAAACAGCACAACTATGTGCATAACGATATAGGCTTTGCAGGAGACTGCTGTTATATTTTTCAAACAGATTTTATTGATAAATTATTTTCAGGCGAAGCATTTGAAACTAGTGGCGAAAACTATTTAAAAACATTAAAAGTACAAGAAGCTGTGTATAAATCGGCAGAAATAAAGTCGCCAGTTATCATATAAAAACATCAATTAACTAAACTTAATAAATTAATTAAAATGCAAAAATTATCCATTCTATTAGGTGTAATGTTATTCACCTTTTTTAGTGTGAAAGCACAAAAAATTGAAGGAGAACTAAAAAAATGGCACAAAGTAACTTTAACGTTTGAAGGTGAAAGTTTAACTGAAAACGATGAAGTAAATCCGTTTTTAAACTATCGTCTAAACGTCACTTTTAAGAATAAGAATAAAACTATGATAGTACCAGGTTTTTATGCGGCCGATGGTAATGCAGCTGAAACTAGTGCAAAATCTGGTAACGTTTGGAAGGTGAGGTTTATGCCAGATGAAGTTGGTGAGTGGAGCTATGAAGTTTCCTTTAGAAAAGGAGAAAATATAGCAGTAAGCGATGATATTTTTGAAGGTGAAGGTGTAGATTTTGATGGAGCTAAAGGAACGTTTACAATTTCAGAAGGTGATACTAGTGGTTCTAGATTTAGAACTAAAGGACGTTTACAATATAGAGGTAATCGTTATTTACGATATGCCGATACTAATGAACCTTTCTTAAAAGGAGGAGCAGATAGTCCTGAGAATTTTTTAGGGTATTATGAATTTGATCAAACACCAGCATCTCACAAGTTTGAACCGCATGCTAAAGATTGGAAACAAGGAGACCCTTCATGGCAGAATGGTAAAGGAAAAAACATTATTGGCGCATTGAACTACCTAGCTTCAAAAGGAATGAATTCTGTGTATTTTTTAACCATGAACATTCAAGCAGATGGTAAAGATGTTTGGCCATGGAATAACAGGCATGAACGCTATAGATTTGATTGTAGTAAGCTAGACCAATGGGAAGTAGTTTTTGATCATATGGATGATTTAGGTTTAATGTTACACTTTGTAACGCAAGAAACCGAAAATGAAACCTTGTTAGATATGGGTGAAACCAAAACTCAGAGAAAATTATACTATAGAGAGTTAATTGCTCGTTTTGCACACCATTTAGGAATTACGTGGAATTTAGGAGAAGAAAATGCACCTATACTTTGGTCTCCTAAAGGTCAGACAGTTAAAGATATAAGAGACATGTCTAAGTACTTAAGGTTGCATGACCCCTATAAGAACTACATTTCTTTGCATACACATGCACAAACAAGAGAGCAGACACATGCTTTAATTCCCCAATTAGGCAATCCGTATTTAGATGGCCCCTCAATGCAAACACATCATCCTCATGATGTGCATGATATAACATTGAAATGGATTAACGAATCAGCCAACTTCGGAAGACAATGGGTGGTAACTCAAGATGAAATAGGACCAGCAGATAAAGGTGCTATTCCAGATGCAGATGATCCACATCATGATCATATTCGTCATCATGTGTTATGGGGTAATTTAATGGCAGGAGGCGCAGGTGTTGAATGGTATTTTGGATACAAACATGCGCATAACGATCTAAACTGTGAAGACTGGAGATCTAGAGATATTCTATGGGATCAAACGCGTTATGGTATAGAGTTTTTTAGCAAATACGTTAAGAACTTTGATAAAATGTATTCAGCTAATAACTTAACAGATAATGAAAAAGATTATGTATTTGCTAAAGAAGGTCAAACATACGTTGTGTACTTACCAGAAGTAAAACCTACAAAACTAGATTTAATAAATGCAGCTACAAAATTCACTGTAAAATGGTATAATCCAAGAACAGGAGGCGCTTTAAAAACAGGAAGTGTAAAATCTGTTAAAGGAGGAAAAATGGTTTCAATAGGAAATCCACCATCAAACGAGAAAGATTGGGTGGCACTTGTTACTACAGCAAAACCAGTTAAAGTTAGCGAAGCTCTAAAAAAGGTAGTGAGTACTATTTCAGATTTTGAAATAGAAAACTCAGCAGATGCTTCATATTACATAGATAAAAAGTATAACGCTTTTGCTATAAATGCAGCTAAAAAAGACCAAAGAGATGTAGAAGCAAAAGCTACAATGATTTTTAAAGGGAAGAATGGTAAATATCAAGGTACAATACAAACTATAGCAGAAAATGATGGTGAATCTGTATACAGTATTTATGTTAACGGACACAGAATGAAAACTGTTACTAACCCTTCTACTAATAAATCTTTTGATAATGTGAGCCTTTCATTAGGTAATATTTATCTGAATACTAATGATACTATTACTATAAGTTCTAAAGCAAAAACTAATAAAAAAATAGCAGAAAATAATGAGACAGCTTGGTCCCGAGGTAGATGGGCAGGGGTTGTATTTACTGAAGTAAAATATGATTTAGATACAAAGTTAGCAGATGTTAAAGCATTTGAAGAAAAAAATGGATTTTTAGCAGTAGAGGCAGAAGATTTCCATGATAATACAAACAATTTAAGTCCTAGAAAATGGTATGTAAGAAGTCCAAAAGAATACCAAACATTTAAGTTGAGAGATGTACATTATAATTCAGCTAGTAAATATGCATACATAGAAGCAATGCCAGATAATAGAATAACACATAATGATAAATTAATTCAAGGTGAAAATTTCTTTCCGCAACCAGGAACTGGAGGTGTGGTGTCTTATAAAGTGAAAATCACTAATCCAGGCACTTATTATGTGTGGGTAAGAGCGTATTCTCAAGGACCGGAAGATAATGGATTACACGTTGGGGTTAATGGGGAATGGCCTGAAAGCGGACAAAGAATTCAGTTATGTAAAGGAAAGCATAAATGGACATGGTCTTCAGCACAACGTGTTCCTGAAAATCATTGTGGTTTTATGCAAACAATTACATTAACTTTTGATAAAGCTGATGAATATATAATTTCTTTCTCAATGAGAGAAGATGGTTTTGAATTTGATAAATGGGTTTTAGCAAAAGATAAAAATTATGTTCCTTAAACTCAAAGGAACATGTTAATTGGTTAGTTTGAGTAAAGAAGAGGCGCTAAATAAAATTATTTAGTGCCTTTTTATTTTGGTGTTTATTCAATGATATTAAGCGTTATTTGATTTTGAAGATTTGATAATTTATGCTTTTTGTTAGTTGTTTCTATGTATTTACGACAAAGAACAAAATATTTAAAAGTTAAACTAGTTATAATTATATCGAAAAAATCATCTTTCTTTATACATTTGTTAATGTAATTTTTTGAGTTAGTCAGTCAATAGTTTAGTAAGAAAGATATTGAGAAAGGGTTATTCAAGAAGTAACCCTTTTTTATGATAATAGATAATATATGAGCATGAAAAAACTTTTCGTAATCCTTTTATTAGCAATAACAACAAATAGTTTTTCGCAAATACTAGAACCAGTAAAATGGTCTACTTCTGTCAAAAAGATTTCAGATACAGAATATCAGTTAATTACGAAGGCAACAATAGATAAAGGCTGGCATTTATATTCTCAAAACGTGCCTGAAGGAGGACCTGTTGCAACAACGTTTGTTTATAACAATGTTGAAAAAATTGGAGATACTTCGGAACCAGAAGGGCATATAGTTGATGATCCAGTATTTGATATGAAAATTAAATATTTTAGTGATTCAGCTGTTTTTGAGCAAAAGGTTAAAGTAGCAGAAGGAGTAAAAGAAATTCTGGGAACTGTAGATTTTATGGTGTGTGATGATTCTAGGTGTTTACCGCCTTCAACTATAGATTTAAAATATATACTTCAAAAAAAAAAATCTAAAATAAATGTAGATTTTAAAAGCTCTAATACTAAAATCTTAAAGCCTGTTAAGTGGAGTACGTCAACAGAGAAAATTTCCGAAACTGAATATGATTTAATAATTAAAGCAGCCATAGATAAAGACTGGCATTTGTACTCTCAATATACAGCAGAAGGTGGCGCACTTCCTATTGTAATAGAAAAAAAAGAAGAAACTGATTCTTTTGAACTTATTGGTAAAGCTGTTGAAAGTGATACCATAAGAAAGTATAATGATATTTTTGAAGTCTATGAATCTTACTTTGATAATTCAGCTGTATTAAAACAAAGAATAAAACTAAATAGTCCTGATCTTACTAAAGTTACTTTAAATCTCACAGGACAAGTGTGTAAAAAAGTTTGTTTGCAAATTGATCAAGACTTTATATTTTCTTTAAATGGCGAAAGTCTAGCATCACAAGAATTAACATCTAATATTGATAATTCATCTGTAAACATGAAGCTTTACGGAATGAACCCTGAAGACGTAACACTAATTGAAAACGATATTAAAGAATCAAAATCTTTATGGACAATTTTTGGTCTAGGTTTTTTAGGAGGTCTTCTAGCTTTATTAACACCATGCGTATTTCCTATGATACCTTTAACAGTTAGTTTTTTTACTAAAAGCGGAAGTGAAAGTAAAGGTGCTGGCATTGGTAAAGCTTTGCTTTATGGGTTCTTTATTTTGTTAGTTTATCTATTACTTAGTGTTCCTTTTCATTTATTAGATTCTGTAAACGAAGATATTCTAAATGAGATTTCAACTAATATTTGGTTGAATATTATTTTCTTCGCTGTATTTGTGTTTTTTGCTTTTTCTTTCTTTGGCTATTATGAATTAACATTACCAGCTAATTGGACAAATAAAACAACTCAAGGTGAAAATACAGGAGGTATAATAGGAGTGTTTTTCATGGCACTTACTTTAGCAATAGTATCATTTTCATGTACAGGACCAATTTTAGGTTCACTTTTAGCAGGTTCATTGTCTTCTGATGGAGGAGCATGGCAATTGACGGCAGGTATGGCAGGATTTGGAGTATCATTAGGCTTGCCATTTGCTTTATTTGCTATGTTTCCAAATATGATGAATGCATTACCAAAATCTGGTGGTTGGTTAAATACCACTAAAGTAGTTTTGGGCTTTTTAGAATTAGCACTTGCTTTTAA
This sequence comes from uncultured Flavobacteriaceae bacterium, assembly GCA_947487895.1. GTDB lineage: Bacteria > Bacteroidota > Bacteroidia > Flavobacteriales > Flavobacteriaceae > Seonamhaeicola. The sequence continues at coordinate 503,845 of CANKYF010000001.1, forward strand.
GTTTTTATCTAATGCAGATCTTGTTGCACATTGGGGTGTTTTAAAAATTGAAGCATTTTTAATCATATGGATTATTTGCTTTGGAGGTTTAGTACTGTATCTGTTCGGTAAAATTAAATTTCCGCATGATTCACCATTAAAGAAATTGTCGTTTTTTAGAATTTCTACAGGTATTTTGGTAGCAGCATTTACGGTTTATCTAATATCAGGTTTTAGAGTAAATAAAGAGACTAATACGTTTACATCGTTAACATTATTAAGCGGATTAGCACCTCCTGTTGGTTATAGTTGGTTTTTACCAAGTTCAACAACTAATAACTTAAAAACCTTTAAAGATTTAAAAGAAGGTATAGCATATGCTAAAGAGGTTAACAAACCTATCATGGTTGATTTTACAGGATATGCTTGTGTAAACTGTAGAAAAATGGAAGAGCATGTTTGGCCTACAGAAAAAGTAGATGGTTATTTAAAGAATGACTATGTTATTGTTTCTCTTTATGTAGATGATAAAAAAGACCTACCAGAAGATGAAAAGCTAGAGGTTATTAGAGTTAATGGAGGGACAAGAGTATTGAAAAATTACGGACATAAATGGGCTAATTTTCAAACACAATTTTTTAAGTCTAATTCGCAACCGTATTACGTGCTTCTAAATTCAGATGGCACAAAAATGCTCAACGAACCTGTTGGATATACACCAAATGAAGAGGGATATGCTCAATTCTTGGAAGAAGGTTTAGAACGTTTTAAAGCATTACCTTAAATTATAAATAATGGTTTTAATTCAATAATTTATTCAAACCCTCTTTTTCAAACAAAATTTGACCAACCTTTATATCAGACCAACCTTTTTTAAGTTTATATGTGAAAGTAGGTTTATTTTCAATCAATTCGCAATCAATAAAATAGTTTGCTATTTGTTGGTTAGAAATACTTTTTAACTCTTGTATATGGGTAGAAATAAAAAAGAAACAATTATCAAATTTACTTAATCCGTTTATTGTTGTTTTACAAATTTCAAAACCATCTTCAACATTAGTACCGCTAAATAGTTCATCAAAAACAGCAAAACAATTTTTCCCTTTTGAAGCTTGTTCAATAACACTTTTAAGATTTAATACTTCAGTCATAAAATGACTGTAACCATTTAAAATATCATCTCTTCTATTTATTTCAATAGAGAAGTAGTTGCAAAATGGAATTTTTCCAAATGATGCAGGTATACCAATACCTAAGTGAGCAAGATATACACAAAGTCCAACGGCTTTTAGAAAAGTCGATTTACCAGACATATTAGGTCCATTTAATACAATTACGTTGCTTTTTGTTTCAAAGTCATTCTTTATTGGGTTTTTAAGCAAAGGGTGGTAAAAGCCAGATAAACTAATAGAGTTTTCAGTAAAGCTAGGGAACACGAATTTATTTTTTAGTATTCCTAAGTTAATTGATAAATAAGCTTCAAATAGAAAAAAATCTTCCCAAAAAGTTTGTATCAATTCTTTTTTCTTTAGTTCACTGATTTTTTCTGTTAACTCAATTACGTGTTTATCTTTTAATCTTTTTTCTCTGATTATATGTGCGTATTTACTAGATTCAAAATAAGACAAAAATTGTAAAATTCTTTTGATACTTAAAGCATAGTCTTTTGGGAATGTTTTTAATTTCAATCTTGTAAAATAATTAGACTCTAAACGGTGAAAAAATAATATTACTTGATTAAGTTTACTTACATATCTGGCTTTCTCTTGTTTAGAAGTAAACAATTTATATTGAAACCTTTTTAGAGATAAGTTTTCGATTTTTTCATTGTTTAAGAAAAAATGAACTTCGTTTAGATATAAAACAGTATATGAATAATCTGTTAGAATATTGTTGTTTTCTGTAAAACCCTTAAGGATGTTTTGGCGTTGAGCTATTTCTATTGTTGATTGTAAAGGCTTTTTTAGAATTTCAAGAATTTTGTTTTTAGCGAATATATTAAGAGAAAAGTTGAACAATGGTAAAATTTCTTTTTCAATGTTCAAATCCTTTAGATTATTCATTTTCAATCCTTTATTTTAATTTTCTGTAATCTCAATTTCAAATAATTTATCCCAATGCTTTCCAGTAACAAAAATGGTTTTAGTATCAGGATTATAAGCTATACCATTTAAAACATCTAGTTCTTTATGTTGCGTTACTAACTTTTTTAAAGGTGAAAAATCTATAACTCCAATAACTCCTCCATTTTCTGGGTTTATAATAGCTACGCCGTTTTTTTGATAGCGATTAGCATATATTTTACCGTCAATCCATTCCATTTCATTAATCTGAGATATTTTGCCTTTATTAGTACAAACCTGTATATAATCTTCTTCCACTAATGTCTCTGGATTTAGAAGCCATATTCTCTCGGTTCCATCACTCTTATAGACCTTATTATCAATATGACATAAACCCCAACCTTCTTTACTATCTCCATATTTAAAGCTATTTAATTGTTGTAAGGTATTTGCATCATAAATAAAGCCTTTGCCTTTTTTCCAAGTTAATTGATATATCTTGTTGTTATAAATGGTTAAACCTTCACCAAAATACTCATTAGCTAAATCAATATTTTTAATGACTTCACCAGTCTTATAATCAATTTTTCTAAGCTTAGATTTTTTGTATTGTCCTGTGCTCTCGTATAGAAACCCATTGTGAAACTCCAGACCTTGTGTGTAAGAAGTAATATCATGCGGAAATTCATTTAAGATCTTGTATTTAAAAATCTGCGGAGCTTTATCATTTAATATAGTAATTGCCGTTTGAATAGTTTGCGTATCTCCTTCGTAATAAATAGTGGCTTCTACATTATGTTTTCCTAATTTAAACGATTTTAGAGAGGCGCTTTCACTAATACGTTTTTTATTTAATAAGTAAACAACAGAATCTATTTTGTGATTTTTTCTATTAATTATAGACATATTTAAAGTCTCATTACTACTAATATTACCCTTTTCAGCATTAGTTTTAATAAGGAAATCATTTTTTTTCTGTCCAGAGTTTGAACCACAAGAAATAATAAGTGAATTTAAAATTATGATTAATAGATACTTGGGTGTATTCATGATGTGCTTTTAATTTGAAGCAAGATATTTATTTAAAATCAGTTTATAAAAACATTGTGAAAATTTTAAAAGATTGTATCTTTGCATCCGGCAAGTCCTACACAACTAGCTCCTGTAGAATCCTCCAGGGCGGGAACGCAGCAAAGGTATATGGTTGTAGCAGTGTGATGTAGGTAGCTTGCCTTTTTTTGTATAATAAACTTAAATCTTGAAAGCTTATGCGAATCAAGATTTTTTAGTTTAATACATTCCCATAAAGATGGGAATCTTAATTAAATTTTCTTATCGTTTATCTATATTGTAATTTGGTGCTTTATTTTTTCAAAAACTAAAATATGTCTAAAGTTGTTTTAATTACTGGAGGTTCTTCGGGAATTGGTAAATCTATTGGTGAATTTTTAAATGAAAAGGGTTTTATTGTTTATGGAACAAGTAGAAGTCCTGAAAAATATCCTGATAGTAAATTTCCAATTATAGCGTTAGATGTAAAAGATATTACAACTATAAATACAGCAATAGATATAGTTATAGAAAAAGAAGGACAGTTAGATGTACTTATAAATAATGCAGGAGCTGGTATTACAGGACCTATAGAAGAAACACCAGAAGAAGAAATTAAAAACAATTTTGAGACTAATTTTTTTGGACCAATAAATGTAATTAAAGCCGTATTACCACAAATGAGAAGTCAAAATAATGGTTTAATAATAAATGTTACATCTATTGCTGGTTATATGGGATTACCATATAGAGGTGTGTATTCTGCTAGTAAAGGAGCTTTAGAATTAATCACTGAAGCTTTTAGAATGGAGCTTAAAAACTTCAATATTAACATGACCAATGTAGCTCCTGGAGATTTTGCAACTAATATTGCTGCAGGTAGATATCATGCACCACTGCTAGAAGATTCTCCTTATAAAGAATCTTATGGAAATACTTTAGATTTAATGAACGAACATGTAGATGCAGGAAGCAATCCTAATGTAATGGCCAAAGCAGTTTATAAAATTATTAATACGCAAAATCCCAAAGTACACTACAAAGTAGGGGAGTTTATGCAAAAGTTTTCTATTGTTTTAAAGCGTATTCTACCAGATACATTATATGAAAAGCTTTTAATGAACCATTACAAGATGTAATTTTTTGGTATGCTCTTTGATAGATAATGATTTAAAAATTATCATCAATCATGAAACATCACTATACTGCATTATTTCTTTTAGTTTCTCTTTTTACATTTTCTGGTTGTGAAGATATTGTAGATTGTATTATTAATGTTAGACCAGAATTAGGAAACGACGACTTAGATCGTGCTTATCTAGATGAATACTATTTTGATGCTGTAACAGCTGAAATAAAGAATGAACCTAATGATAATGATTACGACTATTATTTTAGCGTATCAGGAAGAATTCCAAGAGGAATTGATGTGATTTATGAGAGACGTAGAGTTGTTTTTGAAGGCGTACCACTTGAAAAAGGCTCCTATACTATAAAAGTTTCTTTAGAAGTTGAAGCTCTTAATGGCTATTACTACGATGATTTTGGAAATGAAAGATATGATGATCCTTTATGTTCAGATAATACCTCAAAGACCTATACATTAGTTGTGAGATAAACTATGTTTAAGGATTAGAGAGTTTTGTGATCTGTTTTTCAAAATTTACAGAAAACATATTAGAATTTGAGCTCACAATTTTATTGTTTTCATCAATAATAATTGTTTTTGTCATTGGGTATATGGCTAACTCTTTTTTAGTAGCTTCAGGTGTTTTGAACATATATTGATGACTCCAATCAAATCTACAATCTTTAAATGTTTGTTTAGATTTTTCACAACTACCATCATCTACGTTAATCGTAATAAATCTTATATCTGGGTACTTATCTTTTAATTTTTTAATTTTTTTGAAACTCTTTTTAAAGTGGTCGTAATAATTATGAGACCAAAAACTAACGACTGTAGGTTGAGAAATTAGATCGTTAATATTAAAGATTTGTTTATTATAATCTACTATTTCAAAACTAGGGAATTCAGAACCAGATTGCAGCTTTTTTAAGGACCTAGCATAATTGGTCATTATATCTTTAGACTTTTCGTTAGATGATTTCTTTAAAAAAGAGTTTAAAATAACATTAGCATTTTTATCATCATTACTGTAAGACAAGTATTTTATGGTAAAATGATACAATAATTGATCTTTAATTGTAGAGTTAGTTACTAAACTATCAATTAGATGTAATCTATCTAAGTTATAACACAAATCTCCCCAATTAAAAGCTTTGTTTTTGGCATGAGAAGTATGAGTGCCAAGAGAAATTGTATTAAAGTTATGTCTTAGAAATGTATGATAGTTATGGTAATTTTTAAAGAAATCGTCATTGTAATTTATATATTTTCTGTAGCTATAGAAGTCTTCTGGTAGAGATTTTAAAAATTTACCTTTATGCTTGCCATGATGAATAATAGGATATACTTCTTTACTAGAGTAGTAATAATAATCAATATTAGCTTTAGCAATTTTCTCAAATAGTTCTGAAGTGTGGTACTTTTTTGAGAATTTGCTTAATGCCTTGTACTTGATATTTTTTAAAGAATCCATACGCTTTTGATAATCTTCAGCATTCAGCTGACAAAGTTTCAAAATATGTTTTTCATCTTTTTCGTTTTCTAAAAATTCATTTATAAAGTAGTTGTTCTTTTTAGACCCCTTTCCTGTGTATACTAGAGATTCATCAAACTCAAGTGTATTAAGTCTTAGTAATATACTATCGCTAGCCTCTACTAAAAATGATTGATATTCTCCACCATGCTTAAAAGAATAAACCCCTTCTTTTAAACTATCTATTTTAAATATAAATCTATTTCTACCATCTAATCTAATGGTATCTGTTTTGTGCTCATCATCACTTAGTGTAATGAATTTTGAATTGGGGTTAATAATTTCACCACCAAAATAAGCGTAAGGTGCTTCATTTTTAGAACTGCTAGTAGCGCAGCTAAAACATAAAAGACAACTTAAAACAGAATAAATAAATAACTTCATACGCCCTCATTAATCATGTTATTGCAAAGCAAAAATAGTTTAAGAGAATATAAACTCTTGTTAATGCGTTGTTAAATGTTGATTTAGTTAAGACAAAGGGTACATTATTAAAGACAAAAGTATCTAAAAATAGAAGCTATAAGTTTCCACTTACCAATTCATTTTTCTACTTTTGCAAAAAATTAAAGTTATCATATGTTATCAGTATCAAATCTTTCGGTGCAATTTGGAAAACGTATCCTTTTTGATGAAGTGAATACCACATTTAATCAAGGTAATTGTTACGGTATTATTGGAGCAAACGGAGCGGGAAAATCTACATTTTTAAAGATTATCTCTGGTAAAATGGATGCTACTTCAGGGCATGTATCGCTTGAATCTGGTAAGCGTATGTCTGTGTTAGAACAGAATCATAATTTATATGATGAGCATACAGTATTAGAAACTGTTTTAATGGGAAACAAACCCTTATTTGATATTAAAACGGAAATAGATGCTTTATATGCCGATTATACAGATGAAAATGCCGAAAAAATAGGAGAACTTCAAGTACAGTTTGAAGAAATGAATGGGTGGAATGCCGATAGTGATGCTGCCGCAATGTTATCTAATTTAGGTATTAAAGAAGACTTTCACTATACATTAATGAGTGATTTAGATGGAAAACAAAAAGTGCGAGTATTGTTAGCACAAGCACTTTTTGGAAATCCTGATGTATTGATTATGGATGAGCCTACCAATGATTTAGATTATGAAACTATTTCTTGGTTAGAGACTTTTTTGGCTAATTATGAGAACTGTGTGATCGTGGTTTCTCACGACCGTCACTTTTTAGATGCAGTATGTACACATATTTCAGATATTGACTTTGGAAAAATAAATAATTATTCTGGGAACTATACATTCTGGTATGAGTCTTCGCAATTAGCAGCTCGCCAACGCGCGCAACAAAATAAGAAGGCTGAAGAAAAGAAGAAAGAGTTAGAAGAGTTTATCCGTCGTTTTTCTGCTAACGTAGCAAAAAGTAAACAGGCTACCAGTAGAAAGAAGATGATAGAAAAGTTAAATATTGAAGATATTAGACCGTCTTCTCGTCGTTATCCAGCTATTATTTTTGAACGTGAGCGAGAAGCTGGTGACCAAATTTTAAATATTGAAGGTTTAGAAGCTTCTATAGATGGTGAATTACTATTCAAAAATATAGACTTAAATCTTACAAAAGGAGATAAAGTTGTTGTGTTTTCAAGAGACTCAAGAGCAACAACAGCTTTTTACCAAATAATTAACGATAAAGAAAAGGCAGACGCTGGTAAGTACTCTTGGGGTGTAACTACATCTCAATCTTATTTACCATTAGATAATAGTGAGTTTTTTAATAATGACTTATCACTTGTAGATTGGTTACGTCAATGGGCTAAAACTGAAGAAGAACGAGAAGAAGTTAACATTCGAGGTTTTTTAGGTAAAATGATTTTTAGTGGAGAAGAAGCTCTTAAGAAATCTAATGTACTTTCTGGAGGTGAAAAGGTACGTTGTATGCTAAGTAGAATGATGATGATTAGAGCAAATGTACTTCAACTGGATGAGCCAACCAATCACTTAGATTTAGAAAGTATTACAGCTTTTAACAATTCACTTAAAAACTTCAAAGGCACAATATTATTTACAACTCATGATCATGAATTTGCACAAACTGTTGCAAATAGGGTAGTAGAGCTAACTCCAAACGGTGTTATTGATAGGTATACTACATTTGATGAGTACATGCAAGACGCTAAAATTAAAGACTTAAGAGAAAAAATGTATTCGGTGACTGTTTAGAACATTTCGGATAGCAAATAAAAAAACACCTGTAAAATTCATGAAAATTTTGCAGGTGTTTTTTTATCAAGTAAAGAGATTTTAAGCTTGTAATTCTGAATTTGCTTTTTCAATAATTAAAACAGCTTTATCTAATTCGTCTTTATGTACATAAACTTCTTGAAGCCCTAATACTGCAGCTCCAAAACCTGCTAATCTTCCAGACTCAGTTTCGTCCTTAACAACAGCGTTAATGCTTTCTTTTTCAAGGTCACTTAAAATACGTTGTACTGTGATAAAATCTCCGGTAAAAACTTTTATATAATTTGAATCTGTCATAGCTCTAAAATTTAAGGGTTCTCTTAAATATACAAAATTTTTGACAATTTTCATAATCAAAATGTAGTTTTAGAATCTATGATCTAAATTTAAAAAGTGCCTACTAATCCTATCTTATTTGGCGTAACAGATATATTCCAAGAAATTTTATTTTTCTTTTTGAATCTAGAGGCATAAGATTTACTCTCATCTAAAAACTTGTCAATACTATCAACAACAATAATACTTACTACTGCACTAAATGCAATATCTGTTACCCAATGCGCATTATCAACTAAACGACTTATAGGAGGAATGGCTCCAATACTATAAATTCCAATTTTAACCCAAGTATTATCAAACTGCTTTGCTATAGCATGGGCAGCAGTAATAGATAAAGATGTGTGGCCTGAGGGAAATGAATTAAATGAGGATTCTTTTGAGAAGGCATCGAATTCCCAATTTCCTAATCCAGAACTAGGTCTTGCACGTCCAACAGACCCTTTCAACAATGAGGTTATGACTCCTGTTGTAAATGAAGATGAAATGATAAGCACACTTGTTCTTCTTATTTGTTCGTTTTTTGTAAATACCCCAAAACCATATAAACCAGCATTCGCCATGAAATAATTCTGTGGACTACCAAAATACCAACCAAAATCTCTTACTACCTTGGGAAAATTGCGTTGTTGGTTAACAAAAAAGCTACTAACTTCATCATCTGCTGCCGATAAAATTATTGTTCCACCAATAAGTCCGCCTAATTTTAAATAATCATTTCCTTTCCAATGAATTGGTCTAGAGAACGAATGTCCAATACTTTTAATAGTACTTAATGCATCATGTTTTAGAAGTTTACCAATAGCTAAACTGTCTTTATCTTTACCATCCTTTATTTCCTGACCAATACTAATAGAAGTGAATAGTATGAGCGAAGTTATAGTTAGAACAAATCTAAACATATAAGTTATCTTAATTCAGCTCCAAGTTGCTTTTCAAAATTGGATTTTAACTTATTCATTATTTTGTCAATTTGCTTGTCTGTAAGCGTTTTATTTTCGTCTTGTAATGTAAAACTAACAGCATAACTCTTTTTACCTTTAGGTAAGTTTTTACCTTGGTAAACATCAAATAGATCAACATCTTTTAACAGTTGTTTCTCTGTTTGCGATGCAATTTTATCAATATCTTCAAAAGCTACAGATTCATCTAATAATAAAGCAAAATCTCTTCGAACAGCAGGATACTTGGGAATATCTTTAAACTTAACTTTGTTGTGTTTTACCATGTCTAATACTGCATCCCAATTAAAATCTGCAAAAAGTACATTTTGTGAAATACCAAAGTGCTTTAAAACCTTACTATTTACTAAGCCAAAATCTACCAACGTATTTTTTCCTAGAGAAAGACTTACACCTTCACTAAAAACATCATTTTTAACTGGAGATACTTTATATCTAGATAAGCCTAATCTATCTAATATACCAGTAATTGTACCTTTTAGATAAAAGAAATCACTTTTTTGAACAGTATTAGTCCAACGTTCTTGGGAACGATTTCCTGTTACAAAAACAGATAAATGCTTAAATTCTTCTCTAGTTTCTGCATACTGATGATATGTTTTACCAAACTCAAATAGTTTTAGGTTATCTTTTTTTCTGTTTATGTTGTAACTAACGGCTTCTAAGCCAGAGAACAATAAACTTTGACGCATTACTCCTAAATCTGTACTTAAGTGATTTAAAATAGAAACATTATGCTCTTCTTTTAACTGTTCACTTAGCTCAACATATTTAGATGTTGTTAAAGAATTGGCCATTATTTCATAAAACCCTTGAGAAACTAATTGGTCTCCAACAATGTTTTGGATTTTATGATCGTCAAATTTTGATGTACTAGATATAGAAGCATTTAACTTTTTGGTAGTAGCAATATTATTATAGCCATATACACGAAGTACTTCTTCAATAACATCTGCTTCTCGTTGTACATCATTTCTATAGGCAGGAACTGTTAAACCTAAACCCGTTTCGGTAACGTTGTTTACTTTTATTTCAAGAGATGTTAAAATACTTTTAATAGTTTCTCTTGGTATTTCTTGACCTATAAGCTTTTTAGCATTATCAAAACTTAAGCGTACTTGAAAATCTTCAATCTTGTTTGGGTAAATATCAAGAATATCACTTGTAATTTCACCACCCGCTAACTCTTGAATTAATAAAGCAGCGCGTTTTAAAGCATATTCAGTAATATTAGGGTCTATGCCACGCTCAAATCTAAAAGATGCATCAGTGTTTAAACCATGACGTTTTGCTGTTTTTCTTATGGAAACAGGATTAAAATAAGCACTTTCTAGAAATATACTTGTAGTACTTTCTGTAACACCAGAGAATTCACCACCAAAAACTCCAGCAATACACATAGGCTTTTCTGCATCACAAATCATGAGGTCGTCTTCATGTAGTTCTCTTTCAATACCATCAAGCGTTATGAATTTAGTACCTTTTTTTAAAGTTTTAACTTCAATTTTATTACCAGCAATCTTTACAGCATCAAAAGCATGTAGAGGTTGTCCTAATTCATGTAATACATAGTTGGTAGCATCTACTACATTATTTATGGGCGTTAAACCAATAGCTTTCAGTCTATTTTGTAGCCATTCTGGAGACTGTTTTACTTTTAATCCAGAGATACTAACACCACAGTATCTAGGTGCTAGTTCTTTATTTACAACATCAATATCGAACTTTAAGGTTCTATTCTCAACGTGAAAAGAACTTAAAGACGGTGTGATTAATTCTAAATTTATGTCTTTTTGTAATAAACCAGCTTTTAAATCTCTGGCAGTACCTAAATGACTCATGGCATCTGCTCGGTTTGGTGTTAAGCCAATTTCAAAAACATGATCATTTTCAATATCAAAAATATCAGCACATGGTGTACCAACTTTTAAAGTTGCATCAAGTATCATAATGCCGTCGTGAGATTTTCCTAAACCTAATTCATCTTCAGCACAAATCATCCCAAAACTTTCTTCACCTCTAATTTTCCCTTTTTTAATTTTCCAGCTTTCACCTTCTTCTGTATATAAAGTAGTTCCTATAGTAGCAACAGGAACCTTTTGTCCCGCAGCTACATTTGGAGCGCCACAAACAATTTGAACAGGTGCATCACTACCAATGTTTACAGTAGTAACTTTAAGTTTATCTGCGTTAGGGTGTTTTTCACAGGTTAAAACCTCTCCAACAACAACACCTTCTAAGCCGCCTTTAACAGATTGGAAGGTTTCAATGCCTTCTACTTCCAGTCCTAAATCTGTTAGTAATTCGCCTGCTTTTTCAGGGGTCCAATCTATTTTAATGAATTGCTTTAACCAATTGTATGAAATCTTCATAAAATGTACTTGTAATTAAGGGCACAAATATAGAATAATGCTAAATAGCATTCAAATAAAGTGATAGGATTTGTTGGGTTTTATGATATTATAAAAAAAGCTTGGCATATATAAAATTGTAGTTTTAGTTTATTCTTTTAATTATTAATTAACATTGTTTTTCGCAGTAATTTATACGATAAAACGCATGATTTTTTAATAAATTCTTCAATACCAATGCATTTCGTCGATAAAATTTGTTTTTTATCGTATTGGATTATATGTTTGGGCATTGCTATTTTTAACAATTATTTAATATGAAAAATTTTTTAGGAGTATTTCTGATTTATTTTCTTCTAATCTCTGTAGTAAATGCACAACAGGAGGAAGAAATTATTAAGCAAAATGGATGGTTAAATCTCTGGACTGATTTTAAGCCTAATTTAGCCGAGATAGATGAGCCCTCTGAAATATTAACAGGCGAAATTACAGAAGACAGAACACTTAATAAAAGGGATACTTACATATTGGTAGGAAATGTTTTTGTAAACGAAGGTGTTACATTAACTATAGAGCCAGGTACAGTTATTATTGGTGACTATGAAACTAAAGCGTCTTTAACTATAGCAAAAGGAGCTAATTTAATAGCAGAAGGACTAGAAACAGATCCTATTGTTTTCACATCAAATAGAAGTATTAAAAAAGCTGGTGATTGGGCTGGTATAGTTATATTAGGAGATGGCGCTTTGAATAAATTTGGAATAGCATCTGCATCTTCCTTATATAAAGAACTAGAACCTAAATTTTATCAAAAAACCAACTATGGCGGAGGAGGAACTATAACTAGTTCTGGTATTTTGAAATATGTAAGGATAGAATATGCAGGTCAAAAAGAATATTCTCTAGGAAGTAGTTTAAGTGGATTATTATTAGCAGGTGTTGGTAATGAAACCATTATAGAGAATGTTATGGTGAGTTATTCAGCTGGAGATTCATTTCAAGTTTTAGGAGGAGAGGTTAATTTAAAAAATTTGATTTCATATAGATCTAGTGGTAATGATTTTACTTTTAATTTAGGAACTCAAGCTAAATTATCTAATTCGATAGCTATTAGAAACCCATATACTTCTAATAGTTTAGGGGCAAGATGTTTAAATGTAAGGTCTTATTACAAAAAGGCAGAAGTTGATTTTTCTAAAAAGAGAACTTCTTTGGTGGCTGAAAATTTAAAATTAATTAATAGTAGTAAAGATTTAGAATTTGACATGCAATCTGGTTTAGTAAAAGAGGGTGTTTATATTGGGCATTATACTTTAGTCAATATTGATAAAAGTGAAATTTTAGGGTTTAAACCAGCGATTGTGTTTAACGATAAAATTCAAACAAATCAAGAAACTTTAAATAAGATTGGAGTTACTAATACACATTTTAAAAGTTGTTTAGGGAATGTTTCTTCTATTTACAGTTCAAAGAATGGAACTTTAGATAATTGGTATTCTAAAAAAGAATATGCAAATATGATATCTGGTAAGAATAGTTCAAAAATATTGATTGCTGATGCTAAAAAGGCAGAAGCTGACAATAAAATAGCTAGAAGTAAATCAGTTATAAATAAAAATATTGCTATGCCAATTGATCTGATTGAGAAAGCTCCTGTACCTCCAGGATGCGAAAGAAATGCTAAATCTAAAGAATGTTTTAAAAAGAAAATACGTTCTCATATAGCTGCAAATTTTCGTTATCCTGAAGAAGCTCTAAGAAATAATATAGAAGGGCGTGTGTTAGTTGTATTTGAAATAGATGCTAATGGTAATATCGTGAATGTTAGATCAAGAGGTCCTAACAAAACATTAACTGATGAAGCTGAACGTATTATCAAGTTACTCCCCAAAATGCAACCAGCTAAAAAACAAGGACAAACGGTGAAAATGTCTTATGGAGTACCTATTGCATTTAATAAGCTATAGTCAGTATCTAACTCTTATAATTAATTAATCTGAAAATCCCTATATAAAATACTTCACAAATTTCATTCAATAAGATTTACATCTTAAACTTTAAAATTTCTTCGCACTACAATTTTAAATAAGAATGTTATAGTTATAAAGATAAATCTTCAATCATTAAGTTAAAATCATATTGTAAATCCTCATGCAGAGAATTTATGTGCTTTTTTGCTAACTGTAATTGTCTATTATACATGTTTTGTAATTGTGTACTACGTTTAATACTAGGCGTGAAATCTTTTAATTTTTCACAAAAATAGAGGAGAAGCTCTACTTCGGTTTCTTTCTTTTGGGAATATCTCACGTACTTCTTAATATTACGTAATATCTTTCTAACGCTTTTACGTATATAATAATAGCTATCTTTATTAATAATTTCAAACTCGTTATCTATATAGGTTTTAACACTTTCTATATATCCAGCTTCGTCGTGAGATTCAAATAATAGATAAGTGAGTAATTCTTTATTCTCTTTTTTAAATCTAGATAGTCTAAGACAAATATCTTGTACTTCTTTATGCGATAATGTATTAAGCTCTTGCTTTATTTCTTTAACAGGTACAGCTTTCATTTAAATTTTATAATGCTTTTTAATAACACGCTTTACAAAAAATAGTCGTAAAACACCAATAACAAGTATTATGGGAGAGATAATTAATAAAACTACACCAAAAGATCTCATTTCCGAAAAGAATTCTAACTTCAATAAGGTAATACCAGTTCCTAAAAAGACTATGAAGGTTCTAAAATAAGCTAAAAACGTTCTTTCGTTAGCAAGTTTGGTGCGTTCTATAGCTAACCAATCTCTTGTTGTTAAATTTGATTCTTTATCCATGAAAAGTTGATTGGGTATAAATATAAGCATAAAGCCTTTCAAGTAAATTGAAAGGCTCTATTTTATAGTAACTTATGCGTGTTTTCAATGAGGATTTAAAGTTTCATAACAGCTTGCAGTTCTTTTTTCACTTCATTAACCATATTATCCCAATCTAATGCCCCAGGGCGTGCAAGCATTTGTGTGTTATAATTGGCATTAGAAATTTCAGCATATTTAATAACAGCTTCAAGAGACATTTGCATATTTTTTATAGTATTGTATTTGTATTTTTTATCTTTTTTCTTCTGAAAATATGCCAAATTAGTAGCTGCATTTATTTTAAACGCATAAAATAACCCTAAATAACTCATTGATTCAATGTCTGAAATGAGTGCTTTTGTTTGAACTGAGGTATCTTCAACATCTAATTTATTGATTGCTTCTATAGATTGATTACTCCATGAAATTAATCTTTCTGAAACTAGTCTTGGCGTTTCCTCTGAGGTTTCAATACCAGAAAATTCTTTTTCAACAAAATCTTTACAGTTAATTAGGTTTTGGTTTGGCATTACTGGGTTATCAACAAAATCGAATATATCTCTAAAGCCTCCTAGTTTTTCTCTTGCACGACATGCCTCAACAGACCAATCGGCATCCCAATTACGCCAATGAAATCTATTTACCTGCGGAATAATTTTAGAAGCTGTTTGCCAAGTATTAAATAGTAATTGTGCATCCTGAGATTTGTAATGTTTTTTGAAGGTTTTAAAAATAACATCTTCTGAAAGGTTATTGTTGTAACCTAAACGACCCCAAAGCATAAAACGGAATTTATGTTTGTCAAATTCATATTCTCCTTTAAGCTTGGGATTTTTACTAATAAACTCTTTACCCCAAACATAACCATCAGATCCCATATAATACCCCTTAGTGTCTTCTTTAGGCATATTTTTGATAAAGTCTCTAACATAGTTAGTATTTGCCCAACGGTATACAAAAATATCATCGTTTCTTAAGTTCCACCACGATTTCAAATTATATTGTTTCATACTTTTCACATGATCGTCATAAAAGTTAATACTAGGAGAAGAGTATAAGCGTGCTTTGGCATATTTAAAGCTAACATCAAAAGTGTCTAGATAATTACCCCAGTAATTCATAATTTGTTTCATATCAGAATGCCAGACTCTATGAATAAGATCAACCTGTCTATCTGGCTGTTCTTTTTTTAAATCTAGTATTCCTAAACCATATGTATTCCAGACCCATTCTTCACGATTAGAATCTTCCCAATTTAGTGGCATATGTTCCCCAGAAGTAATACCAATCCCTTTTACATGAGGATAAGTTTTTAAGAATTCTTTAATCGCAGCTCTATGGTAAGCAATAGTAATTGGGTTATCCATTTGATGCGTTATACCATGTTTTCCAGGTATTTCGTTTCGCATGTTAATTCTAAAGGTTTTATACATGGGGGCAACTGGTGTAGCTACACTATTCGGACAGATATTCCAATTTACCCAGTAAATATCAATACCTCTGTCTTTAGCATATTGCATAACTTTTTGCCAAAATGCAATTTTGTCATCTATGGGTTGTTTTTTGATCAACTCTAGATTATCAAAAACAATAGAAGATACTAACCCAGGGTCTCCCATTTCATTTTCTAAACCATTAGGTTTATAACTTGTTGTATAAATATCATTAAGAGCAACATCTGGATAATCCTTAAGTTTTATCATAGAAGGAAATGGGTGTGGATTCCATAGAGATAGCACATTGTATCTATTTAGAGCCATTTGATCCAGATAGTTTTTCCAGAAATCCCACTCCCAAACAGTTTTAACATTTTTAATAGCCGCATCTCCAGAATCATCATAA
Organism: uncultured Flavobacteriaceae bacterium; assembly: GCA_947487895.1. Classification (GTDB taxonomy): domain Bacteria; phylum Bacteroidota; class Bacteroidia; order Flavobacteriales; family Flavobacteriaceae; genus Seonamhaeicola. Next base: position 520,179 of record CANKYF010000001.1, read on the forward strand.
CTAGGCGTACGTGCATCTAAAGGGATATTCATTTTTAGACCTCTCTTTAAAGTATAAGGTTCATGAGAGGTATTTTCTATATTTCCGTTTAATGTTAGTTGTTCAGCAACTTCTAAACCACCGTACATTAAACCTAAATGATCACCACCAGTTATTATAATGTTTTCTTGATTGACAGAAATAGTATAAGATTGTGGTTTTTGCTTAAGACTATCAATGTTCCAAGTGATATTAAACGGAGGATTTCCAGGTTCTTTTATAGCTCTTGCTATGTGCGTTTTTGCAAAATCTACCAAAGGAGAATTTATTGTAGCAGGTTTAGAACAATTAAAAAATATTAAGCTAATAAAAAATGCAATTACGAATAAGCTGTTTTTAAACATACTATCTAGTTGTATTGAAATTGCTTACTTAGATTTACATTTTCAAATTCTTTGCTTACCGGCAAGTCAAATTCGTATTTTGTTTTTGTATCAAATTGCACCTCTAATGTGTTAGTAGACTTAAACTCCATAACATGACCGCCCCATTTTTTGTCATCGCTTATAAAATGAAAATGGTGTCCTTTCGCATTAATATGCCCTATATAGTCAGGACAATAAAAACCGACTAAAGTTCCAGAAATATTTTCGGTTTCAAATACTGGTCTGTTTGGAATTAAAACATCTAATCCGTCTGTAAATGGACGTTCTACTTTTGGAACCCCGCCAAGCTTTATATGCTTAAAATCGCCATGAATTTTATAAATATAAAAATAGTGAGGTGATTTCTTTTTAGCGTCTAGTTGTGCAGCTAAATTTTGGAATTTAATAGGGGCTTGAATGGAAAAACTATCTTCCTCTTCAAAAAAAGCAGCATCAGCGTATACAATTTGGTCTTCGTTTTGTCCTATACTAATTTCTCCATTTTCTCTAATTCTGTAGGCAACTCCATCTAGCATCACCAATTCGCCATCTAAGAAATCAAAAGACCCTAAACCTACATCGCCATGAGTTTTTAGTTCTTTTACGGTTAAATTACCGTCAAAAACCTTGTTTACAAAAGCAAACCAAATAGAATATTGGTAAAAGGTATCATCATTACTGCTTTTTCTAGAAGCATTATTTAAAGAAACATTGGCAGTTTCTTCTTTAGGTTTAATAGATTTTTCAGATTGCTGTATACATGAAGTAAAAGAGATAAGAAGTGCCAGTAGTACTAACTTAAAAATTGGTTTCATTATATGTTTGTTAAATTGAAGATTTAACGAATTTAGCCAATTTAAAATAGTATTGGAATAACAAAATAACCCAAAATGTAGTACTTATGGTTCAAAGCAGAGAAAAGACTTTTAATTTAAGAAAGACCTTTTCAAAATTATAAAGTTATCTCAATTTAGGATAATCTGAAGGACTCACTTCGTGCATAACATTATAAATTGCTTCAAAAATATCTTCAGCTGAAGGTTTAGAGAAATAATCCCCATCATTTCCGTAAGCAGGTCTATGTGCTTTAGCTGTTAGTGTTTTTGGTTCACTATCTAAGTATTGAAAAGCTTTTTGTTTGTTTAGTATTTCATCTAAAATATATGCCGAAGCTCCTCCAGGAACATCTTCATCTATAATCATCACACGGTTTGTTTTTTCTATACTTTTTACAATATCATGATTAATATCAAAAGGAAGTAGGGACTGTACATCAATAACTTCAGCATCTATACCTACTGATAATAGTTCCTTAGCTGTTTGTTCAACTATACGAAGTGTAGAACCGTAAGAGACTAACGTAATATCAGATCCTTCTTTTACCGTTTCAACGATACCGATTGGAGTTTTCATATTACCTAAGTTGTTAGGCATCTTTTCCTTTAGCCTATAACCGTTAAGACATTCAACTACAATTGCTGGATCATCTCCTTGAAGAAGGGTATTGTAAAAGCCTGCAGCTTTAGTCATGTTTCTTGGAACCAAGACATTTACACCACGAGCTAGGTGAAGAATACCACCCATTTGCGAACCTGAATGCCAAATCCCTTCTAATCTATGACCTCTTGTTCTAATAATTAAGGGTGATTTTTGTTTTCCTTTTGTTCTGTAGTGAGTAGTAGCTAAATCGTCACTAATGGTATGTAAGGCATATAAAATATAGTCTAAATACTGAATTTCTGCTATGGGTCTTAAACCACGTAAACTCATACCAATACCTTGTCCTATAATAGAGGCTTCTCTAATGCCTACATCGGCTATTCTTAATTCTCCATATTTGGCTTGTAAACCTTCTAATCCTTGGTTAACATCACCAATATTTCCAGTATCTTCACCAAAAACTAAAGCCTCTGGGTAATTAGCAAAAATAGCATCAAAATTGTCTCTAATAATAATTCTACCGTCTACTAAAGGGGTATCATCATTATAAGTAGGTTTTATTTCTGCAATTTTTGTATTTGAATGTGCTGTTTCTGAATATAAATGAGAACTAAACAAAGGTTGAGTTCTTTCAATAATGTTGTCTATCCAAGAAGTTAATTTTTCTTTTTCTTGAGATGTTTCTCCAATGGTATGTCTTAATGCTTTTCGGGCGTGAGATAAAATGTCTTTTCTTGTTGGTTCATCTATTACAACCAAACTATCTTTTAGTTTATTTAAGAAAACACCATTAGTAGATTTTGAAGCTAATTGCGTTAAAATTGCTATGAAATCTACTTTTTCTTTTAAAATAGGCCTTAAAAACGTATTCCAAGCATTCTTTTTAGCTTCTCTAACTTCTCTTTTTAAAGTACGTTCTATTTCAATTAATTCTTCTTTTGTAGAAATCCCACTTTCAATAATCCATTCACGCATTTTTAAGTTGCAATCGTGTTGTCTTTCCCATTCTAAACGCTCTGCAGTTTTGTAGCGTTCATGAGACCCCGATGTAGAATGTCCTTGTGGTTGTGTAAGCTCTTGAACATGTATTAAAATAGGGACGTGTTCTTCTCGAGCTATACTTCCTGCTTCTTGATAGGTTTCTATTAAATTTGGGTAATCCCAACCTTTAACTCTTAATATTTCTAAACCTTTGTTTTCATCATCTCTCTGAAAACCTTTTAAAATTTCAGATATATTTTCTTTAGTAGTTTGGTGTTTAGCATGTACCGAAATACCGTATTCATCATCCCAAATACTTGTTACCATTGGTACTTGTAAAACACCAGCAGCATTTATGGTTTCAAAAAATAGGCCTTCACTTGTACTTGCATTACCAATGGTTCCCCATGCCACCTCATTTCCATTAACCGAAAATTTAGATGCATTGATACCTTCTACATTTCTAAATATTTTTGAAGCCTGTGCTAAGCCTAACAAACGTGGCATTTGACCAGCCGTAGGAGAAATATCTGCACTAGAATTGTATTGTTTAGTTAAGTCTTTCCAGTTGCCGTTTTCGTCTAAACTATGTGTTACAAAGTGTCCGCCCATTTGTCTACCAGCAGACATTGGCTCTAGTTTAATATCAGTATTCGCGTATAATCCAGCAAAGAATTGTTCGGGAGTTAATTCTCCTAAAGCCATCATGAAAGTTTGATCTCTGTAGTATCCAGATCTCCAATCCCCTTTTTTAAAGGCTTTGGCCATTGCTAACTGAGGCACTTCTTTGCCATCACCAAAAATTCCAAATTTGGCTTTACCAGTTAAAACTTCTCGTCTTCCTAACAAACTACATTCTCGACTTTTCACAGCTATTTTGTAATCGTTGATTACTTCAGCTTTAAAATCTTCAAATGATATGTTTTTTAAATCAGGAATGCTTTGCATAGCTCAAGAACGGTTTTAGTGCTGCAAAAGTAGGTAAATTATCCCTTTTTTGCAATTTTATAGAGCTACAACTTATTGCGTATAATTTAAAAATATATAATTTTATACGTAAATTTTGAATATTATTAATCTAAATCATCAAAATACAGATAATTTTCTAAAATTATATGTTTTAGAACCATCTTCTTCGGAAAAGTCCAAGTAGTACTTGTGGGTCTACTGTAAATTTAAATCTGATCTTTTGATCGTAGTTTGGTTGTCCTATTTCCCAACCTAAATTTGAATATAAAGGAAAGTATAATTCAAAGTAGTCTGTTACCAAATTAAGTCTTATACCAGAATCATAAACAAAATGCGAATTATCAAACTTACTTTTAACAAAGCCTATATCTCCATATAATAAGACATATTTCCATAGTGTAGTACTAGCATTTACAGTCGTCATCCATTGATTCGCAAAAGGGAATTCAAGTCTAGATTTAAAACCTCCCTCGGCAGTAATGAATTGCTGACTAAAGATTCCTGATTCTTCAGATCTTCCTAAATAATTGTAATCAAAAAGGTAATCCGTAGGCCTGTCTAAAGCAAAACTAAAGTAGTCTGAGTCTAGAGGTGTTTTGTTTTTTAGAAAAGTACCTGCAAAAAATCTTAAGTTTAGTTGCCTATTACTTTCAAATAGCTTGCGATATTCATAATTAAAAGATACTTTGCTAAATTGTCTTCCTAGTTGGAAGTCAGCACGCCACTTACTAAAGTTGATTAAATTATCATTAGAGTGAATATATCTAGCATTAAAAACCCCATAATTAGGTTCTGTAGATGTAAAGCCATTATTTATATCTCTATCTCGGTGTATATTAATATACCTAAATGTTAAAGATTGACGCAGATTAGATCTGAAATCATCATCTTTTCTAAAGCGAAATATTAATGATGGCGTAATACGTCTTACGAACAAGTCTTCAGCATAAGATGAATAACCACCACCAATGCCATAACTTATTTGATATAAATTTGAATCTTCTAAATAATGAATTTTAGAAATTGAAGCTGACCCTGTGAGGTTTTTAGACCCTATGGCGTATCTAGGTTCAATTTTATAATTGAACAATTTTCTTAATACCGTTTTATTGTAAACACGTGCTCCAAGACTTAATCCATCATATATGTTGTTAAATTGAGCAACAGGCATGAAAAAGACTTGATTATAATGAGGATCTTCAATGTCTTGAAATAGTCTAAACTGCAGCGGCTTGTTATTGAAAAAGAACCCTTTTAAAGATTTCCAGTTATCTCTAACGTTGATTTCTGGAATGGCTTTATTATAATTTAAAACGAGTTTATTGGCATTGTTTCTTGGAATAGTTAAGGTTTTGCTACCAGAAACATTTTGAATCCAAGTTTTGGAAATAACACTATCATCTTTTAAAGCAAACAATGAAACTGGCATGTTATTATTGCGCTTATTTTTAATGGTTAATGTTACAGAGTCTTCTGTCTTTTCGACTTTTTTAATTTTAAAATCTAACTTTTTCCGGGTGTTTAAATAGTCTTTAAAAAACCAATCTATATTTTTAGTGGTCTTAGATTTAATAAAGGATTCAAATTGTTTGGTTGAAGTTTCTTTTAATTTATTATCTCTAATAAAAGAAGACAAGCTATTTTCAACCACATCATGATTCACAAAATCGTCTAAATACCTTAATCCAACACCAGCTTTATATTTATTGGCAATGTTAGCATTGAATTTTAATAGAGAATCTTTAGCCATTGTAAGTTTTTGATCTCTATTAGTTCTAGCCATGAGCATAAAAACAAGGTTGTACTTATCATTAAACTTCATATCTGCAGCATGAAAAGACCTAACACCCCAAATGTCTGCAAAAGAGCCTAAAAACTTCATGTTTGGATAATATTCATCTACATATTTCATTAAATAGTAAATTTGAATACCATCCAGAAGCCATTGCTCTGTTCTTGGATTTACTAATAATGTATTTTCTAAATAGTTAATAAGTGCAATTTTTAAAAGCTTTAGTTCATATTGAAAATTATTAGGGTATGGCTTAATAAATTTTGGAAGAAAGTTTAAGCCGTAAATGGGGTCTTTATCATAATCTATTTGAGATAAGACCAGTTTATTATGAGGATATTTACCTAGATTACCTTCAATAAACTTTAAGATTTTTTCAGTAATTAAAACTTTTTCAATGACTTCTAATTTTTCATCTTTAATACTTGATACTAATGAGAAATCTTGGTTTTGAATCGTGTTAAATACTTTAGTTTTATTTAAAAACAATTTGGTATTTAATCTATTTTTTCCGGAGAGTTTAATATTTAAGTTTGAAGTATCTTCGGTTTTACTATCAACGTTTAATTCTGAAGTTACTCTATATTCTTTAGGGCAAATAATGTTTAATGAAACATCTGCTTTGGGTATGTATAAATCGTCAAGTCCTTTGTTGCTATAATATTCCCAAGTGCCTGAGTACACAGTAGGGGTAATATACCAATACCTTAAATTGATGTCGCCTGCATTTGTAACACCATATTTGGTAAACTTTGAATTTGGTATTCTTACTATATAATTTAAAGTTATTTCATAAAAACTGTTGCCTTTTAATGGCGTGTTCAAATCTACTTTAAGAACATCAGGGGCATTTTCTAGTTCACAAAAAGGAATATCTTTTCCATTTTGTTGCATAGAAGTAACTATAGAATATCCGCGATCTTTATTTTTAGCCAAATGAAAATCATTAATATATTCATCTGCAATTCTTTTAGCAAGAGCTGTGCTTTTTGTAGAATAACTATTGCCCCAATTATTTAAGTAAATAGTTTGAAGCTCATTTTGAGTAGTATTGAAATACTTTATGGTTTGAGAAACTTTAATCTCATTACTTTCAACATCAAAAACAGCCTTTAGATCAATTTTATTTTGACCAAAACTGCTTAAATAACATAAGCATACCAAGAAACAAGTTATGAGGCGAAACTTCAAATTAAACAAACATTTAAAAAGGTTAAAAATTCATATTCAGGTTTTACAATATAACAAAATATGCTATTAACAAGTTGAACACTAGATTATATTGCCAATATATTTGATGAGTTACCTAGAAGTTAGGACTTAACTGAGATTCTTTATAGAAAGCGTCTAGAATATCTATAACTTCTTCTGGAGTATCTACTAAATGAATTAAATCTAAATCTCCTGGACTAATATTTCCAAAAGAGTCTAAAAGTGTTTTCTTAACCCAATCTAATAAACCTTCCCAAAAATCTGTACCAACTAGAACTATTGGGAATGTTCCAATTTTATGCGTTTGTATAAGCGTAATAGCCTCAAAAAGTTCGTCTAAAGTACCAAATCCACCAGGCATGACTACAAACCCTTGAGAATACTTAACAAACATGACTTTGCGTACAAAGAAATAATCGAAATCTAAACTTTTATCATGATCTATATAAGGATTGTCATGTTGTTCGAAAGGAAGATCTATATTTAAACCTACCGATGTACCACCTCCTAGATGCGCACCTTTGTTTCCTGCTTCCATAATACCAGGACCGCCACCAGTAATGACACCATAGCCAGCTTCAACAATTTTTTGGGCTACTTCAACTGCCAGTTTATAATATTTATGATCTGGTTTTGTTCTAGCCGATCCAAAAATAGAGACACATGGTCCTATTTTACTCATTTTCTCAAAACCGTTAACAAACTCTCCCATAATCTTGAAGATTGCCCAAGAATCGTTTGTTTTAATCTCATTCCAGCCTTTGTGGTGCAGTTCTTTTCTCATATTTTATTTTTTTCTAATGTAATTCTTTTTTTAGAAATTTTGCAGTATAACTTTTTTTGTGTTTTACAACGTCTTCTGGTGACCCTTCAACAACTATTTCTCCGCCACCTTTTCCGCCTTCATAACCAATGTCTATAATATGATCCACAGTTTTAATAACATCTAAGTTGTGTTCAATAATTAAAACAGTATTTCCTTTGTCTGCCAATTTGTTAAGTACTTGCATTAATACTCTAATATCTTCAAAATGAAGCCCAGTTGTAGGTTCATCAAGAATATAAAACGTATTGCCAGTGTCTCGTTTGCTTAACTCTGTTGCTAATTTAATGCGTTGCGCTTCACCACCTGATAAAGTAGTACTTTGCTGCCCTAAGGTAATATAACCAAGACCAACATCTTGAATGGTTTTTAACTTTTTGTAAATCTTTGGAATGTGTTCAAAGAAATTTACAGCTTCATTAATGGTCATATTTAAAACATCACTAATAGATTTTCCTTTGTATCTAATTTCTAAGGTTTCTCTATTAAAACGCTTTCCTTGGCATGTTTCACATTCTACATAGACATCTGGTAAAAAATTCATTTCAATGACTCTTAATCCTCCACCTTGGCAAGTTTCACAACGTCCACCTTTCACATTAAAACTAAACCTACCAGCTTTATAACCGCGTATCATAGCTTCTGGTATTTTAGCAAATAAAGCTCTTATTTCACTAAATGTACCAGTGTAGGTAACTGGATTACTTCTTGGAGTTCTACCGATAGGCGATTGGTTGATGTCTATGACTTTATCTATGTGTTCTAAGCCTTTTATGCTCTTATATGGCATAGGTACTTTAACACCATTAAAATAATGCGCATTTAAAATAGGGTAAAGGGTTTCATTGATTAACGTAGATTTACCACTACCAGATACTCCTGTTACGCCTATCATTTTTCCTAAAGGGAATTTAACCGACACATTTTTCAGGTTATTACCAGTACACCCTTTAAGTTCTAAGAATTTACCATTGCCCTTGCGTCGCTTTTTAGGAACTTCAATTTCTTTATTTCCATTTAAATAATCTGCAGTAAGAGTGTTATGCGTTTTAAGTTCGGTTACATTTCCTTTGCTTATTATTTCACCACCGTATTTCCCTGCTTTAGGACCAATGTCAATAACATAATCGGCACGCTCAATCATATCTTTATCATGTTCAACCACAATAACTGAGTTCCCAATATCACGAAGAGAGACTAAAGAATTTATTAGTTTCTCATTGTCTCTTTGGTGAAGTCCTATACTTGGTTCATCCAAAATATAAAGTACACCTACTAATTGAGAACCGATTTGAGTGGCAAGCCTAATACGTTGTGCTTCACCTCCAGATAATGTTTTGGAACTTCTATTTAAGGATAAATAATCTAAGCCTACGTCTAATAAAAATTGCAATCTAGTTTTAATTTCTTTTAGTATTTCTTCAGCAATTTTTAGCTGTTTTTCAGATAAATGATTTTGTAAATCATTAAACCATTCAGCCAATTCAATAATATCTGTATTCGCTAATTCAGCTATATTTTTTTTGTTTATTTTGAAATAAAGCGATTCTTTTTTAAGCCTGCTGCCTTCACACTCCGGACATTTAATTTTGTCCATATATTCCTTAGCCCATCGTTTTAATGAAGTAGATTCGGCAGTTTTGTATTGGTTTTCTATAAAGTTGGCGACACCTTCAAAGTCTATATTATAGTTTCTGGTAACCCCCAAAGACTTGCTTTCTAAAGTAAACTTTTCGCTACCGCCAAAAAGAATCATTTCTTTAGCCGCTTCCGGAATATCTTTGTAAGCATCTGTTAATTTAAAGTTGTAACGTTGTGCTATAGTGTCAAATTGTTTGAAAATCCAGCTTTTCTTTTCTGGTCCATGTGGTGCCAAAGCCCCATTTTTAATAGATAAACTATCATCTGGAACAATTTTATTAATGTTCACCTTGTACAATTCACCTATACCATTACAATTGGAACAAGCACCTTTTGGTGAGTTGAATGAAAAATTATTGGGTTCAGGATTTGGGTATGAAATACCAGAAGACGGACACATTAAATTTCTACTAAAGTAACGTGCTTTTTGAGTGTCTTGATCTATAACAAGTAACACATCTTCCCCATGATACATGGCCGTATTTATGGTTTCAGTAAGTCTTTTATCGTTATCTACAGAATCATTAACAACTAATCTATCTATAACAATTTCAATATCATGCGTTTTGTATCGATCTAACTTCATCCCTTTGGTGATATCTTTAATGTCACCATCGGTTCTAACTTTTACAAAGCCTTGTTTTGCAATTTGCTCAAATAACTCGCGGTAATGTCCTTTTCTAGAACGAATAACAGGTGCAAGTATATTTATGCGTTTACCTTCAAAGTCTTTTAGTATGAGTTCTTTGATTTGCTCATCACTATAACTCACCATTTTGTCTCCAGTGTTGTAACTGTAGGCATCACTAGCACGCGCAAATAATAAACGCATGAAATCATAAATCTCTGTAATGGTTCCTACTGTAGATCTTGGTGATTTACTGGTTGTTTTTTGTTCTATAGCAATAACTGGAGATAGACCATCAATTTTATCAACATCAGGTCTCTCTAATCCGCCTAAAAATTGACGTGCATAGGCAGAAAATGTTTCAATGTATCTACGTTGACCTTCAGCATAAATAGTATCAAAAGCTAAAGAAGACTTTCCACTACCAGAAAGACCAGTGATAACCACCAGTTTTTCTCTAGGTATAGAAACATCAATATTTTTTAGGTTATGAGCTCTGGCGCCCTTTACTTCAATAAAATCGTTCAATTGGCTGAGATTTAGCAAAAGCGCTAATTTACAATTTTAGTTGTTAATTTTCTGTAAACATTTCTTTTGGATTTCTTATAATTGTAAACAGAAATATGAACTTTTTAAAATCAAAACTATTATAATGAAATTATTAGGTATAGGCTCAAGAATTAATCATGCTGAATATGGTAAAGGTGTTATAACCAATGTAACTTCTCAACATTATTGGGTGACATTTATTGATAAAGGATTAGAAACGATTGATTTAGATAGTGAATTTGATATTATTGAGGCTGCTTATGATGATGTTGATACAGTTAGTTTTTATGATATTGAAACTAGTCTAGTTAATATTTTAAAGAAATGGAGCGATGTTTCTGAATTAGTCACTATAGCCGATAAATACAAAGGGGGGACTTTAATTTTACAACCAGCGGATGAAAGTTTAAAGCCTTATGAGTTACCAATTGATAAGTTTTTTCATAAAATAACTATGGTGAGAGATAGATTGCGTGTTATGGAACAACGCATTAATTCTAGTGATTTAGATGAGCAACAAAAAACAGATTTGCAACAATATGTTACTAGAATTTATGGGAGCTTAACAAGCTTTAATGTGCTGTTTAAGTCTGATACACATAAATTTGTAGGGCAGAGGAGTAAATGAGTTTACAGTGTTCAGTCTCAGTTTTCAGTATTTTTATTACTGAGTACTGTTGACTGTGACTGCCAACTAATCAATGCCTTTAATATCAGTAATTTCTATTCCAAAGAATAGAAATTTATGGAAAGTAGGTAGTTCTACACCTGTTTCTGTAGTTGTCCAATCTGTCCAAGAAGCTTCTAAACCATCAATAGGTGATTGTTTATCCCACATTTTGAAGCTTGTTGGTTTTCCAGTTTCGTCTAGATGCCATAAATAAGAATCTCCAGAACTGTAAGTAACTAATAAAGCTTTTCCTTGTGTGGTGTTCACTACAGCTCTTTTTACTCCTTTATCAAACACTTGATATGGTGCAAACACCCAAAATGAATCATTTTTATAATACTTTTTAGCTTCCTGTATAAGATCATTTGCTAATTCACCATCTACCTTAAAACTATGCACATAAACTTGATTTAGAGTACTATCTGAAAAATTTAATTTTACTTTGTAAGATTCCCAGTAAACTTCAGAACAGTTTTTGTGCTTTTCCCATTTATAATGACGTTTACCTTTGTAAGTCCATTCAAAGGTATTAGTGCTATCAAAAGCTTTTTTATTCAAAACATCAAGCATTTTATTTGCTAAAACATCAGCTTTGAATCCGGTAACACCAGTCGGTATATCTTCACTGTATTTAAAATAAATGAATCCAAGAAATAGAATACTTGGTAAAGTGATAAAAATCACAATACCTAAAATGATTTTTAGGGGCTTTTTCTTAGTCTTGCTCAAACCTATAAGACTTTTTTCAAAATTTACGAAGTTTAAATGTAATATTTGCTATGTTCTAAGCAAAAAATGAAGGATAAAATTACCTATTTATTTGTTCAGGAGTAGTCCTGCTTTTGTAATTCTATTAATTTCTCTTTCGAAGATTGAAGTAACTCGTTAAAAAATGATGTGAATTCGTTTTCAAACTCTGTATAAAATGCTTCAAGTTCATTTATGGCTTCATTCATTGCAGAACGATTTTTTGTGCGTCTGTTCATACCGTCTAAAACTCTTGATATTCCCTCAATTGAAGCATAACTTAATAACCAATTATCTGCTAACATATAGGGCATCATTTTTTGAATTCTAGTAGGAAGAATTTCATAATGTTCTTCTAAAGTATCATAAAAAGATTCAACATACTGTTTTAGAGGTGTTTCACTATAATACTCCCAGTTTTTTGCTAAAAAGTGATCATATAATATGTCTACAATAATACCAGAATAATGTCCATATTTTTCATGAAGACGTTTTGTACTCTGCCTAACGGTTTTGTGAGCGTCTGTAAACGTATCAATATGTCTATGAAGTAAAATACCTATTTGAATATCTTTAGGGTAGGTTTTATAGCTACTTCCTTTGATGCCATCTGCAATAAAATTACCAATAGTTACTAAATCATTATTTCCAGAAAGGTAAATGTGGGCTAAATAGTTCATTTGAGAAAATTACAAATTCCCAATGAATATTAACCTTTCAAAAGAAGATTTTGTTGGTTTAATCAATTTTTAAGTTTAATTAAAATGCATACTAAAAAAAATATTTATGTTTGCAAAAATCTGTAAAACAATATGACATTAATAAAATCAATTTCAGGAATAAGAGGAACTATAGGAGGTCAAGTAGGCGAGAATTTAACACCAATTGATGCAGTTAAGTTTGCTGCTGCCTATGGAGCTTGGTTAAAACAGAACAGACCAAATAAAGATAATTATAGAGTAGTAGTAGGTAGAGATGCTAGAATTTCTGGTGAAATGATACAAAGCTTAGTAATGAATACGCTTATTGGGCAAGGTATTGATGTTATTAATTTAGGGTTATCAACTACGCCTACCGTAGAAGTAGCAGTACCTATGGAACATGCAGATGGCGGTATTATTCTAACTGCAAGTCACAACCCAAAACAATGGAATGCACTCAAATTACTTAATGAAAAAGGCGAGTTTTTAGATGCAGTTGAAGGCGCAAAAATTTTAGATTTAGCAGAAAGTGGTTCTATTGATTTTGCAGATGTAGATAGTTTAGGAAAAATAACAATTAATGATGCTTACATAGATTTGCATATTATTGAGGTATTAGATTTGCCATTAGTAACTGTAAAACCTATTGAAGAAGCTAGATTTAAAGTAGTTGTAGATGGTGTAAATTCAACAGGAGGTATTGCCATTCCGCTATTATTAGAACGATTAGGAGTAGATGTCGTAAAATTATATTGTGAACCAAACGGACATTTTCCTCATAACCCAGAACCACTAAAAGAGCATTTAACAGATTTATCTGCGGCAGTTAAAGAGCATAATGCAGATTTTGGTATTGTAGTAGATCCAGATGTAGATAGATTAGCGTTTATGGATGAAAATGGAGATATGTTTGGTGAAGAATATACATTGGTAGCTTGTGCAGATTATGTATTAAGTAAAACACCAGGCAATACAGTTAGTAATATGAGTTCTACTAGAGCTTTAAGAGATGTTACTGAAAAACATGGAGGAATGTATGAAGCTAGTGCAGTAGGAGAGGTGAATGTAGTTAAATTAATGAAGAAAAATAAGGTAGTTATTGGAGGAGAAGGTAATGGAGGTATTATCTATCCAGATTCTCATTATGGTCGTGATGCACTTGTTGGAGTTGCTTTATTCTTAAGTTTATTAGCAGAAAGGAAAATAAGCGTTAGCGAATTGAGAAAAACGTACCCTAATTATTTTATGAGTAAAAAGAAGATTCAGTTAACTCCAGAGTTAGATGTTGATGGAATATTAAAAACGATGGAAGATCGTTACCAAAATGAACAGTTAACAACGGTAGATGGTGTGAAAATTGACTTTTCTGAAAGTTGGGGGCATTTGCGTAAAAGTAATACAGAACCTATTATTAGAATTTATACTGAAGCTAAATCTCAAGATGAAGCTGATACTTTAGCTGATAAGTTTATTGAAGAGATTGGAGAAATTGCTGGATTATAATAGAAACACTCTTTTTAATTACAAATTAACAAAAAGCCTTAAATTACATATAGTCAAAACTAAACTGTTTTTATAAACATATACAAAGTGTTATGGTAAAAACAGGTAAAGAGTATTGGTAGTTTTTGACTATACACCTTAATAATAGATAAGAAATCAAATAGATTTAATTTTTTTCAATTAGATTTACAAGCAACTAACCATAAATAACTAAAGTTGCAAATGATATCTTACTCTATAAGTGAAATAAACAGCATTGTAAAAGGCGAATTAATAGGTAGTACTACTCAAAAAATTGAAGGCCCTGAAGAATTACAAAAAGCAAATCATAATCAAATCACATTTATTGGAAGCAAAAAATATGAGAAATTATGGGCAGACTCAAAAGCCTGTGCAGCACTTGTAAGTCATGGTTCAAACTTAGAACCTGGTAATAATCGCGCTTTTATTAAAGTAAAAAATGTTGATTTAGCTATGGCGGAAATATTGGAGCTTTTTAGTCCTACGCCACCAGCTTTTGATACAGATATACACCCTACAGCTGTTGTACATGAAACAGCAAAAATTGGTGATGGGTGTAAAATTGGAGCAAATTGTTATGTAGGAAAAGATGTTGAATTGGGAAGCGAAGTCGTTTTGTATCCTAATGTTTGTGTGTTTGATGAAACTATTATTGGCGATAAAACTATTATTTGGTCTGGAACTATTATTCGTGAACGCTGTATTATAGGTAGTCATTGTATTTTTCATACTAATGTTAGTATTGGAGCAGATGGATTTGGTTATAGACCAAGTGCAGATGGAAGGCAATTGGTGAAAATCCCTCAAATAGGAAATGTTATAATTGGACATCATGTTGAAATTGGTGCTAATTCATGTGTTGATAGAGCAAAATTTAGCTCGACTATTATTGGAGATGGTTGTAAAATAGATAACCTAGTTCAAATAGCTCATAATAGTGTTATGGGACGTTCTTGTATTATGGCTGGGCATAGTGGTCTTGCTGGTTCTGTAACATTAGGTGATGGTGTAGTTATTGGGGGAAGTGCTTCTATTAAAGATCATACTACAATAAATTCTGGTGCAACAGTTGGTGCCGGCTCTGGAGTTATGAACGATATTGAAGCAGGAAAAACTGTTTTGGGGTACCCAGCACAAGATGCCAGAGATATGCTGAAACAATGGGTAACCATAAGAAAACTTGTGAAAAACCAGTAGAAGTTGAGATTTATACAAAGCACTTTCGAGTAATTGACATTTTTAACATTAAGGTTTTCACACTATTGATTTGTTTGGTAAATACGCTTCGTTGTTTAGTAAATTAAAGTCAATCTTTTTAGTAATAGTAAACCATTTTGTTAAAATTCTTAGATTTAAGTATTAAATATGATTTCCTAAAAATGCTTTTAAAAACTTCTTTTCTAAATTTATCTTTCTTATTGTTTGTATTGTTGTCTTGCCAACCAAAAGAAAAAAGGAAAACAGAACATAAACCTAACATAGTATTTATAATAGCCGATGATGTTAGTTGGAATGATATAGGAGTATATGGCCACCCAAATATTAAAACCCCCAATTTAGATAAACTAGCAAAAGATGGGATGCTTTTTAATGAAGCTTTTTTAACCACAAGTTCTTGTAGCCCAAGTAGAACTAGTATTATTTCTGGTTTGTACCCTCACAATACAGATGCAGAACAATTATCATGGCCTCTTCCTGAATATGTAAAAACCTTTGTGCAGGAGCTGAAAAATACAGGTTATTGGACAGGTTTAGCTGGTAAATATCATATGGGAGATGCAGTTAGAGATGATTTTGATGTACTCTTAGAAATGCAATGGTTAGATGCTCCAATTGGTTTAGATAGAAAACTTAAAGGAGATGGAAGTGGTTGTGATGAATGGATTAAACTATTGAAAGAAAGACCAAAAGACAAACCCTTTTTTACTTGGTTAGCTTCATTTGATGCGCATCGTCCGTTTTATGAAGGTATTAGTGATGCACCATATGCTCCTGAAGATGCAGTTATTCCACCATATATGCCTTTAACTGATGCCACTAAAAAAGATTTTTCATTGTATTATGATGAAATTTCCAGAATGGACTCATACATAGGAAAAGTTGTTGCAGAATTGGAAGCACAAGGTGTTTCAGAAAATACGATTGTATTATTTATTTCTGATAACGGAAGAGCTTTCCCAAGAGATAAAACTACGTTATACGATGGAGGTATAAAAACACCATGGATTATTAAGTGGCCTGCTAAAATTAAAGCAGGATCAATAAATAACAATTTAGTCAGCTCTGTAGATATTGCTCCAACATTTATGAAATTAGCAGGATTGAAACCTTTGCCAAGTTTTGACGGTTTAGATTTTTCTTCAACATTATTTGATGATAATTTTAAAATTAGAGAAGAGATTTATGCTGAAGATCATTTTCATGATTTTGAAGATTATACTAGAGCAGTAAGAACAAAAAAGTTTAAGTACATTAAAAATTATTATATAGATCTACCTAATACGCCATCTGCAGATATTATAAGAGACTTGACTTGGAAGAGTATGAAAGAAGAAAGAGATAAAGGAACCTTGACAAAGTCTCAAATGCACTGTTTTGAAATTCCAAGACCTATAGAAGAACTCTATGATGTTCAGAAAGATCCTTATGAATTAAATAATTTAGCTTTAAATAAAGATTACAATTATGTTTTAAATGATATGAAAATGCGATTAAAAAGAATAAGAGAAGCAACAAATGATTTTATTCCTACCGAAAGAACTCCAGACGATTTTGTGAGAGAAACAGGGTATCCAACAAAATACCGTATAAGACCAAGACCATCTAAAGAAGTATATGATAAAGCAAGAGAAGAGGGAAGAGTACTTGTAAATCCAGATTTTAAAGAAACAGTGCCAGAGTAATTTATTAGTGCTTTCTGTTTCTATGTTTCCATCGTTTATGTGTCCAGAAGTAATATTCGGGTTTATCCATGATTTGCTTTTCCAATTCGTTCAAAAAAACATCAGTTAATTGGTAGTCAGCAAAACTTTTAGAGTTTTCAGCAAGTGTAACAATTTCAGCTTCATAAAACCCTCTTTTAACTTTATTAATTTTCAGATAAGCTGTAGTGAAATCTAATTTTTTTGCTAAACGTTCCGCTCCTGTATAACAAGGTACTTTAATTCCCATAAACCGGCCCCAATACACATCTTTTGAAGCTCTTGGAGATTGATCGCTTAAAAAGCCCGTAATGGTTCTTTTTCCAGAGTTTTCAAACTTAGTAATTGTATTAATAGTTTCTTTTGTACTAATTAATTGCGTGTTAAATTTAGATCTAATGCGCTTTACCAAATTATCAAAATACTTATTTTTAAGTGGTTTATAAACGCCCAGTCCTTTAAAATTTATGTAATTCTGTAAAATTATAGACCATTCCCAACTAGCATAATGTCCAAATATTAAAATAATACTTTTGTCTAAGCTTTCTAATCTTTTAAACTCATGCGGATTTTTAATTCGGAATCTTTTTTTTAATTCCTTTTCAGAAATAGACATGGTTTTTGCCATTTCTAAAAACATATCACTTAAATGCTTATAGAATTTCTTTCTAATAGCTAACAATTCTTTTTCAGGCTTATTAGGAAAAACTAACTTTAAATTATCTAAAACAGTTTTTTTTCTATATCCAATGACATAGAAAAGAAATAAATAAACACAATCTGAAACAACATACAATACTTTAAAAGGTAGTCTAGAAATAATCCATAAAATTGGATAAAGAATAATATAACTTAGATATTGCATGAATTAATTTTAGATTTGTAGCCGCAAAAGTACAAGATTTTGTACTTACAGAAGAAAATATAAGCAAATTTACATTTAAACGTTTAATCGATATGAATTTAGATCCAATAACCATTGTTATAATAGCAGCAAACGTGATAATTTCATTAAAGGGATTTAATGATTATGGCTTTTTAGATAAATATAAATTTCATGTAGGTGGGGTGCAAAGAGGAGAAAAGATACGTATGATAAGTGCTGGTTTTTTACATATTGATTTTCAACACCTATTATTTAACATGATTACGCTATTCTTTTTTGCAAGCATTGTGATTAATTATTTAAGTAGTGGAGGCTTTATAATTGTTTATTTAGTGAGCTTATTATTAGGAAACTTACTTTCTCTTTATTTTCATAAAAATGAATATCATTATAGTGCTGTAGGTGCAAGTGGAGCGGTTACAGGGATATTATATTCTGCTATACTGCTCAGACCAGAAATGAATTTATATATGTTCTTTATTCCCATACCAATACCTGCGTATATTTTCGGTATAGGATATTTATTATACTCTATTTACGGCATGAAAAAGAGAATTGGAAATATTGGGCATGATGCCCATTTTGGAGGAGCCATAGGTGGTTATGTTATTACTTTATTTATGGCTCCATGGATTCTAGAGAAAAATTTATTAATGGTTGGATTGCTAGCTATTCCTATCATATTATTGTTTGCTTTAAGAAAAGCAGGAAAGATTTAACTTGTAAAAAGTTTAATATTGATAATTTACTAATGGCATAAGTATTGTTTTTATACATTAGCAGATTATTAATTGTTTGTTTTAAGTGTTTGATATAAAGCTGCTTAATAATTTTTAAAACATTTTAAAATATAAAGTTGATTTGTTTTTATGACAGATTGACCTAAAGATATATATGAAGAAATCTAATTTTATGACGCTTGACAGTTTGTCATTCCAGGAATTTGACGAAAATTCAGAATTAATTCCTTTAATGACACCTGAAGACGAGGAAGAAATGAATAATGAGGAGCTCCCCGAAACCTTACCCATCCTTTCTTTAAGAAATACGGTGTTGTTTCCAGGTGTGGTAATTCCAATTACAGCAGGTAGAGACAAGTCTATCAAGCTTATTAAAGACGCTAATAAAGGCACTAAAGTAATTGGTGTTGTAGCTCAAAAAGATGAGTCTGTTGAAAACCCAACAGCTAAAGAAATTCATGAAACTGGTACTGTAGCTAGAATTCTAAGAGTCTTAAAAATGCCAGATGGTAATGTAACCGTTATTATACAAGGTAAAAAACGTTTTAGAGTAGCCGAGGTTCTTACTGAAGACCCTTATATGAATGCTACTATTAGAGATTTGCCTGAAGCAAAACCTGCATTACAAAATGAGGAGTTTTCGGCAATTATTGATTCTATTAAAGAGTTAGCCCTTGAGATTATAAAAGAAAGTCCTAACATTCCTAGTGAAGCGTCTTTTGCAATTAAAAATATTGAGAGCAATTCGTTTTTGGTAAATTTTGTGTCGTCTAACATGAATTTATCTGTAACAGAAAAGCAAGCATTGCTAGAAATGAATGATCTTAGGCAACGTGCTTTGGCTACGCTTAAGCATATGAATGTTGAGTTTCAGAGGTTAGAGCTTAAAAACGATATTCAGTCTAAGGTTCAAATGGATATGAGCCAACAGCAACGGGAATATTTCTTGCACCAACAGATGAAAACGATTCAAGAAGAATTGGGAGGTGTGAGTAATGATGAGGAGATTGAAGAAATGAAGGCTAAAGCTAAAGGTAAGCTTTGGGACGAAAAAATAGCAAAGCATTTCAATAAAGAAATAAGTAAATTACAGCGTATGAATCCTCAAGTAGCTGAGTATTCAATACAGCGAAACTACTTAGAGTTATTTTTAGATTTACCTTGGAATGAATTTAGTAAAGATAAATTCGATTTAAAACGCGCTAAAAAGATATTAGACAGAGATCATTATGGATTAGACGATGTTAAAAAGCGTATCATTGAGTATTTAGCTGTTTTAAAGCTAAGAAATGATATGAAATCGCCTATTTTGTGTTTGTATGGACCTCCAGGGGTAGGAAAAACATCTTTGGGAAAGTCTATTGCAGAAGCCTTAGGTAGAGAATATGTACGTATTTCGTTAGGTGGTTTACGTGATGAAGCAGAAATTAGAGGACATCGTAAAACCTATATAGGAGCAATGCCAGGACGTATTATTCAAAGTTTAAAGAAAGCAGGGACTTCTAACCCAGTATTTGTTTTAGATGAAATAGACAAATTGTCTAACTCACATCAAGGAGACCCATCTTCAGCAATGTTAGAGGTTTTAGATCCTGAACAAAATAATGAGTTCTATGATAATTTCTTAGAAATGGGGTATGACCTTTCTAAAGTGATGTTTATTGCTACTTCAAATAGTTTAGGAACTATACAACCGGCGTTGTTAGACCGTATGGAAATTATCAATGTAACTGGTTATACTATTGAAGAAAAAGTAGAGATAGGTAAACGTCATTTATTACCAAAACAATTAAAAGAACATGGTTTAACACCTGATAATCTAAAGGTAGGAAAACCTCAGTTAGAAAAAATAGTTGAAGGTTATACTAGAGAATCTGGTGTTCGTGGTCTGGACAAACAAATAGCAAAAATGGTGCGTTATGCAGCCAAAAATATTGCTATGGAAGAAGACTACAACATTAAAGTATCTACAGAAGATGTTATTGATGTACTGGGGAGTCCTAAATTAGAAAGAGATAAATACGAAAATAACAATGTAGCGGGTGTTGTTACAGGTTTGGCTTGGACTCGTGTTGGTGGAGATATTTTATTTATAGAATCAATTCTATCTAAAGGAAAAGGAGCTTTAACCATTACAGGAAACCTAGGTAAAGTAATGAAAGAGTCTTCTACAATAGCCATGGAATACATCAAATCTAATGCTGATGAGTTTGGAATTAACCCTGAAGTGTTTGATAAATACAATGTACATATTCACGTTCCTGAAGGTGCTACTCCAAAAGATGGGCCGAGTGCTGGTGTAACCATGTTAACATCTTTAGTATCGTTATTTACACAACGAAAAGTAAAGAAGAGTATAGCTATGACGGGAGAAATTACACTTAGGGGTAAAGTATTGCCAGTAGGAGGTATTAAAGAAAAGATTTTAGCAGCAAAACGAGCTAAAATAAAAGAGATTTTACTTTGTGAAGAAAATAGACGTGATATCGAAGACATTAAGCAAGACTATTTAAAAGGCTTAACATTTCACTATGTAACAGAGATGAGTGATGTGATCAAAATAGCACTTACAAATCAAAAAGTAAAAAGCGCTAAGAAGCTTTAAAATAAGAACCTCGATTTAATCGAGGTTTTTTTATATTAAATAAGTTCTATAGAGAATAATTAAATCTCGATTATCGAGTGAAATAAATAAAACTTACAACCGTTTTTAAGATAGATTTACTTTCTTTGTACTGTAAAATATGCTTAGAAAAATTACCACCTTATTAAGTTTATGTTTTGCTGCCTCAATGTTTGCACAAATAGGAGGTGAGCATACCTATCAGTTTTTAAACTTAATATCTTCGCCAAGACAAGCGGCTCTAGGAGGTAAAGTGCTAACAAATGTAGATTATGATGTAACACAAGGTTTGTTCAACCCTGCAACTATTAATGTTGAAATGGATAACCAATTGGCAGTAAATTACACTAGCTATTTAGGAGGTATTGGCTATGGTACTGCGTCTTATGCTCATACTGTAGATAGAAGAACACAAACTTTTCATGGTGGGGTTACATATATAAATTATGGCTCTTTTGATGGTTATGATGAACAGGGAAATGCTACAGGAACTTTTTCTGGTGGTGAAGCAGCATTGTCTTTTGGGTACTCACGACAGGTTGGGTATTCAGATTTTTATGTAGGTGGAAATGTTAAACTCATTAGTTCAAAATTAGAACAATATACTTCTTTTGGAGCTGCAGTAGATATTGGGTTGTTATATATTAATGAAGACTTAGATTTCAATGCAGCTATAGTAGTTAGAAACTTAGGAACACAAATAACTACCTATGCAGGTTTGCAAGAGAGCTTACCTTTTGAACTTAGTCTAGGATTATCACAACGTTTAGAAAACGTTCCTATTCGTTGGCACGTTACTTTAGAAAATTTACAAGAATGGCCCATAGTAAGACCAAATCCCGCTAGGGTTACTAGCGATTTAAATGGTAACCAATCTACTGAGAAAATAGGATTCATTGGTCAGGTTATAAGGCATACCATTATAGGGGCAGAATTATTTCCAGAAGGAGGTTTCAACATTCGTCTAGGATATAATTTTAGAAGAGGTGAAGAATTAAGTATTGTAGATCAACGAAATTTTTCAGGAGTGTCAGCAGGAATTTCAATTAAAATGAATAAAATGAGATTTAGCTATACACATGCTAAATATACAAGTGCAGCTAACTCAAACTTCTTCGGTTTACAAATTGATTTACAATAAATGTAATAAAAATGAAACTAAACAATCTATAAATTCTAAGGTATTTGATGGTTTATAAAAAATGTTTATTTTTTTGTAAACCTATAAAAATAACCCTTATTCGTTTATAGGTTTTTGAATATTTTCTTTTAGTTATAAATGTCATAAAAAAAATAAAATTGAGGTAGGCATTTTTTAGTTATGAATGTTATATAAAAGTATACATAACTATAAATGGTAAAAAAATGAATAAACCTTTAATATTATTTTTATTAAGCTTGCTAATGCCTTGTTTTATTTCTGCTCAAAAAGAATATACACTAACAAAAGATGATATTCAGACTGATGGCTCAGGCAGTATAACTAAATATTTAAATAGAGTAGAGAAAAATATTATTATTCCTGAAACTATTGATGGTGAGACCATTTTATTTATTGAGGATAATTCATTTTTTGATTCTGATTTAGAGCATGTGGAATTACCTAATACTATTAAAAAAATTGGAAGATTCAGTTTTTCTAATAACAAATTAAAGTCAATAACTTTTCCTAAAAGTTTAGAAGAAATAGATTTAGCTGCCTTTTCCAATAACAAAATAGTTGAAGTACATATTCCAGAAAATGTAAAGCTAGTTTCTTCATACGCATTTAAAAACAATGAAATTGAAATTCTTGTTTTAGAAGGAAAACCAATATTAGGTGATGGTTGTTTTAATGAAAATAAACTAATAAGTTATAATGGAGAATCTTCTAATGGACTTATTTACAAGTTAAACTCAGAAGGTAAATTTGATAATACAACATTAATATCTTATGCAGGCTCCAAAAAAACTATAGATTTTATACCTAATACAACGAAACTCATTGGTTCAGCAGCTTTTTTCGAGACATCAGTAGAAAGTGTAATTATCCCAGGTAGTATACATACTATTAGAGATTATGCATTTTCTAAGACTAATTTAAAAGAAGTTGTTTTTAATGAGGGCTTAAAAGTTATAGCAAACAATGCTTTTGCCTTTAGTGAAGTAGAAATACTAACGACTCCATTGTCTTTAAGAAGGATAGGAGCAGAGGCCTTCTATAGTAACCCTCTTGCTAAAATCAACTTAAATAAAGGCCTGCAATTTATAGGTAGAAATGCATTCTTTTTACATAAGATCAAAAACAAAGAAAGTTTAGTGCTGCCCACTACTATTATCGAATTTGAGGGAAATCCTTTTTTATTTGGAGAACTAGTATCGCTTGATGGCTTTAAGTTACAGTTGCCTAATGTAATAACTAAAGGTTACAACTTTATAAAATGGGAGAATGATAAGGGAAGTACTGTATCTGTTGGTACAGAGTTAGATAATGAAAGAAATTATAAAGCAGTAATTACTCCATCATTTTTTCTTAAAGTCCGTTTTTTGGATTTTGATGGGACACTTTTAAAGGAAGAGAAGGTTGCTTATGGAAAAGACGCATCATCTCCAGTTTTTCCAAACAATCGCCCAGGCTATTTTTTTAAAGAATGGGATACAAACTTTAAAGAAGTTATTACGGATATAGAGGTGTATGCAATTTATAGAGAAGCACAACTCTATACAGCTACATTTGTTGATGAAGAGGGGAATGTTTTAAAAACATCTACTCAAACAGAAGATATTGGGGTTTTGCCTCCTTCTCCAGTTATTAAAGATGGTTTTGTTTTTTTTGGTTGGAATAATTATAGTTTTTATTCAAGGAGAACCTATATTGCTTCTCCATATTTAATACCGATAGGAGCATTAGTTTCTGTGAATTTTGTAGATGAAGATGGCGTGACATTAATTGGTACTCCATTCATTTTAAACCCAGGTGATGATGCAATAGCACCTGAACCACCCTTTAAAGAAGGAAAAACATTTATAAGTTGGGATAAAAGTTTTGAAAATGTAACTGAAAATCTTATTGTAAAAGCCATATACGAAAGTAATAGCTCTTTAAGTATTAATGATTTTTTGAAAAAGGGTAAACAGTTTAGTATATATCCAACGCATGTAAAAGACAAGTTGTTTATTAAGCTACCAACTACAGATATAGCTTTTTATGTCGACATTTTTGATATGACAGGAAAGAGAGTTAGCCAACAATTTATAAAAACAGGAAATAGAGAACTTATACCACCTACAAAATCAGGTGTTTATTTACTAAAACTATCTAACAATAATCATACACCAGTGCCTGGGACTATTAAATTTATAAAAGAATAATTTAAAAAGATTTGACTCATTTTGATCTTTAATATGTGGGTTTAGAGTTATTACTTTTGCTTAAGGAAAAAGTTTAATTTCATTTTAAAGCTAAAAATAATAAACATATATTGTTTTACTCTTCAGAACTCTTTAAGTAATTTAGCGATTTCATAATAAAACCATGAATCATATAACAATTGCAATAGACGGATATTCTTCAACAGGAAAAAGTACTATCGCCAAACAAATAGCAAATCATTTAGGCTATGTATATGTAGATACTGGAGCTATGTATAGAGCTGTAACACTCTATGCTATGCAAAATGATTTGATTCATAAAGACGATTTTAATGTTGAAGCTTTAATTTATCAGTTAAATAAAATTGAAATTACATTTAAGTATAATGAAGATATTGGCTTTGCAGAAGTTTATTTGAATGGTACCAATGTTGAAAAAAAAATAAGGACTTTAGAAGTCTCAAGCTTTGTGAGTAAAGTAGCTGCAATTTCTGAAGTAAGATCTAAGCTAGTTGCGATTCAAAAACAAATGGGTAAGGATAAAGGTGTTGTTATGGACGGACGAGATATTGGCACTGTGGTATTCCCTAATGCTGAGCTTAAAATATTTATGACCGCTTCTGCTGAAACCCGAGCAAAAAGACGTTTTAAAGAACTTATTGATAGAGGAGATACTGTTATTTATGAAAATGTTCTTAAAAATGTGCAAGAACGAGATCATTTAGATTCTACCAGAAAGGATTCTCCATTACTTAAAGCTAACGATGCTATAGAAATTGATAATTCAAATCTTTCACTAGAAGAACAACTTGAAAAAGTATTGCAGCTAGTAAGTATGACTTTAGAAGATACAGAGTAATCCAAATTTAGATACATATAAAATAAAAAACCAACCTAGACAGGTTGGTTTTTCAATATATAATTAGAACGCTATTTTATAGATTAGGAATGATTAATTCTTGATCTGGGTGAATTAAATCAGGATTCTTTAAAATATCTGAGTTTGCCTGAAAAATTTCTTTGTACTTCATAGCATCTTTATAATAATGCTTTGCAATTTTCCCTAAAGTTTCACCGCTTTTAACAACGTGTCTGTGGTAAACACTTTCATCTGCAACAGATATATTTGCCATAATATCAGATGGATTATCACCACCAATTTCTTTAATCTTGTCCCATATTAAGTTCTTTTCATACTGCGTGTTTGCAGTACCTATAACTTTTAAAACATCTCCTTCAATTTGTACATCACCATTTTGAATGTTTAAAGATTCACCTAAATCTAGAACGCCTTGGTATTTTGCTTTTACTGCCATGTTAATAATTTTATGTTATTTAATTAGAGTTACAATATACTAAAATAATATACTAATAGAATACTTACAATTTTAAGTTTCTATTATTTTAGACACCATAAATATATAAAAGTCACAGTAAATATTGTTTATTCATTTCTAGGTATTTAGCATATTAATATGTATTTTTGCGCTCCTTTTAGCGATTCATGGAAAGATAAAAGGACTGAAACTATAATAAAATTAACACTTCTGTGTGTGTTTGCTTAATCCTTTCCAAATATACAGAATACAAAACGCAATGTAATTGCGTTTCCGCGAAGGCGGAAATCTTACATTGTTACTTAATTAAATGGCTCAAGAAGCAACAAAAGCTGAAGTTGAAGCTCAAGTAACTTCAACTGAAACACAAGCTCCAGAAGTATCTGAAGCACAATTAAATCCTGAAAAATTCTTAAAAGAGTTCAACTGGCACAATTACCAAGAAGGAATTGATGAAGTAGATGGTAAACAACTTGAAGAATTTGAAAAATTAGTAGCAGAAAACTTTGTAGACACTTTAAATGATGAAGTTGTTGAAGGTACAGTAGTTCACATTTCTGATAGAGATGCAATTATTGACATTAACGCTAAATCTGAAGGTGTTATATCTTTAAATGAGTTTCGTTACAATCCAAACTTATCAGTTGGTGATAAAGTAGAAGTATTAATTGATGTACGTGAAGATGCTACAGGACAATTAGTATTATCTCATAGAAAAGCTAGAGTAATCAAAGCTTGGGATCGCGTAAATGCTGCTCATGACACTGGTGAAATAGTTAACGGTTTCGTTAAGTGTAGAACTAAAGGAGGTATGATTGTAGATGTTTTTGGAATTGAAGCATTCTTACCAGGTTCTCAAATTGATGTAAAACCAATTAGAGATTACGATCAATATGTAAATAAAACTATGGAATTCAAGGTTGTAAAAATCAACCACGAGTTTAAAAACGTAGTTGTTTCTCATAAAGCGCTTATTGAAGCCGATATTGAAGAGCAAAAGAAAGAAATTATTGGTCAGTTAGAAAAAGGTCAAGTATTAGAAGGTGTTGTTAAAAACGTAACATCTTATGGTGTATTTATTGATCTTGGTGGTGTAGATGGATTAATTCACATTACAGACCTTTCTTGGTCTAGAATTAATCATCCTAACGAGATTGTAGAATTAGACCAAAAATTAAATGTTGTAATCCTTGATTTTGATGAAAACAAATCAAGAATTCAATTAGGATTAAAACAATTAAGTAAACATCCTTGGGAAGCACTTGCTGAAGAGGTGAAAGTAGGAGATAAAGTAAAAGGTAAAGTAGTTGTAATTGCAGATTACGGTGCATTTATTGAAGTAGCTGAAGGTGTTGAAGGATTAATTCACGTTTCTGAAATGTCTTGGTCTACACATTTACGTTCTGCTCAAGATTTTGTTGCTGTTGGTGATGAAGTTGAGGCAGTAATCTTAACTCTTGATAGAGAAGAGCGTAAAATGTCTCTAGGTATTAAGCAATTAACTCCAGATCCATGGACAGACATTACTACTAAGTACCCATTAGGATCTAAACATACTGGTATTGTACGTAACTTTACAAACTTTGGTGTATTTGTTGAATTAGAAGAAGGTATTGACGGATTAATTTATATTTCTGATTTATCTTGGACTAAGAAAATTAAGCATCCAAGTGAGTTCTGTGCAGTAGGAGACAAGTTAGAAGTAATTGTTCTTGAGTTAGATGTTGACGGACGTAAATTAAGTTTAGGTCATAAACAAACAACAGATAACCCATGGGATAAATACGAAACTGAGTTTGCTTTAAATACAACCCATTCTGGAGCTATTGAAGAAATAGTAGATAAAGGAGCTACAGTTAAATTTAACGATGATATTGTAGCATTCATTCCTTCTAGACACTTAGAGAAAGAAGATGGTAGTAAACTTAAAAAAGGTGAAACTGCAGAATTCAGAATCATTGAGTTTAGTAAAGAATTTAAGCGTGTAGTTGCATCTCATACAGCTATCTTTAAAGAAGAAGAAGCTAGAAATGTAAAAGCAGCAGCTAAGAAAGCAGCTTCTGCAGCAGCTGAGGCTAAACCAACTTTAGGTGATGCTAATGATGCTTTACAAGCACTTAAAGATAAATTAGACGGAAAAGCGTAATCGCTTCATCCTAATAAATTTAAAAGCCTTCAAGAAATTGAAGGCTTTTTTTATGTTTCTACTTATAAAATTTTGCATTACCTTTGTACTCCAAACATGTTTGGATAATATATGAGTCAAAAAGTTTTACTTAATACTAAAGAGGTAAACATCATTCTTCATCGATTGGCTTGTCAACTTATTGAAAAACATAACGATTTCTCAAATACAGTATTAATAGGGCTTCAACCTAGAGGAGTGTATTTAGCTGAAAGAATTACACAGATTTTACAAGAAGATTATAAAGTTAAAAATGTAAAATTAGGTCAGTTAGACATCACATTTTACAGAGATGATTTTAGAAGAGGAGACAAACCCTTAAAAGCGAATACAACAGACGTTGATTTTTTAGTTGAAAATAAGAATATTGTATTTATAGATGATGTTTTGTACACAGGAAGAAGTATACGAGCAGCATTAACAGCCATTCAATCTTTTGGGAGACCAAACGAAATAGAATTGCTAACACTAATTGATAGAAGATTTAGTAGACATTTACCAATTCAACCAGATTACAGAGGAAGACAAGTAGATGCTATTAATAATGAAAAAGTAATTGTACACTGGAAAGAAAATGAAGGAGAAGATGTGGTGTATCTCATAGAAAAATAATAATTGGCAACTTTTAACTGCCACTGAATACTAAAGAATAATGAGCGAATTAAGTGTTGATCACTTATTGGGTATAAAATATCTTAAAGAACAAGATATTCAACTAATTTTTGAAACTGCAGATCATTTTAAAGAAGTGATTAACAGACCAATTAAAAAGGTACCATCGCTAAGAGATATTACAATAGCTAATTTATTTTTTGAAAATTCAACAAGAACAAAACTATCTTTTGAGTTAGCAGAAAAACGTTTATCTGCTGATGTCATTAACTTTTCATCAGGACAATCTTCAGTAAAAAAAGGAGAAACCCTTATAGATACAGTTAATAATATATTATCTATGAAGGTAGATATGGTGGTTATGCGTCATCCAAACCCTGGTGCAGGCATCTTTTTATCAAAACATGTAGATGCAAGTATTGTAAATGCTGGAGATGGCGCTCATGAGCACCCTACGCAAGCGCTTTTAGATTCGTATTCTATAAGAGAAAAGTTAGGAGATGTAGCAGGAAAAAAAGTAGTGATAGTTGGAGATATTCTACATAGTAGAGTAGCGCTTTCAAATATTTTTGCGCTACAACTTCAAGGAGCAGAAGTAATGGTTTGTGGTCCAAAAACATTACTTCCTAAGTATATTAGTGAATTAGGAGTAAAAGTTGAAACAAATTTACGTAAAGCTTTAAATTGGTGTGATGTGGCTAACATGTTAAGAGTTCAAAACGAACGTATGGATATTAGCTACTTTCCAACAACCAGAGAATACACGCAGCAGTTTGGTGTAAACAAAGAACTATTAGATTCTTTAGATAAAGAAATAACCATTATGCATCCAGGGCCAATAAATAGAGGTGTAGAAATAACCAGTGATGTAGCCGATTCAAAACAAGCCATTATTTTAGATCAGGTTGAAAATGGTGTGGCGGTTAGAATGGCTGTTATTTATTTATTAGCGTCAAAAATTAAAAAGTAAGTTATGATTCTTGATCAAAACGGAAATACTACAATTGTAACTCAAGAAAAAGCAACCACTATTGAACTTGTTAAAAAGTTACAGGTACTATACCCAAAGTTTAAAAACAATAATGTTATTGTTAATCTTACTTCAATTAAAAAGATAAGTCTGGAAGAAATTGTAGAATTTTTGCAGATTTCTAATACTCATAGAGCATCAAAGCATTCGTTTGTAATAGTTTCAAATACTATTGATTTGGATGAAGTACCAGATGAAATAGTAGTAGTGCCAACATTACAAGAAGCACATGATATTATTGAAATGGAAGAAATGGAACGCGATTTAGGATTTTAGCAATTCGTTTTATAGTAAAAATATAAAATTACCCAATGAAATTAACCATACTTGGCTGTTACAGCGCTACTCCTAGAATCTTAACCAATCCTACATCTCAAGTACTTGAAATGCGAGGGCATATGTTTTTAATTGATTGTGGAGAAGGAACGCAAGTACAGTTAAGAAAACACAAAATTAAATTTAGTAGAATTAAACATGTTTTTATATCCCACTTGCATGGTGATCATTTTTTTGGTTTAGTTGGACTAATTTCTACATTCAGACTACTTACAAGAGAAGCAGACTTACATATTTACGGACCTAAAGGCATTAAAGAAGTTATAACACTTCAAATGAAATTATCAGATTCCTGGACTAATTATAAGCTCATATTTCATGAATTAATATCAAAAGATTCTGAAGTTATATATGAAGATGAAAAAGTTGAAGTACATACCATTCCATTAAATCATAGAGTGTATACTAATGGTTTTTTGTTTAAAGAAAAAGGAGGAAAACGAAAGTTAGATGCTAATGCAGCTAAAGAAGCTAATATAGATGTGGCCTATTACAGAAAGTTAACTCAAGGTTTTGATGTTGTAAATGAAGAAGGCGTAACGATAAAAAACGAATCTGTCACAAAAGATGGAGAAAAGCCTAAAAGTTATGCATTTTGTAGTGATACTATGTATAAAGAAGACATCGTCCCTATAATTGATAATGTAGATGTATTGTATCATGAATCTACTTTTTTAGAAACGCAGGCTCACTTAGCGCCTAAAACAAAGCATTCTACGGCAAAAGAAGCTGCTACAATAGCTAAAAAGGCAAATGCAGGCACTTTGTTGCTTGGTCACTATTCAACGCGCTATAAAGACATAAATAGCTTTAAAATAGAAGCTAAAGAAGTGTTTGAACCTGTTGAATTAGCTGAAGACGGGAAAGTTTTTGAATTTTAAAGTCATTTTTAAAAATTAACCTTACCAAACCTATTCTTTAAATTTCGTAGTACCTTTGTAAATATTTACAATAAAGACACTTTATGGAAAAAGATTTAAGCGATTATAGACGGTCTTATGAACAAGGTGAATTACTTTTAAAAGAAGCACCAGAAAATCCAATTGAGTTATTTCAAAAATGGTTTTTTGAAGTGGATAAGTTTTTCCCTGAAGATGAAAATAATGCGATGACTGTTTCTACTATTGGAATAGACGGATTTCCTAAGAGTAGGGTAGTACTTCTTAAAAAGTATACATTTGAAGGTTTTATATTTTATACTAACTACCTAAGTGAAAAGGGGAAAGCTATAGAAGCAAATCCAAATGTGTGTTTATCTTTTTTTTGGCATAAAGCCGAAAGACAAGTTATAATAAAAGGAAAAGCAGAAAAAGTCTCTGAGAATTTAAGCGATGGCTACTTTGAGTCTAGACCAAGAGGAAGCCAGTTAGGAGCTTTAGTATCTAATCAGAGTGAAATTATTCAAGATAGAACTTATTTAGAGAACAAGCTTACAAACTTAGAGATGGAATATAAAGGAAAGGAAATAGCAAGACCTAAGCATTGGGGAGGGTACCTTATAAAACCTTTAGAAATTGAATTTTGGCAAGGGAGGCCTAATAGATTGCATGATAGAATTCGATATCAATTGCAATCAGATTATAATTGGCAAATAGATAGATTATCTCCTTAAAAAGACTATTAAAAACATTCTTACAGATCAAAAGCTGTATTTCATCGGCAAAAATCATTAGTTTTCGATGAACAACATGGTTTTAATCGATTTTAACATTTCGTTAACATTTACTTCGCAAGCTACTGTTAATTTTACAGCACCAAATCTAAATTTACCTACTTATGAAGTTGTTAACCAAAGTGTCAATTTTGACATTGTTAACTGTATTGTGCATTTCTTGCTCAACAGACAGTTATGACGACAAGGCAGATGCCATTGAGATCAGCCTTGTAACTCCAGAAACCAAAAGCATTGAAATTGAAATCCTAAAGCATATCAATGAGCATAGAGCCTCTATTGATTTATCTCCTTTAGAAAACTTGCAAATAATAAAGACTGTAGCATTTAGTCATACAGATTATATGATTGATACAGGAGAAGTTTCTCATGCCAAATTTTTTACACGAAGTAACTATTTAAAAGAAAAAGCAGGAGCATCTAATGTATCTGAGAATGTAGCATACGGCTACAGCACTGCTAGAACTGTTGTAAACGCATGGTTAAAAAGTGAAGGCCATAGAGCAACTATTGAAGGTGACTTTACAAACTGCGATATTTCTGCCGAAAAAAATGCAGAAGGCAGATGGTATTTTACCAATATATTTATTAAAAAATAACGTTGCCCATAAAGCTACGAAACCGTATAACCCTTTTAATGTCTTAATTAGATTATTAATAGGTTATTTATTAATAACTTTCGTTATTAAATTTAGCTTTAGGTAAAAAAACCCTTCTTAATGAAGGGTTTTTTAGGTTGTAATAATATCGAGTTCTCTTTTTATAGCTGTGCATTATAGAAATAATGTATTCGTGATATAAAAGCAAAAACCATCAAAACAAGTAGTCTGATGGTTTTTAATAATTAAAACTTAATCTTTTTATTATTTCATTTTTACAACAATAAATTGTGTACGTCTATTTTTTTGATGTTCATCTTCAGAACATTTTATTTTACCATTACAATTATTCGTAAGTTTTTGTTCTCCATAACCTCTGTATTCAGATATTCTATCTGGAGCAATACCTTTTTCAACTAAATACTCAAAAGTTGCCTTAGCTCTATCGTGAGATAATTTATTATTATAAATGCTAGAGCCTCTAGAGTCCGTATGAGATTCAATCTTAATGACCATATTGGGGTAGTCATTCAACATTAAATTGGCAATTCTATCTAGTTCTACTGTACTATCTTTTCTAATATCATACTTATTAAAATCAAAATAAATTGACAGTAATTCCTCAATAGGTATGTCTTCTTTAGATACAGGATTTAGAGTCACATTATTTGTTAGTTTCTTTACATTTCTTTCCAATCCTTTGGTAGTAAAGTTTTGAGAGTTATTTACAAAATTTTCCTTTTTAGTATCAAGAATATAATCTGTATCTCTATCAATATTAATTTCGTAATGACCATTTTCATCAGTCACTAAATCAGCTATTTTGTTACCATTTTCATCTTTTAGCGTCACTAATACTTTATCTAGTGGCTCATTAGTGTTAGCATCTGTAATAGTGCCTTCAATAATTAATTGAGGGATTCTATCAAACGCATAAATATCGTCACTACCAACGCCACCTTCTCTATTTGAAGCAAAGAAGCCAGATAAACCATCTTCATCCATAAAAAATGAAAAGTCGTCTTTACTTGAATTTACAGGAGTTCCAAGATTTAAAACACTAATTATGTTATTTTGTTTATCTGTTACAGTACCAAAAATATCTAACATACCCAATCCTTGATGTCCATCTGAAGCGAAAAATATAGTCCCTTCACTATTCACAAAAGGAAAACTTTCATTTTTAGAGGTATTAATGATACTTCCTAAATTTTTAGGCTCGTTAAACGTGCCATTGCTATTAATATCTACATAATAAATATCTGAACCGCCGTAACCACCAGGCATATCTGAAGTAAAATATAACTTTGATTCATCTGCACTTAGCGCAGGGTGACCGTTGGAGTAGGAGTTATCATTAAAGTCTAATTCTTCAATATTAGACCATTTACCATCAACTAGAGACGCTTTATAAATTTTTAAATTGGAAATACCATTTTGATCGTAATCTAATGTATGTTTATCATATGCACTTCTTGAAAAGTACATCGTTTTACCATCTTTAGTAATGGTTAAAGGCCCCTCATGGAATAAAGAGTTAACACATCCTTTTAATTTAGATTTATGGTTAACTACACTATCAACACTGTGCTGCGTGGTGTAAATATCTAAAAACGGTTGACCATCCCATCCATATACGTTTTTTGATAAAACACCTTCGTTTCTTGAAGAGGCAAAGTAGATAGTGCCATTATTTTTATAAGCGCCAAAATCACTGTATTTTGAATTAAAATTGACATCCTTTAAAAAGTATCTCTGTTTAGCAGTAAAAATAGAGTTGATAAAATCGTCATCATTCAAAAAAGTTTTATCGTCTATCTTTCCTCCAGCTTTTTTAAATGCTTTTAACCAAATTCTAGATTCTTTATAATTACCTGTAGCTCTTAGTGCTTGTGCATAATTATACAAATATTTAACTGGTAGGTTATTGTTTTCTTCAACTGCCTGTTTATAGTATATAAGTGCACTATCGGCTTTTCTCATAAAAGCATAACTATCTGCTAATTGCCTTTTGGCATAATTTGCATTATAGTTTTTTTCTATAAGATTATGATATACTTCGGCAGCATTTACAAATGATAATTTATTAAATAAATTATCAGCTTTCTTTTGTGTACTATATTGAGCAAAAGCTTCAATGCCTATTAATATTATGAAAGCAGTTATTATGTAATTTTTTAATTTCATGGGGCTTGGTTTAAATTAAAAATCTACTAGCAACAGTTTATGTGCTTAACATAAACGTGTTAGCCTTTTTATTCCATTTGTACAACAATAAATTGTGTTCTACGGTTTAATTGATGTTGTTCTTCTTCACAATCTTCACCATCTTCACAACCATTAGTTAATCTACGCTCTCCAAAACCTTCGTGAGCAGTTATTCTTTCTGGAGCAATACCATTAGAAATTAAATACTCATAGGTAGAATTTGCTCTATCTATTGATAATTTATCATTATAAGATAGTTTACCTCTAGAATCTGTATGAGATTCAATTCTAATAACCATCTCTGGGTAGTCATTCAGCATTAAACCAACAATTTTATCTAGTTCTTCGGCAGCATCTTTTCTAATTTTATGACTATTAAAATCAAAATATATGGTGTTTAATTCAGCTAGTTTTACAACATCTTGAACAGGGTTTAATAACATATTAGCACCAATGTTAACAAGTTCTGTTTGAATGTTTTTTGATGTAAACTCTCTGTAGTCGTCGATATATTTATCTTGACTAGCAACAATTTTATAATCTTGATTTCTGTCTATGTTTATTTGATAGAAACCATTTTCATCGGTTTCCATGTAAGCGATTTGGTTTCCTTTATCATCAAATAAAGTTATTATTGCACCTGCAATAGGTTGTGTATTAATAGCATCAGTTACAACACCTTCTACATGTAATGTAGGTTCTCTATGGTAGGCATAAATATCATCACTTCCACGACCACCTCTTCTGTTAGATGCAAAATATCCCGTAATTCCATTAGGATTCATAGAAAATGAAAAATCATCTTTATTAGAATTAATAGGAACTCCTAAATTAACAACATCAACAAAATCACTTTCTTCTCCTTTAATAGTGGCAAACACATCTAAAAGACCTAGACCTGTATGACCATCTGAAGAAAAGAATAATACATCTTCTTGATTTATAAAAGGAAAACCTTCTGCGCTTTCAGTATTAATAACACTCCCCATATTTTGAGCTTCTCCTAAACTTCCGTCAGGATTGATATCTACATAGTAAATATCTGAACCACCAAAACCACCCGGTCTATCTGAAGCAAAATATAATTTTGAATCATCTTTATTCAAAGAGGCGTGTTGGGTAGAGAAATCATCACTATTAATAGAAAGGTCTTCAATATCTGTCCAAATACTATCTCTGTAAGTAGCACGATATATTTTCATATTGGTCATGCCTTTACTATCTTTTCTTTCTACTTGATCTTGAAAATTATTACTAGAGAAATACATGTGTTTACCATCTTTAGTAATAGTAATTGGTCCATCATGATAAATAGAATTAATGTCTCCTTTTACTTTTCCAGTATGATCTACATTTTTTCTTGATCCAACTTCAGTTACATATATGTCTAGAAACGGTTGTTCATTCCAACCATAGAGACGTTTTATAGATACACCTTCGTCTCTACTAGAAGCAAAATATACTTTTCCATCATGCTCAAAAGCACCAAAGTCACTGAATTTAGAATTGAATCTTACTCTGTCTAAGAAATATTGTTTTTTAGCATTAAAAACACTGGTAATAAAGTTAATATCTTTAGAAAAGTCATTAGAATTTACTACACCGCCAGAATCTTTAAAGCGTTGTAGCCAAATATTTGATTCTTTGTATTTTTTTATACCACGTAATGATTGTGCATAACTGTAATAATATTGAATAGGCACATTCTTTTGTTTAACCACATTCTTGTAATATCTAGCGGCATTTTTAGGATCTCTAAGATAAGCATAACAATCTGCTAAACGTCTTGTCGCATAATCTCTATTATAATTTTTTTCTCTAAGCTCTTGATACACTTTTGCTGCTTTAACAAATGAAAACTTATTGAACAAGGTATCTGCTCTTTTTTGTTTTCCTTGTTGCGCAAAAGCCGAAATATTAAGTGCTAACGCGATACAAACTAATATGTAATGTTTTAATTTCATCATATTAAATTATTAGAAATATCTAGGAGACTTTAATTTAGAGCTCAAAAATTTAAATTCATAAATTAAAAGTAATTCATGAGTTCCCGTTGTATAACTTGTAATATCTGAATTTGGTTTCTCATAGGCATAACCTATTCGTAATTGTCTAGAAATTTGAAAATCAACTATCCCACCAAGAGCAGATGTTTGTTCATTGATTCTATAAGATAAACCCGCCCAAAACTTATCAAAGAATAAAAAGTTACTAGTAAGATCTATGGAAAGAGGAGCTCCATTTGTTGCTTTTACTAAACCAGCTGGTTTAAATTTTACATTTCTACTTAAATCTATTACTCCACCAACTGTAAAGTAATAACTTACACGATCTAGAGCTTCAATACCATCTTTTTTATTAGAATCTGTGTTCAATATTCTTGGCGCAGATAAACTAGCATACACTCTGTTTGTACTCCAGTATACACCAGCTCCAAAGTTTGGTGCCCAACGGTTTTCATAACCTCTAAAAAAGTCATCTTCAGCTACAGTAGGGTCATTTAAAAATTCTTGATCAAAACTATATTGCGTAAAACCTGCTTTTACACCAAATGCCAATTTACCAGTAGAACCCGTAGGAATTGCATATGAAAAGTCACCATAAAGATTTGAGAAATTTTGAGGACCTAAATCATCTTCAATAAAAGATAACCCTAAACCTATTCTATCATTTCTTAATGGTGTGTGAATTGACAATGTTTGAGTAATTGGTCCTCCTTGAAAACCTACCCATTGGCTACGGTGTAATCCTACAACACTTAAAGCTTCTCTACTACCTGCATATGCAGGGTTTATAGCTATAGTATTATACATGTATTGAGTAAATTGAGGTAATTGTTGCGCAATACCCGAAGTACACCAAAACAATGCTATTGTTAATACAAATTGTTTAAAACGTTTCATATAGGTTAAGGTTTTATTTGGTTCCAATGTAGACAGGTCCTGTAAAAGGTTCTAATCCACTATCTTTTATATTAATAATGTAATAATAGGTTCCATTAGGTAACCTCCCTGCGCTACCAAAAGAAGCTGAAGAACTTGTAGCGTTCCAGTCATTTTGATAATCATCAGATTCGTATACTAAGGCACCCCATCTGTTAAATATTTTAATAGCATAAGTGAATCCACATAACTCAATACCTCCAATTTCAAAAGATTCATTATGAGCATCTCCATTAGGCGTTATTAATTTTGATATAACTACATCTTTTTGACCACATGGTAATACTACACAGTCTGCATGAACATTTATATCTAAATCAACTACATTTATACAGCCTACAACAGATTCACCAGAATAATCACTATTGGCATTATTTGTTATATATCTGAATCTGTAATTAATACCACCATCACCTGGTAGAAAATCGAAACTCAATTCCAAATTAGAAGGATCAAAGATATTATCTGTTAAAGTTGCAGTAACATCTCCTTCAATCATTTCCCAGGTACCATTTCTATTTAAATCATCTGGTAAGTAATTATCTAAGTTTAAAGGACCTTCATCAAAACACCATGCAGTTGGAGCACTATTAGAAAATACTGGCTCTAATACAAACTCATCTAATGCTACATTCAGTGTTTGAGTATAAGTAGCTTGGTTGTCACAATCATCTGCCACTACCCAAGTTCTTACAATTTGATAGTCTTCATAAATATCTTCTTGATAAGTACTAGTTTCTTTGAAAGATTTAAATATATCAGTAGAACAATTATCTTCAAAAATAAGTTCAGGAACCTCAGGAATATCCGTACAACTTACATCTAATTCTGTTTCAAAGTCTGTTGTTGGAACCGGAGCTTTTGTATCACTTACTGTTATTGTTTGTCTATGTGAAATAACTCTTCCACATACATCAATAGCTGTCCATAATCTTTCTAGAGAAAAATTACCACTGCAATTGCCATCTGTTCTTGTTTCAGTAAAATTAACTTCTATTTCCCCACAAGAGTTTGAAGCTTTGATTTCTTCAACTTCAGGAATGGCATCACATTCTACCTGAGTATCTTGGGGTAACGAATTTAAATTAAATCCAGGAACCGTAGCTGCTGTAAATTTATATGTAGCTGTAATGTTATCTATAGTAGTACATGTGTCATTAACGCTCCATGTAACTGTAATTTCTCCAGATTCACAAAAATCAATTATTTGATTGGAATAGTTATTTGTAATTACTGGTTGACAACCACCTTCTAAACTAGATGTAATTAAATCGGTTTGATCAGTCACCCATTCAACAAGATCACTATTTAAATCATTTTGCGCAGTTTCTAGATTAGTTGCTGTAAACTCACATGCATCAGTATTTTTGCCTGATGGAAGGTCATAATTAATATTAGAAGTTCCTGCTAAGTTAAAACTTGCATAAACCTTAGTGCTAAAGCAAATATCAGAAATATCCCATTCAACAGTGGTAGAGCCACCATCACATAAAACAGGAGGGCTAAGTGACGTACTATTATTAGTAATAATAGGAGAACATCCATTAGCTATGTTAAAATTATTTGTTTGTTCAGTAATCCAATTGCTAAAGGCTAAATTTACAGCTTCTTGATCTATGTACTCACAAGATAATGTATTATAATCTTCAGGAGCAGTAAAAGTCACATCAGCAGGAGGATTAAGTATATAAGTAGCTTGTCTTTCAATGTTTTCACAAATATCATCAATAGTCCAAGTAATAACAATATTTCCACCATTACAAAGATCAATAGATTGATTTGTAAAATTGTGTGAAACAGAAGGAGAACCACCTGTAATAGTATTGTTGATGATATTAGTTTGTTCATCAACCCAATTAGCGATATCAGTATCTAAGTTATTTTGAGCAATATTAGCATCATCATTATCAAAAGTACAAGTATCTACTTCTTTCCCAGAAGGATCAGTAAAATTAATACTGTTAGGTTGTGTATAAGAATACGTAGCTGATATATTATTAATAGTTTGACAAAGGTCAGTAATTGTCCAATTAACAATAATGCTTCCAGAGGAACAAAAATCAAGAGTTTGATTGTTATAATCATTTGTTACAACAGGAGAGCATCCACCAGCAACACTATTGTTAATAATGGTATTTTGGTTATCTAACCAAGTAGCGAAATCAGTGTCTAGGTTGGCTTGCGCCACATTAGAGTCAGGATCATCAAACTCAGCAGCATTGGAAGTGTCTCCTTGTGGAGCAGTAAAAGTCACATCAGCAGGAGGATTAAGTATATAAGTAGCTTGTCTTTCAATGTTTTCACAAATATCATCAATAGTCCAAGTAATAACAATATTTCCACCATTACAAAGGTCAATAGATTGATTTGTAAAGTTATGAGAAACAGAAGGAGAACCACCTGTAATAGTATTGTTGATGATATTAGTTTGTTCATCAACCCAATTAGCGATGTCAGTATCTAAGTTATTTTGAGCAACATTGATATCATCATTATCAAAAGTACAAGTATCTACTTCTTTATTAGAAGGATCAGTAAAGTTAATATTATCAGGTTGCGTATAAGAATACGTAGCTGAGATATTATTAATAGTTTGACAAAGATCAGTAATTGACCAATTAACAATAATGCTTCCAGAGGAACAAAAATCAAGAGTTTGGTTGTTATAATCATTTGTTACAACAGGAGAACATCCACCAGCTACACTATTGTTGATAGTAGTATTTTGGTTATCTAACCAAGTAGCGAAATCATTATCTAGGTTGGCTTGCGCCACATTAGAGTCAGGATCATCAAACTCAGCAGCATTGGAAGTATCTCCTTGTGGAGCAGTAAAAGTTATGTTAGCTGGTGCTATATTAATAGTTTGTTGATAAGTAGCAGAGTTGTCACAAGCATCTGTAATAGTATAAGTTCTGGTAATAACAATAGGACAAGATCCAGAATTGTTATCAGCACTAGTAACAGTTAAATTAGTATCATCTGTACAATTATCACTAATATTTAATCCAAGAGCTTCAAGAGCAGCTACATTATCTACAGGAGCAGTAACATCAGCAATAGTACATCCTTCAATAGTAGTACTTACAATATCTCCTGAAATGCTAGGATTTACAGTATCATTAACAATAATTTGTTGCGTACATTGTGAGTCATTACCGTCTAGATCAGAAATTCTATAGGTCCTTGTTATAGTTTCAGGACATGTATTATTATCACTAGTTTGACTTACAAGAGTAAAAGAAGCTTCATCAATTCCATT
>CANKYF010000002.1 GCA_947487895.1 uncultured Flavobacteriaceae bacterium
GAAGAAAAAGCTAGATTAGAAGAAGAACAACGTAAGGCAGAAGCATTAGCGCAACAAGAGCGCGAAGCACAGGCTAAGGAAGCAGCAAGGTTAAAAGCCGAAGCTGAAGAAAAAGCAAGATTAGAGGAGGAGCAACGTAAAGCAGAAGCGTTAGCGCAACAAGAGCGTGAAGCACAGGCTAAAGAAGCGGCAAGGTTAAAAGCTGAAGCTGAAGAAAAAGCAAGATTAGAGGAGGAGCAACGTAAAGCAGAAGCGTTAGCTAGGGAAGCACAAAAGCTTGCTAATTTAGATGCCGAAACAGCTAATTCTATAAAAGAATTAAGTGAATCTCAAACAGATGTAATTGATAAATTAACAGAAAAAGTTGCGGTTAAACAGAAAGATTTAGATGCTCTTAAAGAAGAAAATGATTTAAGTGAAAAAGGTATATATGTTGCTCCAAGACCATTTAAAAGTGTAAGCAAAGAAAATGCAGAGATTGCATCACTTAAAGATGATTTGGATAAAGTAATTAAGGAGCAAAAAGTTAAAATTGAAGAATTAGAAACTACTTATGCTTCTAGAAAACGCAAGGTTAGAGATAAAAATGATGTGCTTAATATTGCCTATGCTGAAGCTATAGAAGAGTTAAAAGCTAAACAAATTCGAACTATTAAGGCTAAAGCAGACTTAGAGGCATCTCTAGAAACTATAAAAATAGCTACTGAAGAGGAAAGAAAGCGAAGAATTAAACGTGCAGCTTATGATAATCAGCAAGATAGGTTTAATAAAGATAAAGCTGCTTTAGAGCGCATTGTAAAATTCACCGAACCAAGTCCAACCGTATTGACTGAGGAAGATTTTGATTTTGGACAGAAACAAAGTAACAATATTAAGATTGTTAAGAATATAAGTCATGCAGAAAACGGTTATTACATGGTAATTGCGGTACATAGCAGTGAAGCTAAAAGAGATGAGTTTTTGAAAAAAGTTGTTTCTACAGGTAGAAAAGATGTAAACTTCTTCTTTGATGTCGTTACTAATAAGTATTATATCTATTATCAAAAGTTTGATGGTATTAGACAAGCACAAAGTCTATTACAAACAAAAGGTAGTGAACCGTATAATAAAGAAATGTCGATTGTAAAAATTGAAAATTAGTCAAAATTACGATCTCAAAAACTGTAAGTAAAATACTTCTAAGATATGCATTTTATCGTCTAATTGTTTTAATTATGGGATAAAATGCATAAAAAATTAAATATTCCCTTCTTTCTTTAATATTAATTAACGATATTTACTTCGATTAATAATTTTTTTATATACCTAATTATAGGTTTTATATTTAGTTATCAAGACAGGTCTGGTTTTAATAAAAAAACTTAAAACTTTTCTTTTTACGCCCCTAAGAAGAAAATAAAAATTGGCGCCCATGAACAAAACTACTTATGTTAAATATAGCATTGTTGCTATACTACTTTTATTGGGAGTGCAAGTATTTGCACAAAACTTAGTTCCTTTTAGTCCAAGGTATGATCAAGCGATTAAAGGGGATATGCTTTTAATTGGTAATAGTAATGTTGGTATACATGTTACAAATCCCTATAATGGAACTGATTCAAATGATAGACTTGATGCTGCTGTTTATGTAGATGTAGATAGTGACCCAACAACTTTTAATTCAAGTACAGCAGATTTAGATGTGCCAGATATTAGTGGAGGCTGTTATCAAGTAGTGCACGCTAGTTTATATTGGAGTGCAGTAGTTAATGGTACAGAACCAATATCTGATGTCAAATTTAGAACACCAGGAAGTACATCTTATGTCGATATAACAGGAACTCAAGTATATTATCAAAATGCTACTAGTAACAGTAATTCAAATGTATATGTTTACCATCATGATGTAACAGATATTATTACTGCCTTACCAAATGCTGAAGGAACATATGGCGTTGCAAATATATCTTCTTTAGTTGGTCCTAAACCAAATGCTGAAGGGCTTTCTGCAGGGTGGTCTCTTTTTGTTATTTATGAAGATCCTACACTAACTAGTAAGTATATAACATCATTTGATGGCTTTACAAGAATAACTAGTACTATAAATGAGACATTTCCAATTACAGGATTTCAAACAATTCCAACAGGACCAGTAAGGGCAAAATTTGCATTTAGTACTATAGAGGGAGATCAAAGATGGACCGGAGATTATTTACAAATAAATGGGACTACAATTGATGCAACTAATAATGCAGGTACAGTAATACGCCCAAGTAATAACTTTTTCAATAGTACGGTTTCTGTTATTGATCCTATTAATAATACGCCTGAGTTGTTTTTCGATAGAAATCCAGCAGGTACAAATACTTTAGGTTTTGATGCTGGAATTATAAACATT
This sequence comes from uncultured Flavobacteriaceae bacterium, assembly GCA_947487895.1. Classification (GTDB taxonomy): domain Bacteria; phylum Bacteroidota; class Bacteroidia; order Flavobacteriales; family Flavobacteriaceae; genus Seonamhaeicola. The sequence continues at coordinate 2,378 of CANKYF010000002.1, forward strand.
CCTAATGCAGGTAATACTATAATAGGTAATGGAGATACTAGCGCTTCGATAAGACTGGGTAGTAATATAGATATATATTATTATTATTTCAGTGCTTTTTCTATTGAGATAATCGCACCAAATATTGTTTTAACTAAACTTGTTTTTGATGAAGATGATAATGATGCAGAAGGGCAGACAGTAGATCTAGGAGATCAATTAACATATGTTATTGGGTTTGAAAATACAGGGAATGATCATGCTACTAACTTTACTATTAGAGATATTTTACCCGTAAATACAGTATTTGATTACCCGACAGATTTAGAGCTTTTGCCGCCAGGTGTAACTGTACAAAATTATAATCCAGCTACACGAGAAATAATTTTTGCTATAGATAATTCAGTTGTTGAAGAAGGAGATCCAAGACTAGACATTCGTTTTAATGTAAGAGTAGTGGAAACTTGTAGTTTGTTAGATGATGCTTGTTCTAATATTGTAGATAATCAAGCCTATGCAACATATCAAGGAACTATAAATTCAACTTTTGTAATTTCAGACGATCCAAGTTTCAATACAAATACAGGGTGTTTAATTACTCCTAGAGCCACTAATTTTTTAGCAGATTTAGATTGTGAATTTAGAGAAGAAGTTGTGCTTTGTGGAGATACTGTAGAATTAACAGCTGGGGCAGGATATGATTCGTATTCATGGTCTACAAGTCCTTCAGGAACGCCTGTAATAGGTACAGGACAATCAATAACAGTAAACGCAGTTGGAACTTATTATGTTCATAATGAAGCAATAGCACCTTGTCAAGATATAGACCAAATTTTTGATGTTATTACGTATGGTGCAGGTGTGCCAAATCCTGTGATTCCATTTGCAGATCAAGTAGTTATTTGTCCTAATGATGGGGTAGAATTACCTAATTTCTTTTTATGTGGAGGTACAGATTCAAGAGACATTAGAACAGGTATTACAGATGCTTCTTCTATAATATGGGAAGTATTAGATGAAGGTAGTTGTACAGCTGTAACAAATCAGGATTGTGCTAATACAGATGATGCCTGTACATGGAATCAAGTACATACAGGAGAAAATTATATAGCTGATACTGAAGGTCAATATAGATTAACAATCAACTATCAAGGAGGTTGTTTTAATCAGTACTACTTTAATGTTTACAGAAACATTCTTACACCAACGGCAGTCCCAAGTGATATTTTTTGTACCACACCGGGAGGAATTGTTGTAAATGGAGTACCTAGTGGTTATGAATATAGTATTGATGGTACTAATTATCAAACTGGCAATACATTTTCTATTACAACACCTGGAATTTATACGGCTTATGTAAGACAAATAGGAGTGTCTCCAAACCCATGCATTTTTGTTGTACCAGATTTAATAGTAAGAGAACGTAATTTTAATGTTTCTACTAGAGTTTTACAACCATTATGTCATGATGATTTTGGTAGAATTATTGTAGCGGCTAATGATGTTAGACCACAATATTTCTTTTCAATTTATGAAGGTGCTACATTAATAAATAGTGTAGGTCCAATAGCTAATAACAATTACTTATTTAATAATTTAGACGCAGGCACCTATACAATAAATGTATCAACTGAAGATGGTTGTGTTTTTTCTGGAGATGTTGATATAGTTGCACCTCCTTTACTTGAAGCTACGGTTGCATTAACAGACCCTTTGACCTGTGAAAATGGAGAATTAACGGTATATCCTCAAGGAGGCACACCGCCATATTTCTACTTTGTAAATAGCACGACAGTCTTTCAAAGTACACCAATTATAGATGTAACAGCAGCAGGAACTTATAATATTACGGTAGTAGATAATAATAATTGTTCTACAGATATAACTATAGATGTAGATGCAATAGCACCACCAGTATTTAGTGTTTCTGATACAGATATTTTATGTTATAATGATGATAATGGTGAAATAGTTTTTAATGTTACTAATGCCAATGGAAATACATTAGAATATAGTATTGATAATGGAGTTACTTTCGTTACAAATTCAACATTTTCTAATCTATCTGCAGGTACATATCAAACACAAATTAGATATACTGTAGGAGATGATGAATGTTTAACAACAGTTGAAGATATTGAGATTACGCAACCAGATGCAGCTGTAACAGCATCAGCAGGTGTTTCAGAATTAGCTGGATGCGGACCTGCTGGAGAAGGAAGGCTTCGTATAACAAATCCTCAAGGAGGTGTACCTCCCTATGAATATAGTTTTGATAATCAAGCAACTTGGGTAACCACAAATGAGGCTTATTTTACACCTGGATCTTATACATTATACATAAGAGATGCTAATGGCTGTATTTACCCTATGCCAGATATTGTTTTAGATCCTGAACCTGTACCACCATCTTTAAATATTGATACACCAGATTATAATTGTGATGGTACAGCAAATAGTACTGTAATAGTTAATAATCCGGGAGGCGCGTCTTATGAATATACTTATTTATTAGATGGTGTTGAAAATCCAAATACAGCAGATCCAACAACATTTTTAAATGTGCCAGATGGTTCTCATACAATTACAGTTCAATATAGATTATTAGATGTACCTACATTTAGCAATTTATTGATAGAAGATTTTGGTTTTGGATCGCAAAGCACAACATCACCAGGAATTGATTTTTACACTTTTGAATCTCAACAAAGACCAGGATCTGGTAGAAGAAATACAAGTATAAATGATGGAGAATATTCTGTAACACACAATATTGTTGCTCCATTTGCAGCATGGCTTAACCCTGTTGATCATACTACAGCAGACAGAAATACCAACGGGCGTTATTTAGTTGTAAACGTTGGTGATCCAACCACTACAGCAGGTATATCATTAGATGATAACTTTTATAGCCAGCGAATTAATGATATAATTCCAAATCAGCCTATTAGAGTAGATGTATTTCTTATGAATCTTATCAGATCTAGTAGATCTTTAATAGTCCCTGATTTAATGCTAGGATTAGTAGATCCAAATACTGGAACTGTAGTGTCTTCAATTACAACAGGAGATGTTCCTAATAATGAACAATGGAATGAGTATAATTTAACATTAGATCCAGGAACTTTTACTAGCTTAGATTTTGTTGTGAGAACAAACATTTTTGGAATTTCTGGTAACGATGTTGCTATAGATGATATTAGTGTATTTCAATTACCAACAAGTTGTGTTACAGAGGTTAACTTGCCTTTTGTAATTGATTCTGGTAATGCATTTACAGCACAAATAGTTAGTGCCACAGATGTAACCTGTTCGGGTGCAGATGATGGTTCTATAACTTTAGATGTTAGAAATTTTGATACAACAAATGGATATGAATATTCTTTAGATGGTACTAATTGGAATACAGAAACAACATCTCCTTTTACCATCACAGGACTATCAGATGGAAATTACACAGTAGAAGTCCGTTATGATAATACAAACACGTGTAATTTTTCGTTTAATCAAGTTATCAATACGCCTAATGCGGTTGATGTAACAGCTACAGCTACAGATGTTACATGTTTAGCAAATGCAACTGTTACTGCTGTAGGTACAGGAGGTACAATACCATATACTTATGAATTATTAGATGCAGCTACATCAACATTAGTAACTAATTTCCCTACAAGTGGAATTTTAACTAATGTATTACCAGGCAACTATTTAGTAAGAATTACAGATGCAAACAATTGTCAATCTGTAACAGTCAATACACTTAATATAAGTGCGCCAACCGATCCAACCGCAACAATTGATGTGACATCAGATTATTGTTATGACCCAGTAAATGGAGCTACATTAGTTGTTTCTGCATCTGGAGGTTTAGCGCCTTATGAATACAATATTAATGGAGGAGCTTTTACTACTAATAATACTTTTAACAGTTTAACTCCAGGAACCTATACAATAATAGTTAGAGATGCTAATGGATGTAATTTTACAATAGCAACTCAAACCATTGCACCACAAATACAGCTAAGCGCTTTACTAACTAAAGGTCTAGATTGTTCAGCAACACCAGATGGAATAATTACATTAACTACAACTGGAGGCACGAGTGCATTTACGTATGAAGTAAATTTCAATGGAAGTGGTTATACTACTATTACAGGAACTCCATCTCCATATACAGTAACAACAGCAGGAACTTACGAGTTTAGAGTTACTGATAGCCAAGGTTGTACAGCAGATTCATCAGTTATAACAGTAAACCCTATAACAAACCCTACTGCTACATTAACAACGGTAAACCCAACTTGTAACGGAGATACTAATGGTTCAATACAAATCATACCTTCTGGAGGTTCAGGGACTTATGAATTTAGTTTCAACGGAAGTGCTTTTACAACCACTTCTTTTTACGACAATTTAGCAGCAGGAACCTATAATTATGAGGTAAGAGATGATAATGAATGTATTTTTAGTAGTTCAGTTACTTTAACTGCACCAAATACTTTACAAGCTACCGCATCAGTTACACCATTTATTTGTGATACAAATAATGTTACTCAATCAGCAACAATAACTATTAATGCACCAACAGGAGGTACGTCTCCTTACCAATATAGTTTTAATGGTAGTGGTTATAGTGCAACAAATACATTGACAGTTAGTGATACAGGATCTAATCAGACAATAAATTGGTTCGTAAGAGATGCACAAGGGTGTATTGTAAACGGTTCAGAAACATTACAAGCATTAAATCCACCAACAGATTTAAATATAACGGCAACAACAGTTACCTGTTTAGCTACTACAAGTGATGTTACACTAACAGCAACAAATGGTGTTGGAACATTAGCTTATACAATTGAAGCCCCCGCAAGTGCAACAACAAATGTAACTGGTGCAACTAGTGGTATATTTACGGGATTATTACCAGATACCTACATATTTAGAGTAACAGATGCTAATGGTTGTTATTATGATGAATCATTCACGGTAACACCCGTTACTCCAATTGCAGTTACCGGTATAGTAATAAGTGATGTGCTTTGTAGCGGAGGCAATACAGGAGCTATAGAATTCACTGTTTCAGGTAATACAGGAGCGTATACCTATACGTTAACAGGAACAGGAACAGATGTACAATCAGGCAATACAATAGATTATACAAATTTAGTAGCAGGTACTTATACAATTAATGTTACAGATCCTACTACGGGTTGTACAGATAGCTTTACTGCTACTATAAATGAACCAGCTAATCCATTAACATTTACTGAGACATCTACTAATGTATTCTGTACAAACGATGTATCTCAAATAACAGTAACAGTAAATGGAGGTACACCAAATTACACATATGCAGCAGTAGTTTCTGGAGCAGGAGCTCCTGCATCTGGGGCTTACAGTAGTAGCAATGTTATAACTGTAGATACTAATTCTGCAACAGATTTAGTGTGGGATGTATATGTTAGAGATGTAAATGGTTGTCAAACCATGAATACTGTTACAATTACAAGTGATGGTTTACCAACTCTAGACCCAATTGCTCAACAATGTTATGATGGTAGTAACATCACAGTAACATTATCTGGTACAGTTTCAGTAGGAACAGCAGAATACAGTATGGGTAGTGGTTATCAAGCAAGCCCAACGTTTACAATTACAGGCCCAGGAACGTATACATTTTCAATACGAGATGGCAATAACTGTACTGTAACACAAACACTTGTAGTAGAGCCTCAAATCCAATTAAGTGCTTTATTAACTAAAGGGTTGGATTGTACAGCATCTCCAGATGGAGTAATTACATTAACTACAAGTGGTGGAGATGGTAGTTATACTTATGAAGTAGACACTGGAAGTGGTTTTACAACCATTACAGGAGCGCCTTCACCATATACAGCTGCAACTGCAGGAACTTATGTATTTAGAGTGACTGATAGCCAAGGATGTACAGCAGACTCTACAGTGGTTGTTAACCCAATAACAAACCCAACAGTTTCTGAGTCACATACAGATCCTACTTGTAATGGAGATACTAATGGTACAATTACATTAACAGCAAGTGGAGGAGATGCACCATATGAATATAGTATAGATGGTGGTGCTACTTACGTAAACACAAATGTTTTTGGAGGTTTAGGAGCTGGAAGTTATGAATATATTGTTAGAGATAGTAACCAGTGTACATCAGCTACAGGTGTTACGGTTGTATTGAATGATCCAGATCCAATAGTAGGGAATGTTTTAATGAATCCTATAGAGTGTAATGTAAATACACCAGGTAGTTTTGATGTGAGTGTAACTTCTGGAGGAGTCGCTCCTTATACATATATTCTTTATGATAGCTCATTCACAGTATTGGCTACACATACAGAAACAGGTTCAGCTCCTACAACACCACATAATTTTGGAGGCTTAACTTTTGGTGATTATCATATAACGATTCTTGATGCCAATAATTGTGAATATAGAATTAGTGATAGAATAGAAACACCTCCATTTTTAGATATTAATGGATTTGTAGATAGTAATAACTGTGCTACAGGTGTTGATTATACCGTGGATACTTCTGGAGGAATTGGACCATATATATATTCAATATTTGGTCAACCAGCTTCTGCTTCTCCTCCAACAGCAAGTACTAGTTATACATTTGGAGGTTTATTACATGGTGTAACGTATTTTTTACAAGTAGAAGATGCTAATGGTTGTATATCAATTCATGAAGCAGTTATGCCACCACCACCATCAGGTATTGAAATTACAGGTACTACTACAACAGATGTTAACTGTTTTGGGGATAATAATGGAACATTAAATTTCACAGTTGAAAATTATGATGTTACTGTAACAGATATTAATTATCAAATTTTAGATGCGCTTACTTTGTTACCTGTTGCACCGGCTATAAACGGAACACTAACAGGGCCAGCTGGAGGGCCAGTATCAAATAGTATAACAACATTGCCAGCAGGTAATTATGTATTACAGGCTACAGAAGCGACAGGAACACTTTGTTCAAATACATATACTTTTACTATTGGTCAACCAATACAAGCACTTAATGCATCAGCAGTTGCTACACCAGCTAATTGTAATGCAGGTGCGCAAGTTAATATTACGGCAACAGGCGGAACTGGTCCATATACATATGAGGCAGGTGCTGTTGGTTTTACAGCTGGAGCTGGAGATGTAGCACCTACTACTAATAATGTATTGGTTTTAGATGATGCCATTAGATTAAACTGGGAAATTTTGGTCACAGATGCCAATGGTTGTGAGTTTAGGTTTACTGAATCTATAACAAGAGATGCTAATCCTACCATTTCACCTGTAGTTGATCAATGTTATATTGGTAGTGATTTAACAGTTACTTTATCAGGAACAACATTTAATGGTTCTGCAACTTATAGTATGGATGGAATCACTTTTCAAGCAAGTCCAACATTCACTATTTCTGCACCAGGAACCTACACGTTTACAATTCAAGATGATAATGGATGTACAGCTTCAACAGTATATACCGTTCAGCCTCAATTACAATTATTAGCAGCATTGACTAAAGATTTAGATTGTACAGTAACCCCAGATGCTATAATTACCTTGACCCCAAGTGGAGGAACAAGTACTTATACTGGATATGAAGTAAATTATAATGGAGGTGGCTTTGTAGCAATCCCAGGAACGCCTTATACAGCAACAGCAGCTGGAACCTATGAATTTAGAGTTACAGATAGTCAACCATGTTCCGCTATATCAAATACAATAAGGATAGACCCTCTTGTTAATCCAACAGCAAATGAGACACATATAGATGTAAGTTGTAATGGCGGAAATAATGGTAGTATTACTGTAACGGCTTCAGGAGGTGTAGGACCATATGAATATAGTAATGATAATGGTTCTTCATTCCAAACATCAAATGTATTTAGTGGCTTGGTAGCAGCTACATACAATATCGTGGTAAGAGATAGTAAAAGTTGTATATCTATAGCAGTACCAGTAACAATAGATGAGCCTACTGCAGTAGGAGGAAGCCCAATTTTAACACAAAGCTTATCTTGTGGTACAGGAAATGCGACGCAATCGGCAATAATTACTATAACAGGTAGTGGGGGAACACCTCCATACATGTACAGTTATGATGGCGGAACAAATTATACTACTGATAATACTTATACAACCAATTTAGCAGGTCCAGTGACCATATTTGTTAGAGATGCTAATGGTTGTGTGAGTCCAGGAATTATAGAAAATATACCAGCATTAGATCCACCAACGGATTTAGACTTTTCATCAGCACCTATAACATGTTTAGCTACTACAACTGATGTAACACTAACAGCTACAGATGGCGTTGGGCCTTTAGCATACGCTATCTTATCACCTGCTAGTGCAACAACCAATGTAACAGGTGCAACTACGGGAATATTTACAGGATTGACTCCAGATACTTATATGTTTGAAGTCACAGATGCTAATGGGTGTACCTATCAAGAATCTTATACAATATCACCAGTTACCAATATAACAGTATCAGAACAGTTAATTAATAACGTAACTTGTAATGGCGCAGGAGATGGTGCAGTAACATTTACAGTTGGTGATTTTTCAGGAACCTATAGTTATACAATAAACGGAGGTGTACCGGTAACAGCTCAAACAGCCACAACGATTCCGTTAACTGGATTAGCACCTGCAACTTATACTATAATTGTTACAGATGACACTACTGGTTGTACAGATACAACAGATGTTATAGTATCTGAACCATCACCAGTATCGCTTTTAGAAGCCGCTAATATCAATGCAAATTGTAATTTAGGGGCACAAGTAGCAGTAACAACAAATGGAGGCACTGCTCCTTATACATACGCTTTTGTACAAGATGGCGTAGCTCCAACACCTGGAGATTATACTACTAGTGATTCAAGAGTTTTAGACCCTACAGTAAATACAGCTTGGGATGTGTATGTTTTAGATGTTAATGGGTGTTCAGATATGATTGATGTAACTGTTACAACAGACCCTTTACCATCAGCTACTATTCCTCCTTTTGCATCAAATCAATGTAATTTAACAGGACCATATACATTTACAGTAGCAAGTCCTACAGGAATAGCACCATTTGATTATAGTATTGATGGGGGTATGTCATATCAAACCAGTCCTACTTTTGCAGTTAACACACCAGGAACTTATACAGTTACTATGCGAGATGGCAATGGTTGTACTATAGATATTCCAGCTACAATAGATATATATACTGGCTTAGATTTAACACCAGCAATCACAACACTACCTTCATGTAGTGATGATGATGGTGTAGTAACTGTAACAGGTTCTGGGGGATCAGGCACTTATGCATATAGTATCAGTCCTAATCCGGCATCAATTACCTTAACAGGAAATGTATTCTCAGGAGTACCATCAGGAACTTATACCATAACCATTACAGATCCAGTTACTACTTGTACTGATAGTGAAGTTGTAGTTCTAGATGCAGCAACACCAGTAACATTTACAACCACACCAGAAGATGTAAGTTGTAATGGCGCATCAGACGGGGTGATTACTGTGAATTTACCAGTAACAAATGATAATCCTATTTATTCATATGAAATCACAGCAGGGCCATTAACAAGAGCTTCACAAAGCTCAAATATATTTGCTGATTTACCTGCAGGAACATATACCATTTTAGTAACTTCAGGTAGAGGTTGTTCCTTATCACAAGATGAAACAGTAGGAGAACCTAATCCTATTACTGTTCCAGCTCCAACTGTTGTTGAATATGCGTGTACAGCTGGTACAAATACATCAAATTTAGCGACTATTACTGTTACAGGAGTAACAGGAGGCTCTGGAACTTATACAAATTATGAGTTTATAAGAGGAGGTTCTAGAGTACAGTTTAGTACTAGTAATGTTTATAGTGAAGCTGATTTATTAGGTGGAGCATATACAATAAATGTTTTTGATGAAAATGGATGTGTAGGTACAACTACAGCAACTATTCAACCTTTTATAAGTATTGATAACATAAACATAACTGTAGATACCCCTATTACATGTACTAATGATGAAGATATTATTGTTACAGTAACTAGTACTGGTGGTACACCAACTAACCTAGAATACACTGTAGAAGATACAGATGGTACAAATGTAGGTTTGAATTATAATCAAACAAATAATACTGGTGTATTTACTGCATTACCAATAGGTAATTATTTAATAACAGTAACAAATTTAGACACATCATGTAGTATTCAAACTGTACATACAATATTAGACCCTAATACATTTGATCTTATGATAGACAGTGTAGTTAATGTTACTTGTTTTAACGATACTAATGGCAGTGCTAATATTACTTTTATTGATAGAGCACCTACACCAACAGATGAATCAGGAGCGTTTAATTATACTGTTACAGATATGTCTGGAGCTACTGTAGCTACTGGCACAAATACTGATGCAGGACCTATAACTATAGGTAGCTTAGAATCTGGTACATATACTGTAACCGCTAGCTTGGTAAATACACCATTCTGTACTGTAAATAGAAACTTTACTATAGAAGCACCTACGGAAGAATTACAAATATTAGAAACACATACTGAGATAACCTGTGTAACGGGTAATAACGACGGAACAATTTTAGCAAGCGCTACAGGAGGATGGCCTGGACCTTATGGATATCAATTAGAGTTAGGTGCAACAATTGTAAGTGCTTATAGTGATGTTTTCAATTTCTCAGGTTTAACAGCTGGTACTTATACAGTGAGAGTTAGAGATAGTCAGAATTGTATAGCTTCAACTACAGTTACTTTAGTAAACCCTGTACCAATTACTGCTGATATACTAGCAACACCAACCACATTAGCATGTTTTGGTGATGATAATGCAAGTATAACTGTAAGTAATGTAGTAGGAGGACAAGGTAGTAACTATAGTTATACATTAAATACTGTATTGCCAATAGTAAGTGCATCTGGACCTCAAACATCACCAGTTTTTAACAATTTAGCTGCAGGTACTTATAACGTAACAGTTACAGATGGATTTAATTGTTCATTTACAACTACCAATGTAGTAATTGTAGAACCAACAGAAGTTGACGCGACATTAGTTCAAGCAATGTCACAAACTTGTACAGTAGATGCTTCTTTAACATTAAGTGCTACAGGAGGTACAGGGCCATATGATTATAGTGATACAGCTAATTTCACTACCATTACTGGGTCTTTTGCAACCTCAACTACATTTACTGTAATGCCAGGTACATATAGATATTATGTAAGAGATGCTAATGGATGTATAGCGACTGTTACAAATGATGTAGCTATAGATCCTTTAGAGGTGTTAACATTAGATATGGATACAACCAATTCAGCTGTTAATTGTGAAGGAGATCTAACAGGAACTATAATAGCAGATGCCCAAGGTGGTGTAGGTAGTTATGTATATGAATTACAAGATACTTTAGGTAATGCTATACCAGCAACACAAAACAGCCCAGGAGTATTTACAGAATTAGGTATTGGAAGCTATAGAGTATATGTAGTAAGTGGTGCAGATTGTTTCTACACTTCAGCAGATGTAACTATTGCTGCTCCAAGTCCTGCGCTTCAAGTAACACCTAATGTAACCAATGTTAGTTGTTTTGGAGAAAATAGTGGTGTAATAGAAATGAATGTTGTCCCAGGCACTGGAACTGGAACTATTAAATATGCTATCTCCCCACAATTAAATCAATTCTTTGAAGAACCTATTTTTGAAGATTTATTTGCAGGAGATTATCAGGTGGTAGTTCAAGATGAATTAGGATGTTTTGAAATACTAGACATTACTATTAGTGAGCCATTACCAGTATCAATGACTGTTGTACCAGGATCTATGATTCCTGAAGTATGTCAAGGAGATATGGACGGCGAGTTTAGTGTAGAAATTTCTGGAGGAACAATGCCATATAGTGTTGCTATAGATGATATTAATGGTCCTTATACAACTGGTGCAACAACCCAAACCGAATTCCTTTTTGACAACTTATCTGGTGGAAACCATTTAGTTTATATAAGAGATGCTCAAGGTTGTGAAACAGAGTGGACAGTAAATATGCCAGAGTCTGTATTATTGGATCCAGAAGTTCAAGTTGACTACTGTACAGATGTAGCAGATGCTACAAGTAATACAGTTACTGTAACTATTGATGATAGTGTAGATCCTGCCGATGTAGATTATTCTTTAGATGGAACTAATTTCCAAACAAGCAATGTCTTTGTAGACGTAACTCCAGGAACTAATCTAACCATAACAGTAAGACACACTAATACCTGTGAACGTATGGTAACATTTGATGTTAACCAATATGATCCATTACAAATAGTACTCAATGATTCGCAAACTATTAATACAATAGAAGCGCAAGCAACTGGTGGTTCTGGTAACTATGAATATGCAGTAAGAAGAGTTAACGAAATTGATTTTGAACCTTATCAAGATACTGGTACATTTATTATTTATGAATCTGGAATTTATGAAGTTTCAGTTACAGATAGTAATGGTTGTGTTGCTAGTGCTGAACGCTATTTTGAATATATAGATGTATGTATCCCTAATTATTATACACCAGCCAATGGTAGTGGTGGTTGGGGACCTGGTTGTACATCTCAATATAGAGAACTTACTGTTGATATTTTTGATAGATACGGAAGAGTAATTGCAACCCTTAGAGTTGATGATAAATGGAATGGTGATTATAACGGAAAACCATTACCATCAGGAGACTACTGGTATGTGCTTAAATTAAACGACCCAAGAGATAACAGGGAATTTGTTGGTCACTTTACATTGTATAGATAAAAAAAAATAAAATGCAAAAAATCCTCTCATATTTCTTATTTTTATTCATAGTAACAAGCTATGGACAAGAGCTTAATTTACCTGTATTTACGCAGTATTTAGCAGATAATAATTTTGTTATTTCACCTACTTATGCAGGTATTGGCGATAATGTTAAAGTTAGAGCTAATGGGCTAAGTCAATGGGTGGGTATTAAAAATGCTCCGCAAAACCAATCTTTTTATGGCGATGTAAGAATTGCAGATAGAACAGGAATAGGAGTATCATTTTATAATGACAGCAACGGTAATACTTATCAATTAGGAGGTAAGTTTTCATTTGCACATCATTTGATTCTAGACTATTATGCTAAGATGTATTTATCCTTAGGGATATCTTATAATCTTAATACTATAAGATTTGATACAGGCAATTTTTCTAATGGAAATGACACTCCTGTTATACTTCCTGCTGGTGTTACTGATGCGACAACAACAAATCATAATTTTGACGTTGGAGCACTATTTAGATTAAAAGGTTATTTTTTAAGTTTTAATGTGAATAATATTTTAAACAAAAATTTTGAAGCTTTTTTAGCAGGAAGCGAACCAGAATTACTTTTAAACTATCAGGCTTATACAGGGTATACCATTTTAGGTCCAAAAAAATCTGGTTTAGAGTTTGAACCTTCAATATTTTATCAAATGTTTACCAGTGATAAGCGTTCTTCTACAGATGTAAATTTTAAAGTAAGAAAGTTCAATAGAAAAGAAGATTATATCTGGGGAGGTATTTCCTATAGATTTTTAAATGATCAGTTTTTTAAACCACTAAATATTGGTCCAATGGCTGGGTTTAAGAAGTCTTCATTCTATTTTGGGTATTCTTACCAAATAACAGCCAATGGCTTATCTGCATACAACTCTGGAACTCATATGGTGACACTTGGCATAGATTTTCTTCAAGGGCTTAGTAATTGTCCTTGTACTCAAGATCCTGTACATCATTAAGATGAGTAGATTTTTGGGTAGAAGAGAAAAGTTATAGTTTAATGTATTAGCAAGACTTATAGTGGATAGCACTAACTCAAGAAAGCATATAACAACCAAATATTTTAAAGGAAATTTAAAAGACTACAACTCTTCTTTTTATACTTAATTAGATATATTTGTTAGGACATTAATCCTTGCACATATGATTGCTACCGAAACAGCAACAAATACATATATTAATAGAGAAATAAGTTGGTTACAGTTTAACGCCAGAGTACTACAAGAAGCTTCAGATGAACGAGTACCATTAATAGAAAGACTAAGGTTTTTAGGAATCTTTTCTAATAATTTGGATGAATTTTTTAAAGTACGCTATGCTACTGTTAAACGTATTGTAGAAGCCGGAAGAGGTGGTAAAAATCAACTGGGTGGTATTAAAGCTAAAGAACTTCTTGAAATTATTACCCAAATAGTAATTAAACAGCAGACCAAAAGCATAGAGATTTTAAATGAAATTGATGAAAAACTTAAGGAAGAAAATATTTTTATAATAGATGAAACACAGGTTGATAGCCACCAGCATGATTTTATTAAAAAATACTATTTTCAGAATGTCAGTTCTTCTTTGGTGACTATTGTCTTAAGTGATTCTTTAGAGCTTCCAAATTTAAAAGATAGTGCAGCTTATTTAGCGGTTAAAATGTTAATGGAAGATGGTTCAAAACAATTTGCATTGATAGAAATACCTAAAAGTGTTAAACGTTTCATTGAACTACCAAAACAAGAAGATAAAAACTATATAATAATGTATGATGATATGTTGAGGTATTGCTTAAGCGATATTTTTGACATTTTTGATTACAAGTCTATTTCGGCGCATATGATTAAAATTACAAGAGATGCCGAATTAGATTTTGATAGTGACTTAAGTAAAAGTTTTATTGATAAAATATCTGATAGTGTTAAGCATCGTCAAATAGGTGACCCTGTGCGTTTTGTATATGATAAAACTATTGATGAAGATACGCTAGAGTATTTAATGACTAAAATGAACATTGAAAATACCGATAGTATTATTCCTGGTGGGCGTTATCATAACAAGAGAGATTACATGAGTTTTCCTAGTATGGGAAGAACAGATTTAATGTATGATAAAATTGAACCTTTACCTGTAAAAGGATTAAGCTTAAGAAGTAGCCTTATAAAAACTATAGATGAAAAAGATTATTTAGTTCATACACCATACCATTCTTTTAAATACATAGTTAAGTTTTTACATGAAGCAGCTTTAGACCCTAAAGTAAAAACCATTAAGATTACTATTTATAGATTAGCTGAAATATCTCATGTAGCTAGTGCGCTAATTAATGCGGCAATTAATGGTAAAGCTGTTACAGTTTCAATTGAGTTAAGAGCTCGTTTTGATGAAGAAGCCAATATTAAATATGCTAACCTAATGAAAGATGAGGGTATCAATCTTATTTTTGGTGTACAAGGTCTTAAAGTTCACAGTAAAATGTGCGTAATTGAGCGAGAAGAAGGGAAAAAGATAAAACGTTATGGTTTTATTAGCACAGGTAATTTTAATGAATCTACAGCGAAAATCTACACAGATTATACCTTGTTTACAGCTAATCAAGGTATTTTAAAAGATGTGAATAAGATTTTTAATTTCTTTGATATTAACTATAGAATTTACACCTACAAACACCTATTAGTATCTCCACATTATACTCAAAAAGGAGTATTTAAACTAATAGATCAGGAAATTGAAAAGTCTAAAAAAGGTGAACAAGGCTATATAAGACTTAAAATGAATAGTGTATCTAGCTATATTATGGTAGATAAACTTTATGAAGCTAGTAATGCTGGGGTTAAAATAGATATGATTGTTCGTGGTATATGTTGCTTAATACCTGGTATTGAGGGTATGAGCGAAAACATTCAGGTAATAAGTGTCATAGATAAATTTTTAGAGCACCCAAGAGTATATATCTTTGGGAAAGGTGATGATGCTCAGGTTTATATTTCCTCTGCAGATTGGATGAGCAGAAATATTGAGAATAGAGTAGAAGTAAGTTGCCCTATTTATGATGAAGATGTAAAACAAGAAATTTTAGATACTTTTAATATTTGTTGGAGTGACAATGTTAAGGCGAGGTTGATAAATACTCCTAATGAAAATGAATACAGAAAAAATGATAATCAAGAAGTAAGATCGCAAATTGCTATCTACGATTATTATTTAGACAAGCTTAAAAACTAATATGCTTTCAATTGAAAAATATGCGGCAATTGATATTGGTTCAAATGCCGTAAGATTACTTATATCTAACATTATAGAAGAAACTGGTAAGCCAGCAAAATTTAAAAAAAACTCTTTAGTTAGGGTTCCTATACGTTTAGGAGCAGATGTCTTTTTAAGCAATAAAATTTCTGATGCTAATAAAGAACGCATGGTAGACACTATGTTGGCTTTTAGATTACTTATGAAATCTCATAAAGTGAAAAAATACAAAGCCTGTGCTACATCAGCTATGAGAGAGTCTGAAAACGGAAAGGAAGTTGTAGATACCATATTTAAGGAAGCAGGTATTAAAATTGATATCATAGATGGAGAAGAGGAAGCAAAAATTATAGCTGCTACAGATTTAAATAAATTTATAAACCCTACTAAAACTTATTTATATGTAGATGTAGGTGGTGGTAGTACTGAGTTTACTGTAATTAGTAACGGGATACAAAAAGCATCAAAATCATTTAAAATTGGTACTGTAAGATTGCTTAATAACATGGTAAAAGATGATGCTTGGGGAAAACTTGAAAAATGGATTAAAAATCATACTTCAGAATATCACAAAATTAGAGTTTTAGGATCTGGAGGTAACATTAATAAAATTTTCAAAGTATCTGGAAAAGCTATAGGTAAGCCTCTAACATACTTTTATTTAACGAGTTACTATAAAACCCTACAGAGTTATACCTACGAAGAAAGGATTACCGAATTAGAACTTAATCAAGATAGGGCAGATGTAATTATTCCTGCTATGAGAATATACCTTTCTGCAATGAAATGGAGTAAATCAAAGCATATTTATGTGCCAAAGATTGGGTTATCAGATGGTATTATTAAAAGCATATATTACGATACTGTTTCTAGCAATACACAGTAAAATTTTGCACTTTACCCCTTAAAATGTAAGATTTTAATATTATGATATATATTCGTACTCCTAATAAATACTATTGAATATTAGGCCCAAATTTATTTACTTATGAAAAAAATTATACTTTGTACATTACTACTTGTATTTTCTGTTTATGGTTTTTCTCAAGAACCAACTATAGATTCTACACAAGTTTCTACAAAACAAAAGAAAGAAGGTTTTGTTTTTAAAGGCGTTAAATACGGAGTAAGAGGTGGTTATAACATTTCAAACTTAGATTTTGAAGAAGGCTCAAGCACAAGTTTAGCCAATAAACATAGAAATAGTTTCTATTTTGGTTTTTTTGCTTATATAGGATTGACAAAAACGGTATCCTTAGTACCGGAACTTCAATTTTCTTCTGAAGGAGCTAACGATGAAAGATTACATTTAGATTATATTCAGGCGCCATTGCTTTTAAGAGTGAGATTAAACAATAAATTTCATTTAACCGGTGGTGGTCAAATAGGTTTAAAAGTACATAAAGTTGATGATGGTATTAAAACCTTTGCTTATTCTGCAGTTGGAGGTTTAGAATATAGAATAAACCATGTTCTTTTTGCAGATGCACGTTATACATATGGATTAACCAATGTGTTTGATGATCATACAGGTTTATCTGGAAAAAACTCAAACATTCAGATTGGTATTGGTTATAAGTTTTAATTAGAACTATTTAACCATGCACTGTTTCTGATGTTCCAAGATTTGACATGATTTTCGCTTCATATTCAAGAAGTTGTTGCCATTTGGTGTCAACTTCTTTTTTTTCACCATATTGTCTGGCAAAACCTAAAAACATAGTATAATGATTAGCTTCACTCACCATAAGATTTCTATAAAAAGTAGCGAGTTCTTTATCTTCTAATTCTTCAGAAAGTAGCCTAAAACGCTCACAGCTTCTGGCTTCAATTAATGCTGCATATAAGAGCCTGTGGACTAATTGTGTGGTTCTGCTTCCTCCTTTAGGAAAGAATTTCATGAGTTGAATAACATACTCGTCTTTTCTATCTCGACCTAAAGTCCAACCACGTTCTAGAATTTTATCATGTACCATTTTAAAATGGCTAATTTCTTCTTTTACCAAAGCGACCATTTCTTGTACAAGCTCTGTATATTCAGGAAAACTTACAATTAAAGAAATAGCAGTACTTGTTGCTTTCTGCTCGCAAAAGGCATGATCTGTTAGTATTTCTTCAATGTTTTTTTCAACAATGTTTACCCATCTTGGGTCTGTTGGTAATTTAAGTCCTAGCATTGGTTTCTATCTTTTCTGTAGTGTAATTACCAGATTCATCAATTATTATTTGATATGATATACAATTAGTGCTTTCAGGTTTATATACCGAAGCTGTTAAAACTAATTTATTAGATAATAATGAGGCTTCTTGATCTATTGATATAGAGTTATTTATGTAATCTTCTAAATCTTCAGTTTTAGAAAGATGCTTAGAGACAAACTCAACATTTATATATTCTTTAAAAATACGTTTATTGTTTTTAAACACTATAACATCACATTCTATGGGTCTAAAATAATTCTTATAGTTCACAAAATTCAATTTTGAATTTTTTATGAGAGGTGTATTCATATTACTGAATGTTTTTACCTTAACAATAAAACCATTGCTTAAAATAGTATCTGTTTTAATTTCAGAATATTCTCTTGGTATATATTTTATGACTTCAATAGATTTAGTAGAATCTTGATATTGAGAAATAGATTCTTTTAAATAATCATTTTTTGATTTGTTATTACAACTAGTCAAGCCAATAAAAAATACTAAAAGAAGAATAGGTATTACAAATAAAGTATTCTTAGACATCTAGATTAAACGTTTTTCTTAATAATTCTATATTAGGGTTTTTTTCTTTTAGTTTCTCGAATTTTTCAATAGAAGTATAGGCATATTGTTTTTCCATAACCTCATTTACTTCAATAGATAAGTCTATATCAAAATTACTGAGTGACTTCCTAATAAATCCTAATAAACCGTACTGATTACGTTCAACTTCTACTTTATTAGTTGCGTTAGGAAATTCTAAATGTATAGTTGTGCCTTTTAATTTAGGCGTATCTATTGATAAAATAGAAGCCAAATTTCGTTTGCCTTCGCTATTTAAATTATCCACATAGGTATTCCATGCTTTTAGTAGTTCGCTTTCTGTAAAAGGTTCTTTTGGCAGATCTTCTTCATCAATAACAACATTCATTTGTTTTATTTGATGTTCTTTCTTTGCTCTTAAGCTACTTAAAGACAGACCAGACCTCCGTTTTGTATCTTGTTTTAAAACAATTTTAGTAGTTTCTTTATTTTGAAAAGTAGACCCTGTTTTTTGATTTGGGATTGCTTCTTTAGTTGTTACCAACTCCTCACTCTCATTAGCTTTTTCTTCTTGTTGAATTTCTTTTTTGGGAACCGATACAGGAATAGGAGTAATGCCTTTTTTCTTAAAATAAGAAGCAGGTATTATGTAATGTTTGCTATTTTTTTTTTCTCCATCAAAAGTGATAGAGGCAAGTTGCATAAGGCATAGTTCAACCAAAAGTCTTTGGTTTTTACTGCTTTTGTATTTGAGATCGCAATCGTTAGCTAAATTTATTCCTTGAATTAAGAATTCTCTAGAAGCTTTTCTAGATTGCTCTAAGTATTTAGCCTTTGTTTGTTCTCCTACTTCTAGCAGTTCTATGGTGTTTTCTGTTTTACTCACCAATAAATCTCTAAAGTGCGATGCTAAACCAGCAACATAGTGATGGCCATCAAACCCTTTAGACAGTGTTTTATTGAATAATAAAAGCAACTCAGGTATTTTGTTTTCTAGAATGAGGTCTGTGCTTTCAAAATAGGTTTCGTAATCGAGTACATTAAGATTCTCGGTTACCGCTTGTCTGGTCAAGTTTTTACCAGAAAAACTCACTACACGATCAAAAATAGAAAGCGCGTCACGCATAGCGCCATCAGCTTTTTGAGCAATAATGTGTAATGCATCATCTTCAGCAGTAATGCCTTGTTCTTCTGCAATATACTTTAAGTATTCTTTAGCATCAGTAACTGTAATTCTCTTGAAATCGAAAATTTGACAACGTGATAAAATTGTTGGTATTATTTTATGCTTTTCAGTAGTTGCTAATATGAATATACAATGTTTAGGAGGCTCTTCTAATGTTTTTAAAAATGCATTAAAAGCAGCTTGAGAGAGCATGTGTACCTCATCAATGATATATACTTTGTATTTACCAACTTGAGGAGGTATTCTAACTTGGTCTGTTAAATTCCTAATATCATCTACAGAATTATTTGAAGCAGCATCTAGCTCAAAAATATTGAAAGCAAAGTCTTCGTCTGTTTCTGTACCCTCACTATTAATCATTTTAGCTAAAATACGAGCACAACTAGTTTTACCAACACCTCTAGGGCCTGTAAATAGTAAGGCTTGTGCTAAATGATTATTTTCAATGGCATTTAATAAGGTATTTGTAATAGCCTTTTGCCCTACAACATCTTTAAAAGACTGAGGTCTATACTTTCTGGCTGATACTACAAAATGTTCCAACTTTGCTGAGTTTAGTTCAGCATCTCACGATGCCATTGCATAATAATAACAAAGTTAAAAATTCAATTATGAAATTAGAATTGTTACTGCATATTTTGAAATGAGTTATTAACAATTTGTTTACTTTTGCCAATAAGTAGATTGCCTTATCGCTGCCTTTGGGTAGAGGAAAGTCCGAACACCATAGTGCAATATAGTGGTTAATGGCCACCAGTTGTGAGACTAGGAAAAGTGCAACAGAAAGTATGTACAGGTAATGCTGTAGTGAAATCAGGTAAACTCTATATGGTGCAATGTCATGTATACCAACGTCCCGATAGTTATCGGGAAAGGGCTGCACGCTCAATGTTGGAGGGTAGACAGCTAAAGTGTTCTGGTAACAGTACATTTAGATAAATGATAAGGATCACGCTTTGGCGCGATACAGAATTCGGCTTATAAATTTACTTTAAATAATAAACCCTTCTTTTTATTAAGAAGGGTTTTTTTAGGGTAAAAAAAGGGTGATTGGTAATTAATTTTAATTGGTCACTGAACAGTGTATTTTCAGCAGAAAAGCTGTAAAAAGAGAAATAAAAGTGTTTGTCATTATCGTATGGTTTCGTTAGTTTAAACTTTAAACCATAACTGTAAGTAAAGAAAAGATAAAATAGAGTTAGGAACTCTTAGGGAATACTCTAATATATAGAAAAAAAGACGATTGTGAAAGGAAAAGGCTGATTAATTCAATTCAAAGAAACTAAAAACGTTACCACCATAGCCTTTAGAATAGCTAAAGTTATTAAGTTTGGAAAGATCGGTATGTTTAGAGTGCTCAACTATTAGTAAGCCGTTTTCTTTTAACAATTGATTACTAAAAACCATTTCAGGTATATTAGCAAATTGTTCATCTGAGAAATTATAAGGCGGATCTGCAAAAATAACATCTGATTTTATAGTTGCTTTTTCTAAAAATTTAAACACATCACTCTTAATAGTTTGAATTGGCATTTCAAAAGTTTCAGCCGTTTTATTGATAAATTTTATACAGTTAAAATTTTGATCAACGCAAGTAATATTTTCAGTGCCTCTAGAGGCAAATTCATAACTAATATTACCTGTGCCAGCAAATAAGTCTAATACAGAGATATCTTCAAAATAATAAAGATTATTAATGATATTAAATAATGATTCTTTGGCCATATCTGTAGTTGGGCGTACGGGCAAATTTTTTGGAGCAATGATTTTCCTTCTTTTATATGTGCCTGATATTATTCGCATTATAAACTTTTAATTAAAGTGAAATTAGAATGAGAAGATTTTGCTGTTTGTCGGAACTTAAACACATCATTCCTTTCACCAAATGAAATATGTCTAACATAATTATATGTGATTGTATAAAGCTTATCACCTTTATTAACATCACCTATAAAAATCAATTTAAATACCTCAGGGTTTAAGTTTAATTGTTCCGCAGTAAATAAGATATAGTATATAAAATCTTCTTTGGTAGTATACTCGAAAGTATTATAAAATATAAGTTTAGACTTATTTAATATTATAATTTCAAAATGATTAGAACTAACATTAACATAAACTTTAATGTCTTCAGAGTTTTTTTCTAACTGTAGTATGGATTCTATTAAAACTGTTGAAACATGTTTA
This sequence comes from uncultured Flavobacteriaceae bacterium, assembly GCA_947487895.1. Classification (GTDB taxonomy): domain Bacteria; phylum Bacteroidota; class Bacteroidia; order Flavobacteriales; family Flavobacteriaceae; genus Seonamhaeicola. The sequence continues at coordinate 24,597 of CANKYF010000002.1, forward strand.
AAAGTAAAGGAACCAAACCTATCAAATAGGTAATTATTTATATTTACGTAAGGCACATAAACACATACACTTTCGCTTGCTATTACTTCATCAAAAGAGATATAATCAGTTTTAAGAATTTTAGAATTAAACTTTAAATAATCAGCTAAAGCATCTTCATTAAAAAGAGGTTTAGGTACTAACGTTGAAAGTTCGTTGCTATGTATTACAGTAACATTTTCAAAATCATGTTGTAAAGCAACTTCAGTTGAAAAAAGTTCTTTTATCTTATCTAAAAGTTCTATGGGGTTTAATTTTCTATCAAATTCTATTTGTTTTAATACGGTAATAGTATTAATACTAGAATCTAGTATAGAAAAAGAAAGTCCATTCAAACTAATTTGAATGGACAGTTGTTGATTAGTTAGTTTATTTATAGTACTATTCTGTATCTCCATAAGTTTTATTCCAGTTTCCACTGGTAGTAACTTCATCCATAGATCCTACTTTTACAACATCTCCTTTTACACCTACAACAGTTGAAACTACTTGATTTTCTTGAACTAATAAATCTTTATTTTGATCGTGTAAGATAGCTGCTTTCTTTACTGATGCTTCAAAAACAGGGATATTTATATCATTTTGCTCAATGAATCCAGCTTCTAATTTAAACTTTTCACCATCTTTTCCAACTGGTACATTCATCATTGTTTTATATCTGTCAGAGTTTCTAAATAAAGAATCTTTTACAGACGAATACCCTAAAGTATCCACTATAACAGTATCTTTATACATATCTACTTGATATCTTTTAGTTTGCAATTCATCAAGTACACTAGAATCTCTTCTTTGAGTGATTGTAAATTGAGCTGTGTCTAAAAATTTCACTAAACCATTAAAGTCTTTAGCAAAAGATCCAGTTACTGTTTTGTGAGCTAATTGTGCATCTCTAATATCAATTAAACTTTCAATAACTTTAGCATAACGCTTTTTCTTAACTTTATTAAATTTAATTGGTTCGTAGATAGACATATAAGTTTGATATCCTAAAAAAGCAATTAAAGCCCAAAGAGCAATCGTTAAAATAGGTTTAGCTTTTACTGGTACAAATTTATCTATTAATTTAACTAGTAATACTGTTAGTAATATAACACCAACTGCAATAAGAATAAATGTTAACATTGTTATTTATAAATTAAAAAGTTATCAAAGGTCTTTCGCAAATCTACAATTTTTTTTTAATCGTTAAAACCCCTAGCTAATAAAAATCATTTCTATATTTGAATAATCTTTTTTTTGCAAATTATTTAATGACGTCCTCAGAATTTTATTCACTTATAAAACAGCAATTTCCGTTCCAACCTACGTTAAAGCAAGATATTGTATTACAGCAACTAACAACTTTTATTTTTAATAAATCTACAGATGCTTTATACATTTTAAAAGGATATGCTGGTACAGGAAAGACTACAATAGTTGGTACAATAGTCACGAATTTATGGAAAGCAAAAAAGAGTGCTGTTTTAATGGCGCCTACAGGAAGAGCAGCAAAAGTGATATCAAATTACTCAAAAAAAGAAGCTTTTACCATTCATAAGAAAATCTATTTCCCAAAGAAGGAGAAAGGAGGAGGGGTAAAATTTGTTTTGCAACCAAATAAACATAAAAATACTATTTTCATAGTAGATGAAGCTTCAATGATACCTGATACTCCAGGCGAATCTAAGCTTTTTGAAAACGGTTCTTTGTTAGACGATTTAATGCAATATGTCTATTCAGGACATCAATGCAAGCTTTTATTAATAGGAGATACAGCACAGTTACCGCCCGTAAAATTAGATTTGAGCCCTGCTCTAAACGAAAACACCATTAGTCTTAATTATAATAAAGATGTCACTAAAATGGAGTTAGATGAAGTTGTTAGGCAAGAATATGATTCTGGTATTTTGGCAAATGCGACTGTTTTACGAGAAGCCCTTTCTAATGAAATACATGATTATTTTAAGTTTGATTTAAATGGTTTTAAAGATGTTGTAAGACTTATTGACGGTCATGAAATAATGGGTGCTATAGATGAATCTTACAGTGATTTAGGAAATGAGGAAACTGCCATAATTGTTAGAAGTAATAAGCGTGCAAATCTATACAATCAACAAATACGAAGCAGAATTCTTTTTAATGAAAACGAATTAACTGCAGGCGATTATTTAATGGTGGTTAAGAACAACTATTTTTGGATTAAGCCAACTACTGAAGCTGGTTTTATTGCCAATGGTGATATTATTGAAGTCTTGGAAATTTTTAGAATTGAAGAACTATATGGTTTTAGATTTGCAACCGTTAAAATTAGAATGGTAGACTATCCAAAAATGACACCTTTTGAAACGGTTTTAATGTTAGATACTATAAATGCAGAAACACCATCTTTATCTTATGAAGATTCTAATCGTTTATATCAAGAAGTAGCTAAAGACTTTGAAAACGAAAGCAATTATAAAAAGTTCCTAAAAATTAAAGGAAGTAAGCATTTTAATGCTTTACAAGTTAAATTCTCGTATGCAATTACATGTCATAAATCTCAAGGAGGGCAATGGAATACGGTTTTTGTAGAACAACCTTATTTACCTAACGGAATAGATAAAGATTATTTACGTTGGTTGTATACAGCTGTAACCAGAGCTAAAGAAAAATTGTACCTTATTGGTTTTAAAGATGATTTTTTTGAATCTTAATACATTATGAATCCAGAAACTTTAATTAGTGTTTGTTTAGGAATTGGTCTATCTGCTTCTGTTGGTTTTAGAGTATTTGTACCATTATTTGCGTTAAGTTTAGCGGCGTATTTTGATGTTTGGCAGCTTAATGAATCTTGGCAATGGATTGGAAGTACAACAGCTTTAATAACCCTAGGAGCAGCCACTATAGTAGAAATTGTAGCCTATTTTATTCCATATATAGATAATTTGTTGGACACTATAGCGGTACCTTTAGCAGGAATTGCAGGAACAGTAATAATGTTATCTACTGTGGCAAACTTAGATCCTGTAATTACTTGGTCTTTAGCTATAATTGCTGGAGGCGGAACAGCTGCTGCTGTAGCAGGAACTTCAAGCACTACTAGGTTAGCTTCAACCGCAACAACAGCAGGAGTTGCTAATCCGATAGTATCATCATTTGAAACAGGTGCTTCACTAATTATGTCTGGTATTTCTATATTCATACCATTTTTGGCTATATTTCTTGCTTTTGGTATTCTGTTTTTTGTTTTTAAATTGTTCAAAAAGTTTAAACCAAGTAAACCAAGCTCTTCATAAAATTCATGTATTTTTGAATTACAATAGACTAACCAAACTATGAGAATAATTTCAATGATTCCTGCGCGTTATAGTGCATCTAGATTTCCAGGTAAATTAATGCAAGATTTAAATGGAAAACCTGTTATTTTAAGAACTTATGAGGCTACTGTAGCCACTAATTTATTTGATGATGTTTTTGTTGTGACAGATAGCGACATCATTTATAATGAAATTGTTAACAACGGAGGAAAAGCAATTATGAGTATTAAAGATCATGATTGTGGTAGTGATAGGATAGCTGAAGCTATTGAAAATATGAATGTTGATGTTGTTATTAATGTGCAAGGAGATGAGCCTTTTACCGATAAAGAATCTTTAGGAAAATTAATTCAGGTATTTAAAGAAGATGATAAAAAAAATGTTGATTTGGCATCTTTAATGGTTCATATTACAGACCAAGATGAAATTAACAATCCAAATACGGTTAAAGTAATTATAGATACATTTGATTTTGCTCTGTATTTTTCTCGTAGCCCTATTCCATATCCAAGAGATGAAACTGTAGATGTAAAATATTATAAGCATAAAGGTGTTTATGCATTTAGAAAAGATGCGTTATTAGACTTTTACCGCTTACCAATGTTAACATTAGAAGCATCAGAAAAATTAGAACAGTTAAGGTATCTAGAGTACGGTAAACGCATAAAAATGGTAGAAACAGATGTTCAAGGTATAGAAATTGATACCCCTGAAGATTTAGAACGCGCTAAAAAAGTATGGAAATGAGTTATGAAAATATAAAAGTAATTGGCTTTGATGCTGATGATACACTTTGGGTAAATGAAACTTATTTTAGAGAGGCAGAACAAGAATTTGCCAGATTGCTATCTAACTATGAAACACCCAATAAAATAGATCAAGAATTGTTTAAAATGGAAATTAATAATTTAGGTCTATATGGATATGGTATTAAAGCATTTACGTTATCTATGGTTGAGTCTGCTTTAGAATTATCTAATTATAATGTATCTAGCAAAACTATTGAGAAAATATTGAACATTGGTAAAGACATGCTCAATAAGCCAGTTGAGTTGTTAGATGGTGTTGAAGAGGTTTTAAAAACACTTTCTAAAAAGTACAGACTAATTTTAGCCACAAAAGGAGATTTATTAGATCAAGAACGTAAATTAGAAAAATCTGGATTAACAGATTATTTTCATCACATAGAAGTTTTAAGTGATAAAAAGGAGAATAATTATTCTAAATTATTAAATCATTTAGATGTTAAACCAGAAGAGTTTTTAATGATAGGTAACTCTTTAAAATCTGATGTTTTACCTTTAGTACATTTAAAAGCTCATGCCATTCATGTGCCATTTCACACAACTTGGGCACATGAGGAAGTCACTGAAAAAGAAACTAACGGAAAAGAATATAAAACTATTAGTTCATTAAAAGAACTGTTAAAGCTTTTAAATTAGTGAAGTATATAGATATAGAAAATTGGAACAGAAAGGCACATTATGAACATTTTTGCACTTTAAAAGACCCCTATTTTGCGGTTACGATTCCATTTAATGTAACAAAAGCTTATAGATTTTCTAAGGAAAATGATATTAGCTTTTTTGCCAAATATCTCCATGATTGCTTAAAAGCGATAAATGCTATAGAGAATTTAAAATTTAGAATAGTAGATAATAAGGTTGTAGAATTTAATGTAATTCATGGTTCTGCTACAATTATGAGGAGTGATCATACATTTGGGTTTTCTTTTATAGACTTTAATGAAGACTTAAATGTTTTTGCAAAAAACGTAGAATCAGAAAAGCAAAGAATAGAAAACTCTAGAGATTTGTATCCGCCAAAAAATAGTTTAGATTGCATACATTGTTCCGCTATGCCTTGGTTATATTATACTGGTCATAAAGAACCAGTTTCTGGTTTGTTAGAGTCGGTTCCTAAAGTTTCATTTAGTAAAGCCGTTGAAAAAGATTCAGAATTAACAATGAATGTTTCAATAAATGTGAATCATGCATTAGTAGATGGTTATCATGTTGGTTTATTTTCTGAGAAATTTCAACAGTTTTTAAACCAGTAAGAGATAAAATAATATTATTTTTACATTTCGAAAAAGAAAGTAGAGTAGATGAGTTATAAAAACTTTCCAATGGTGCCAAGAGTTATTTTTGGTAGAGGTAGTTTCGATCAGTTAGGTGATATTTTAGCCCCAAAGCGCTTAAATATAAATGCTCCGTTTATATTCTTAGTTGACGATGTGTTTAAAACAAGCACATGGTTAACATCAAGAATTCCTTTGTCTTATGACGATAAAATCATTTTTGTTTCTGCAGCAGAAGAGCCTAAAACAGGTCAAGTAGATGCACTTGTAGAACAGATAATTTTAAAATCAAAAGAAAGACCTTCTGGAATTATAGGAATAGGAGGAGGTACTTTATTAGATTTAGCTAAGGCAGTTTCTATTATGTTGACAAATGAAGGAGAAGCTAAAGATTATCAAGGCTGGGATTTAGTAAAAAATAAAGCAGTGTATCATGTTGGTATTCCAACTATTTCAGGCACAGGTGCTGAAGTTTCTAGAACAACAGTACTTACAGGGCCAGAAAGAAAATTAGGGATTAATTCAGATTATACACCTTTTGACCAAGTTGTATTAGATTCTGAACTCACTAAAAATGTTCCAACAGACCAATGGTTTTATACAGGTATGGATTGTTATATTCACTGTATTGAATCTCTTCAAGGAACCTATCTAAATGCGTTTAGTGAAAGTTATGGAGAAATGGCTTTAGAACTGTGTAAAGAAGTTTTTTTAGAAGATAAATTAGATAAAATTGAATCTCAAGAAAAACTAATGATGGCCTCATGGCATGGAGGCATGAGTATTGTTTACTCACAAGTTGGAGTAGCGCACGCTATGAGTTATGGGTTGTCATATCTCTTAGGCACTAAGCATGGTATAGGTAATTGCATTGTTTTTGATCAATTAGAAGAGTTTTATCCTGAAGGCGTTAAGCTTTTCAAACAAATGAAAGAAAAACATGATATTGTTTTACCAACTGGTATTTGTGCGAACTTGAGTGATGATGAACTTAATAAAATGATTGATATATCTTTAGATTTAGAACCACTATGGGAAAATGCTTTAGGTAAGAATTGGCAAAAGATAATGACAAGAGATAAATTAAAAGATTTGTATTTAAAAATGTAAAAGTTAGTGATTTAAAATGTGGCATACATTTTGCTAATACTTAGGTGTACTAGTAAATGAAACATAAAGTAAACAGTTTTGTCACTAAAAAGAAACATCAACTAATACACACAAAAAGCAAAAAAGCTATTTCATTTGAAATAGCTTTTGTTTTTTAGAATATTAAGTTTTACTTTATTTCTTTTAAAGCGTTATCAATTAACGTTCTTAAATGTTGTTTATGAGCTCTAGAAACAATATTTCCAGTGGTCCCAGACATATTTCTAATCTTCTTTAAGTTATAAAGGGCCATAGATTTTGAAGTACTGGTGAACCTGTCTTTTTGCTTACCAGTTAACATACTTACCAGTCTATTTGTATATTCAATTTGTAAGTTCTGTCTAAATGAATTTACATTACCATATATATCTGCATTAAAAATTGCACTGTTTAAATCTGTCATAAACTGAGACAATTTATATTCATTTCCGTATAATTCTGAATCTGTTATACGCTGAATAGTATTTGGGTGCAGTAAATGATTGAGGACATTTTTCTGATAGGCCAGAACTTGATTATGAATTTTAGGATCTTCAGGTCCCCTCATGAAATTAAAACCACGGCGTTGCATTGCTAAGTAGTTATATAAATCTTTAGGAGTCTTGAAGGCATTAGGTGAGAATACATAGTCTTTAAGAGCTTTCATAGCACGTTTTTGATCTTCGAGACTTACTGGTGTATAAGGTTGAGTACCTCCATTTTGTCCTACCATAGCTCTATCAACATAAACACCACCAATATATCTTGAAATTACCGCAGCTGCACTAGCTTTTTGATTACTTAGAAGTCCATAAACACGCCTTAAATCTTGATAAGATTTACCGTTTTTAGAGAATTTATCTTTTGCAGTTTTCATTAAGTTGCTTGATAACTCTATTCTATCAATGGCATATTGAATAGCATCACTAGACTGGTCATTAGTCATAACCCTTGGATCAATAGCCTTACCAGGAGCTCTCATGTCATCTGCATCGTTCCCAAAAATTAGTTCTTTGTTAGTAGACTTATTTAATAAAGCATTTTTTTCATTTTCATTATTAAAAGGTGTATATCCAAATTGGATGGCCCAAATATCATATGGTCCTACAGCAACATCATCATATTGACCTTGTTTGCTTCTATCTTTTGTTATATTTAAAGTAGCATAATCCATTACAGAGGCTGTTAAACACTTTCCTTCAATAAACTCAGGATTAGATAATTCCTCAGGAGAGTATAACTGACTCGCTTTCATATTATGATTAAGACCTAAAGTGTGTCCAATTTCATGCATAATTAGCGCTAACATAGATTCTCTTTTAATACGTTTCATTTCTAAATCTGAAGCGCCTGTAGCAGATGCTACTGCATTAGCAAACATTATATCATTGTGCATAGTTTCTCCAAATGAACAGAAATTGTTCTGGTGTTTATCTTGGTAAGTATTATTTTCAAAAGGTTCTTCTGAGTTAGCTAACTCAAATACTCTGTCATAAAATACTCTGTTAGTAAAATGAACATACTCTAACATGATATCTGCTCCCAAAATTTGACCAGTTCTTGGGTTAACAAAACTTGGGCCATAACCACCAAAAGGCGGTCGAGGAGAGGAAGTCCACCTTAAAACATTATATCTTATATCTCCAGCATCCCAATCAGCATCATCTGGTTGTTGTTTAACTACCATAGCGTTTTTAAATCCAGCTTTTTCAAAGGCTTTGTTCCATAACAATACACCTTCTTTAATAGTTTCTCTCCATTCTACAGGTGTTGAGTTCTCCATCCACCATACAATTGGTTCAATAGGCTCAGATATAGCAGCATTAGGATCTTTTTTCTTTAAATTCCACCTATGAACTAAATCTCTATATGGAGTTGATGATGTAGATGTTTGATTATCAACTTTTGTAGTAAAATACCCGACTCTTGGATCATCAAACCTAGGTTCATAATCATTCTCAGGCATAGCTATTAAACTATGAAATACTTTTACACTTACATTTCTTCCATCAGTAACAGCACTTGAGCCAGGATTTAAAACCGAAGGGTTAGAAAAAACATACTCAATTTTTAAGTTTGTGTTTTCTGGGTAATTTTTAATACTGTTAACTTTTGTTTTTTGTTTATCAATACGCCCCAATTTAAAGGAAAGAGGGGAACCTCCTGGTCTTGATGCAGGCTTAATTTGTGAAAACGTTTCTTTTAAAAACAAATCATTAGCCTTTATTAAATAAAGCCCTTTTTTAATATCTGAAGCTTCTATTTTAACACTAGCCATGTTGCCATTGCTTATATTAGCAGATTCTGATTTTGATATAGGGTTATCTGGATCAAAATAGAACGACGTGTTTTGGGCTACAAATTCAATCTTATCAAAATACTTCTCAACTTTAAAAACCTTTGAACCTCTATATGATCCTCTGTTCATTCTTCCAGCATCTAAAACACCATCTGCAATTTGACTAAAATAAATATATTCTTTACCAATTTGATCTTCAGAGATTAGCATTTGTAATGCTCCTGTTGTAGTATCTTGGTAAATAGTAAAAAGCCCGTCTATTTTCTTGCTTTTTTTTACTAAGCTTTGAATCGTTTTCTTTTTAGGTGCTTTAGGTTTAGGAGGTACCATAGCAATAGCATCATTTTTTCTTTTCTTCTTTTTTTGTGCAGAAATGCTTTGAGGTAATAAAAACACTAATAATACTACAATTGAAAAAAGAATTTTAGTATAATTTTTTAATCTAATATTCATAAGACTGAAGTTAAATTTTAATGAATTGATAAACATTTTTTTGAAAAATGATATCAAATTTAACTAATAGCTTACAAAATTGTCACAATTAAATGTTAAAGGAATAAATTTTATAACTTTTATGAAATTATAGTTTACCCAGAATTTTATCCATTACCCAGTTGGTATGAAGTGCTGATTTTCCAGTAGATGGATGTTGATAATTTTTGTGAATTAATTCATCTCTCATATCTTCTACATGAAATTGCTGAATATGCTTGGGGTTTTCAATGCTTACAGTCATATTATTGTTAGCACTAATTAGAACTAGAGGTTTCTCATGAAAAACAGCAAATTCAATTCTTCCAGTGTTGCCATAAATAATAACAGTGTCAATATGACTATCAGATCCAAAATTCCAAGAGCCAGAACCAGTAATTCCATTTTCATGAATCCAACAGGCAGTTATGGCATCTTTAGCTTCATAATATCCTTGTTGATTGGTTGCTATACCTTTAACGTCTTTTATATCACCTAAAAGAAGAGAAAACAAATCTAAACCATGGCTTGCTAAATCATCAAAATAGCCTCCTGGAGCAATTTTGGCATCTGTTCTCCAGTTATATGCGCCCGATTTATCTATTTCACTTGCAGGTTTACTATGATGCCATGTAATATGTCTTATAGTACCAATTTCACCATTATCTAACCATTCTTTCAATTTTTTAAAACGAGGTAAAGAGCGTCTATAGTAAGCAACAAAAAGTGGGAGTTCTTTTTCTTTAAAGATTTTATAGATTATTAAACTATCTGCATAAGAGGGTGTCATTGGTTTTTCTATACAGCAAATCTTACCAGCTTCGGCTACTTTTAATGCATAAAACTTATGAGTGTCAGGTGGTGTAGCAATATAGATAGCATCAATCTCATCATCGTTAATTAATGCATCTGCATCAGTATAATACTTTTTTATTTGATGCCTTTCTGCGTAGTCTTTGGCTTTGATTTCATTTCGTCTCATAACTGCAACGAGCTCAAAACCTTCAGTCAATTTATATGGAGGACCACTTTTTACTTCTGTAACATTACCGCACCCAATAATACCCCATTTTATAGTTTTTTTGGGAGTAGAAACATTCTCCATTTTTTAAAATTTTAGAATTATAACTTATTCTGCAGATTCTTGCATGGTATGATAAATGTTTTGAACATCATCATCTTCTTCCAATTTTTCAAGAAGTTTTTCTACATCTGCTACTTGTTCTGTATTTAAAGGTTTCGTTACTTGAGGTATGCGTTCAAAACCTGAAGACAAAATTTCAATATTGCTTTCTTCTAAATATGCTTGAATTTTACCAAAACTTTCAAAAGGAGCATAAATCATAACGCTGGTTAACTCGTTTCCATCAGCATCTTCATCAGTATCTTCAAAAATTTCTTCAACGCCATAATCTATAAGCTCTAATTCTAATTCTTCTAAATCTAAATTATCTCCTTTAACTTTAAAATTGCAAGTATGGTCAAACATAAAAACCACAGAACCTGAAGTTCCTAAGCTACCATCACATTTGTTAAAATAACTTCTAACATTAGCGACTGTACGTGTGTTATTATCTGTAGCTGTTTCAACCAAAATTGCGATACCGTGAGGTGCGTAACCTTCAAAAATCACTTCTTTATAATCACCTTGATTTTTATCACTAGCACGCTTAATGGCACGTTCTATATTATCTTTAGGCATGTTAACAGACTTTGCATTCTGTATAACAGCTCTTAAACGGGAATTACTATCGGGGTCAGGTCCACCTTCTTTTACTGCCATTACTATATCTTTACCAATGCGTGTAAAGGCTTTACTCATTGCTGACCAGCGTTTCATTTTTCTTGCTTTTCTAAATTCAAAAGCTCTTCCCATAGTTTATTTGTGTTTTTAATTCGCAAAAGCGAAAATAATTGGTTTTTCTTTTTAAGGCAAATTTAATTATTCATCTACTGGTTCTACAATAGCTTCTATAGCTTCAGCTAAAGCAAAATCTTTATCTGTTACACCTCCTGCATCATGTGTTGAGAGAGAAATGGTAAGCACATTATACACATTACTCCAATTTGGATGATGGTTTAGTGATTCACATTCAAAAGCAATTCTACTCATAGCACTAAAACAATCTTTAAAATTGTCGAATTCAAATTCTGCATGAATAGCATCATCAAAATATTCCCAATCTGGAAAACGTAATAATTTCTTTTCTATATCTTGAGGTGATAATTTGCTCATATTTTATAAGGGTTTGATTTAAAAATATTTCAATTAAAAATAACGAATTAAAAGGTCTAAATCAATTATTTTTTTAAATCTTCAAGAATGTCTGAACTTAATATCTGTAAGTGTTTAGGAAGTTTGTTTTTTTTAGGTAATACAGCTAGATAACGCTCATCATTGGTAGTGTAAACTTGCTTGAATACTGGTTTTTTAGTTGTTATTATTTCCAGCATTTCTTTTATAAAATCATCATGATGTACTAAATCGTTACTCCCTAAATGAAATACACCGTACTTATTTCTGTTAATAATATAATGAACCTGTTGCGCCAATTTATCATAATTAGTGACGTTCATTACTAAATTTGGAAATACTTCAACGGGCTCGTTTTCTTTTATATTCTGAAGTATTTCTTCTTCTCTGGGAGATTGTACCCCAAATACCATGGGCAGTCTTAAAATAGCTACTTGTTTTTTAGGTAAACGCAATAGCATGTTTTCAATTTTTATTTTGAAATGCCCGTAAATGCTGTTGCTGAGTGTTTTATCATCTTCGTAACTTGGATATTTACTATAAGCATCAAAGACATTTGCAGATGATAGAAATAGTAATTTTATCTTTTTTGAAAACACATATTCACAAAGATGCTCGTGTAAGATCACTTGTTTTGAAAAATCTCCTCGGAGGGAAGAAATTATTATTGATGGTTTAACTATATCTAATATTTCATAAATATCATCTTCTTCAAAATTATAATGAAAAAACTGATGGTTTTTTTCCAGTTGTTTTTTTGATGTTCTATAGGTACCAAAGGTTTTAAAATAAGAGTATAATTCTCTATACATTACATTACCTAAAAAACCACTAACACCAAGTATTAATATTCTGTGTTTAGAGATCACTTTCTTCATAGTTAGGATAAGCAGCTTTTGGTATTCTAAAATATAGAAAGTTGAGTTTTGGTAGTAAATTGTTCTAAGGCAAGCATTCCTAATTTAGAGTTTCCTTTTTCATTTAAGCCAGGAGACCATACAGTAATGACATAGTTGTTGGGTAATAAAGCTACAATACCACCACCAACACCACTTTTTCCTGGTAAACCTACTTCGAAAGCAAATTCACCAGCTTCGTCATAAAATCCACAGGTTAACATAACGGCATTAATACGTTTTACTTGCTGTTCTTTTAAGTATGTTTTTTCAAATAGGCATTTCCCTTTATTCGCAAATAAATGGAAAGATTTTGTTATTTGAGCACAAGTCATTTCTAAGGAACATTGTGTGAAATAATAATCTAAAACATCTTCTACCGGATTGTTTAGATTCCCAAATGATTTTAATAAGTTGGCTGCTGCATAGTTTCTAAATCCTGAAGCTTTTTCAGAAGTAGCTATACTTTCATTGTAATTAATGGTATTATCTCCCGTTAAGTCTCTCACATATTTTAAAAAGCTCTCTTTTGGGTTGTCAAATGCAGAGACTATAATATCTGCTATTACAATAGCACCAGAATTAATAAAGGGATTTCTTGGAATACCATTTTCAATTTCTAACAAAGCTAATTGATTAAATGGGTGACCCGAAGGTTCTACATCTAATCGTTCTAAAATATGATTGCCTTTTTTTGAAGCTGCCAGAGCTAATGCCAATACTTTAGAAATACTTTGAATAGAGAAGGGGGTAGTATAATCTCCAACACCATATTCATTACCATCTTTTGTTCTTAAATGTAGCCCAAAATTATTAATGTCTACATGCGCTAATTCAGGAATATAAGAGGCTATAGTTCCTTTATCTTTTATAGAAACTACGTGCGAATGAATATCATCTAAAATTAATTGATAATTCATAGTTATTCTTTGTAAAATGGTAGTTTGATTACAGTAGCTGGAATTGTTTTTTTTCTAATTTGAATATTGATTTTACTATCAATATCAGCAAAAATAGTAGGAATATATCCTAAACCAATACCAATTCCTAAGCTAGGAGACATGGTGCCAGAGGTTACATTTCCAATTTTATTTCCATTACCATCTACAATGTCATAGCCTTGTCTTGGAATACCACGCTCATCTAATTTAAAAGCCACCAATTTACGTTCTGAACCTCGTTCTTTTTCTGCTTTTAAAGCTTTAGAATTTGTGAAATCTTTTGAGAACTTAGTAATCCAACTCAAACCAGCTTCAATAGGAGAGGTGGTATCATCTATATCATTTCCATAGAGACAATACCCCATTTCTAATCGCAGTGTATCTCTTGCGGCTAAGCCAATAGGTTTGATGCCGAAATCTGCGCCGACTTCAAATATTGTATCCCAAATTTGTTTTACTTCAGAGTTTTTACAATATATTTCAAATCCGCCACTACCAGTATATCCTGTTGCAGAGATAATTACATGTTCAATACCTGCAAAATCTCCCACTATAAAATTGTAGAATTTAATAGCCGATAAATCATGACTACTCAAACTTTGCATAGCTTCAACCGCCTTTGGGCCTTGAATAGCCAATAAAGAATAGTCATCACTTAAATTACGCATGCTTGCCCCAACATCATTTTTATTTGAAATCCAATTCCAATCTTTATCAATATTACTTGCATTAACTACTAGTAAATACGTGTGTTCTTTTATTCTATAAACAATTAAATCATCTACAATACCTCCTGTTTCATTGGGTAAACAACTGTATTGCGCTTTTCCTATAGTTAGTTTAGAAGCATCATTACTGGTTACTTTTTGAATTAAATCTAAGGCATGTTCTCCTTCAATTAAAAACTCACCCATATGAGACACATCAAACACGCCAACAGCACTTCTAACAGTTTCATGCTCAATATTTACACCTTCATATTGTACAGGCATATTAAAACCAGCAAAAGGAACCATTTTGGCACCAAGAGCCTCATGAGTTGATGTTAATGCAGTACTTTTCATATTTGATTGTAGATTATTAAATTTTATGCCGCAAATCTACATAAATTCGTAAGATCTCGATTGAAAAAAAAATGTTAAATAAGTATAAAATATATGCCTTGTTTTAATGCATTTATTAAAATTTCACTTTCAGGTAAAGTAATGCTTTTAAAGTAATAAAAGTCAGCTATAGCTAAAATACGCTACAAATCTCGTTATACATGACATAGAAACAGAATGGAAGTAACGAACATTTGATATTTTGTTATATACTTTTATTTCTTTCGTACTCTAATGCCAAAAGCATTTTTTGGGTTTTTTATCATAACCTGATTGATTTCATCCATTGTGAATCCATTTTTCAATAATTCAGGAATTAAATTTTTAAATATTGCATCAAATTTTCTTATATCTCTACCTCTTGGAAACCCATTCCCATCATGAGATAGTAATATTTTGTGAAGTAAATTCATTTGTTTGAAAAGCTTAATTCGTTCTACATACTCACTTGTGTTGGATTCTTTGACACCATCAAGCGAAATCCAAGCTCCTTTATTCGCCAAATCAATTAGAATGTTATTATCTTCAACTTTATTAGCGTGAGTCCAAATCCATGCACTTGGGTGAACATTATATTTGTTTAGAAGTTTCATCTGTAATTTTACTGCTTCAATATTTTCTCTAGTATGAACAGCCAAAGTTAAGCCTGTCTTTAAATGAGTTAGAATTCCAGCTTCAAATAATTTTTTGTCAATGTTAGAAAGAACCATGTCGTTATCAAAAGCTAATTTGATAAATCCAGGTTTGATTTTCGTTCCATTAATTCCGTTTTCAAATTCGTCTACCCAAATTTCTGAAATAGACTGAGCACTTGCACTATATGCAAATTTTGGAATATATCTATCATTAGCTGCTCCATAAAATCCAGTATTAGTAATAATATGTATTCCAGTAGAATCAGATATTATTTTCAACAAATCAACTCTCCGACCAAAATATTCTGTAGTACAATCAAAAATTGAATGAACACCTAATGCTTTCAACTTCTTTAAGTAAGGAATGACTTGATTGAATAGTTTGAGGCTATCATAACTTGAAGTCTCACTAATTTCTTTGCCATAATTAGACATGATGTGTTCGTGAGTTAATGTTAGCCCCAATTCATGTGAATTAATTGTACCATGAATAGTGTTTATTTTAAATTGGGATGTATTATTGTTTTTACAAGACAATAAAAAAGCAACTACACTAATTATAATAAACAGTTTTAATACAAAAAATTTCATGGTTTAAAGCTATTGATAATTAATTTAATTGTCTCACTCGATTAATGGTGTATAATAACCAAAAAAACGCAGTTCAATGTTTAATGAATTAATATAAAGATATAGCATTCAATAATATGCGGAGTTTATTATTCATTAAAATTTATAAAATTAGAGATCACCTTTCTTTTTTTTACCCAATGAAATCTTATAATCATCTATACTCCCTTTAATCTTTAAATTGAGGTACTTTATTTTTTTGTTAGGATCTACTTCTACAATCTCATCTTCCTGCTCCTCATTGATAATAGTATCTTTCTTGTTTTTAAATAATTTTTGCCAAGCAGCTTTTTTTACAGTTTTCCAAGGAATACGCAAATAATAATCGATATTTTGATTGTTATCATGCGTACCAGATAATTCTATATGCCCCAAAGTAGATTCAATCCTCATAGCTGGAATATTAATTTTTCCTTTATTTATATCTAGGCTATTTTGTAAGGTGTCAAACCTAATGTTTTGCAGGTTTTTATCTCCCATATAATCTGAAAGCGCCAACATTGGATCATAATTTTTTAATCTCCCATTTAATACTTTCACATCCATTTCTAGAGATGATTGGTCTAGGTCTGGTACCATATCTGGGTATACTCTAATCTTACCTTTAATTCTAGAGGTAAGTTTGCCTTGTAAATTTTCTGAAACGAGGTGGTCTTGTCCAAAATTTTCAAATTTGAAGAGCAATTTATCCAAATCAACATTATTCATAACCAAATCTGGCTGCATATAAATATGTTGAGGATCGCTACCATTAAAATATCCATTTAATCTAATATTTCCTCCAGCCGCATCCATATGTAATGTATCTATATAAATGTAATGATTAGGTGTTGTTCTTAAGTCTGCTTTGATATTTTGAAGATCTATTCTATGGTATATAAAGTGAGTAATATGTGCCTTAAATTGCATGTCTGTAAATGGCAATTCATATAAATTGAAGGCATCTGCATGTTCTTTTACATCTGCAGCTTTTGAGGTAACAGTTTCTGTTGATTTTTGCGGATTTAAATCAAAATTAAAGAGTGCGTCAAAGTCGATGTATTTAGCCTTTAATTCTAGATAATTATCTCTTTTCTTTATTTGTTGATCGTTTCCTAAATAATAGTTTAAATCGAAATTAAAGTTGGTGGTTCCTATTTCTCCATGAAAGTCTTTTATCACTATATGTTCATCTTCATAATGGATGTTTCCTTTAAAATCATGAAAACGGAGGGGATGTAATTTCATTTTTGTATCTAACTTATCTAAAGCCAAATCAATGGAATGTAACGCAGAATCTTTATAATGCATACTAGAGGCAACATGCAAGGCTAGATTATCAAACGCTTCATGTCGGTACTCTTTTGGAACATAATTTTCTCCCTTATATGAAAAGACATCTTCCAGTCTTAATTTATTAGACCTAAGGTTGATATCTAAATCTACGTCTCCGTTCAATTTAGGTTGCATCCAAAAGGCATAATCATGTATTAACCCGTCAAAATGAAAATCACTATCATCTATATAGCCCGTAAAATCTATTATTTTTAGGTCTTCATCATCTATTGAGACATCAGCATGGAAATCATGTAATTTATGTGGGTAATGTTTTAAGTCTGCATATAAACTATCAACAAAAAACTCACCTTTTGGTAAATACTCAGATTCTGTAAAATCTTTTGCAGAAGCTATAAAAGAAAGCCCTAAGCTTAAATCTTTTATTTGTTCATCGATACCAGTTTGGGTAGTGTCTTGTTTTGAAAAACGGGTTAATTGGGAGATATCTAAAGTGTTGGAGGTAATATCTAAATGGGTTTTTACAGGTATGTTTGTATGATGTACAATGGCGGGTAAGTTTGAAAGGGAACCATTTATTGATAGGTCTGAATTACCAAGTAACAACTCAAACTGGTTCAGGGTAGCTTCTTTTCCATTCATGACTAAATGTACATTCAGATCGTGTAGGGGAGCGGGAAGTTCTTTGGTAACTAAACTTAAGTCTTTTACAATCAATTCTGCAAAGTAGGCTTGATTGAGTTTTTGTAATGCCTTTTCGGGGTGGTCAATATCAATAATATCATGAAAATTCATTTTTACTGAAACCTCTCCCGAAGCATCTTGTACCTGCTCTAGTTCAAAAAAGTCAGCAATAAAAGCGAGATTAAAATTCGAGTTTATTTGCATGTGCACTTCTGGAGATTCAAAATTCTTAACAAGAATAGAGCCTTCAAACTCACCTTTTTCTAAAGACGCTGTCATATCTGTTAGAGAAAATTCCATAGTACTTGCGTTTCTGTTTTCTCCATTAGTAAAATGACCTTTAAAGCCCATGTTATCTATCTTTTTTGCTCTTTTAGTGTTTTCTAAGAAGGCTTTGCCTGCCTCAAAATGAGCATTGATAAAAGGTCTGTTTCCTTTGTTAGCTGGTCCTTCAATACTTGCATTAAAATTGATGTCACCTGCATTTTTGTATTTCTCTAGTACGGGTATTACATCTGCGGGAGCAAAAGCAATGAGCATATCAAAATTGGGCTTTGTTCCTTTTATAAAAAGGTCAAGATCTACATCGTTCTTTGTGTCTATTGAGCCTTCTAACTCAAAATCACCATTTTCCATTACAATACCTGAGGGTTCTATGTCAAGAATACCAGTGTGTTCATTAAATATAAGGTCTGTATGAACTTCAAAATGTTTTTTATGTATGAAAGTCGTATCTCCATTTTTTATCACATTTAACTCAAAATCTGTATCTATATGCCCAGCGATGGTATTATCTTTTAGGCTAAAACCACCTTTACCAGTGTACACGAATTTTTCAACATCTGTATTAGTGGCTTCATCTAATGTATGGATGTCTAGATTTTTAAGTTTAATTTTTTTTAGATGAATATTGGTTGATGGTGTCTCTGTTTCAGAAGTGCTTGCTAAAGAGTTTTGAATATTAGTAGTATTATTTTCATGAATAACAAGATTAAAGATGCCTTCTTCTATAATTAAAGATTGAATGTCGTAATTTCCTTTTATTATATCCACTAGGCTAAAACCAATGTATATATCTTTTACATCCATTATAAGTGGTGCATTGTCTTCTTTGGTCTCAAAAACCTCTACATCAAATACCTTTATAGATACATAAGGAAAGTTGCTAAAAAGAGATAATTTGCTATCTCCAACATTAATAAGTCCCTTGTGTTCTTGGTTTAGTTTTGCGATTTCCTCTTTAATAATTTCAGATTGGTTACTCTGAATATATAGCATAAGGCTTGCTACTACTAAAATAGGAACTAATATTAGTAGTAATAAAATTCGTTTCCAGAATTTTTTAATTTTCAAAGTAGGTATCTTTAGGGTTAGAAAATGTATTTGACTTTAAAAATAACGAATTAGTGTGAAAAAATCTTATTTAGTGTGAGATTAAGTTTTAAAGTTAATCGTATTTATTGGTTAGATATTTAAATTCTTAAGAACATAAACATAGCGGTTTTATCCAATTTAATTTATATTCAATTCAGTAGAAATGTTAAATTCTTTTAATGAATTTTTATATTTCTTTTTTCAATAACTCTTCATAAGGGTTTCCAACCAAACCTAATAATTTTGCAAAGGCGGGCTCAGTTTTTAAGCCAGCTTTTTTGAGTCGTATTATTTCGGCTTTGAATTTATCATCTTTAGAATTCAGAATTTTATGCTCAACTAACATGTGTTTATAAGCGTTTTGATGTTTTGTCTGGCAATCTTGTGCAAAAATCTCAATCTGAAATTCACCAGACCGAAATGTTGCAATGGTTGATTTTTGATTGTCCCAAATGCTGGTTCTAATTTTAAAATTGTCTTTGTTCGAATATAATGAAGTGAGAGTTGCAGTAAAATGGTTGTGATCAGAGCATTCGCAAATTATATCCAGATCACTTTCAGGCAAATCAATTCCTATTGGAATAGTTCCTGTCAATATCGGCTTATAATCTCGTAACTTTTCAAAAATTGAAAGTTGGGTCAATTCTACATAAGCTTCTTGTTGACGTTTATTTCCTTTCTTTAGATATTCAATATTTGTAAAGTCTATTGTCAATGTTAAATGGTCACTTTGTATATTAGTTAGATTGATAAGTTTCAATAAGTGCTTTGATGTCCAATATTATATCCTTGACAAGTTTTTTGTTTTTCATTGAGGCGCTTATATGGGTAGATCCAAATCTATTTTTGTTTTTCTGGTCAGTTACTCCCCAAGGAGCTACTATTTTTACAGAATAATATTCATCTTGTTTGAAAATTTTAACATTCTTGATTTTATCAATGTCTACTATCGATCTTGTAGTTCCGAATTTATTTAGAATTCTAAATTCTTTTTTCCAAACTCTTATCGAGGAAATATGATTCTTAGTTAAGGCTTCCTCTTTAATTTTATCGTTAATAGTTTTAATAAGTTTTATTTGTTCTTGTGTTTTCTGAGCTGTTGCGTTAAAAGATAGTACTAAAGAAAAAACTAAAATGGAAATTATTGTTTTAACGTATTTCATAGGTTTTATAAATTTAAATATGTTTTATCACTATTTACTTCCAATCCTTTAGTTAATTCCTGATTTGGATTCTTAGAGCAAGAAAGCATCACGAAAGAAAATAAGAGTATTGAGAAATATAGTATTATTAGTTTCATAATATTTGTTAACGTGTTTTAAGTACTTAATTTAGTAAATACAAACCGAATAGAAAATCCGCGAGGATTTTCGTAAGTAGGCTAAAACTAACAATAAATTATATATATATTTAGGTAACATTTTCTCTCATTTTTTTTAAAATTTTTGGGATTTCGTCCCAGTCATTGACCCAAATTGTTTGAACACCAAATGAAGCAGAGTCGTTTTCTTCAAACCTCTCATAAATATCAGTTAATAATTCGATAGTTTCATCAAAATCTAATCCAGCATTATTTTTATTATTTAAAATTTCTGGTGTATTTAATGTTTTTTTAAGTTTTTCACTTAACGATTTATTATCAATTTTTTTCTTAAAAATGTAATGGTGTTTTCTTTTATTACCTTTTTGTCTTAATGCTATATCGAGTAATCTTCTAATATTCGGATCGGTTAAACTACTACCAATAAAAACACAAGTATTTTCTCGAAATTTATTTATTTGAACAATATTATTCCAACTATAAATATCAGAATACTGCTGATGGTAGTTGTTTTCTCCGAAAGTAATTTTATTGGAATCGCTCAATTTTTCAGATTCAGGAAGGTAACCATGGACGTGATAAATCGGCAATTCTCCATTTTTTATTTCAATTCCAATTCCAAATACAGATTTGTATGGTATTTCCATTTCTGTTTTTTCCAATTTATATTCGAGAATATCATCAAAATTGTATGTGACTATAGAATCAAGATTTGGGCTTTTTCCAGGTGCGACGCAAATTTTTACAATTTCGCTTAACAATTCTGAATCTCTGTCTTTATCAATTGTAGAATATAACACGTCTCTAACCATTGATTCAAATGAAGAGTCATTATTTTCAAAATAATCTTGTAGATATCTACCTGCAATTAATGGGTTTGGTGCAAAAATGTCGTTAAAAAGTTTAGAAAGTACATTTGAAACATTATTCTCTTCTTTGATTGTGTGAACCATTAAATTCTGCAATAATATTCCCCAAGACGGAACTCCAAATTCTAAAGAAACTCCAGCACCAAGAACTAAAACCAACTTTTCTTTTTGATACGAATCATTAATATTCCTAATTGCCTGTTGTCTACTTATAGTGGTAGATTTAGGTAAATTATGAACAAATGTGTTTCTTGCAATTTGATTTTCTTTGAAATAATCTGCAAATTTTTTAAACGTCTCGGATATGCTTTCTTGGTTTTTTTCTAATTCTCTTATATTAATATTCAAATTGGGAAAGTCGTATTTTGATTTCGGTGGCGGTGGTAGTGTAATGTTCTTTTTTTTAGCCATAGTCTTTTTACAAATGTTGCCTAATAGTTAAGTATATTACAATTGTTATATATCTGTCTTTATATTTATAATTTTTATTATTGATATTCAGAGACTTAAATTTAAATCTAACGAACTTTATTTTTTGCAAGACTAAATAACAAAAATAAAATATATAACACTCACGAATGTAGATGAAAATTTCTACAAAGTCAAATTGCAAACCAAAAAAACCATAGTGTAGACTATGGCTTATTATAATATATGTTGAACGATTTTATTTTAGTAAAAACGATTTCAAATCGTCATAAGTAGAAATTTTAACAGCTACTTTTTTTCTACCCATCACTTCTTGTATTTGAGTAGGTAATGGTTGCTCTTCTTTAATAACCTCTTCAACAACATCTAAGAACTTTGTAGGGTGTGCTGTTTCTAAAAACACGCAATGCGCGTTAGGATTGTCTTTTAAATACGCTTTGCTCCCTAGATACCCAACAGCACCATGCGGATCTGCAACATAGTTACAATCGTTATAGATTTCTAACATGGCATCTTTAGTTTGTTTATCTGTAAACCAATAAGACGACACATTTTCTTTAAGAGTTTCAAATTTGTTTTTATAAATCTCTTGAATTCTAATAAAGTTACTAGGCGCTCCAACATCCATAGCATTACTTATCGTTTGAACAGATGGTTTTGGTTCGTATAATGCAGATTCTAAGTAACGTGTTACCACATTATTAGCATTGTTAGATGCTATAAAATGCTTTACAGGTAATCCTAATTGTTGAGCCATCATACCTGCACAGATATTCCCAAAATTGCCACTTGGTACAGAGAATACAATGTCATCATATTTTTTATATAACTGCTTGTAAGCAAATACAAAATAGAATAACTGTGGTAACCAACGTGCTACGTTAATAGAATTGGCAGAGGTTAATTGCATCTTGCTGGTTAAACTTTCATCTAAAAAGGCAGTTTTAACCATAGCTTGGCAATCATCAAACGTTCCGTTTACTTCTAAGGCTTCAATATTTTGACCAAGAGTTGTTAATTGCTTTTCTTGTATATCGCTCACTTTTCCGCTAGGGTAGAGGATCACTACATTTACACCTTTTACACCTAAAAAACCGTTAGCCACAGCACCGCCAGTATCACCAGACGTAGCCACTAAAACAGTAACTTCGTTATTATTATCTTTATTGAAATAGCCTAAACAGCGTGCCATAAAGCGTGCACCAACATCTTTAAATGCCATGGTTGGACCATGAAATAATTCTAATGTCGAAATATTATTATTTAATGGAACTACAGGAAACTCAAAAGACAACGTTTCTTCAACTATCGTTTTTAAAACGTCTTCTGGAATTTCTGGAGATACAAACTGCTTGATGGTTTCAAAAGCAATTTCAGAATTAGATAATTGATCTAAATTCTTGAAAAAAGCGTCAGGTAAAGGCGTGATACTTTCTGGAAAGTATAAACCTTTATCTGGTGCTAAACCTTTAACAACTGCATTTTCAAATGTAGTATCTGGAGCTTGTTTATTTAGAGAATAGTATTTCATGGTTTTGTTCTAAGACAAATGACCGAAGACGGGAGACCAAAAAGAGTAACGAGTCTATCGATTCATTGGTTTTAATTATTTGATATTTTTTCTAAATGCTAACATCATGTTCATTAAATGATGTGCTTCATTATATAATTGAATAAAATTACTTTTATTAATATAGTTTCTCTTTTCTGCTTTGAAGAGACAAGTGACAACTTCTGCTAAAGAACGTATGGAATAACCTATAAATTTCTTCTGTTCAGGATTTGACTGACCAATAGAACCTTCTGATATGTTTAGAGCTACTGAATCTGAAGCTCTTCTAATTTGACTTGATAAATTGAATTTCTCTTTATCAGGAAAAGCATCAGTAATTTTATTAATTCTTTCTCCAAAGTCCATTGCTTTTTGCCAAATAATTAGTTTTTCAAACTTAAACTTACCTAAGATGTCATTTTGGTCTTCGGTCATTTGCCTTTGGTCTTATTGAATTATTTTAATCCCTTCCGTATTAATTTTAGACACGTGCATATCATACTCAATACCTGTTTTTGAATAGATAGCTTCTATGGCTTCCTTAACTTTTTCTGCACTTTCGATGCCTTTACACAAAGAAAAGATTGAAGGGCCTGAACCAGATATTCCAGAACCTAAGGCCCCAGCTTGAATAGCTGTTTCTTTAACTTCTTTAAAATGCGGAATGAGTTTGCTTCTATGTGGTTCTACAATGACATCATGCAATGCATTTTGAATCACCTCATAATCACTGGTATGTAAACCATGTATTAAACTGCCAAAATTTGCCCATTGCGTAATGGCATCTTGTAAAGCTACTTCTTTTGGTAGTAACCCTCTAGATTCTGATGTTTTTACTTCAATTTGTGGGTGAATGATAGTAGCATATAAATCTTCAGGTGAAGGAATTTCTAATATTTGCAAAGGAGACACACTTTTTACCAAAGCAAATCCACCAAAAATAGCAGGGGCTAAGTTATCAGCATGTTCACATTTACTTGCTAATGCTTCTCCTTTCATGGCAAATCCTGTTAGTTGTGTTTTGTTGAAAGGTCTGTTTAACAACTCGTTCATACCAAACACACTACCAACAGCACTTGCTGCACTACTCCCAATGCCACTACCAGGTTTGATTTTTTTATAGATCTCAATTTCAAAGCCAAAATCTAAATCTAAAGCATCATACATAGCTAGAGCAGAAACTCCAGCTACATTTTTTTTAGCTTCATATGGTAAATCAAAGCCTTCAATATTAGTTATTTTAATGCCTTTGGTTTCTACCTTTCTAACAACCATTTCATCACCAACGCTATCTAAACAGAATCCCATAACATCGAATCCACATGATACGTTAGCTACAGTTGCAGGAGAAAATATTTTTATTTCGTTCATTTTTTCAATTAAATAACTTTCGGCTGCACTAGAACAGGAAATATCACTTTCTTTATGCAGTTTCATCTTAATCGTTTCCTAATCTAATAATATCAGCAAACAATCCAGAGGCGGTTACATCTGCACCGGCTCCAGCTCCTTTAATAATCATAGGTTGTTCTGGGTAACGTTCTGTATAGAACATGACTATGTTATCACTACCTTCTAAATTATAAAACGGGTGTCCAACTGGTATTTCTTGTAAACTCACACTTGCTTTACCGCTATCAAACTTTGCTACATATTTTAATTGACAGTTATTCGCTTTCGCGGAAGCGTATAAAGCTTGATAATGTGCTTCGTCATCAATCAAGGTTTGATAAAAATCATCTACAGTATCACTTTTTAATCCAGCTTCAGATAAGAAAGATGTGTTATTAATATCTTCTAAATTCATTTCTACACCACTTTCTCTAGCTAGAATTAAAATCTTTCTAGCTACGTCAACACCACTTAAATCAATTCTTGGGTCTGGTTCTGTATAACCTTCAGCAGCAGCTTGTTTTACAACATCATAGAATTTAGTAGTATCATTAAAATTATTGAATACAAAATTTAAACTACCAGAAAGTACGGCTTGTATTGAGTTGATTTTATCTCCTGAAGCTACCAAGTTACTAAGTGTATCGATTACAGGTAACCCTGCACCAACATTAGTTTCAAATAAGAAAGGCGCATTGTATTTAAGAGATAAACGTTTTAATTCTTTATAATTGCTAAATTCACTTGAACAAGCAATTTTATTACAAGCTACAACAGAAATACTTTCGCGTAAATACTGTGCATATAAATCTGCTACGTCTTTATTAGCAGTCACATCCACAAAAATACTATTACGTAGATTTAGATCTTTAGCTTTTTCAAAGAAACCCTGTAAAGAGGCTTGTTCGCCATCTACTAACTGCTCTTTCCACGACTTTAAATCTAAACCTCCTTCATTAAAAATCATTTTTCTTGAGTTAGATAATCCAATAACTCTTAAATTGATTTTTAAGTTTTCTTTTAAATATTTACGTTGTTGTTTTATTTGTTCTACCAAACGTTCCCCAACATTACCTACACCAGTAATAAATACATTTAACTGCTTAGTTTTTGCTTCAAAAAATTGCTCATGTAATACGTTTAACGCTTTCTTTACATCATTTTCATTAATTACTACAGAAATATTCTTTTCTGAAGCCCCTTGAGCTATGGCTCTCACGTTTACATTATTTCTACCTAAAGCACTGAAAAATTTACCACTTATACCTTGATGATTTTTCATGTTATCACCAACAAGCGCCACTATAGATAATCCTTCTTCAACTAGAATAGGCTCTATTTTATTAAGCGCAATTTCGTTTTCAAACGTAGTATCTATGGCTTCTTTCGCAGCATTAGCATCTTTACTTTCAATACCTAAACAAATAGAATGTTCTGAGGATGCTTGTGTAATTAAAATAATATTGATTTTCTCTTGAGATAACGTTTCAAATAAACGCTTAGAAAATCCTGGAATACCAACCATTCCACTCCCTGCTAAGGTTAAAAGCGCAATGTTACCAATATTACTAATACCTTTAACGGGATTATTACCGTTTACAGCTTTATTAGAAATGATAGTACCTGTAGCTTCAGGCTCTAATGTATTTTTTATATGAATAGGAATTTCAAGATTTAATACCGGTTGTACCGTTGGAGGGTATAATACTTTAGCGCCAAAGTGTGATAACTCCATAGCTTCTTGATATGAAATTTCACTAATTGGGTAGGCATGTTTTACCATTTTTGGATTGGTAGTAAACATACCACTAACATCTGTCCAAATCTCTAATTGCTCTACATCTAAAGCTGCAGCAATAATAGCAGCTGTAAAATCTGAGCCACCACGACCTAAAGTAGTTTGCTCTCCATTAACAGATTTAGATACAAAACCAGGAAGAATAGTGATTTTCTGGTTGGCAGATTTAAAATAATCTACAATATTTTTGTTTGTAATATTGTAGTTAACTTCAGCTTTAGTAAAGTTTGAGTTTGTAATGACTAATTCCTGAGAATTCTTTCTTTCAGTAGATACATTTCTACTTTTCATAGTTTCGGCTATGATGAAAGAAGATAACAACTCTCCAAAACTTACTAATTTATCAGATGTTTTAAGTGATAATTCGTTAATTAGAAAAATACCATCTAATAAGTTTTTTAGCTCACTTAATTTTTCCTCTATATAACTAATGACCGAAGTATTATTGTTAGGAATTAACTCGGTTACAATATTTAAGTGAATGTCTTTAATTGTATTAAAAACATTTAAGTACTCATCGTCTTTATTTTGTGCTTTTTTACCAGCTAACAATAATTTATCTGTAATACCACCAACTGCTGAAACCACACACGCCACAGATCCGCTTTTAGAATATTTTTCTAAAATACTTATGACGTTATTTATGTTTTTTGAAGAACCTACAGAAGTCCCTCCAAATTTTAAAACCTTCATTTTTTAATGAATTGATAATTGAATAATAATTTTATTAAAAAGTGATTTTTAGAATAAACCACACAATAGCCCGAAGTATAAATATTTAACAACCCCAAAGGGTAGTTGTATTTGTAGTAGTACCAACAAAAGAAACAGTGCTCTTAGTTAAAAGAGAACTTGTAAATCTATTATTTTGGTCCAAATGATTCATTATTGGCTATAAAAATATTATTCAAAAGTATTACATTTAGCCAAATTAAAAAACTAATATTTTTTTTTTGTGTTATTCTTAAGCTGAAGCATTTTTATTTTAAGAAATTCAATGTATTCCAAAAAGAATTAGAAAATCAATAAACTAAAAAAGATTAATGAAGATATTCTCAAAAGAGCAAATTTACGAAGGCGATAAACTTACTGCAGAAAGACAAAATATAACTTCAACAGATTTAATGGAGCGTGCAGCTACCCAAATTTTTAATTGGATGCACATGCGTATGCAAGGAGCCCAAGTACCTGTACACGTATTTTGTGGTATAGGTAATAATGGTGGTGATGGTTTGGTATTAGCAAGACACTTAATTACACATGGTTACAACGTGAAAACGTATGTGGTAAATTATAGTGATAAACGATCTAAAGATTTTTTAATTAACTACGATAGAATTAAAGGAGTAACAAAAGAATGGCCAACTCTAATGACTCGTGAGGAAGATTTTCCAGAAATTCATCCAGATGATATTATCGTAGATGCCGTTTTTGGTATTGGGCTAAACAGACCTCTAGTAGATTGGGTAAAAGCATTGTTTAAACACTTTAGAAACACTAAAGCATATACATTATCGATAGATATTCCATCAGGTTTACAAACAGATAAAGTACCGGAAAATGAAGATGACGTTGTGTGGGCAGGATACACCTTGAGTTTTGCGTCTCCAAAATTACTATTCTTTTTACCTGAAACTGCGAAATATACGGTGCAATGGGAAGTTTTAGACATAGGATTAGATCCAGAATTTTTACAGACAACCGTTACAGAGGTCGAGCTAATTGGTAAACATGAGGTATTACCAATGTATGTACCCCGACAAAAATTTTCTCATAAAGGAACGTTTGGACACAGTTTAATTATTGGTGGTAGCTATGGAAAAATAGGAGCAGTAACATTAGCGAGTAGGGGAGCATTATCTGCTGGAGCTGGTCTGGTGTCTGCATTTGTACCAAAGTGTGGTTATAATGTACTGCAATCTGCTTTTCCTGAAGCTATGGTGATTACTGATGTAAACGAAGAAAAAATTACTGATATACAATTTGATATTGAACCCACAGTAATTGGTTTTGGGATAGGAATAGGAAACGATACAAAAACTATAGCTGCTTTTGAAGCATTTTTGAAGGAGAATAAAATGCCATTAGTTATAGATGCTGATGGATTAAATATATTGTCTAAAAAGAAGGCGCTTTTGAAGTTATTACCCGAAAGCACAATTTTAACACCACATCCTAAAGAGTTAGAACGATTAATTGGAGCTTGGAAAGATGATTTTGACAAACTTGAAAAGGCAAAAACATTTTCTAAAAAATATAAGGTCATTGTTGTAATAAAAGGAGCAAATACCATCACAGTTTTAGGAGATAAAATATATGTAAATACTACTGGTAATCCAGGATTGTCTACAGCAGGAACTGGAGATGTTTTAATGGGAATTATAACAGGAATGCTTTCTCAGGACTATAACCCTTTAGTTGCTTCAGTTTTTGGCGTGTATTTACATGGAAAATCTGCCGATATAGCTGTTGAAGATTTTGGATACCAAAGTTTAATAGCATCTCATGTTATTGAGTATTTAGGAGAAGCTTATATAGATTTATTTAAACAACCTGAACAACCACAGACGCAAGAGGAGATATAATAATTTAAGTCTTTTGTCATGCTGAATTTAGTTCAGCATCTTATTCAACTATTTCATCACTTAATTCTAAAGCTTCTTCAATAGAAATATCATCTCCGTTATTTGTAGCTACAATAAATGCATCTTTAAATCCAAGTTCTTTAAGATTAGCTTTTAGTTCAGAAGCTCCAGCATAAGTTGCAAAGTTGCCAACTGCATATGTAAACTTTCCATTAGATGTTCTTTTAGAAATAACATCAGATTGTGTTGCACCTAAACTTTCAATATTAAAATTCTGGAACGCACCAATTTGAACTCTATATACCAGACCTTCTTCTTCAGTTGTTGTTTCTTCTTCTAAAGCAATTAAAGCACTATCTTCAGGTTGTTGAATTTCCGACTGAGGTGCCGCTTGTATAATTGTGTTTTCTACCTCATTTGAAGAATTATAATGAGTAAAGGAATATATTAAACCAAATATCAATAGTCCAACAACAATGGCTAGTACTTTTTTAATGAATTGGGCATGTTCTAATTTATCAGATTCGACCTTTAACTCTCTAGAAATCTGATTTAAATCCTCTTCACCCTTTTCTATAAGCTTATGTAAGTCTACTAAGTTTTTTTCTTCAATAAAAGGCATCTTATAATCAATTATTAATTGTAAAATAAACTTTAGAATTAATAGTATTCTATTACAATAACAAAAGATTAAGTTGTGTTTAAAGGGCAGTACAAAGGTACTATTTTGTTAGATTTAAACCAATCAAAACCATAATTTGTAATTTATTTAGAATACAATATAATGTTAGGGGTTATGTAGGTTTTTAAAGAGAAATGGAGTGGCGTATAATTGTAAATATATTAAAAAAGCCTCATGACATGAGGCTTTTTTTAAGTTTTCTGTCTTCAAAAATTATATCTTAAGTTTATTGAGTAAATCAGTAAGGTCTTTACTAGATGGTCTTGGTGCATTGGCACTCACAATATTTCCATCAGGATCTAAAAGAATAAACCTAGGAATTCCTGTAATTTGGTAGTCTTTAACAAATTTTGAATTATTATCTCTATCTGCAAATAATTGTACACCACCAAGTTCTTTACTTACAATCAAGTTTTTCCATTTTTCAAAATCTCGTTTCTTATCTATTGAAATACTTACAAATTCAATATTCTTACCATGGTATTCTTCCTCAACTTGTTTTAGGGCAGGAATTTCATTAATACAAGGTCCGCACCAAGTAGCCCAAACATCTATGTATACATATTTTCCTTTAAAATCTTTTAAAGATGTTTTTCCTCCTTCATAATTTTCATAATTAATAAACTCAGGTGAAGGGTTACCTTTATCTAGGTATGTTAGTTTTTTGTATTGTTCAGTTATTTTATTACTTGTTTCTTTATCAGTAACGTTTTCTATAGAGACTTTATAAAAATTATGGATATCTTTAGAACGTGCCATATAGAAATTCGAATAATCAAATAACAAGTCGTTTTTTATAACTTCATTTTCAATATTGCCTAGAGTGTTTAGAGCAGTTACATATTTAGGTACAGAATCATTTTTAATTGCATCAATTATGCTTTTATGGTGATTAAATACTATTTTTTTATAATAACGTGAAAAAGTGAAGTCTTCATCGTTTTGATAATCTAGGTTATCAAGCTCACTTAAAAAATCATCAGAAATATTGAAATCTTTTGCCTTAGTAAAATGTATATGAGCAGGTTTATAATCTGTTAGTAAACTTAAGTACCAATAATGAATGTTTCTTTTTTCTTTAGAGATATAATCTGTTTCTAAACCCTTTGAATTTGAAACGAGTGAATCTAGACTTTTTTCAGCAACTTTAAGCTTTTGTTTAAAAGCGTCTTGGTCTAAAGAATATATTTTCCTTGCACTGGTAAAGTGTTGTTTTTCTAAATTGGCTTTTTTAAAAAGATAAATTGAAATTTCAGAGCCTTTTCCTTTTATGTCAACCGAATTAGTAAAGTTTTTTGCATCATAATTTATTTCGATATTATGCCCATTTTTTAAATGAAGAAATAATCTGTTTCTACCATCTGATAGCACATAATCATTGGTTTCAGCATCTATAGTTTGTTCAAAAGTTCCATTCTCTGAAAGTTTAAATGGTTTGAAAAATGAACCATCATGGTTGCTAATAGTCATTTCTGCATTAGGTTTATTTTTTATAAGACCAGAAATAATAGCGTGATTTAAGTCTTCTTTTTCTTTCTTACATGATATAAAAGCAACACAAAGGCTTAGAAATAAAATAAGATATCTATTCATGTATGGTTATATATTAAGTTCGTTAAATAGTTTAATTAACTTAGGGTCTGAAGGTCTTGGCGCATTGGCATCTACAACATTTCCTTTAGGGTCTAATAAAATAAATCTTGGAATGCCTCTAATCTCGAAACCTCTTATAAAATCAGAGTCCCAAGCATTATCTGAAAATAATTGAGTGCCTCCCATATCTTTATCAGCAATCATTTTTTTCCAAGCTTCTTTTGAAGCTGCAAATTTCTCTTCTTGTGTTGCGCCAGAGAATCCTCTGCCGTTATCTACAGAAATACTAACAAATTCAATGTTTTTTCCATGGTATTTATTTTCTACTTCTTTAAGCGAAGGAATTTCACGTATACATGGTCCGCACCAAGTAGCCCAAACATCTATATATACATACTTTCCCTTAAGATCACTTAAAGAAGTAGAGCCTCCTTTGAAATTTTCATAATTTTTAAATGGTGGAGATGGTTTTCCCTTAAATTTTTCAAACTGATTTTTAAGTGCTTGTTGCTGTTTATAGCCAGCCATTAATCCTTTTTCTAATTGAGAAAAGCTTTCCTTTTCATCAGCATACACTATGGAATCTATGTTTTTAGTGTTTTCTAATAGTTCATTAAAACTACTTTGAATTTCTGTAACTTTAGCTTTAAAAACGTCTTCTTCTAAATCTAAAAGTGCAGGTGTTAAAGATGATCTAATTAGTGTGTTTTTCTTTGCTAAATAATTACTGGTTTCAGATCTTTCACCGGTAAACAAAGCAGTTTTGTTAAAATCACTAGCATCCACAGTCATAACTAGTTCAATACCATTTTCTAGAAATAGGTGCGCAAAATCTTTTCCATCAAAAACACTAAAAACACCAGCTTCAACTTTTAGAGTGTCACTAAAAGTACCATCTTCATTCAATTTTATCGTTTTTTTATAATTTCTAGATTGAATTAATAAAGAATCGCTGTTTTTGTTGGTTACTTTACCAGAAAAAGAGGCATAATCTTTAGATTTCTTTTCGCATGATATCACAGTCATTGCAAAAGCGAGCGTTATAATAAGTAGTTTTTTCATTTTCAAATTTAAATTGTTTGCCAAAAATAAGTATTTGATTAGCTTTTGAATTGATTTTTGATTTTTATTAACAGTTAGACTTAAAGGAAGTTACAGTTTGTGGGTAAGTTCTTTATAACTAGCTTTTCTAGGAATAATATCTAAACTTAATAACTTGTCCTGTACTTTATTAATGGTTTTTTCATCAATTAACTCTTGAGACCATTCTGTTAAGTTTAACCATTCTTGAACATCTTCTAATTTCTGTTCGTATCTGTTGGCAATGGTTTTATCTATACTAGGAATGTTTTTAAAGTCTGCCGTTGTATTATTAATAATGTTAAGAATACTTTCAAGGTTTTCCTTTTCAGATGCAATAAAATCTTCTCTTACTGCAATTACAAAACACGGCCAAGGTGAAGGGCAATTGCCAACACTTCTAAATGTACCTTCATCTACCAAAGGTTTTGTGGTGAATTTTTCCCACAAGAAATAATCTGCATCTCCATTAGTTAAACCTTCAACAGCGCCATCTAGGTTTTTAATAACTTCAAAATCTAGGTCTTTTTCTAAATCCCAGTCATTGTTTTCGGCATTTACATAAGCCATTAAATGAGACCCAGAGCCGTATCTGCTAATAGCAGCTTTGGTGCTTTTTAAATCATTTATGTTATTGTAATTTGACTTTGCTGCTACATGAACGCCCCAAATTAATGGAGATTCTACATAAGTTTGCACAATTTTACTTGGGTTACCAGCTATGATATCTTTTATAATACCTTCTGTTAAGATAACTGCAATGTCAATATCTTTATTTCTTAGCGCTTTACACATAGCCCCAGTACCACCATGGAAGTCATGCCATCTTAGATTGATATCTTGATCTTTGTATTCGCCATTTTTTAAGGTAAGATACCAAGCTAAATTAAAATGCTCTGGTACACCGCCTATATTTACTGTCCTCATTTAATAGGTTGTTTATTCTATAATTTTGTTTAGTGTATATGTTATAAGGTCTTCAACTGTTTTAGTTGGGTTTTTACTGAAGTTTCCACTGGCTCTATTTGCGATTATAGCGTTTAAAGACACTGCATTGTGTCCTAATAGTTTACTAAGACCATAAATAGCTGAAGTTTCCATTTCAAGATTTGTAACCCTCAAGCCATTACTATTAAAATCATCCATTTTACTGTTTAATTCTGAATCCTGAAGCGGTAATCTTAAAACTCGACCCTGAGGGCCATAAAACCCACCAGCTGTAGCTGTCATACCTTTATAAGTTTTATTGCTAGCTATTCTTTTTTCTAAACTTGCACTATTTTTAATAATAATAGGATATGCCTTGGATTTACTCCAATTAGTTTGTGCTACAAATGCATCTTCAATGGTTTTATGTCTTATGTTTTCAATTTGATAAGAATGTAACATACCATTTAAATCTAAAGCATATTCACTTAAAAGAAATGCATCTACAGGGATATCTTTTTGTAATGAACCAGAAGTACCTATTCTAATAATATCAAGACTTGTTAGGTTTTCTTTAGGTTTTCTAGTGTTTAAATCTATATTAACCAGCGCATCAAGTTCATTAAGTACAATATCTATATTATCTGGTCCAATACCAGTTGATATAACCGTGATACGTTTGCTTTTGTAATACCCTGTATGCGTTTTAAATTCTCTTTTTTGAGTTTGAAACTCTATAGAATCAAAATGTTTAGATATTTTATCGACTCTGTTTTGATCACCAACAAAAATAATAGTGTTGGCAATATGTTCTGGCTTTAAATTAAGATGATATACACTACCATCTGGATTTAAAATAAGTTCAGATTCTTTAATAGACATATACAATTTGATAATTAACCACCTACGCGTTTTACTTTAAAGCCTTTGTCTTTTAAAATCTGCATGATTTTATCTCTGTAGTCTCCTTGTATGATAATTTTATCATCTTTAAAGCTACCACCAACGCTTAATGTTTTTTTTATGTCTTTGGCAAGTTGTTTAAAGTCTTCGGTAGCCCCAGTATAGCCTTCTAGAATAGTGATAGGCTTTCCCTTTCGTTTTTCATACTTACAAATTATGGGGTCGTCTTGAATCCAAAGGTTATCAGCCTCATCATGAGTTTCTTCAACAGATTCTTTAGAAATATGATCTGGAAATAAGTTTTTTAATTGGTCTTGTAAATCCATCTTATTTTAGTTAGCAGTCTCAGTATTCAGTTAGCAATTGGCTTTATATAAAAATTAAAA
Organism: uncultured Flavobacteriaceae bacterium; assembly: GCA_947487895.1. Taxonomy (GTDB): domain Bacteria; phylum Bacteroidota; class Bacteroidia; order Flavobacteriales; family Flavobacteriaceae; genus Seonamhaeicola. The sequence goes on from CANKYF010000002.1 coordinate 59,198, forward strand.
AATGAGTCTGATTACTTTTTTACAAGCCCAAGCTCAATTAAACGTTCATTTAAAAATTCGCCTGCTGTTATGTCATCAAAATGCTTTGGATTATTTTCATCTACACAACTATCTAAAACGTTTAATTTCATATCGCTAATAGGATGCATAAAAAACGGAATAGAAAACCTAGATGTGCCCCAAAGTTCTTTTGGTGGATTCACAACTCTATGTATTGTAGATTTTAATTTTTTATTAGTATGTCTAGATAACATATCGCCAACATTAATCATTAACTCATCAGGTTGGGCAATAGCATCAATCCATTCACCTTCATGATTTTGAACTTGTAATCCTCTACCTTGAGCACCCATTAAAAGTGTAATTAAATTAATGTCTCCATGAGCTGCAGCTCTAACGGCTTCTTTAGGTTCTTGCGTAATAGGAGGGTAGTGAATTGGTCTTAGTATTGAGTTTCCATTGTGAATATAATTATCGAAATACGTTTCTTCTAAGCCTAGGTGCAATGCCAGTGCACGTAATACGTATTTTGCTGTTTTCTCTAGCATTTGATAGGTCTCTTTACCTACAGCATTAAAATCTGGTAATTCTTCTACTTCAACATTATCTGGATATTCATTTTTTAAAGCATCATTATCTTCAACATACTGTCCAAAATGCCAAAATTCTTTTAAATCACCTTCTTTTTTACCTTTAGCGCTTTCTTTTCCAAAAGACACATAACCTCTTTGCCCTCCAATTCCAGGTATTTCATACTTCTGTTTTGTTTCAACAGGTAAGCTAAAAAAGTTTTTAACTTCAGTATACAATCTCTCTACCAAGGTATCATCTAAAAAATGACCTTTTAATGCTACAAAACCTATGTCTTCGTAGGCTTTTCCAATAGCATTTACAAAATGCTGTTTTCTATCAGGATCATTAGAAATAAAGTCTTCTAAATTAACGCTAGGTATGCTGTTCATCTGTGATGTTTTTGTCTTTCAATAGTTACAAATGTACGAAAACAAAGTAAAGTTTTTAACCTATTTAATTTAACTTATTTATTAAAAACACTCTACTTTTTATGGTATCTTTGATTAGGTATAAGTTAATATATGGAGACTAATTTCACATCAGATCATATAAGTTTTGAAGCGACCGATTTAAAAAAGAAAACGCTCATAAAGCTCTATAAAAACTTGCTTAAACCTAGAATGATAGAGGAAAGAATGATGGTGCTATTAAGGCAAGGGAAAATAAGTAAATGGTTTTCTGGTATAGGACAAGAAGCTATTTCAGTTGGTGTTACTATGGCATTGAAAAGTGAAGAGTATATTTTGCCAATGCACAGAAATTTAGGAGTTTTTACAACCAGAGATATCCCATTATATAGATTGTTTGGGCAATGGTTTGGTAAAGCTTCTGGTTTTACAAAGGGCAGAGATAGATCGTTTCATTTTGGTACGCAACAATACAATATTGTTGGTATGATTTCTCATTTAGGTCCGCAATTAGGTGTAGCTGATGGGATTGCACTAGCCTCAAAACTTAAAAATGAAAACAAAGTTACAGCCGTTTTTACAGGTGAAGGAGGTACTAGCGAAGGTGATTTTCATGAAGCTCTCAATATAGCCTCCGTATGGCAATTGCCAGTATTATTTTGTATAGAAAATAATGGTTATGGATTGTCTACACCTACTGCTGAACAATATAATTGTAAAGACCTTGCAGATAGAGGAATTGGCTATGGTATAGAGTCTCATATTATTGATGGTAATAATATCATTGAAGTTTATAAAACAGTAAAAAGCATTGTAAATGATATTAGAAAACAGCCGCGACCTGTTTTACTAGAATTTAAAACTTTTAGAATGCGCGGACATGAAGAGGCTAGTGGTACAAAATATGTTCCTCAAGAATTAATGGATGTTTGGAGTAAAAAAGATCCTGTAAAAAATTATCAACGATTTTTAAAATCTGAAGAAATTATTGATGATGATTTTGAAGTACAACTAAAAGCTGAAATTAGTCAAGAAATTCAAGAACATTTAGAAATCATTTTTGAAGAAGATGAAATAAAATCAAATAAAAGTAATGAGTTAAATGATGTTTTCAAATCATTTAATTATCAGGAATTTAAATATAAAGAAAGCAAAAATGAACTGAGGTTAGTAGATGCTATTTCTGAAGGGTTAAAACAAAGCATGGAACGTCATGATGATCTTATCATTATGGGGCAAGATATTGCTGAATATGGAGGAGTTTTTAAAATCACAGAAGGTTATGTTGAACACTTTGGAAAAGAAAGAATACGCAACACGCCTATATGTGAATCTGGAATTATAGAGACAGCTATGGGCTTATCTATAGCAGGTATGAAAGCGGTAGTTGAATTACAATTTGCAGATTTCATAAGCTCTGGTTTCAATCCAGTTGTGAATTATTTAGCAAAATCTTATTACAGATGGCAGCAACATGCCGATGTGGTTTTACGCATGCCTTGTGGTGGAGATGTTGGTGCAGGCCCTTTTCATTCGCAAACTAATGAAGCTTGGTTTACTAAAACTCCTGGTTTAAAGGTAGTTTATCCAGCGTTTCCTTATGATGCAAAAGGTTTGTTAACTACTGCTATTAATGACCCTAACCCCGTATTGTTTTTTGAACATAAAGCACTGTACAGAAGTATTCGTCAAGAGGTACCAACAGATTATTACACTTTGCCTTTAGGAAAAGCATCAGTTTTAAAAGAAGGAACAGATATCACAATTATATCTTATGGTGCAGCTATTCATTGGGCTTTAAAAACATTAGATAATCAGCCAAATATTTCAGCAGATGTTATAGATTTAAGAACACTTCAACCATTAGATGTTGAAACTATATATAATTCAGTTAAAAAAACTGGTAGAGCTATTATTCTTCAAGAAGATACTATGTTTGGAGGGATAGCCAGTGATATTTCAGCATTAATAACAGAAAATTGTTTTGAGTTTCTAGATGCTCCAGTTAAGCGTGTTGCCAGTTTAGATACACCCGTGCCTTTTGCTAAACAATTAGAACAAGGTTTTTTACCAAAACAAAGATTTGAAAAGGTTCTAAAAGAATTATTAGACTATTAGGATGACTAGGTATTTTGAAGTTTTTAAAGACGCGTTTTTAGGTTCTGTAGATTGGACTTGGAATTCCATTGTTTTCAATGTACCCATTGAACAAAATTACTTTTGGGGATTAATATTGATTTCCATATTGGTTTGGTTATTAGAAATAGCATTTCCCTGGCGAAAAGAACAAGCTATTTTTAGAAAAGATTTTTGGTTTGATGCATTATACATGTTCTTTAATTTTTTCATTTTCTCAATTGTAATAAGTGGTTTTTATGGCGTTATTGAATTATTGTTTTCTAATGCAGGATTAACAATTGAATCTTTAAAGTTAATAGATATCACTAAACTACCTTTTTGGGCAGCATTGTTGATTTTCTTTATAATTCAAGATTTTGTACAATGGTTTACACACGTATTATTACACAGATATGAATTTTTGTGGAGTTTTCATAAAGTACACCATTCAGTAAAAGAAATGGGCTTTGCAGCTCATTTACGTTATCATTGGATGGAAAATATTTTCTACAAGCCTCTAAAGCTATTGGCCGTTATGTTAATAGGAGGTTTTGAACCCAAGCATGCATTTATTATACATTTCTTTGCTATTGCAATAGGACATCTTAATCATGCAAATGTGAAGTTTACATATGGACCATTAAAATATATACTAAATAATCCGGTGATGCATTTATATCACCATGCCTACACGTTGCCGAAAGAGCATAGACATGGTGTTAATTTTGGAATTAGTCTTAGTTTATGGGACTACCTTTTTAAAACCAATTATATACCTGAAAGCGGTGGTAAAATAACCTTAGGATATTCAGATGATTCTAAAATGCCTAAAAATTTCTTTGCACAATTGCTTTATGGCTTTAAAAAGAAAGACTAATTGGTTTCTGCCTCTGATAACAAAAAGGGATATGCCGTTTTTACTTGTTTTAATTCTTCTTTCGTTAAATTATCAGTAGGCTTGTTAAATGTTTTCATAGCATAGGTGTTTCTTAGCTCGTAATATGCCTTTGTTAATTCGTTTTGAACAGCAATAAACTGTTTGTAACTTGTTTGTTTACCACTAACTAGAGAAATAACCGCTTCTTTTGGACTATCAGAAGAAGATGCTACTTTTTGTCCATTGCAATAGTTACAAGATTCATCGCCATTGTTATCTAAGAAGTTTTTAGCCAATTCTTTTAGATTTTCTAACGAAACGATTTCGTTTTCAACCATGACTTGGTCATCGTTATTAATCATTACTGCAAGTATATTTCTATCATGAATATCTACTGTACAGGGTGGGTTAGGGCATAGTTTAGGTAATAGCCTATTAATACCTGCATCTGTTGATACTGTTGCTGTAACTAAGAAAAAAATCAGTAATAAGAAAGCAATGTCTGCCATTGACCCTGCATTAATTTCGGGTCGAAATCTTAAATGTCTCATAAAATTATAGTTTAAATGTTAATGTGAAGACTCTCACAAAAACAATACCATAACTTATTGACTTAGATTCCTATTTCCATGGGAATGATTGCTTTATGGGAAGCACAACGCAAAACGTTGTGCAATTCTTTATGTATTTAATGGGCGTATCGTTTAACACCTTTCCAAATAATAGTGTTAGATGTTCTAAAGTTTATTTGCCTTCTTGATAAGAATACATCTTCTTTTGTTAGATGATTTAATTGTTTTGATATGTATTGTAATGTTCGCATTTTGATTGATGAAAGTTTAGGTTAAAAAGACGTTACTATCTGTAACGTCTTTTGGTATTCCAGGTATAACTTCTAGTGTTACTTAATGTTCCTGAAATTTGATTGTTGTTTAAAGTTCTCATGATTTTATGTTTTTTAATTGATTATACTAGATAGACGACAAATAAATTATTTTGTTACAGTACTATGCATTGCAAAGTAGTAATTTAACAAATTTTAACAGTTTTTGTATGGTTTCAGTACGTAGTTAGACCTATTAAACAGATAAAATGTTGTTTGGGAATGGTTTTTGTGTTAAAACTTAACAAAACGTATATTAGTAATTAAGAATATGGAATATATTTGAAAATAGGATTGCTATAAATGATAATGAAGTACAAAACATATTTTATATTAATTCTTTTAGTAGTTTCTACAATAACTGTAGGAGCACAGATAGATTCTAAAAGAAAATCAATTTCTATACCAGCTGTTGAAAGTAAAAATGACTCTTTAGACGGTTCTCCGGTTACACCATCAAACAAAATAAAGAGCAAGGTAGATTTTAAAGACTTGAACGCAACAAAAAGTAATGTGCCTTTAAAAAGTTTTCCTAAAAAAGAACTGTCTATGTTTAAAGAAGAGTTTGGAAATCCTGGTGAATTATATGCAGATAGATTAAAAAAACACGAAAACTCAATAAAACAACAAGAAGGTTTAGGGACAAAAGGCAGTAAAGTAGATGTGTTTTTTGGAGAGCACAGAACGAAATCTAAAACCGTAAGGGTCATGTATAGAGACTATGGTTTGGAAGATGGTGATTTAGTAAGAGTATCTGTTAATGATGAAATCATAGTTTATAGAGCAGGGTTATCTAATGCCTTTAGTGGTTTTAAAATTGAATTAAAACCAGGTGTTAATAAAATAGAGTTCTTGGCTTTAGATGAAGGTTATGCACTACCTAATACGGCTCATTTTAGAATTGTGGATGAAGACAATAAAATTGTTGCTGCCGATTTATGGGCGCTTTCTATTAATGTAAAAGGAACGGTTAATATTTTTAGAGAACAATAAAATTTAATCAACAATAGTCTCAATCAACTTTAATTCTTCATTGGAAAATTCTAAATTATCTAAAGCTTTTAAATTTTCTTTTAATTGATTTGCAGAACTAGCACCTAATAAAACAGAAGCTACAGTTGATTTTCTAAGTATCCAAGCTATTGCCATTTGAGACAATTTTTGTCCGCGCTCTTCGGCTATATCATTTAGCTTTTGAATCTTTTCAATATTACTATTTACTGTATCAGAATCTAAATAAGATAAACTTTTAGCAGCTCTTGAGCCTTCAGGTATGCCGTTAATATATTTATCAGTTAACATTCCTTGTGCTAAAGGTGAAAATGCAATACAGCCAACACCATTAGTTTCTAAAGTATCTAGTAAACCATCTTCTACCCATCTATCAAACATTGAATATCTTGCTTGATGCAAAATAAACGGCACATTTAAGTCTTTTAACAATGTAGCTGCTTTTTGAGTTTCTTCAGGTTTGTAATTAGAAATACCAACATATAACGCTTTTCCTTGGCGAACTATATCTGCTAAAGCCCCCATAGTTTCTTCTAAAGGTGTATTAGGGTCTGGCCTATGGTGATAGAAAATATCAACATAATCTAATCCCATTCGCTTTAAACTTTGGTCTAAACTAGAAATTAAGTATTTTCTAGATCCCCAGTTACCATAAGGACCTGGCCACATATCATAACCTGCTTTTGTAGCAATGAATAATTCGTCTCTATAATTTTTAAAATCTTGTTTAAAAATGGTACCAAAATTCTCTTCAGCAGAACCATAAGGAGGCCCATAATTATTTGCTAAATCAAAATGGGTAATACCAGAGTCAAATGAGCAACGAAGAATCTCTCTGCCGTTTTGAATACTATCTATAAAACCGAAATTATGCCATAAACCAATAGAAATAGCAGGTAATAACACACCACTTTTACCGGTTCTGTTATATTTCATAGAATCATACCGCCCCTGAGACGCTTGATATTCTTTAACTCCAGATTTATCGTTGATTTGCATACAAAGTTTTTTAGCGTACACAAAAATAGAAATAAAATCTACCTAACCTAATTAGTAATGTTTTGTAACTCTGAAATTAGCATATCTTTAACTATACTGTCAGAATTGCCCAGTGGTAGTTGATTAGCATTTAAAAGATTTGGAGTTTCTAAAGGGTTTTCAGTTAAATCAAATAAAGCTTCTGTACCATCTCCAAATAAAATATACTTATGTGTCGTGTTTCTAATAGTTACGTCTGATGTTCCATCGTCATTTCCAACTTCAGTATACACATAATCTCTAGAAGTTGCATTTTCACTTGTTAACAAACCCTTAAAACTTATGCTATTATGAATTTCTGTTGTACCAGTCTCTGCAATGTCTGCAATAGTGGCAAATAAATCTGTGGTGTTAATTAAAGCGTTTTCAGAGCTGTTCATTCTACTAACATTTTTTCCAGAAACAATCATAGGCACATTTACTCCTCCTTGATATACACTGCCTTTAGATCTTCTAGAATTGTATACTTGTGTGACTTGATTTGGGGAGCCGTTATCTCCTACAAAAATGATGATAGTGTTCTCTCTTTCATCTAGTGTCATGGAATCAAGAAGCCTTCCTATTTCCGTATCCATAGCTTCTAAGGCTGCCATATAATAGGGAAGAGGGTTGCTATCAATATTATTTTGATCTGTGGAAAGTGATCCCTGTGAGTGTAAATTTGCAGGTGGTAAATGAAATGGAGTATGAGGTGCATTGTAGGCTAACCAAAGGAACCAAGGTTTTGTTTGATTATCTAGCCAATTAATAGCTAAATCGGTTAATTTACTTGTAACATATTCTGAAGATGTTGATGTTGTTCCATTAGTATTCAATGTCCAATTTGTATATGAAGGCACACCACCACCTGTGGTTCCTGCAAAATAAGTAACACCCATATCATTTGGATGAGATGCTGTTCTTGATAAATGCCATTTACCAATCACTGCGTGTTCATAAGCTTCGTTGGTATTATTATCTAAATATTTTTGAATAGAGACTTCAGAAGTAGATAAAGGGTCATCAACTTTTAAAACATTCGTGTGAATGCCATATTTTCCAGTAAGAATCCCTGCTCGTGTTGGAGTACAAGTTGGGTTAGACCAAACATTATTAAAGGTTACTCCTGTGTTCATTAATGTTTGTAGATGTGGCATACTAGGTTTTATTGTTCCAATATCATATCCAGGACAAGCGTCTAAACCAAAATCATCTGCAATAATTAAGAGTATGTTAGGTTTGGTTTGTGCTTCGTTTTCAAGATGATCATTATCGCTAACATCTTCAATATTAGAACTACAAGTGCTAAAAAGTACCATAAAACTGAAAGCGAAAATAATTTGTTTCATACCAATTGTTTTTCTTTAAGACTTATACTTTTTTTAATGGTTTAAAATTTAGTTAATATTTTTAATAAAAACATTCTTCTAAAACGCTTTAAAGATGTTATTTTTGCAGACGTCAAAATTATTTGCATGTCTGTAACTCAAATCGAATTAGAAGAAAGAAAAGCTGGTAAAGACCTTTATAGCTACCAAAAGGGAGCCATTGATAAAATTTTTAAAAGCTTTGATGAATCTCGCTCCGATTATCATTTATTATATCAATTACCAACAGGAGGAGGAAAAACCGTAATTTTTTCTGAAATAGTTAGGCAATACCTTAAAACACATAAGAAAAAGGTACTTGTTATGACACACAGAATAGAGTTATGTAGACAAACTTCTAGTGTGTTAACTGAGTTTGGCGTAGATAATAAAGTTGTAGATAGTAAAGCAAACTTAGAAGATCAAGCAGATTATTCTTGTTTTGTTGCTATGGTGGAAACCCTGAACAATAGATTAAATGATGACAAATTAGATATTTCTGATATTGGTTTAGTAATTATTGATGAGGCTCACTATAACTCATTTACAAAACTATTCAAGTTTTTTAGTGAGTGTTTCATTCTGGGAGTTACAGCCACACCTTTGAGTTCCAGTATTGAGTTACCAATGACTGATAATTATGATGAATTAATTGTAGGTGAAAGTATAGAGTCTTTAATTAGTAATGGATTTTTGGCAAGAGCCGAAATGTTTAGTTACAATGTAGGCTTAACATCTTTAGTGGTTGGAGCAAATGGAGATTATACTGTAAAATCTTCGGAAGATTTATATACGGACGATAATATGCTTTCTAAGCTTGTAAGGGCTTATGAAGAACGATGTAAGGGTAAAAAGACATTGATTTTCAATAACGGAATCAATACGTCTTTACATGTTTATGACACCTTTAGAAGAGGTGGTTATCCTGTTGCGCATTTAGATAATACAAATTCTAAGAAAGAAAGAGCTCAAATATTACAGTGGTTTAAAGAGACACCAGATGCAATTTTAACTTCGGTAAGTATCTTAACTACTGGGTTTGATGAACCAACAGTAGAAAGCATCATTTTAAATAGAGCGACAAAATCGTTGACACTCTATTATCAAATGATTGGTAGAGGGTCTCGTGTTTTAGAAAATAAAAAGACATTTCAAGTAATAGACTTAGGGAATAACTTCCACAGATTTGGCCCATGGGGAGATAATTTAGATTGGCAACGCATATTTAGATCTCCTAATTACTACTTAGATTCATTGTTAAGTGATGAAGAATTAGAAAGTAATTTTAGGTATGAAATGCCAGATGATTTAAGAGCTGAGTTTGGCAACTCTAAAGAAGTGTATTTTGATGTTCAAAAGACCTATGTAGAATCTATTAGGGCAGGAGAATCATCAAAAGTAGTTTTAGAGCGTTCTATAGCTCAACATGCTAAAATATGTATTGAGAACAGTGAAGATGTTTATGATGCACTTACGTTGGCAAGAAAGCTTGGAGATGATATAGATTTTAGAATTGGACGCTATACAAAATGTATTAGTAAGAGTACTTTTAATTTTGTAGAATGGTTAAAAGGAGAATATCGTAAAAAATTAAACTCTTATTTGCGCTCCAATTTTGATGAAGTATTTGAACAGATTCATGGTTATCCACCAGAAGATTAAGAGGCTACGGTTAACATAAATACCATATTTTATTGGATTTTAAGAAGGCTTTAAAATTTATGCTTTTTAGTACATTGTCTTTTGCATGTATGAATAGTATAGTAAAACATCTAACCCATATTAGTGCTTTTCAAATAGTCTTTTTTAGATCTTTAGGAACTCTTTTAATTACCTTAACATTAATACTTAAAAATAGAATACCCTTTTTAGGCAATAATAAAAAACTTCTGGTATTAAGAGGATTAGTTGGTGTTACTTCTATGACATTTTTTTTTATGTCTGTAAAATACTTACCAATAGCAACGGCAGTTTCTTTAAGATATATAGCCCCAATTTTTGCAGCTATATTTGCCGTTTTTCTTTTAAAAGAAAGCATTAAGCCTATTCAATGGTTGTTTTTCGCAATGGCTTTTGGAGGTGTAGTTATTTTAAAAGGTTTTGATAACCAAGTGAGTGTAACTGGGCTTATTTTAGTTTTTATCTCTGCAATATTTAGTGGTTTAGTATACGTGCTACTAAGTAAAATAGGAAATACAGAGCATCCGTTGGTTGTTGTTAATTACTTTATGGTTATTTCTGTTATAATAGGCGGTATTCTATCAATTAGAACATGGGTAAATCCTATTGGAATTGAATGGGGACTGTTCTTTGGTTTAGGAGTTTTTGGGTATTTTGGTCAATTGTTTATGACTAAAGCCTTCCATACAGTTTCTTCTGCAAGTCAAATAGCTCCTTTAAAGTATTTAGAAACTATTTTTACTTTATTATTCGGAATTTTTATTTTTTCCGAAGTTTATACTTTTCTAAGTATATTGGGCATCGTTTTAATAATTACAGGTCTCATTTTAAACGCAAAATTTAAAGCTAAGGTGAATTCTTAGTTTATAAAAAAACAATAAACTTTTTATGACATTTAAAAGTAAGGTTAATAATATTAGAAGGAACATTATGGGAAAGCTAACAAAAAGTGTTGGCGCATCTTATAATGCAGAAGAAAGATTAACAGATGCTTCTCAAGTAAAAAGAGTTTTAATTAGTAGACCTAATCACAGATTAGGAAATCAGCTTCTATTAACACCATTAGTGCAAGAAGTCATAAATACATTTCCAAACTGTAAAGTAGATTTATTTGTTAAAGGTGGAGTTGCTTACCCCGTTTTTGAAAACTATAAGCAAGTAGACACTATAATTGTATTACCAAAAAAACCATTTAATCAGTTATTAAAATACGGATTGACTTGGTTAAAAATAAGAAAGCACAAGTATGATTTAGTAATTAATGGAGATAAAAACTCATCATCTGGTAGACTCTCTACAAAATATGCTCGATCAAAATTTAAATTATTTGGTGATGTAAATGATACTATTAAAAATATGTATGATGATCATGAGCATATATCTAAATACCCTGTGTATAATTTAAGGTTGTTCCTTGAAGAAATAGGGCTTCCAAAAAACAATTCAGACTTACCACTTTTAGATATAAAGTTGAATGAAGCCGAAATCAATAATGGCAAAACCATAATTCAAGATTTAATTAAAAACAATAAAAAAACAATTTGTATATATACTAATGCAACAGGAGATAAATGTTATTCTGAAGAATGGTGGGAAGCCTTTTATCAACGTCTATTAAAAGAATATTCAGATTATAATATTATTGAAATGCTTCCTATAGAAAACATTTCAAAAGTAGGGTTTAAAGCACCACATTTTTACAGTAAAGATATACGAGAAATGGCAGGAGTATTAAGAAATGTAGCTGTTTTTATTGCTGCAGATAATGGTGTAATGCATTTATCTAGTGCTTCTTTAACTCCTACTTTAGGATTCTTTAAAGTAACAAAACAAGAGGTTTATGAACCTTATGGTAATGGTAGTTTAGCATTAAATACTAATAACACTAATATTGATGATTGGTTTAATGCTATTGATGGTATTTTAAATTAATGTTCTTCAATAATTTCTTTTTTCATTAGTTGCTTGCATTCTCAATTAACCTTAGTGTAAGCTCTATTCATAGAAAAATATTAAAATAACAATACATAAAATTAATAAGATGACGAAACTAACTATAGTAGCAAACATTCTAGCAAAAGAAGAAAAACGAGACCTAGTAAAAAGCGAATTATTAAAACTTATTGATATTACAAGGGCAGAAGAAGGTTGTATTAATTATGATTTGCACCAAGATAATGAAAACCCGAATCTATTTATGTTCTATGAGAATTGGGAAAACCGTGAATTATGGCAAGCGCATATGGGAAAACAACATTTAGCAGATTATGTGGTTGCTACAGAAGGTGCTATAGAGAATTTCACCCTAAACGAAATGACCATAATAGGGTAGAGGTAAAACAGCAATAAATTTTATTAAAAGTCATTAAACACTATTTTTTTTGAATAAAATAGAAGTGCATGCAACCTTTTAATTTTTTGGTTGTCTTTAAATATTAAAGAACCCATTTTAGCAAGCGTGTATGAATACTACTAGAACAAAAAGCACATTAAAAGAAGCTTTAGAAGCTTATAAGGAATTAAATGAATGGAATGTTATTAATTTTTACTGGGCGCCAGTATATAAATTAAAAATTGAATTGACTTGCCATTAGAGAGAGAATTGACTTTATCTAATGCTTAAAACCATTCAAATCATTGCTCTTTTACAAGGACTGTTTCTAGTAATAATTATTTTTAAACACAGAAGTTATTACAAGAAACCAAACTTTAATTTACTACTAGGTTGTACTATATCTGTAATGCTATATGCTATTGGAGATGATAATTACAACCTCTTTGTTGAAAATGCCAATTGGTTTATTTTTCATGATACATTAATTATTACTTTTTTGTTTTTATTTATTAGATATTACAAGTCTGATAAAGAAAAATTTCACAAAAAAGATGTTCTCTTTTTTATACCTTACTTACTTAATACTATACTACACGCAGGATATGTTTTTGGGGTTTTAAAAGCAACGGGGATGTTATTAGCAATTAAGGAACTAGTTGAAATCACATTTTTTGTCTACCTAATACTTACTATTCATAATATTGTTAAAAACAAAAAAGGAAAATGGTTGTTGTTAATTGTTGTACCGCTCACCATTATTTTTATTATAGATGAACTTACTTTTTTAATTACTGGTACTAATGATTCTCCTTTCTTTTTAGATAGTTACGGTGTATTCATTACTACTATTGTTTTATTCTACTTTGTTGTTTATAAGTTAATAACTTCTCCTAATAAAGTTTTGCCAAAACCAGAAACTCGCAAGTATAAATCATCTTCTCTGCAACAAGATGATATTTCTGTATACATTTCAGAAATTAATCATTTAATGAAAGAAAAGAAATTGTTTAGAAATCAAAACTTGAATGTTAATGATGTTGCTAAACAATTAAACATACCTAGAACCTATCTTTCACAAATCTTAAATGTTCATATGAAAATTGCATTTCAAGATTTATTAAATCACTATCGTGTAGATGATTTTATTTCATGTCTTCATAAAGAAGAATACAAAAATTACACACTTTTTGGGATTGCTAATGAGGTGGGGTTTGGATCAAAATCATCTTTTAACACCACTTTTAAGAAATTAAAAGGCATGACCCCTAGTCAGTTTAAAAAACAGCTTCTTTAAAGGGGTTTTCTCCATTTAACACGGTCAGAATACGTATTCTGAACCTACTTTATTTTATAGCTTCTTATTATCGAAATACTTTTGAAATTCAATTCTTCATACCATTTGAAGTATTTGTATTTATCTGCCTATGAAGCACAATTACATTAAATTATAAAATATGTATCAAACTTATGATCTAGTAATAGTTGTTCCCTGTTACAATGAATCCAAAAGGTTGCAATTAGGTGAATTCCATCGTTTTCTTAAAAAAAATAACAAAGTCCTGTTTTGTTTTGTAAATGATGGATCTACCGATATTACGATTAATTATTTGAGAGTTCTAAATAGCGCTTATCCTAATCAGACACATGTTATAGACTTAGAAATTAATCAAGGTAAAGCAGAAGCCGTAAGAATGGGAGTTATTTCATGCTTAGAAATTTTCAATTTTAAAAAAATAGCATATTTAGATGCTGATTTATCTACTTCACTAAACGAATGTTTTTCAATAAGTAGTCAACTAAATCATAAAATCACTTTTGCTTTTGGTTCTCGTATAGCCAAATTAGACACCACCATTAGTAGAAAAAAGTATCGCTTTATAGTAGGTAGATGTTTAGCTACTTTAATTTCAAGTCAACTAAACCTAAGAGTATATGATACCCAATGCGGATGTAAAGTGTTTGAAAGAAGTTTGGCTGCTTTATTATTCAAAGAAAAATTTATCTCGAAATGGTTATTTGATGTAGAGCTATTTCATCGATTATTATTTTTATATGGAAAAACTAAACTCATAGAAAAAGTAAATGAAGTTCCGTTAAATTCTTGGATAGATACAGACGATTCTAAAGTGCCTTTAGCTTATTTTTTTAAGCTTTGGTTTGATTTAATTCTTATTAAATACACTTATAAAATGCCTATTAAACCTAAAGAAATTAAAAATGAAGCGGTATTTGAATAATCCAAAATTTTATATGTATTCTGTAATTGGGATTTTAGGTATTAGAGGCATTCTAAATGCAATTATACCTTTAATGGATAAAACAGAAGCGCGTTATGCAGAAATAGCCAGAATAATGGCTGAAACAGGCAATTGGATAACGCCACAAATAGATTATGGAGTTCCTTTTTGGGCAAAACCGCCATTATCAACATGGTTGTCTGCATTATTCTTTAAATTATTTACAGTCAACGAGTTTTTCGCAAGATTTCCATCTTTATTGCTCACTGGAGTTTTAGTATTAATGATTGGTAAACATGCCAAAAAAAGGGGATTACCGTTTTTTTTACCAGGTCTTATTATTTTAACTATTCCAGAGTTTCTGGTTCATGCAGGTGTGGTGTCTACAGATGTATCATTAACATTTGCTATTGCATTAGTTATGCTGTCTTTTTGGGAAACAATGCAAGAAAATGCTAAAGTATATTGGCAGTACTTAGTTTTTTTAGGATTTGGTTTAGGACTAATTGCTAAAGGTCCAATAGTATTTATTTTAACGATTCCTCCAATTCTAGGTTGGATTTTAATATTTAAGCAACATAAAATAGTATTTAATAGAATAGCACTCTTAAAAGGTTTTATAATAACATTAGTAATAGGTGTACCATGGTATATTTTTGCAGAAAAAGCAACCTCAGGTTTTATTGATTATTTTGTGATAGGAGAGCATTTTAAACGATTTTTTGATTCTAACTGGGTAGGTGATAAATACGGGTTTCCTAAGTCTCAACCTATTGGTATGATATGGGTATTCTTGGTGCTATTTACATTTCCGTGGATACTCATTTTAATTAAAAACCTATGGAAAGAAAGAGTTTATATAATTAAAAATAAATGGATAGCTTTTTTATGCCTTTGGCTATTATGGACGCCTTTATTCTTTACCGTATCAAAAAGTTTAATACACCCTTATATAATGCCTGTTATAATGCCTATAGCTCTATTAATCACCTATTTTTGGGCTAAGACCAAACTAGAACTTTTATGTTTAAAATTTGGTGTTTTAATTCCTGTTTTAGCTTTGTTACTTTCAACATATGCATCTTTTCAAGGAAAGTTATCATACTATAATACAGATAAACTTTTTTTTAATGAAAAATTAACTCAAAGGAATCAGGTTTTTCATTTAAATAAGAAAAGTTACTCGTCTCAATTTTATTCTAACGGAGCAATAAAAAGTATTGAATTACAAAGTGTAAAAGAACTTTTAAGTAGTAAAAAATCTTTTTTGATACTTATTTCTAAAAAAGACTATTTAAAAATTCCTCATGATGTAAAGCAACAATTGGTTTTAATTACATCAAATCATAAAAAAGGGATGTACAGATATAAAATACAACCATAATTTAATAGCTGCATATCTAAAAGTTAAAAGTTACTATTTAGAATGCTAGTATGTCTTTTTAAATCGATAATTTCAAAACTATTTATTGCTCCAGCTCCTAAAAACCGGTATCTCAAACCAACAAATCGTCCAATAGACTTGTTGTACTGTCCTTCATAGATTATTGTGCTATCAACAGTAACAGAGATGTTTTTACTTTTAATAGTAATATCAATATCTCTGGTCTCATTTAAATCTACTCCAAACATTGATAAATCGTGCTTTTTTCCGCTTAAATAAACATCATTCATCATAAGTCCTATATTAGACACACATCCTAATTTAGAAAATGGAATGATTATAGCGCCTTCAGAACCAAGTATTACAATTTTTAAATTTTGACATACTGCCCATTTATCATCTAAAATACTTTGTAATGATTGAACGATTCTAATATGATCTCCTGATACATTTGCAAAGTCATTTATAAAATGAAATGATGACTGCAAAGGCTTTTCATTATTTGATATTTCATCTAAAATGGTTTTAGAAAATGTCATTTTATCTGTCATAATATCTTCTTTAAGTACATATTTTGGTACAGGTTCATAATCTAAAGTACCCATCCAGCCATTAGATTTAATAAACAAATCATGTTCCCTAATAAGTTCGGCGTCAACAAGTAATTTAGACCTAAAATACCCAGGATAATAATAGATACCCGTAGCTTGTTTTTCATGTGAAGCTATTTTTATGGTTTTAGTAACATCCCAGAATTGCTGAATATATATACTATCCGATTTTATATCATTTAAATCAAAATTAAAAATCACAGAATTAGGCAGTCCTCTGGTTATTGGCTCACTACTAAACTTTACATTAGAAAGATCATGATTAGGTGTAGTTTCAGAAACAGAAAACATTGAATAAATAGAAACAAAACCTAGTGCTAACACTATTGCAGAAATAATTATTACATGACTATTGGGGTTGATATTTTTTTCAAACCATGATTCCTTTTTATCATGCTTATTTTTAAAATCGCGCCAATTATTGAACCCAGCAAATTGAGCTAAAGTGTTTAATGTAGTAATACTAGGGGCACTATTGTATTTAACTTTTCCCCAAACCCGTTTTAAGGTTGTAATGCTTAATAATACCGAAGTATCTTCATTTATTTTATCACTCAATTCTGTGAAAACATCATTATGCCAATTTTTGGCATTACCCCATTGCAATTTTGCTTCAATAAGTTGTAGACATTTTTGAACTAAAGTATATTCTGGATATAAACTCATATTACACAAAAATCTTCAAAAAAAAGAAGTTGTACAACATTGAATGTATTTGTACCAACTTGTTTATAGTATTATCCATGGGTTCTTCATTTTTGATTAATTATTAATTCAATTAAAACAATTTAATCATGAAGCTACTACTTAAAACCCTATTTATTATTTCAATATTACATTTTAATAGTCTAAATGGACAAAACACAATTCCTATTAATACAGATAACTGGCAAATTAATGCCAAATCTTATGTGTTAGAATCTTTTAAAGGAAAAGACGCTATTTATTTAGTTGGAGGAATTATGAAATTAAAGGATAGAACATTTTTAAATGGAACTATTGAATTTGATATTTATTTAAAGAATGCTACAGCATATCCAGGTGTATATTTTAGGTTGATTAATGATATACATGGTGAACAGTGGTACATTCGTCCTCATCAATCAGGAAATCCTGATGCTAATCAAGCAGCACCAATAATTAATGGAATAACGCCATGGCAATTATGTGTAGGTGAGAAGTATTCATTTAAATATAATTATAAATATGATGATTGGACACATGTTAAAATAATGGTCAAAGATGATAAAGCACAGGTGTTTTTAGATTATTCAGAGCAGCCCAATTTATCATGGAACTTATTTAATACTTCAAAATCAGGGGAAATAGTTTTAAGAGGGGGAAATAGAGATGGTATGTATATCGCTAATGTATCAGTTGATAATAGCACACCTAACTTAGTTAACTTCAAACCAATTGAAAGAAAGGCAATTTCAGGATTAATATCTAAATGGGCAATTTCTAATCCTTTCAAAGAAAGTATATTGAATGATAAAGAGCTATTAAACAAACAACTAAATAGTACAAAATGGTTAGGTTCTATTGAGGTAGAGGAAGGAACAGCGGCTAATATTTCTAGAAAAGTTCAAATAAAAGATAGAGCTGTAAATACAGTATTTGCTAAAATTGAAATTGATTCAAATAAAGATCAGCAAAAGTTGTTTCATTTTGGCTATAGCGAAAGAGTAGTGCTTCTATTAAATGGTCAACTAATTTATAAAGGGAGCAATAAGTTTAGATCTAGAGATTATAGATATTTAGGTACAATTGGGTTATATGATGCAGCATATTTAAACTTAAAGAAAGGAAGCAATACACTTATTATGGCAGTTGCTGAAGATTTTGGAGGGTGGTTAGTTACTGGGAAATTTGATGATTCAAGTGGATTGAAAATAAAATAATCGCAAAATAAAGGGTACTTGGTCGATATTTTTCACAAAAAAAATCTATTTATCGTTTTATTTAAGTTTTTATATAGTTTTTATGGCTAAACGTTGCTAATATTTTAATTTTACTGTAATTAATTATTAGTCCAATGAAATATTTAACCTCAATTTTAAGCTTTTCGCTTATAATTCTTCTAAGTACATCGGTGAAAGCTCAAGAAGAAACGTCTTCGAATGATATACCGAAGAATTATAAAAAAAGAAGCCCTATTTATGATTATTCAGAAAAAAATCTGAATAACACAGATACTATCCCTGATTTTTTAGCTCAGAAAAATAAGTTAAAAATAACAGGTACTATTTATGAAAATGATGGTGTTACGCCTGCAAAAAACATTTTGTTGTACATTGAACAAAGTGATGAAGAGGGTAATTTTGAATTAAAAAGGCATAATAAAAAGCGTTATGTTCACCATAGAGGATGGGTAAGAACCAACAATGATGGTAAATATACACTGTATACATTTGTTCCTGGAAGCTATTTCTATGGTAAAGAATTAAAGCAAATTTATCCTGTGGTTAAAGAACCAAATAAACCAGAATATAAAATTGAAACATTTCTTTTTGATGACGATCCTTCGTTAACAGGAAAATGTAGAACCAAGGTTGAAGAAACAAATCCTCAAAGAATTCTAAAACTGGATAAAACTGAAGGTTTATGGATAGCCACAAGAGATATTATTCTTGGTAAAGAAATTGAATCCTATTAGTATAATAAATAGCATATTCACTTAAAAGCAATCATGAGAAATTATGATTGCTTTTTTTATTAATTTAAATTTAACATAAACGTTCAAGAATATTTATTACTTTTAAACATCTTCCTAGTTTTAATTTTTAGTGTAAAAATATATATAGTTACTTACTTCTAAATAGTAACCTTTTTTAACATAAAAATTAAACCTTATGTGGTATAACGATTTAAGACCAGATAGCGAACTTACAAACGATAGATATTCGCTTATAATGTTAGATTCTGATGATGATTATCAGAGAGAAATGAATGATGATGATAAGAAAAGAACCATTGCAAATGTTCTAGAACTCAAAACGGCATTACTCAAAGATATTCCCAGTAAAACTGTAGATAGAAACTTGCTATTAGCTTCATGGAATATTAAAAACTTTGGAAAACTACTAAACAGGACTTCAGAGTCTCTCTATTACATGGCTGAAATTATAAACGCTTTTGATATTGTAGGTATACAAGAAATAAATAGCAATATCACCCAATTTAAAAAATTACTAAAGTTACTGGGTAGCCACTGGAAATATACGCTTAGTGATGTTACAGAAGGTGATTCTGGAAATGATGAACGATTTGGTTTTATCTATGATTCCAGAAGAGTAACACATTCTGGTTTAGCAGGAGAACTAGTAATTCCGCCAGATATGATTACAGACAATACAATTATTGAACAATTAAAGCGTACACCCACATTTACAGGTTTTGAAAGCGGATGGAGAAAATTCTCTATAGTCAGTGTGCATTTACACCCAGGAGATGATAGTGATGATAAGAAATTACGAAAAGAAGAAGTAAAGTTATTATTGAATCTTTTAGAAGAAAAACTAAAAGATGCTCCTTATGAAGACCGAAATCTTATAATTTTAGGAGATACTAATTTATATAAAGACGATACAGATATTGTAGATTTATTTACAGATAAAGGTTTTGTTGAGAGTGATGGCCTTATAGGTAAGTTTACAAATACGAGTTTAAATCAAATTTATGATCGTATTTTTTTAAACGTACATAAGTACTTTAAAATTGGGCAAGATTTAAATGGAAAAGAAAGGGGAGGCGTGTTTAATCTATTTAATTACGTATATAAAGATACGCCAAGTGATATAGCAAAGTATCATGATTTAATGAAAGAGCATAAACATGATAACTCTAATTTAACTTCAGAAGCAGCATTTAAAAGCTATTTTAATTCACACTGGAAAAGGAATCAAATGAGTGATCATTTACCCGTTTGGTTAGAAATTGAAATAGACAGCAGTCCTAGTTTTCTAAATAGTAAATTGAGTAAATTCTAAACATCTATTTATAATTAAGCATTACCTCCTAATTATAATTAAGTAGCATATTCACTTAAAAGCAATCATGAGAAATTATGGTTGCTTTTTCTTATTGAAAGCACTTTTTTAGAAAATCAGAAAAATAGATGCTTTGTTATTTTTCAATAAATAGCTTTTGCCCAACTCTTATAACAGAGGTTTTTCTAATGTGGTTTACTTTACAAATTGCAGCTATAGAAACGTCATTATTTCTAGAAATTTGGTACAAAGTATCTCCAGGTCTAACCACATAAATAGAACGTTTTTTAATTAGACTAGCAATGGCTTCTTCTTCAGTAAATAAAGGCTTTATTTTACTTTGCTTTTTAGAACTATGAAACATAGGCTGTGTCCATTTTTTCGTTACCCATAGTTCCTTACCTCTTACTTTATTTTCACTATCAAATTTGAACAAATATTCAGGATTAAGAGCAATACCTTTATGTTTTATAACTAAATGTAAATGGCTTCCTCTGGCATTACCAGACGCACCACCTTTACCTATGTATTCACCTTTTAATATGGTATCATTTTCTTTCACACCATATTTAGATAGGTGCGCGTAAACGGTTTCTAAACCATTATAATGTCTTACTACAACCGTTCGTCCATGACCACTGGTATATCTAGACATTCTAACAATACCATCAAACATTGCAAAAAGGCTATCTCCAGTTACTAAATCTATATCTATGCCTTCATGTGCTCTTCCTCGTCTCCAACCATAACGTGATGTTACTACCTTTTTTTTCCTTATTGGAGAGGAATAAGTAGAATCTTCAAACTCTAGTTTTAAAGGAAATTTTATAGTTGCATTTTTATAAGGATTGTAAACTGTATTACTCCAATATTTTGATGTAATATCTGGTCTTTCTTTTTTCACAATACTATCTATTGAAATATCATTATTTATTTCAATTTTAATAGGATCTGGCAAAGACATAATATCTTTTAATCGCCTTTGACTAAAAGCATTAATTGAAGCTAAAAGAGAGATGCAAAAAATTAAAAATTTCATTTTGAAATTGAGGGTATCTAATTTTCTAAGTGGCGAATTTAAGTATTAATAACATTAATTTAACCTAAATATTACTTGAGTTATTAACAGATTTAAACACAAAAGCCCTTATAGAAGGGCTTTAGGTTAATTTTTTATGCTAAAAAGCTTATTAAACTTTTACTCTTAAAAGAAGGAAAGGTTTTGTAGCTTGGTCTTCACCTCCTGTAAAACGTGGCACTTTATATAGTTGATTTGTTGAGATATAAAGCCATCCATCTGGACCTAATCTAACATTATCTGGCCAATCAATACGCTTGTCTTTTACTAATGTACTTAAGTTACCGTCATTATCTAACACATCAATACTATAGTTTTGCATATTTGTTAAGTAATGTTTTCCGTCTGCACTAGTTGAAACCCCATCACATAATGGTTTATCTCCAATTATATTAATAGCTTTAGAAATGTTTTCGTCTGAAGCATTATCTCTAAACAGCTTTGAAGATAAAGCATACCATTTAGTTCCAGTCATAGCTCCAAAGTATAAAGTCTCTCTGTCTGTTGAAATTGAAATAGGATTCATGCCTATTTTAAAGGGTTCATCTCCTACAGCAATAGTTTGTCCTCCAATGACCATTTCAATATCTGCTGGTAGCATGGTTTTATCTTTAAATTTTCTGAAAGTTTGGCTAGCAAGATCTAATGCTATGATACCAGGATCTCCAGAATCTGAGATATACACCCATTCATTTGTTTCATCTACTACTAAATCTTGTACGCAACTGTGAGGTGGAGTTAATTCAGTTGGTATATCTATTCTATAGAGTTCTTTACCTGTATTAATATCAAAAGCAAACAACCTACCTTTCAAACCAATGCCAAAACCAGCATCAATAGTCCATAGACGATCTTTATTATCAATAAAAATACCTAGAGGGGTATCTAATTTTTCGACAGATTTGTTAGAACCATTGGTTTGATAGCTTGAATCTGGAAAAACCTTGTATTTATTTTCATCTAAAATTTCTACTAATTGTATGCTACCAGGTCTAATACCGTGTGTGGTTAAAAATATTCTGCCACTATTTGATAAAGCCACATTACCAGGGCAAATATCATTAAGTTCTGCTACGACTTCAAGAGTTCCAACTGGAACTGCAGTTTCTTTTACTACAGTAGTTTCAGTTTCAGTCTTTGATTTTGTTTTGTTACCACAAGAACAAAGAATTAAAATAGATAAGATAGTTGTATACTTAAAAGCATACTTTAAACTTAAATAATTAGTTAAATTCATTATTAAAAATATGTTGGTTTGTATTTCAATATTAATAAAAGAAATGCTTCTACATTATCGTTTCATCTTATTGTATAGTATATGTCAAGTTGATTTTAAGAATACAAAATCAGAAAAACTCCCATAAGAATACCAAACAAGGGCACTAGTTTTTTACGTTTGTTTTGCTCTTTAAAAATAAGACCACCAATAACTACAGCAATAATAATCTGACTTCTTTTTATAGCTGAAAGCAGCATAATTAAAGCTTCTGGATCTTGCAGAGCTTTAAAATAAAAATAATCAGCAGCTTGTAATAAAAAACCAACTGCAACAATGGTCCATCTCCAGGTAAAAGCTTTACGTTTTTCAGTAAATGGAAACCAAGTTATTAGTAATATTATAAGTAGAATAATTACAGTATATAGGCAAAACCAAAATTGTAGCGTTTCGGGGTTTAATTTTAATTCTTGAATTAAAAATTTATCATATAAACCACTAGAAGCTCCCAAAAATGTAGCCCCAATAATGGCAAATATCCATTTATTTCGTTTAAAATTAATACCTTCTTTTTTACCAATTTTTGAATAGAGAATAACTGAAAAAATAATTAAGAAGAAACCAATCCATTGTAAAAAATTTGGTTTTTCTTGATAAATTAAAATAGCACCGATAAATGTGAAAAACGGCCCTGCAGATCTTATTGGCGTAACTATAGTAATTGGTAAATGTTTTAAAGCTTGATAAGCTAAAATCCATGATGCTGCCATCATTGCGGATTTTATAAGAATAAACCCATGTGTTTGCAACGGAATAGGGGAGAAGCTTAACCCTAGGTCTTGGGTCTGTTCTGGAAAATAGTTCGTGGCCAATAATAAAACCAATAGAAAAGTAAACCCTGAGCCTATTGTTCCTAAGAGTACAGGAAATACCTCATTACCCTGTACAGCATGCTTTTTACATAAATTATGTAATCCTAAAAAAAGTGCTGCTAATAATCCTAAATACATCCACATAACAGGGCGCGAAGATAGTTTTTTAACTCATTTTATATAATAAATAGGAACTTCTTTTTACATAATATGAAATTTAAACTATCCTAGATATACTCTTTGATTCTTTCGCTATTATAATTCTCATATAATTATATGTTAATTTGGTTATTAATTATTTTTGTAATAATTATCTTATGTGATAACAAAACCCACAATTAACATTATATTAACATTTACTTAATAAAAACTTGACAAAGCAAAATTTGATATTGTTATGCGCGCATAATAAATAGAATAAATATATATTTGGATCAATGACATAATCATGCCGTTACAAAAGAGAGATAAATAATCCCCAGATACAATAAGATCAATGTATTAAAACCTAACAACTATGATTGATAACATTAAAATTTACCCAAAATCATTTAGAGACATATTATTTGTAGATTCAAAAATTATAGATTCAAAAAAATATAATAGTGCTGCTTATGAAATATATACTTTGAATGGAGAAATTGTTTCCAAAAATACTTTAAATAATAACTCTATTAATTTAACTAACCTTTCTAAAAGTGTTTATATATTGAAGCTATTTGTAGATAAACAGCTAGTGAGCATACAAAAGTTTATTAAAAAATAATTTCTTTATATAATCCCCAAAAATACATTTAGAGAACTCTCTTAAACATTACATTCAACATTAGGATATTTTATAAATAGTTTAAATACAAAAACATGCTTAATAGTATGTTTTTTGTGTTTAAACGATGAAATAGTGTTAATAATATGGTTCTTATATCGAAAAAATGATGTTTTTAGTACGTTGATTGTAAGTAATATATACTTTTATTTGTTCAAACAAATAAATCCCTAAAACGTAACCTATGAAATATTATGTTATTTACAACCAAAGACTTAAAATTGATACAGCAATTTCGATATTTTATCAGAATGATTTCATCAAATTATTTAAAAAAATAGGAACTATTTTTTATGTCGTATTACTTTTAGGATGTTCTAATGATGCTTCCATTGAAAGTGTAGGTAGTCCTGGAGAGGAAACTAAAGATGAATCTAAAATTACTACAGTTTTAAAAGCTAGTAGAATTACAGGACCAGCACCTTTAGCTGTACAATTTAATGCTATAGAAACTACCCATGAAACAGATTTAATAGACACTTTTAGAGAACTAGGGTATCATTTTAATTTTGATGATCCAACTAGTGGTACATGGAAGCACAGTGGAAAGTCAAAAAATGTTCAAATTGGTGGTCCCATAGCAGCCCATGTATTTGAATCTCCAGGAGTATACACAGTTAAGGTAAAAGCTCAAGATAGTGAAGGTAACTATCATGACGATTCTGTTATTATTACAGTTACAGATTCAAATTCAGTTTATAGTGGTGAGAATACAATAGTAATAAGTAAAAACAATGATACCAATGGAGCACCATCTGGAGCCTTATTGTTAACTAACCAAACAAACTGGCCACAATGGGAATCAGGAAAACGTTATTTACTAATGGCAGGACAAGATTTTTCTTCGTTTGATGATATTGATATATATCAAAATCAAGATATTCAAGTTGGAAAAATTGGTTCAGATGCAGATCCTATTGTTAACCAAATAAACGTTGATCGTGGAACAGCTCCTCAAAACTGGTCTAAAGGAGTTGTTATATCAGATTTAAAATCAGAAAAAATTACTATTCCAAATTCATCAGAAGATGTTTACGTTATTAGAGGATCTAATACAGGTATTAGCATAGGAAGTTCTGTTAAGCATTGGGTAAATAAAGGAAATGAAAATTTGATATGGCCAGAAAACATTTTTATTTATGAATCTAGAGGTATTAGTGCATGGGTGTTATCTAGAGGATTAAACATATTAGGTGTTGAAATGTCTGATCCTGTAGAACACAATATTAGAACCGCTTATTTGGTAAAAGCTTTTATTGCTCATAATTTATTATACAGAGCAGCCCGTACCAAACACAATATTAAAATGCATGCAGAAGGTATATTTGAAAATGAAAATGAAAGATTAGTGAAAAATAGTCTATCTAGTGCCACTAAATGGGTTGTAGTAGCCAATAATACAATGGGCAACGGAGAGCCTCAGCCTAATGGATGGGCAATGACTGTATGTCCAGAAAATGCTAATAAAGTGCAAGGCGTACACGATGTTATTGTTGAAAACAATTATTTTGCTTCAGAATATAACATAGAACTTATTCTTGGAGGGGCTAGATTAACAGAAAGAGGTAATACGAGTGTTGGCGAGTATAAACTAAAACTTAGTAATAGCGTTAATCATTTACCCGCTTATTGGGATGGCCCTTACTACATTGATGAAACTCAAATTATACCAGAAACTCCAAATTGATAAATAGTTTATTTGTATAAATCAGAAAGCCCAAACATACGTTTGGGCTTTCTTGTTAGGGAATTGTTTTTATTTAAGTATTCAATACTCTAGTAATAAAAACTTTAAAGTGTTGACGCAAACATTTTTGTGTTGGATGAATAATGTTTTGAATCGTTCTATGTATAATATTACAAAATATTTAACTGCTTAATTGTGAAAAAACCACATTTATACTTGTTTTTTTGTCAATTTCATGAATTTTTTCAGATAATTTAGAAAGCTTAACTGGGAAAAGTAGTGATTATAAACTTGTGCGAAAAAATAGATTTCACAAATAAATAACATATTGATAATCAGCATTTATATTAGTAATAGTATTTTAAATGTGATTTAATTTAATCATATTATAATTAAAAACATCTTAATTTTAAAGAATAACGTATAATATGATATTGCAACTTAGTAGGTTAAATTTTATGGTAATTTTGTTGTGATTAAAAATCGTTTTTGAACGAGCAGAATTATGGGGCAAAAAAACTTATCGCACACATGGATTTTGGTCTTTTTATTAAATATTCCTCTATTAATTATTAGCCAAGAACAACAAACTTATAATGGCTTATTTGAAATAGGAAAATACAAAGGAGAGGCTAATTATGATTATAGTGTTATTAATAATGACACCATTCGAAATGGTACTTTTAAATTTCAAAGTTCTAATCTAGAAGCTTTATTAAAACAAAAAGACACTTCATTTTCTATAAATGGAAGTTTTAATAAAAACTATCCAAACGGTGCTTGGGTATTTAGATTTAACACCTTTGCATCTAATAGCAAGAGTAAAGTTAAAGATTACCAATATGTTGTTAATGTAAATGGTACGCAACAAATCGCCAAAGGGAATTTAAAAGATGGAAAACCAAATGGTATTTGGACTTATAGTGTGAAATCTATAAAAAATTCAGAAATAGAGAAAGTTATTTTTAGCAGCTCTATGGATTTTGAGAATGGAATTCCACAACGAAATTTTAAAATAGAAAATGAAAATAAAGAGCTTGTTGGTAGGTTCTTAAGAAATGGAGTGGCTCATGATATCTGGACTTTATATTCTGATGAAGTAATAGGAGAAGCAGAATCCTGGAATTTTAAGGAAGGTATATTAAAGCTCATACAAATACAATCTAATGGTGAAATAGATGAAATCCCTATAGTTTCTGAAGCTAACGCAGACACTAAAATAGTACTTCTAGACAATAACTATTTAGACATTTTAAAACTTCAACTAAAAATTGATGATGTATTAAAAATAGAGCAAAGTGATATTTTAAACCTACTTGCTAAAAACAACGAATATTATCAAAATATTAATGATGTTTTGTTGGATGTATCTACAGTATCATTTTTACCAGAATTAAAAGTACATGTGCCATATTTTCCTTTAGACACTTCTGAGGTAAATAGTCTAAGAACCATTAAGGAATCTTATAAAAAATCCCGAGAAATTAGCAATTTATTACTAGAAGATACTCAGCTTACCATTTTAAAATTATCTAACAATGATGTTCGTTTACTAGAAGAGTCTGTAAAAACGGTTACAGAAGACGCGCTTAATCCAATCGAATTAATTGTTCAATATTATAACAAAGAGATTCTTCAGTATGTTTCTAGAAAACAACTATTTGCAGAAATATGGTCAAAAGGTATACCCAGTTTACATATAGAGAACAATAACTTAATTTCTTTAGACAAGGAAACGAACGCATATTCACTTTCTAAAATAGAAGAGCTTAGCAAAGAAACCTTTAAGTATTTAGATTCTGTTCAGGTAATATTGGCAAAAAAAATCAATAAGCAAAAACGAAAACAAGAGGCTATTGATTTAGAGGGAAAAATGATTGCACAACTTAAGAGATTAGAGCAATTAGAAACTTCTCAAGTTGATACGTTGCCTGTTATATATGTTCAAACGCTTAAAAAAGTTAGAAAAAACGCTACTGAGAAACTTAATAAATATTCTGCTATACAAGATGTAGAAGAAAAACTTAATTACGCTCGAGAATTAACCAATTGTTTCGATAAATTAGACCAGATAGGCGCCACCATTATACAGTTACCCAAGCAACAGGAAGATATAGAACAAAAATATAGAGATGCCATCTGGAACCCTTTCACAGCTACCGTAATG
Source organism: uncultured Flavobacteriaceae bacterium (assembly GCA_947487895.1). Lineage (GTDB taxonomy): Bacteria > Bacteroidota > Bacteroidia > Flavobacteriales > Flavobacteriaceae > Seonamhaeicola. Next base: position 87,533 of record CANKYF010000002.1, read on the forward strand.
AGTACAACGGTTAAAAAGCGTATTACAGAAGCATATAATACTATTTTAATTCCACATTTTCTTCAAAAAATAGAACAGGGACTAAGTTGTGAGGATACAACAGAATGGATAGATGCAGTAAATACCATGCACTCACGTATGTTAGAAATGCGAAACGAAGACACCAAAAAATTAGAGCGAAAGCTAAAAAAAGAAAACGATCCTGAGGTCATTTTGCAGCGTTTCACAATGCAGATAAAAAACAAAGAGAACTAACAGATGAAAAAAGGTTATTTCAAATATCTGTTATTAGTAACAGTTTTCACAGGTTTTTTAGGTGTTTCTAGAGCACAACAAGAGGAAGATACAGAAATTGCAAAAACGTCTAAGTTCAAAGAACCTGTTAGTAAACTCTGGATCAATACTTACGGAAATATAAGAATATCAAAACGTCTATTTTGGGTAGCACAGACACATTTTAGATTTGAGGAAACAGCAGATAGACCTTTTGTTGGTCAAGTAGGTCAAGTTTATAACAGACATGCTATAGGGTACATCTATTCCAAAAAGTTTAACGTTAGTTTAGGTGGTGTATTACGCCTTAATTTTAATACAGATCCAGAATCTATAGATCGAAATATGGTACCTGAATGGCGTATTTGGCACCAGTATATGTTTGCAATGCCACTTTCTAATATGATGTTTTACCATCGTATTCGTATAGAACATAGATGGACTCAAGGTTTTGAAGAAAACAGTAATTATGAGTTTAGAAACCGATGGAGGTATATGTTTAAGGCCAAAATACCTATTAATTCGAATAAATTAAAACCAAAAACTTTTTATGTTTCTCCAGAAGCAGAATTGATTATGCAAAGCGGAAAACCCGTTGTTGGGAGTCCATTTGAAGATTTACGATTGCATGCTTCTTTTGGATACATTCTTACTCCACGTTTAACATTAGCCACAGGAATTATGTATTCGCAAGGACAAACTTTAAATGATGGTAGTATATACAAACAAAACTGGACGGCTAGATTTCATATATACTTTTCACCAGATTTTAGAAAAGTTAAAAATAAACTTCCGTCCATACATTTAGATGATTAATTTAGAACATTAACCTAAGTTCCTGAAAAATGAACATAAAGAAATCAACTATTATTTTGTACGGTTTATTAGCAATAGCAGTTGTTGTTGCAATAAGCGGGAAATTCAAGGAACAAAAGTTGAAGAAACAGCTAAATGACGTAAAGGTAAAAGAAGTAGCTATTTCTAAAGATAAAGCGTTACAAAACGAACTGATAAAAATAGATTCTTTACTTATAAGAGGGAATTATAAATCAGCTCTAAATGCTTATAAAAAGCAAGCTAATGCTAATAACCCTTATGCTAAATTACGAATTGAATTAACCAAACATTTTATACAACTTAACAAAGCCAGAAAGACGCAAGATTCTTTAGAAGTTAACGAGAAAGAAATAGATTCTAACGCCATAAAAAGTGTAGTAACTCCTTATGAAATTCGAAAATATGATTCTTTAAATTTTGCCATAGAGAAGTTAAAAACACAACTTAAAAGAATAAAAAAGCAACAACAAAGTAAATCTTATGGAGAATACCTAAGATTTACTAATAGAAAACAACATAAAGTACATTATGTTGGGCAGGTAAAAAACAATAAAGCCAATGGTAATGGTATTGCTTTTTTTGATACAGGAAGTCGCTATGAAGGTGAATGGGTAAACAACCTAAGACATGGTGAAGGCACATTCTATTGGAATGACGGACAGTATTATGTTGGGCAGTATAAAAATGATAAACGTAGCGGAAAAGGTACTTATTACTGGCCTAATGGTGAAAAATATGTGGGGCAGTGGGAGTCAGACCACCAAAATGGAGAAGGAGTATTTTATGATAAAAATGGCAATATTATAACCAAAGGTGTTTGGAAAAATGATAAGTTAATTGAGCAAATTAAAACGAATTAAAGCTCCATATATTTTCAGGATATTTAAATTCTTATTAAAAAGAAAGCTTTTAATAATTTATAAGTATAGATTATTAAAAGTTTTTACTTTAAATAGAAATACGATTAATCATAACCAGTATCTCTTCCGTGGTCTCCGTCATCTCCATAATCAACATCATCACCATAATCTATGTCATATGGATCTGGACCATCAGTGTCGTAATCTTTATCACCAGGATCTTTCATAATGTTTTGATTTTTATTAGGATTAAACAATAATATTTGAAGATATACATCTCATAATGTTATACGTATATACTAATGATAATGTTACATAAATATTAAGAAAAATCTTCTTTTTGATTTTTAATAACAATTTTTATCAGGAAAAACCCCCTGTAAATTATTAGGAAAAACACACTTATAAAAACCTACAATAGCCTCTTTAAAATTCTAATGTTTTAGTAGAATTTTGTTCACATAACCATTTAAAAATAATTACTTATGGCCAATGTAGAATTTCACAAATTTGACTATTCAGGAAGTGATTTAGCAGTTGGGGGTGTTCACGACTGGTGGCTTACACATTCTGATTATAGACGTATTAATCTAGTAAGTGTACAGGTTAATGTTACTGCGCATCCGTGGGTGTTTCTTCCTCACTACTACAGTTTACTACCTTCTGAACTTTCTGTAGAAAACGTACGTTCTTGTGTTTTTGACGATGGTCTGGTAATGCATTTTAGAGTACGCAATACGGGTGCTAATCCAGTTTTATACTATGGAGTAGGAGTAAGTTTTATAGATGAATAAAAATAATTCTGATGAAAAATATAACAAACATTATAACAGTATTTACTACTGAAAAAGGGCATATAAAAAATGCAGTGATTCAAAAAAAAGGAAAAATTAGAGCGCATTTTATTGGGGCGCCTGAACTCACAAAAAACACAATAGAAAATCATCCGTTTAGTGAAAAAATTGATAGAGAACAATTTAGTCAACTATGTAATGATTTTACGTTACAGAGAGAAAAAAAAGGAACCTATTTGCTGAAAAAGGCAAGTAAATAATCATCAACACATATTTTAATTAAATATCAAAACCATGAAAATTAAATTCTATTTATTTATCAAGTTAGCTTTTTTAGCTATCCTAATTCAAAGTTGTTGTACACCAAGTACTACCATAGGAAGCGTAAACAATACTTTAAGACCACAAGAAACTAATAATTGGTGTTGGGCAGCTGTTACCCAAATGATTGCACAAAATGAAGGGCAAATAGTCACACAATGTGATTTAGCAAATCATAGGTTTGGAAAGACAAATTGTTGCGATTTTCAAAACGATGGAGAAAGCTGCCCAAAAACTAATGATTGTAATAACCCAGGTTGGTTAGAACTAGACTATGCAGGTGTTACGTTTACAACATCAGATGATGGGTTATCATTAACTCAATTACGAAAATCTATTTATTGCTCTAAAGATGTATTAGGCTATGCCTATGGTACACCAGGAGTTGTAGGTCATGTTGTAGCTATTAAAGGCTATGTAAAAGTAGCAGGTGTAGATTATGTGGTGTTAAATGATCCATGGTCACCTTGTAACGGATCAGAGCGTTTAATCACATATCAAGAATATGTAGATCCAGCAGGCGCTAGAACTCATTGGAAAACATGGTATAAAATCAGTAAAAAATAATTATTAACTTTAATCAATCTACACATCATGAAAAATTTGAAAGTATACATAAGTTTATGTACAATTATATTAACAATGACTATAAGTGCTCAAGAAAAAACAGAGAGTATATTACAAGTTGCTAGAAAAGCTAAGGCAGATTTAGTAAAAGTACTATCAGAAACTGGAGAACAATTTAATTTTGGTATAAAAGTTAATGATGTTAAAAACTCTCGAGAAGCCTCTCCTATGGGGTATTATGAAATGGATTTTGAAAGCCTTTTAAATTATGGAGGTCAACAACCCATGGGAAATATGCTCAAAACAGAGGTAAAAAAAATAGTGCCATTAGTAAGCGGAAATTCTGTTGTAACTACGGTGTCTGTATCTAATAATAAACAAGGTGCTTATGAGGTTACAGAGTTGATTAATCATCAATACCATAAAGAGTTAAATGAGTTACCCGAAAACATTAAACAAGATGATTTTAAACGTTTAAAAATTATTTATGTCCCTAATTTACCTACCACCATATATCATTTAGATGGTAAAAATTACACATCATATAAAGGAAGAAGTTTAAGAGAAGCTATTGATGATGTAACACTTTTACAGTTGTTAAAGAATGATGCAAATATCTTTCAGTCTAAGTATGGTTCTCAACTTATAAATGGTACATTGTTAGATTAGTAATATTTAAGTACACAATTAAATATCAAAGGACCTTTATTAAGGTCTTTTTTTATTCTAAAAAGAATCAAATCTCACATTTTTAATTAATCCTAGAGTTTTCATCTTTAGCGCCAGTTCTTGAATTTCCAGTTTTAACTTTAGAATTCCCAAAGCTATAAGTATAACTTAATCTAAATATGCTAGACCTTGCAGATTCAGGTCTGTAACTCACATTAAATACATTATTATAAGCTTCTCTCGTTAAGCTTCCTATGGAAGATTTTATATCTATACTTTTTAAAAGATCTGTAATTGTAAACTGAAGACTTGATCCATTTTTAAAGCTTTTTTTAATGCCAGTATTTAGTGAACCAAAACCATCAACTTTGTAGGAACCATTATAGTGATTTGAAGTATACCATCCAGATAATTGTAAAGACAACTTATCAGTTATGTTAAATGTCTGGTTTACATTAAAGTTATAGTGAAAATAGTTATTAGTGGTTTCTATTGGTGTGTGTAGTAACTTGTATGCTCTGTAACCAAACGTGCTATTCCAGTTTATGTTCCACCAATTTGAGATACGCCATGGGATATTTATTTGTAAGTCTAAACTGTTTTGATATTTTAGATTTTGAGGGGATATAATAGCCAAATCGCTACGACGGTCTTCGGTAACCTGAAAGTATGCGATGGGGTTATCTTCCAAGGTCCCTATTAAAGAAAAACTTAACGATTTATAATTATAGGTAATGTTTAGTGCATTTGTTATGGCAGGTAATAATTGAGGGTTGCCCGTAAAAACTGAGGTAGGGGAGTTATACCTTAAGTAAGATGCTAAATCAATGTAATTGGGCCGTGTAATACGTTTAGTAAATGCTATATTCCAGCTTGTAGTGTCTGATATGGTTTTAGTGAGAAAAATTGATGGAAATAATTTACCAAACTTTCTATCTAAATTGGATTCATCAAAAGATTGGTTCCAATACTCGTAACGCATTCCCATTTGTAGATTGAGTTTACTATTTATATTGTAATTCCCTTGTGTATATAGCGCAGCAATTTGCTCTTTAGTCTCTATATTACTTATAAAGCGATCATCAGTTACAAAAATACCATCTTCCTCAATTTCTATACGGGCTGTATTTTTTGTTTTAGATATTGAGCCTTTTAGACCTGTTTCAATCACCAGTTTTTCATTAATAGTAGTTTTATAATCTATTTTCATCACACCTACATTTATATTGGTTTCATTAAAGCCACGGTTTCCTGTATTATAAATATCGCCTTCAGGTTGAAACGGTTCTCCTAACTCATTAAAATAACTACTGTTAACAAGGTTTGGTGATTGGTTATTATAGTTAATATAATCTGTAGTTACTGTAAATGTATGAGTATCACTAGAAAACTCGTAAAACGATGATGCATTATAATTTTTCCAATTAGCATTACTTTTCAAATGGATGCGAGCATCTAAATAAGGATTCTCCTGAAAATCATACAAACCTCTATTTTTTCTATTAATTGTTGGCCTAGAACTGTTTAATAATATACTAGCTCCTAATGTTGAATTTTTGTTTAATTGATAATCAACACCTAAATTCAGGTTTTGACTTCTATTAATTCTTGCTGTTTCACTATTAAAATCGATAAAAGTAACACCACCAAAAACAGGAAGGGTAGTACTTCCTATGCCTCTAAAGCCATCTAAAGTATCATCATAAGCAAAAGAATAGGTACCAAATGCTGCTATTTTTTCAGTACCGTAATTTAAGGAGACACTACTAGTTTGTTTAACACCCAAGCCATAACCACCAGAAATACTAGCATTACCACGAAATCCTAAGTTTTCATTCTTTTGTAACACAATATTTATAATGCCAGCATTACCATCTGCATCATACTTAGATGAAGGATTGGTTAATAGTTCTATAAGTTCAATATTATCTGCACTCATTCCGTTTAGCATTGTAATGACATCGGCAGTCGGAATACGAATTACTTTTCCATTAATCATTACAGTTGTATTACTTTTTCCATTTAAAGAAAAACTATTATTTCTTTGATCTAAGATTACTCCAGGAGAACGCTCTAACAGTTGCAATGCAGTACTTCCTTTTGTTAATAAACTTTCTTGTACATTAATAATACTTCCTTCTTGTGTACGTTTTATAAGCTTCTTTTTTGAAACTAATGTAATTGCATCTAACTGATCGATTAATTCATTGAGAACAATCTCTGGCATATGTTTTATACTACCAGATGAATAGCTAAAAGGCATAGATTCCCATGTTTCAAAACCTAATAGGCTTACTTTTAAACGATATTCAGCAGTATTTGAGCTGCTTGTTATATTAAAATTTCCATTTTCATCTGTTATATCCCCTCTGATTAATGTTTCATTGTCATCTGTATATAGCATTACATTAGCAAAGGCTATAGGGTTTTTGTTAATATCTATTACTTTACCTTTAATTTGCGTGTGTACTTGTAAAAAGCAAAGTAAAGCGCAACATATTGAAAATGATTTCATGATATTTTTGTTTTTATTCAAAGATGTGTGGCTAATAACTTAGATAAAAACAGTATTGATAAGTGACCATAATTTATTGACAAGGTGCATGCAACTCATAAAAAGCCTGAGTTTTGGTTAGTTGTCAATTAAATCTAACAACTTATCAAAATCTAAATTTTTGAATTACATTTAATGTATTTTAGATGTTAATATGTCACAGCTAAATAATATATACCAGAAAATTGCTAAATATAAGGGGCATCACATTCTCTTTTGGGCAGTTTACCATTTTATTTGGTGGACTATATATGAAGGAAATGTATTTAGTATATTAAAAACGCTCACATTACCACACCTTTTAGTAAAGTTTTTAGGCTATGTAATTGTACAAGCTTTTGGCGTATACTTTTGTTTATATTTTTTAGTACCCAGATATTTAGAAAACAGAAAGTACTTACAGTTTTTACTAGGTTTATTAGGTGTTCTAGCTGTAATGTGTGTGCTAATTACTAGCAATTATTATCTGGCGTTAGCAATTGCAGATGAAGTACATTATGAAGGTTTTAAAGCATATATCAATTCTCCTGTTAAATTGTTTAAATCCAGTGCTTTACCGTCGTGTGCTGCATCTATAACATTGGGATTAAGTATAAAGCTGTCTAAAAATTGGTTAGAAGCTCAAAAAAAGCAACAAGAATTACAAAAGGAAAAACTTGAAACAGAACTTAAGTTTTTAAAATCACAGTTTAATCCTCATTTTTTATTTAATACCATCAATTCAATTTTTGTACTTATAAATAAAAATACAGAAATGGCTTCAGAATCTTTAGTGAAGTTCTCTGGTCTTTTACGCTATCAATTGTATGAGTGCAATGCAGATGTTATTCCTTTAAAGAATGAATTATCATATATCAAAAGCTTTATTGAATTAGAAAGTTTACGTCAAAACAATGATTTTCATTTAGAAGAAACATACCCAGAGCATACTAACAATTTATTAATAGCACCATTTGTGTTAATTCCTTTTATAGAAAATGCTTTTAAACATGTAACCGAAGATAAACACCAAAACAAATGGATGCGTATTCAAATTAAAATTAAAGATAAAAAGTTAGTTTTTAATGTGTCTAACAGTTCTAGACATAACATGAATGGTAGCTTAATAAATGATACTATTTATAAAGGTTTAGGGCTTAAAAATGTTAGAAGAAGGTTAGATTTGTTATACTCAGATAACTATCAATTACATATCACAAAACTAAACGATTCGTATGCAGTTACTCTTGAAGTAAATTTAGAGGAGCAAATACATGTAAAATCAAACAAAGTAGCTGTATGATAAAGTGTTTGGTAGTAGACGATGAACCTTTAGCTAGAGAGTGTATAGAAAACTACATTCAACAAGTTGATTTTTTAGACTTTATAGGCTCATGTAAGTCTGCATTAGAGGTAAGTTCTATTTTAGAGAAAACAAAAATAGATCTTTTGTTTCTAGATATACAAATGCCAATAATAAACGGATTAGAGTTTTTAAAAGTGATGGAAAATCCACCATTGACCATTTTAACAACGGCTTTTCCTAATTATGCTGTTGAAGGGTTTGATCTTAATGTGTTAGATTATTTGTTAAAACCTATTGAATTTAACAGGTTTTTTGCAGCTGCTATGAAAGCTAAGAAAGCACTTCATGTAGAATATAATAGCATCCCATCTGTAATTAAAGAAGAAGCGGATTGTTTTTTTATAAAATGCGATGGACGCTATGTTAAAATTTTCACCCAGGATATTCTTTTTGTTGAAGCCATGCAAAACTATGTCATCATACAAACCCAAGAAAAAAGATACATCACACATTTGTATTTAAAAAATGTGGCTGAAAAATTAAACAACGAAGATTTTTTACGTGTTCACAAATCTTTTATTGTGGCTAAATCTAAGATAGAATCTGCCAGTACTATAGAAATTCAAATTCAATCTTATAAAATACCAATAAGTAGGAGTTATAAAAAGGATACGCTTTTAAAACTATTAAATGGTAAACTTTGGAGTGGTATTGATAAAGGGAAATAGATACTGTTTATTTTATTATGATTATTGATAATAATAAAATCCAAATCAAAAATGTTGCATATACAACAAATTATTTTATATTTGCATCATGAAGTTTGAGTTTAAAGATTGTATTGGTTCTAGATTAAGACAATTATCACGTATTGTAGATAATGAGTTTAGAAGTCATTTGTCAGATTTTGATATAACAGAAAATCAAATGACTATTTTGTTTGCATTAAGTAAACTAGATAGAGTAGAACAAGGGGTAATTGGTCAGGTACTATCATTAGAAAGATCCACAGTTAGTAGAAATATTAAAATGTTAAATGTAAAAGGATATATAGATAGAAGTAGTGATTATAGACCAATTTTAACACTTTCTATGGAAGGGAAAACATTAGTAAATAAATTAGTTCCTATTTGGGAAGAAATAATGAGTGAATTAACTCAAAAACTTGGTGATGATGGAATAACTCACTTAAAAGAACTAGAACAAAAATTAAAATAATATTTTTTTAACAATAATGTTGTATATACAACTTAATAAATATTTATATGAAACAAAATAGAGTAGAAGCATTTTTTAATAAAGTAGTAAGTAACTATAGAGTCATTTTAGTTGTATGTGCGCTTTTATTTTTGGGCTCAGTGATGTTCCTTCCAAAATTATCTAAAGACACACGTTATGATGCTTTTCTTCCAGCCAAAGATTCTGTACTTATAAAACGAAACCAACTTAAAGAAACTTTTGGTTTAAAAGATCCAATGATTATAGCGATCGTGAATGATAAAGGAATATTTAATAAAAATTCTTTAAAAATTGTCTATGAAATAAGCGAACAATTAAAATCAATATCAGGCATAGATCCAGATCAAATTACAAGCTTATCAACAGAGAATAATATTGTTGGGACAGATTCAGGAATTTTAGTAAAACCTTTTTATGATATAGAAGAATTAACCGATGAGAAAGCTTTAGAGGTATCTAAAAGCATAGATGATTTTGAATTATATCAAGGTAGTTTAGTTTCTCATGATAAAACAACAACACTTATTGTGGCAGAAATGTTGGATAGTTATGATATGAAACAACATGAAGTATACAACAGTCTTCATGAAATGATTTCTCAATACAATATAAAAGATCATAAATTCTACTTAGCTGGTGAAGGAGCTGTAAGCGGTTATTTAATTAAATACATAGATGAAGATGCCATGCGAACAAATCCTTTTGCTGGTTTGGTAATAGCCTTAATATTAATTTTTGCTTACCGCACCATAAGAGGTGTTTTGCTTCCCAATTTAATGGTATTAGCTTCTGTAGGTATAGCTCTAGGGTTAATGGCCGCTTTTGGAGTTGACTTTTTTGTCATAACTAATGGTTTGCCTGTAGTTCTTATAGCCATAGCTGTAGCCGATGGTATTCACATACTTGGTGAATATTATGAATTAGCAATTAAGCATACAAACTATACCCAAAAAGAATTGGTTGTAGAAACAATGGTTAAAATGTGGCGACCTATAGCCATAACTTCTTTTACAACCATTTCAGGTTTTATGTCAATCGCTTTATCCTCTTACATGCCACCAATGATTTATTTTGGAGTTTTTGGAGCATTAGGTGTCTTAGTAGCATTACTCTATGCCTTATTTATGATTCCTTCTGCAATGATGCTTTTAAAACCTCAGAAAAGTCGTGTATTTAAATCAGTTGATAAAGTAGATAAGTTTGGCAACATAATGTTACTCTTAGGAAGCTTCGTTGTAAAACAACCAAAAACAATACTTATTTCTGGGATCTTAATTATCATTTTGGGGATTGTTGGAGCTTTAAAATTATTGATAAATGAAGATCGAATTAAAAACTTTCAAAGTGATGAACCTATAGTAATAGCTGATCAACTAATCAATAATAAAACCGATGGTACTTCTTATTTAGATGTTCTTATTGAAACACCGCAAAATGAAGATTTATTCAAAATAGAAAACCTTCAAAAAATAGATTCACTTCAAAATTATATAGAGTCAATTTCCTATGTAAAAGGAAGTACATCAATTGTTGATTTTATTAAAAAAATGAATCAGTCAATGCATGAAAATCAAGAAGCGTTTTATAAAATTCCTGATAACAATCAGTTAGTTGCACAATATTTTTTACTGTATTCTGCAAGTGGAGATCCAACAGATTTTGATAATTATATAGACTATGATTATAAGTTGGCAAATGTTAGATTTAGAATGAATTCTGGAGAATATATTAATGAAAAAGAAGTCATTAACAAGGCACAAAAATATATAAACACACATTTCACATCATCTCAAATAAAAGCGACACTAAGTGGTAAAGTAGCCGTAGATACTCATTGGATTAGTAAGTTAGGTGTAAATCATTTTTTGGGTGCAATCATAGCATTATTAGTAGTTCTCTTTGTATCGGCAATTAGTTTTAAGTCTTTAATTGCTGGTGTACTCACAGTAATTCCTGTAACCATTTCAGTACTATTTATATATACAGTTATGGGAGTAATGGATATTTGGTTAGCTGTGGGAACCTCTATGTTTGCAGCAATAGCTATTGGAGTAGGAGTAGATTTTGCTGTTCATACTATAGATAGACTTAAATACTTCCTAAATGAAAAAAAACTACCAATAAAAGAAGCTTATACTGAATTTTACAAATCTGCAGGTAGAGCATTGCTATTCAATTTTTTAGCATTGGCATTAGGTTTTAGTGTTTTAATGACAAGTTCTGTACCACCACTAAATCAATTTGGGTTTTTAGTAGCCATAGCAGTTATCGTAAGTTTTTTAGGAAGTATGACACTTTTACCTGCTATTATTTTACTAACAAAGCCAAAATTTTTCATTAACAAAAAATAATTAATCATGAAAAGTATATTATTAGTTTTAGCAGTCGTTTTTGCTGTCAATTCATCTTCAATTTTCGCGCAACAAAAACTTATGGATGGACAACGCATTGCAGAAAAAACACATGAACGAAACGAAGGGGTTACATTAAAACGAAACCTCATCATGGAATTAAAAGATAAACGAGGAAAAACACGTGTTAGAAAAACAATAGCTTTAAGAAAGTATTTTGGGAAAGAGAAACGACTCCTCATTTTTTATGAAACACCATCAAGTGTTAAAGGTACTGGTTTTTTAACTTTTGATTACCCAGAAGCTTCAAAAGATGATGACCAATGGCTTTACCTTCCTGCATTAAGAAAAACACGTCGTATATCTGCCGCAAATAGAGGCGATTATTTTCTAGGAACAGACCTTACTTATGAAGACATAAAATTAGAAACCAAGATTAGTAAAGAAGATTATAATTATACAACCATAAGAATTGAAAAGATTGATAATCACGAATGTTATCTTATAGAAGCCACGCCTAAGAATATTGCAACTAAAAAAGAATTAGGCTATAGTAAGGCCAAATTCTGGGTGGATTCAAAATTATGGATGATACGCAAATCTGAATCTTGGGATATTGCTGGAAATTCACTTAAAACTGTAAAAATTTCAGACATAAGAAAAGTTCAAAATATTTGGACCATACACCACATTTTAGTTACAAATCATAAAACAAAGCATGAAACAGTTTTTAAGTTTGAAAACAACGATTATCAAACAGAATTAAGTGATGATTATTTTACAGAAGAGGCATTGGTTAATGGATTATAGAGATATTTATTTTTCAAAATTAAATGCCATGTGCTTTCTTATGCTATTTACTAATGGTCTATTGTGTGCACAAAATAACAAAGTAAAGTTAGAAAGCAGTTTGGTAGTTGCTTCTGAAGTGTCTTACGAATTTAAAAGTGACACATTTCAAAAAACGGAATTGATATTAAAACCAGAATTTGTTTTAAAATTTAAAAATCGCTCAAAAGTAGTATTAAAAAGTCAGGTTTATTCTGAATTTCAAGATAATTTAGAAACAGGACAACCTACCGAGTTAATGGTATCAGGTTTTAGCAAAAGAATTTTTATAGGAGATAGAACAAATCTAGAATTAAGAGAACTGTATTACTATGCAAATTTAAAAAAAATAAAAGTTAGTATAGGAAAGCAACAAATTGTTTGGGGAGAAACCGATGGTTTAAAACTGTTAGATGTTGTAAACCCTCAAAATTTTAGAGAGTTTATATTAGATGATTTTGAAGATAGTAGAATACCACTTTGGTCGTTAAAAACAGATTTTAAAATAAGTGATTTCAATATTCAGTTGGTTTGGATACCTGATAACACTTATCATATCACTCAAGACTTTAATGCACCGTTTTTTACAAAAAACATGTTTAAAACCCCTCCTGAAGGTATGTCAATGCAAGTAAATCAAACAAAAAGATCTACCAAATTTGTTAAAGATTCTGATATTGGTTTTAAACTATCTGGATTCAAAAAAGGTTGGGATTTTTCTTTGAATTATCTTTACTATTATGATGATTTACCTGTGTTTTATAGTAATTTCAATGACCAGGCTACTGCCATTGAAATTTCTCCAGCTTATGAACGTCAGCATTTAATAGGAGGGACTTTTAATAAAGTGTTTGGTTCTACAACATTTAGAGGGGAATTGGTTTATATTTTCGACCAAAACTTCACATCGGTTAAAATCATAAATCAAGGTATAGTACAAGCAGATTTATATAAATCTGCTTTTGGTTTAGATGTTATTAAAGGCGAATATATAATTAGTGTACAATTATTTAATGAATGGGTAACAAAACGTATTTCTCCATACAATCGTGATTTATTTGAAACTAACGGATCATTATTGGCCTCAAAAGAATTTATGAACGATAACTTAAAAGCTGAAATGCTTTGGGTTCATAGCTTTAATCATAATGATGGCTATGTAATACCTCAGTTAAGTTATTGGCTCACAACTAATACACAATTACTTTTAAATTCTCATATTTTCTATGGAGAAGAAAATCTATTGTTTGGGCAATTCAAGAATAGAAGCAGAGTTTCTATGGGTTTTAAATGGAGTATTTAATTATTCATACTTTGACAAGCTCAACAACCACTATGTAATCAAATATTAAATTGCCTTAATAATAATTTCACTAAAACAATAGAAAAAAGAAGCTCAATTATTAATATACTTATTGTTTAAGGCGTTTTCTTAATGCGAGAATAAAAAATGCTAGTAAAATACTACTAAATAGTTTTTGTATAAGTACTATCCAAAGAAGAAGTAACAAATAGGAGTGAAATAAGAGAGTCTGCGAAATGAAAATTAACCATTTTATAATTTTACTAAGATTTCCAATTTTTTAAAAACAACAACTTTATACATGGTACTCACAGGGACTTTATTATTTTCAATTAGCAAATGTGTTTTGGTTGCTTTTGTAATCCTATCTAAATTAGCAATGTATGATTTATGAGTGCGTTGAAAATTCTCTGGTAATAATGTCGTCATATTAACAAGTGTTTCAGTAATTAAATACATTCTGGAGTCTGTAAAGATTTTCAAATAATTTCCAAAACTTTGAATATACAGAATGGATTTAAATGAAATATTAACAGGCAAGCCATCATGTTTTATTTGAAGGTGTTTATTTTCTTTATTTTTTTTAGGCTGAATTATTTTTGAAGCTGAAACTTTGTTTATTGCTTTTAAAAAGCGCTCAATTTTTATAGGTTTCAATAAATAATCTACAACACCATAATCATAACTTTCTAATGCATATTCAGAATAAGCTGTTGTTAAAATAACTTTAGGAGGATTCACCATAGAACGTAAAATTTCCATACCATTAAGTTCCGGCATTTCTATATCTAAAAAAATAAGGTCAACCTCATTTTGCTGAGTAAAATTGATAAATTCAAGCGGATTACCCGTGCTTAATACTAACTCAAAATTGTCGATTTTAGAACAATAATCTTCCAACACTTTACGAGCTAGTATTTCGTCATCTATGATACCTATTTTAATCATTGACTATTTTTTAATTGTGAAACAGATAAATCCATAGTTAAATTTACGCAATATATGTTTTCTATATCATCAATGTCCTATGAGTGGGCGTTATGATACAACCGATTTAAACGTCTTTTTACATTTTCAAGCCTCGTTCCTTTTCTTTTCGATGCAGAAACTATGGAAGGTTTTGAGTTATTTACACAAAAATGAAGGATCCTATTTTTTACAGTGGCAAACCTATCTATTGAACGCTCTTCTAAAAAGTAATGAAATACTCTAAGGTATAAAATGGATAATATAAATTGTCTGTCCAATGCTTGCAATCCAGTCTGTGTCTATTCTTCGTATTTTTTTCGCAGTTCTCGTTTGAGTATTTTGCCTTGCCCACTGATTGGAAATGCCGATAAAAATTCAACGGACTTGGGGACTTTATACTTTGCTAGTTTTTTGCGGCAAGCATCAAGTACTTCCTCTTCAGTTAACTCTGTACCTTGTCGTAGTAAAACACAAGCTTTTCCCACCTCTTGCCATTGCTCATCTGGAACACCAATAACGGCTACCATGGCAACTTCTGGAATCTTTGAGATTACATTTTCTATTTCAATGGGGTACACATTCTCGCCTCCTGAAATATACATGTCTTTTATTCGGTCAACGATATAAAACGTACCATCGGAATCTACGTAACCGGCATCACCAGTTCTAAACCATCCGTTTACAAATGAAGCCGCTGTAAGTTTAGGCTTGTTCCAATAGCCAGGTGTAAGTCCCGAACTTTTAACTTGAATTTCTCCAGTTTGACCGATTGCGACAGGGTTGCCGTTGTCATCACCTATTTGAACATCCGTGTACATCAATGCCTTACCGGCAGCCTTTGGATTTTTTTGTGCGGCTTCTGGTGGTTGAAAGATTAGGCCGAATATTTCGGTCATACCATATGATTGTGACAACGCTACTCCTTTTTCATACCAGCGTTCAATAAGTTTCAGATTAGCAGGTGCACCTCCCACACCAATTACTTGTAAGGCAGGAAAAGTAGTGGACTCGAAGTCCGGGTGCTGACTTAGTACAGTTAAATGATAAGGAACACCAAGGGTATGCGTCACACCAATCTTTTCACTACTGAGGTATGTCATAGCAATATTAGCATCCCATCCGCGCATGATGTATAGCGTCCCTCCAAAATGAAACAAAGGCGTTGTGAATCCATTAAGTCCTGCCGTATGAAAAAGTGGGGCATAAGTAAGACAAACCGAATCACTGTTTATTATTGACGCCTGCTGTAGGACATTGGTTTGGGTCATGCGATACGTACCAATAACCCCTTTAGGTTCGCCAGTTGTCCCAGAGGTATACATTAATGAATTCATATCATCTAAGCTAACCGCGGGCATAGTAATCGATGCTGGGCTTTCGGCGATAAGTTGCTCATACGGACTGGTTTTCAGATTCTCTTGACGTTCGATGCTTGGTAATTTGGTGTGCTGCAACAATTCTGAAAATTCCGAATCATAAATTACTACACTAGGTGCTGCTTCTTTGAAAATCTCTGCTATTTCGAACGCACTTAAACGCCAATTCATAGGCATGAATACTGCTCCTAATTTCCAACATGCGAACATGAGTTCTATACAGTCACTACTATTGTTTGCAATTATAGCAATACGACTGTGTTTTTCTATAACAAACCTGTTTTTCAGGCCACTGGCCAGTCGTGTGGCACGGTCATTCAGTTCGGAATAGGTGAAATGGCGCCCAGTATGTATATCTACTGTTGCTAAACGCTCGCCATCATTATCCGCAAAGTGTTGTAACCAATCTGAAAAGAGCTCATTATTCGTCATAAATCAATAATATCTCATTAGTTTCGCAAATATAAGAAATTAGTGAAAGCGTTCTCATTTAGACCAGGTTTGTGTTAATAAGTTCCTGTAAAACAACACATAAAGGTGCTTGGTGAATATTTGCAATTAATCTAGGGTATACTATACTTTGGAAAAAATATTGTAAATTATGAAGGTGAAAAAGGCACATAGCAAAAAAATATTCTTTGGCTGGTGGGTGCTAGCAGCGCTCTGTTCGATTTATGCTACGGTAAATGGTATTGTCACCCTTTCGTTAAAGCGATTTTATCCTAGTCTTATAGAGACTTTCGGATGGACTCAGTCAGAGGTGACTCAACCTATTTCGATTTTCTATTTTATCATTGCATTTTTAACACCATTTATTGGCGCTGCACTTGATCGCGGGAATCCAAAACGAATTATACTAGCTGGCGCAACTCTCATTCTTATCGGCTTGGTTGGGATGAGTCAGATGTCTAGTTTAAATCACTTTATGGCTATTTACATCGTCTTTTCATTCGGTGTAGCAGGCGCAGGAATGGCATCTAGCATGTATATCCTTACACGCTGGTTTCGTCGACATCGAGGCAAAGCCGTGGGTATTTTACTATTAGGAGGTAGTCTTGGCGCAGCCTTTTTCAACAAAGTAACAGGTGATGCGATTGATATGATTGGATGGCAAAACACTACGTTTTTACTGGCTGCCCTCGCTTTTCTGTTTATGATAATTCCTTGGACTTTCATTCGAACAGACCCTTCGGAAAAAAGTCTATTTCCTGATGGAATAGAAAGAAATTCTGAACATAAGTCAATACAAGACGGGCCGTCACTTGCACAAGCGTTTCGTTCACCAGAACTCTATCTCATTTTTTTGACAACTGCAGCACTTTGGTTTTGTATCATTGGATTTGGCCAGCATCAAGATATTTTCTTTCAAAAAGAACTGGGTTTGAGTTCGAGCAAAGTTACCAATGTTGGTTCAGCCCTTTTTCTATTTGGTGTTGTTGGAAAATTAATATTCGGTTTTTTGAGTGATAGCTTTAACAAAAAGTCAATAATGGCTTGGTCCATTCTTTTGCTAATTATTGGTAACCTGGTTCTTTATATTATAGCAATCAAAACAATCGAATTATCCCCATACTGGTATGCGTTTACTTACGGTATTGCCTATAGTGGTGTATTCACTATGATTCAAATAATGATTGCAGAGCTTTATTCTGGTCCATCTTATGGGAAAATTTTAGGGGTAGTGCTCACCGTTGATACGCTGGCCTCGGTTGCTGGTATAGTGGTGCTTGGGAAGATGAGTGATCATTCCGGGTCTTATGTAACCAGTATCCAGTTGATGATTGGGCTTTGCTTAACTGCCCTAATTTTATTTCTTTTAGTTCGGGTTAAGAGTCGTTCAAATTTGATTGGTAATAAGAAAGACTAAGTCGATTCCAGAATAGTGGATGCTCAATGAGCTCTGGATTTTTTATTACCTAAGGTGATAGCGTCTATTTTTCTATATGAGTAAGTTGGCTATGTGGCAAGGATCTATGTTGTATTTAAGCCCCGTGCTATGAATAGTTAGAAATAATAGTTAACTTTGTTAATTATTATTAATATTAACTATCATATTTAGAGATAATTAACCTTGTACTAACATGAGCTTTGCAACGTAGGTGAAAATCCTAATTTACAAATCCGATAGCGGCGAAAACTATGCCATACAAATTAGATATTGAAACGTTATTGACCAAAGCGGAAGATGCATATTCTACAGCTTTAGTCAGCAAAGACTATTGGAATTTTAATAGTGCTTTCGGTGGATGGTCTGCGGCAATTGCAATCGAAGCCGTAATTAGTGAGCCAGACTTTCGTGGTGAGATAGCACATTTAGACGCTACCATGGTTCGCCCAATTGAGGAAGGGATCATTTCCATTTTTGCAAAAAAAATCCATAGGGGTAAAACTACGGATTTCTGGCAGGTTAAAATCTGTAAAGCTAATGAGGAAAACAGCATTTTGTATGAATGTCATATTACTACATCTTTAGTTCAAACATCCGACATTAATTTTCAGCCTCCGTTTCCTAAGGTGGTTGATCCAGAAGGTGTTAAGCCCCAGGATGTCACAAGAGGTCCTAGATGGATGCAATTATATGACCAACGCCCAGTATTGGGAGAGGCTTTTAAAAAAAACACTACTCCTTACAGTGCGGTATGGACAAAGGACAAAGAGGGGCGTCCATTAGATGCAAAGGCCATTGTTTCGTTATGTGATACTTTGGCGCCCCGACCTTATTTTATGTCAGATAATATGTTTCCAATAGCAACTTTTAGTTACAGTGTCAGCTTATTTTCAACAGCCAGGGAATTAAACAAAAATGAATCGGGGTTTGTACTGATTGAAGGGGATAGTCATTGTATTCGGAATGGCACATATCATCAAAATGGACGGGTTTGGTCGCGATCAGGAGTTTTATTGGCTGTTACCAACCAAACGGCCTTCTTTTGGGAGTAAGGATCATGAATTTGTAATTAATCGGAGACGCTTTTCGATGACCTCAAAGTAAAAAGAACTAAGCTACTTGACGAAAGCTAACATAGTAAATATGAATTTTAAAACTAAGGTGTTAACTTGGAATTTATAAAGACTTGGTGAACATTTAAAACAAACAACAATGAGTACTAAAGAAGAAAGTCGAAAAAAATTTGATGCTATTCGAAAAGATATGCGGCTACCTATTATTGCCGCCCCAATGTTTTTGATATCTGGGCCAGAGCTTGTGACTGCTTGTTTATCAAATAAAATTGCCTGTGGTTTCCCTACGTTAAACGCCCGTAAACCTGAAATATTAGATGATTGGTTAGCTAATATTGAATTGGATTCAGGGTTGGCTATTCCAAATATAATTGTACATCGGAGCAATCCACGTTCACAATCAGATTTAGACCTTATTGTAAAGCATCAACCTCCAATTGTAATTAGTGCCTTAGGTCACCCAGGTGCGGTAATAGAAGCAGTTCACACCTATGGAGGCTTGGTATTTGCCGATGTTAATTCCATGAAACATACTCATAAGGCTATTGAAGCAGGCATTGATGGCCTTGTTCTTGTTTGTTCTGGAGCAGGTGGACATACAGGGCAATTAAGCCCTTTTGCTTTTATTCCTGAAGTTAGAAGAATCTTTTCAGGGCCTATTATTGCTGGCGGTTCTGTTGGTAATGGCTTTGCAATTCGAGCCATGGAACTTTTAGGAGCTGACCTTGTTTCAATGGGAACCCATTTTATTTCAGCCCGTGAAAGCCTCGCTTCCGATGAATACCGTAACATGTTGATAGATAGTACTGTTGAGGATATTGTAGCGTCTCCATTTTTTACGGGTGTAGAGGCTAATTATTTACTTCCCTCCATCGAGAAAACAGGAATAACAAAAGAGGAATTGATGAAACCGAGAAATAAAGTGATGATTGATGATGAAAAATCGCGCGCCAAAGCCTGGAAAGACATTTGGTCTGCAGGTCAGGGGGTAGGTGCCACAAAAGCTATACTTCCGGTTTCTAAGATTGTTAATCAATTAGAATTGGAATATAACCAGGCACGAAGCGGAAAAATAAAATGAAAACCTGTAAGCCTTGATTTTCCTCACGGGGTAGAACCATGGAGGCTAAATTTGTTTAGAATGGCGTGATTTTCGAAAGAAACAAATAAAAAGTATTCAAAAAATTACTATTCTTTAATAAACGTTTTATGCATGGTCTGATAAAAAGAACCCCGTATGTAGGTCCCAAAATTATATACAATTTGATGTTTTCATTTCTTTTTTATCAAGAAAAATGATATAAGCTTTAAAAATCATTTGATTTCTATTTTAATCATTCACTGTGTTTTGTATTGAATCTTTTAAATCAATAGACAGATTTATACGATATACCTTTTCCTTATCATCTATTTCTAATACATGGGAATTATGGTATAATAGATTTAAACGCCTTTTCACATTTTCAAGCCCCATTCCAGTTCTTTTAGATTTAGAAATTGTTGAAGGTTTTGAGTTAATTACACAAAAATGGAGGGTGCTATTTTTAATGGACACAGAAATATCTATTGTACTCTGTTCATTGGTACTTTGAGCACCATGTTTAACAGCATTTTCAACGAATGGAATTAATAGCATTGGTGCAATTCTTAAGTTCAACAAATCACCTTCAATTAAAAATTCAATAGTACAACGCTTACTTAATCTCTTTTCTTCAAGCAATAAATAATTCTCTATAAACCCCAGCTCTTCCCTCAATAAAACAGTGTCTTTTTTAGAACTCTCTAACTGATATCGCATTAATTCTGAAAGCTGCATTACAACATCAGGAGTTTCCTTTGACTGCTGTCTGGAAAGTGAATAAATACTATTTAATGAGTTAAATAAAAAATGAGGGTTCACCTGCGCTTTTAAATAATTAAGTTCCATCCCTTTTTGTAATTTTTCTTTTTCGTCATTGTCCCTTCTTATCATCATATTCCTTCTTAAAAAAAAGGCAGCCATACCAGTTCCAGTCGTATAGATAAAAAAGAAAAATGATTTAAAAACACTATGTCCGTCTGTATATCCTTTTATGTAAGAACCAAGAAATATACTTCCAATAAGTAGTATTCCATATAAAACATATCGTTTTTTATCTAACAAAAAGGGAATAAGAATAAAATGGTTTACCCATATGAGCCCCATAATAAAAATGGCAAACCCCAATTGCCATCTATAAAAAGAAAAGCTATCATCAAATTTATCTCTCATAGACCACACGCTCAATATTTCTAGCATAGCTACTAGTAAAAAGGCTCCTATATTAATAAGTATGGTATTCTTCAAAGACTTTTTAAACATAAACTGTTTTCTAGATAGGTTTAATTACTAATTGATATAAAGATACTATCTACAAATGCAGCATTCCATAATTTCTTATAAAATTGGTATATCAATGACGAAACGGTTTTATCATGTAACTGCTGTATACATCCTTTTTATGGTTTTAGACATGGATTATACTATACTTTTATACAATAACTAAAAATCATGAAAAAGAAAACAAGAGGACTACTTTTAATACTACTAATACTAGCCAATGCCGGTTTTCCCCAGCAAAGTAATAAGGCTACAAATGCTGAAACCACACTCTCTTTCAGGGATATACCTGAACTCAAAGAGGCTTTTATAGATGCCACGCCAGAGGATAAAAAGGACAATATTGCTGTGGGTGAATTAGGCATTGATGGGGGAGATAAAGCAATGATTATTAAGCTAGCACAAGAAATTGCAGAAAATAAACTTGACCCTAATGATAGTTTTCTTATTGCTTACAAAGGCAAACTGCTCTTTGAATCCTATTATAGAAAAGGTCGTATCAATCTACCTCATTTCCAGGCGTCTGCAACTAAAGCTTATACTTGTTTAGTACTAGGTAGAGCCATTCAGTTGGGTTATCTGACTATGTCCGATTTAGATAAGCCTTTAATTAGCTTTCTAAAAGACTTGGACCCCACAAAATTTGTTGAAGGCGCAGAAAAAATTACACTGCACAAGGCAATGACGATGCGTTCTGGTATTCGCCTTAGTAAAGAACAACGAAAAGCATTTGAGAAAACGCCTGTCCAATTAAAAGGTCAAAAACAAGTTCAGACTTTTCTTGAACACAGTGCGCCTATTACTTCAGTGTCTCAAAGTTTTTTGTATCAAGACGACCCAAGGTTGGTGATGCAAGTTATTGAAGCCGTGGTACCAGGAACTGCCAAAGATTTTATTAAGAAAGAACTCCTTAACAAAATGGGAATAACAACTTATGGTTGGGAGACTGACATTAACGGTCTTCCAGTATCTGCAAGTAGGTCGAGTATGACATCGCGAGGTATGATCAAGTGGGGTGTCTTAACTTCGAACAAAGGCAAATGGAAGGGAGAACAGTTAATTCCTGAAGCCTTTATAATCAAAGCAACTAGTAGAATACTCTTAACTGGTGATGATGATGTCTATGGAGGAGGTAAAGATGTTTCAAATCAAGGGTACGGTTATTACTGGTGGAGTACAGATTTAAATTATCGTGATAAAAACTATTTCTGTGTATCTGCTCAGGGTGGTGGAGGCCAGTATATCATTCTAATTGAAGAACTGGATTTAGTAATTGTACTTACGTCTCATGAAAATGATAATAGCACCCTGCAAATAGTAGCAGAGAGAATCTTGCCTGCTTTTGTAAAGTAATAATTGTAAATAATATAAAAATCGTTACAATGAGAAACCTCTGTTTTGTTTTTCCATTTCTTATAGCATTATATCCTGTTTTTGCTCAAAAAAGTAATAATGACCATATCAAAAAATCGTCTTTAGAATTGCCTCGCATTGAGGTAGTTCCTATAACAGATACTAACACAAATAGGCATTATGAGCTTTATATAAAACTTCCAGAAGGGTATTCAGAAAAGAGTAATAAAAAGTACCCTGTGCTATATTTTACGGATGCAATGTGGCATATAGAAATACTTTCGGGTACTACTGAATACCTATTGGAAGATGTTATTCTGGTTGGAATTTCATGGCAAAAAGACATTGATAAAAACTTAAAAAAGGAAATAGGGGAACATGTAAGTAGATATCGAGATTACTCCATTAGGAAATCAGACAACAAAGAACATCAAGCTAAATATCAGTATGGAGAAGCAGAATACCATTTAAATTTTATTAGAAATGATGTCATAAAGTATGTAGAAAACAAGTATCAAACCGATGAAAATAATCGTACCTATTTTGGCTATTCTATGGGAGGAGAGTTTGGAGCATACATATTACTAGTACAACCAGATACATTTAAAAACTACATTCTAGGCAGTCCATCGCTTAATAATGATATTCCGCTACTTTCGGAACTTAAGTTTAAACACAAAAAGCTAAATGCAAATGTTTTAGTTTCATACGGTACTTTAGAAAAAGAGTTAGGTGCCAACGCCGAAAAACTGATTAGTATGCTTAAATCCAGAAATGATAACAGTTTGTTTTTAAAGCATATAATTATAGAGGGGAGTCATCAAACCGCATTTCCTATGACCGCAGTACAAAGTATGTATTGGCTATCAGATTTGATAAAATGATTTTGAGTTTTTGAGGTAGTTTAATTATTCAAAAATAATACAAAACATTCATCGAATACGAGAATTTTAATAAACATTTTATTAAAAATACTTGTTAGTTCCTAATACTAATCAGATTCAAAGATTGAAAAATTATTCAATGGCTCTCATTTATTGTTTAATCATTTCAACTAATATAGGGTGGAATTATCCAGATTATAAATTTGTAAAATGATATAATTAAAATACTATAACTTTGTATCTATATAATTACTAAAGCTATTCCATCCTTTCTTTAATGAAATATACATCTCTTGTAGTATTAATTTTTTGCAAAATTACCATTGTACTTCTTCCAACATTACTATTTGCTCAAAAAGCAAATCAGAATCCAAATGATTTTGCTTCTCAAAAAGCAGCTCTTTTTTTAAAAGAATTGCAAATCTATTATTCTAAAGGAAATTATGAGATGCATAAAGTTTATAGTGATTCGTTATTACATATATCTCAGGAATATGATCTAGTAAAAATGAATGTCTTAGCATTCACAAACCAAGCTGTATATTATAGTAATAGAGGAGAACGTTTAAAGGCCATTGAACTATATCATAAGGCATTAAAAAAATGCGATAACATACCAGAAGATTTTCGTTCTAGAATCATAGTTTTAATTAATATGGGTAACACATATAATAACATTGGTTCTTATGACAAAGCTATTGAGTATATGCAAAAGGTAATACATCTATTAGATGTTAATGAAAATTCAGATAAAATTAGAGCAGCCGCTTTAATAGGTATATCTAACAGTTACGTTAAATTAGGAGACTTTAAACAGACTATTGATTACTCAAAAAAAGCAAGATTAATTGGGGAGAAGATAAACGATAAAAATACCATAATTACTTCTACGAATAATACTGTTGATGCTCTAATACATCTCAAAGATTATGAGAGTGCTTTAAAATTAGGACAGAAGGTAGTAGCATTAACTGAAGGAAATCAAACGAAGAAAAGAGCCTGGGCTTTACTTAATCAAGGTGTTATAAACTATCATATAGGTGATTCTGATAAGGCTTTAGATTACCTACTTAAATGTGTTTTACTTTCCAAAGAAAAAAAACTATTAGAAATAGAGATGTTAGCGCATAAGAATTTGGCATCTGTATATGAACAAAAAAATAATTACAAATTATCTGTATTAGAGCAAAAAAAATATATAGCAATTAGAGAATTGTTTTTAGAAGATAGAAAGAGTGCCTCTAATGCAGATTTAAATCAAGTTATAGATACTAAAAGTAAAATTATTGCCGATAACGATAAAGAACTAAAGGGTTTTAGCAGAAATAGAATTTTAATTCTTGCTACTAGTGCAATACTTTTAGTTTCACTCAGTGGCTTTCTTTATTTTAATATAAAACGAAAAAAGAAATTAAATAGTAGTAGCAAAAAACTTCAGCAACAGTACATGATGCTTCAAAATGATTTTAAAAAACTTAAACAAAAAACTGAAGTGAATCCAGAATACTTAACTTCTAACTCAAAAAATAATTCCTTAAAACCATATAAAAATTCGTCTTTAACACCAGAAAAGCGAGAGCTTTACAAATCACTTATATTATCTTATATGACTACAAAAAAACCATATCTTAATCCAGATATGACACAGTCAAATCTAGCATCACAAATAGGGATTAGTAGTCATCATTTTTCTGAAGTTCTATATTATAAGATGGAGCAGAATTTCTATAACTTTATCAATTCTTACCGTATTTTAGAAGCACAAAAATTAATGAAAAAAGAAGAAAACAAAGACGTTAAAATTTTGGCATTTGCATTTGATTCTGGTTTTAAAAGCAAAACGTCATTTAATAGGGCGTTTAAAAGCCATACAGGTTTTACACCTTCAGAATACAGAAAAAAAATCACGTAACACAACTATTAACTGCATGAATGCTCACAAAATGGTCTCACTCACTGGAGTGATACATTTTATACAATATAAACTTTTAACATTGCATTACCTCCAAATATAAACCAAATTGTTATTAAGTATGACAAGATACCTACTACTCTTTTTTTGTTTGTTTTTTAGTGTTTTTTCATTTTCACAAACTGCACCAATACCAGATACCAATTTTGAACAATTCTTGATAGACCAAGGTATAGATACTAATGGTAGTAATGGTAACATTCTAAATACAGATGCGCAAGCAGTAACAAACTTAAATATTACTAGAAACGATATTGTTGACTTCACAGGACTTGAAGCTTTTGTTAATCTAATTACATTAAATGCCGGTCAAAATCAAGTACCAACGATTCCCCTTACTACACTAACATTACTAGAAGAATTGCGCTTTGCAAGAAATACAGCCCTTGCCACTTTAGATTTAACACAAAATATAGCATTAAGGGTTTTAGCATTTAATAATGATGCTGCGCCTCCCTTACTCACAACTTTAGACCTTTCTCAGAATATTAATTTAGAAGATTTAAATATAAGAACAGTTAGAAGCATTACCTCTTTAACCTTACCTGCAACACCAACCCTTGTAAATATATATGTGGCTAACTTGAGTGTTCCAACAATCGATTTATCACAATTAACGGGTGATTTAAGATTTAGAATAGTAGGTAGTAGTGTTTTTGTAACTATAATTTATCCTAATAAAAGAGATGCACTTAAAAATTTAACACTAAGTAGTATAAACTTCCCTTCTGTTGACGTTACAGAGATGATAGGTTTGGAGCGATTAAGCTTGTCATCTACTAATGTAGAAACTTTATTACTTCCAAGCACCAATACGTTAACCAATATTAATATATTACATCATAATTTGGGATCATCTTTAGATTTATCCCCCGTTCCTGCACTTACCAATTTAGATATTCGATTTGCTAAAACGCTTCCTCTAGAAATAGACTTAACCAATAATCCTGTCTTACAAGACGTATGGTTAACCCATAATTTAATGAATGTGGTAGATGTTACGCAAAATCCAGAACTTAGTAACTTACGCATTTATAACAATAACCTTACTAGTTTAGATGTAACTCAAAACTTAAAATTAAATAGGTTAGAAGCTTATCAAAACCAATTACCTTCTATAGATTTATCTCAAAATTTGAATCTACAATATCTTAATTTAAGAAACAATCAATTACCAACCTTAGATGTTACTCAAAATACAAAAATAAGATCTATAAACATTGGAGATAATTTATTTACAGGGACTGGTTTGGACGTAACACAAAATCCAGAACTCACTAGTTTAACAGTTGATAACAATCAAATTGAATCCCTTGATATCACCCAAAACACTAACTTAATTTACTTTGATATTTCATTTAATATTTTTCCTGGAAACAACATTCTTAATCAATTTTCAAATATAATAGCAGCACAAGGAAGATTAAGAGGTAGTTTAATAGCTAATAATAATTTGCTTTCAGGGTCTATCCCAGATTTTTATGGTCTTTATGATCCCATGGTACAAACAAGAAGGTTTCGGTTGTATATCAACGAAAATAATTTTCATTTTGGTGATTTTGAAAGCCAACATCTAGGTTTAGTAGATTTAACAACCACCATGTCTATTGGTCCGGCTCCAGATTTTGTAATTGACAAGTATTATTATGCCCCACAAGCTAAAGTAAACGCCATTGAAAACCCAACAAGAAATGCAGGTGAATCTATTACTTTATTAGCAGAAGTTAGAGGTACGCAAAATCATTATAAATGGTTTAAAGATGGTCTTGAAATACCTGATGCTGCAGACTCACCAGAATTAATATTAACAGATTTGAACACTTGTGATGCCGGAGTATACCATGCAGAAATTACCAGCGATTTGGTTCCATTTGAAAATTCAAACCCACCAGGTACTGATGGGAAAAACCTTCTTTTAATTCGTAATGACATTACATTAACCGTAAATGCCACAAAAGCGTGTGTTTCATTAAATATGATTCCTTTAGACAATGTCCCTATTAATTCAGGACTACGATGGCATAGTGCTCCAGGTGCCTGTGGTTATAAAATTAGCATGGGAGTAGACCCTGGCGGAACAGATATTTTAGACAATGAAGATGTTGGAGATGTGAACGTTTATAATTTCGCTTCAGATTTGATTCATAATAAAGAATACTATGTAACAATAACACCCTATTATGCCGATGGAGATTTTACAGGCTGTGCCGAAGAATTTTTTATTACAAACACGTCTTTTGTAGGTGCAGATTGTACAACATTGTCCTCGCCACTAGACGGAAGTATAAATATTGCAACAGACTTATCAAGAATAGAGTGGAACCCAGCAAATGCTGCTGAGGAATATGATGTCACTATAAGCAGTCCAAGTGGTTCAAACGATATTGTAACTACTACTACAGAAACATTTATTTCTTTAACCAATGATTTTAATCCAGGTGAAGTAGTAAACGTAAGCATAGTACCAAAAAATTCACATGGTTTTACTGTGGGATGTATTTCTGAGTCCTTCACCATAGTTTCAACAATATCTACAACGCCTCCTAATTGTACAACATTAGTTGCACCTGCCAATGGTGATACAGATATAGCCTTAGATCTAAATCAAATTTCTTGGAACCCAGTTACAGATGCTTATAATTACAGAATTACTATTAATGGTAGCACTAGTAATGCCAATGATGTAACCGACTTAATCCTTGCTAATACTACGCATACATTTACAAATAATTTTGATTACGGAGAAACAGTTACGGTAACCATAGTTCCCCTTAATGGATCTATAGAGCCTTCAACAGCATGTAGTCCAGAAACGTTTACTATTGTGGCCAATACCCCAACAGGTAATCCATTTGTATCCACTTGGGAAACAACGGCAAACAACGAAACCATTACCATACCCACTATAGGTACTGGTTATAACTATACAGTAGATTGGGGTGATACCACCACTACAACTGGAGAAACTGGTGATGCAACGCATACATATATTACGCCTGGAATCCATACTATTAGTATTACTGGAGATTTTCCAAGAATCTACTTTAATAACAGTGGTGATAAAGAAAAAATACGCACTATTGAGCAATGGGGGGATATAGAGTGGAGCTCTATGGAAGATGCGTTTTATGGATGTACCAATATGCAAGGTAATTTTACTGATAGTCCAAATTTATCAAATGTAACCTCTATGCGCCAAATGTTTAGGAACTGTTCACAGTACAACATAGCCATGAATAATTGGGATATAAGCACCATTACAGATATGGGCTTAGCGTTTAGAGGGGCAACTAGCTTTAACGGTTTAATAACGAATTGGGATACCTCAAACGTAACCTCCATGTCACAAATGTTTTCTGGGGCAACTGTATTTAACCAAAATATCGGAAATTGGAATACCTCGAATGTTATTGCTTTCAGTAGTATGTTCTTCAGGGCAAGGGAATTTAATCAAGATATAAGCACTAAACTTGGGCAAGGCGTTCCTACAGGGGATGCTTGGAATGTTTCCCGGGCATCGGATATGCAAGGAATGTTTGACGGAGCAACTGTATTTAACCAAGATATTGGCAATTGGAATACGGGTAACGTAACTACCATGAGTAGTATGTTTCGATCAGCTAGCACATTCAATCAAGATATTAGTGGATGGATCTTAACCAATGTAGAAAATATGGGGGAATTGTTTAGAGGAGCAAGTGCTTTCAACCAAGATATTAGTAATTGGGATGTCAGCAATACTAGATTTTTCCATACTATGTTTGATCAGGCTATCTCATTTAACCAAGATATTAGCGGATGGATTACTAGCAGTGCTATTTTAATGAGAGGCATGTTTAAGGACGCTGTTAATTTTGATCAAAACATAAGTTCTTGGAATGTAGAACTAGTAACTAATATGGAAGACATGTTTGATGGGGTTACCTTATCAACAGCAAATTATGAGGCACTTTTAATTGGGTGGAATGCTCAAAATTTACAACCTAATGTTAGTTTTAGTGGAGGAAATAGTCAATATTGCTCTAAAGCAGCTGAAGATGCTAGAGCTAATATGATAGCATCAGACAGCTGGATTATAAGCGATGGAGGTTTTTCTGGCCCCACAATTAGTGATTTAGCCGACCAAACCCATGTAGATTTTTATACTTTGCCTACCATCGCAGGCACGCAACTTACAGGAGCAGAGGCATATTATACCGAAACCAATGGGGGAGGAACAAGTTATAATGCGGGTGATGTTATTAGCTTCGGTGATTTCCTAAGTTATCCTATTACCCTTTATATTTATGATGGCTCAAGTACTTGTAATAGCGAAGAATCCTTTGAGTTGATACTAACAGAAACAGTTGTAACAATACCAAATTGTACTACATTATCTGTACCAATGAATGGAGATACAGATGTGGCTACAACGTTAAATCAAATTACTTGGGATGTTGTTGCTGAAGCTACAAGTTATAAAGTTACAATCACAGGAACTACAAATAATAATAGGCCTGAATTTGAAACAACTGATACCTATGTAGATTTTACGATGCCCTTTTTAAATGATGAAATTGTTTCTGTTTCTATTATTCCTGTAAATGGAACCGTAGAAGCTACAGGTTGTACTATTCAAAGCTTTACTATTGAATCGGCAAATACTACACCAACAATACCAGATTGTACTACATTATCTGCACCAATGAATGGTGATACAGATGTAGCAACAACGTTAAATCAAATTACTTGGGATGTTGTTGCTGAAGCTACCAGTTATAAAGTTACAATTACAGGAACTACAAATAATAATAGGCCTGAATTTGAAACAACTGATACCCATGTAGATTTTACAATGCCCTTTTTAAATGATGAAATTGTTTCTGTTTCTATTATTCCTGTAAACGGAACCGTAGAAGCTACAGGTTGTACTATTCAAAGCTTTACTATTGAATCGGCAAATACTACACCAACAATACCAGATTGTACTACTTTATTAATTCCAATGAATGGTGATACAGGTGTAGCTACAACGTTAAATCAAATTACTTGGGATGTTGTTGCTGAAGCTACCAGTTATAAAGTTACAATCACAGGAACTACAAATAATAATAGGCCTGAATTTGAAACAACTGATACCCATGTAGATTTTACAATGCCCTTTTTAAATGATGAAATTGTTTCTGTTTCTATTATTCCTGTAAACGGAACCGTAGAAGCTACAGGTTGTACTATTCAAAGCTTTACTATTGAATCAGCAAATACTACACCAACAATACCAGACTGTACCACATTAAGTGCTCCTGCTAATGGAGATATTGGCGTTTCTGTTAATAGAGCTTCAGTATCATGGGATCCTGTTGCTAATGCAGATGGGTATAGAATAACAGTGTCTGGAACTGCTGATAATAATGTGTCTAATTTTGATATAACTACTGGTACTTCTTATAATTTCTCAAACGACTTTACCCACGAAGAAATTGTTAATATTAAAATAGAACCTTATAATTCTGCAGGAACAAATACAACTTGTATCACACAAAGTTTTACTATTATAGAGTTTCCTACAACTACTCCTTCCTGTACTAGTGCCAATTCCCCTGCAAATGGGGCTACCAATATCCCAATAGATATTGCTTCTGTTTCATGGCCTCCGGTGACTAATGCAAGTGGATATAGAATTACGGTAACTGGTACAGCAAACAATAATGCATCTGATGTAGATGTACCTAGAGGGACTACCTATACGTTTCAAAATGATTTCTCTTATGGAGAAATAGTCGACATTAGTATTATACCATATAATGCTTTTGGTAGCCCATTGTTTAATTGTCCCTCTACAAATTTTACTATTGTTAATGACCCAAACTCATCTACATCGATTCCTAATTGTACGTCATTAATTTCACCAATGAACGGAGCCATTAACATTTCAACTAAAATAGCTTCAGTATCATGGGATTCAGTTACAGATGCTGATGGCTATAGAATTACATTAGGAACAACACCTAATGGAAATGATATTCTAGATAATTTTGATGCAGGCAACACAACTACTTACAATTTATTAGCAGACTTACCAGAGCAGACACAAATATTTGCAACAATTACGCCATATAATGCTGTTGGTAATGCAACAGGTTGTACAGAAGAAAGCTTTACTACAGAAACCATTCCTGTAGTTCCAAATTGTACTAACTTGACTTCACCATCTAATACTGCCACAAATGTTTCTATGAGTACAGATTTAAGTTGGGTAGCTATTCCAAACGTTGATGGTTATCGAATAACAGTTGGAACAACGTCTAATGGAAATGATGTTCTAGATAATTTTGATGCAGGTAATGAAACTACTTACGATTTATCAACAGATTTACCTGAGAATACACAAATCTTCGTAACAATTACGCCATACAATGGCGTTGGTGATGCAACAGGGTGTACTGAAG
Organism: uncultured Flavobacteriaceae bacterium; assembly: GCA_947487895.1. Lineage (GTDB taxonomy): Bacteria > Bacteroidota > Bacteroidia > Flavobacteriales > Flavobacteriaceae > Seonamhaeicola. The sequence goes on from CANKYF010000002.1 coordinate 119,716, forward strand.
AAAGCTTTACTACAGAAAATCCAATATCTTTCCCAGAAGATGATACTAGCAAATATGGTTTTTCACCAGATGGAAACGGCATAAATGATTACTGGGTTATTAATGGCATTCAAAATTATCCAGATAATGAAGTCATTATATATAATAGGTGGGGGGACAAGGTATTTAGAATTGTAGGTTATGATAATTTTTCAAGAGTATTTAGTGGTGAAGCTAACCAAAAGACAACTATGGGAGCAGGTAAATTACCTTCTGGCACCTACTTTTTTGAAATTAAAATAAATGGAAATCACAACCTTAAAAAAACTAAAGGTTTCGTAGTTATAAAGCGTTAAGTCATGAAATTAAAACTCAATTATAAAAGTCTTGCGCTTTGTTTAACTGTGTATATTACAAGTTGTTATTTAGGTTTTGCGCAACAAACAGCATCATTTCCAGAATATAATTATAATCCGTTTATAATTAACCCTGGTTATACAGGTTTATTAGCAACAGGAGAAGCCACAATAAGTAATACTGGTTTTAGCAGTTTTGATGGTGCCCCAAGAAATTTTAATGCTAGTCTTCATGTTCCAATTAGTAATGGAAAAATGGGATTAGGAGGTGCTATAATTAGAGACGAGATTGGAGTAACGTCATCTACAAATACGTTTTTGGCATATTCTTATAAAATTAAGTTTGATTTTAAAAGCGATAGGCCTTATTGGCAAAATTATGAGCCAGGTGTTTTATCATTTGGTATTACAGCTGGATTATTACAATACCAAGAAAATCTATTGAGTCTTAACATTGTTGATGATATTAAGTTTAACGAAAATATAAACTCCAGTATCCCCACAATTGGTGCAGGTTTTTTGTTTAATCATTCGCGTTTTTATGTTGGTCTTTCTGTACCAAATGTATTTGGTACAAGTTTAGCTCAAGATAGAGACGCTCTAAATTTAGTATTTCCTGTATATGGCTATTTAGGGTATCGCGTTTTTAATGATCGTTTTAAAAACTTTATGTTTAAGCCTAGTATCTTTATAAAACACGAAAAAGGGGCACCAATCTTAGCAGATTTTAACGCATCTGTAAGTTACCAAAATAAATTTGAAATAGGCGCAGGTTACAGAACCAACTCAAGCTTTAATCTATTAGCTGGACTTTATTTACTTGATAATTTTAGATTCATTTATCATTATAATATTGCTACAAATAATTCGCCTATTGGCAATATTCATGGATTAATACTTAGCGTTAGGTTTGGAAATGGGTATGCATTATAAACGTTTTAAACATACAATCACTTACTAAAAATTTAAATTAAAAAATCTACTATACGCTACTGCTTGTAAAGTAAGCAAAGCTTCTTTTTTGGTAGCCTTGCTTACTTGGTTTTGAAGTTGCTTAATTATTTAGTATTTCCAAAGCACGATCTATTCCGCTATCCTTTTCTTCTTGAAAATCTTGAGTTGATAAAAAAGGAATATAATTTTCTTGATTATCAGGTCCAATTCCAACAACTTCAAAAACGTTGCCTTGTGCATCGCTATATATTTCGTTTGACAATCCTACTTCTGCACCATTAGGTAATACATGTGTAAGAATAGTAGAAAAAGCACCATTTGTATTCTCTCCTACAATGGTCACATACGTTAAATCTTTCATACATAAAGTAAAAAGTTCTCCTGCACTAATAGTATGAGGACTCGTAAGCAGTATGATATCTTCTGTAAATTGAAAATCTCCTTGTGGTTCTACAGAAAAGGGTTTATTTTCTGTAAAACTATCACCCAATCTAGCTTTTTTGAAATATGAAACTCGCTCCTGATCCATAAAACGAGAAACCATGTTCAACGCAGCGGTATCAAATCCACCATTATTAAAACGCAGATCGAGAACTAGTTTAGAAACTCCTGATTCCTTGATATCATTCATAATCCTATCTAATACAACATTTAATGATGACAACTCATTACTCAAATTTGTACCGTATCCTTGCATCGTAGAAATAAGAATGTATCCAATATCATCATTAATTAATCCCCATATAATATTCTCATTTTCATCTATTTCAAATTCTCCACCTAAATATTCTGTTACTATCGTTTGTGCTTTTTGATTTTTAAGAGCCATAAAGTCATCTTCACTGTTTATAATAAGATCACCACTTAGATTAGCGTTTAGTCTTTCATTTAATTTAGCATCTCCAGATTGAATTTCAATAACATTCTCTTCATCATATATACTAACATGTCCATCTTCCATCAAAAACATTAGTTCTTCCACAATTTCATAAAAGTTATCTGTTGTAACTTGATCTCTTAAACTTTTATACTGAGACCAATCTATATTTCTTGTTTCAAAAAAAGCATAGTAGTCATTAAAAATATTCCAGAAATGGTCAAAATTTATTACAGGATCTTTAGTGTCAGAAACTTGATCTGGTAGGCAATCTGCATTTTGATTTGGTAATCGCACAAATACTATTTCAGAATCTGATAATTCTGAAGAAGCTATGAGCTCATTTTCAGTGATAACATCAAAATCAAATTCATAGAAATCCTGAAGAACAAAATCATTATCTTGAATAGAGCATCCAGCGGCATTTGTATTGTAAAATATATTCTTATCATCTGTAAATTGAAACACCCATCCTTTTTCTGGTATTGACCAAAATCCATTAATTGAGTTTTCTGGTGGTACAGTAGTAGTTGTGTCATCATTAGACTCACAGGCCGTAAATACTACAAATAATAGCAACAATTGAATAAGGCGCTTTATTGATTTTACTTCGGTACACAAATGTATATTTATCATAGTTTTATTTTTAAAATTATTATTATAATTGAAAGGGTTTAGAATACCATGTTTTATATATAGTTAAAAACGATACCCTATTCTTAGGTTAACATATGGTGAAAAAACTATTTCTCTTCGATATCCAAGTCCTCCACCAACTCCAACTTCATAATTAAAATGCTTACCAAGATTTCTTCTTATTCCCCAAGTGGGAGCAATAAATATTCGATTTACATCATTTTCTTCAGCTTCTAAAACCGAACGGAAATGATAACTAGTTCTTAGCGAGACGTAATTACCACTATTACCATCTATTCTTTTACCCTTATTGGCGCGCTCATTTAGATTGTAGTACCAACGTGGTTCTAATGCTACTATGGGTACAATATTTGTTGTATTAACACCTCCTATTCCTATTTCGCTTCGAAAAGCCACTTGATCTGATAATTTTAATTCATTATAAAGCCATATACCTATTAACCCAACTTGGGTACCAAATGTTGATTTTTCTACTGATACATCATCTTTTGTATTTTGAGAAAATCCAAAATGAGAGCTCATCATTAAAAGGGAAACAAAAATTATTCTAATCATTTTAAACATTGTTTTAAAATTTTACATCCCTAAAACAAATAGCAAGGCAAACACCCTACTAAAAATTTTAAAAAATAAAATGAAGCTATTTAATGTCCTGTGAGGTTAGTTTATTTAATTAAGAGTTTTAAAGTCAAGTTGTTTTGTGTTTTTACTTTTAAAATAAATTAATGGTAGGGTATTTATAGGTTCATATGTTTTAGGGGTGTAAAATTTTAACTCAAGAATATAAAAACAGAATCATGAAAAAAATTGGATGCGGCATTCTCATAGGATTATTAGCTATAATATCATTAAATGCTCAGAAGAAAGGAAGTGATTTTAAAAAAGAAGGGAGTATACCAAAAAACAATATTAAAGTATACCCTATATATGTATTGTCTGGAATTATTGGTATAGGATACGAACGTGTTATTGCCCCCAAAACTTCACTAAACTTTATAGTTCTTCAACAATTTTCTGAACCAAACTTTGATAATAACGTATTTGAAAGAAATTATGATTTATTTTTCGAAACAGATATAAGGCGCTATCTCACCAAACAAAAAAAAGCTCCAGAAGGTTGGTTTGTAAGTGCAGGATTGTTGACAGAATATAATTATGATAGGCTAAAAAATAGTCATAACAATCAAACTACAGATATACAACGCCTATGGGTTGGTGGTTCTGGTAAAATAGGTCATCAATGGATATTTAAGAAAGCATTAAAAGGTATATCTACAGATATAGCAGGAGGTATAGCCTATAGAACTATAATAGATGGTAGTTCTGATAGTAACTCTCAAAACGGATTTGATACAATAATAGACGTTACTATTGGCTATTCTTGGTAATGGTTGATTTGTATTTTACCTTTTTTATATAATTTTGGATACTTTATTTAATTTTTTAACAATGCCCAAGAAAGTAATTAGCGTTTGTGAAGAGAAAGTATATGACAAACTATACCGTGAGCACGCAGAAAAAATATGTTACTACCTCTATTACAAATATGGAGACATGGAAAAAGCCCAAGATATTGTGCAAGATAGTTTTGCGAAATTATGGATTAACTGCTCCAAGATACTTTTTGGAGCAGCAAAAAGTTTTCTTTATAAAATCGCTAATAATGCTTCTATCAACGCTATTGTTCATCAAAAAACAGTACTAAAATATCAAGAAATAGGGCAAAAAACGTATACAAATGAATCTCCAGAATTTCAGATGGAAGAAAAAGAATTTATGTATCGTCTAAATAGAGCTATTTCTGCTTTAAAGGACGGGCAACGAGAAGTTTTTCTTTTGAATAGAATGGAAAATAAGACATACAAAGAGATTGCAGAAATGTTAGGAATCTCTGTAAAAGCAGTAGAAAAACGAATGCACTTGGCACTAGTTATTTTAAGAGAAAAAATAAAGTCACCTAATATATAACCGATGAAAAAAGATTTTAATGAAAATGATTTTTTAGGAAAATGGTTATCAGGTGATATCTCTAATGAAGATCGTAAGACCTTTGAGAACTCAGAAGATTATACTGCATATAAAGATATATTGAGAGGAGTAGAACGACTAGACAGACCTGTTTTTGATGTAGAAAAGGGTTTGAAAGAACAAAAAATCTATAATACTTCATATAAAAAAGCCAAAATATCAAAAGTTTTTAAAATTCGTACATGGGTATATAGTGCAGCAGCAGTGGTTTTGGCCTTAATAGCATTAAGAATAGTATTTTTTCAGGATGTTACTATACGCACTAAAATGGCACAAACTCAAGTCATAACGCTGCCAGATCATTCTGTGGTAACTCTTAATGCCGATTCTTCTTTAGAATATGATAAAAATTCTTTTTTAGAGCGTAGAGAGTTATTTTTAAAAGGAGAAGCCTTTTTTAATGTTCATAAAGGATCTTCATTCACAGTTACTACCAAAAATGGTGAAATTACTGTTTTGGGGACAGCATTTGATGTATATTCTAGAGATAGAACATTAGAAGTACATTGTTTTGAAGGTAAAGTAAGTGTGAAAAATGAGATTAATGAAGTGATTCTTACTCCTGGAAAAAGAACCAAATCTAATCAAAAAGAAAGGTTGACTATATTTAATGTTTCATATTCAAAACCCGATTGGTTAGATGGTAAAAGTAGTTTTTTTGAAGTACCTCTAGAGAGACTCATAAAAGAATTAGAACGACAATACAACATTAAAATTCATACAGGAGATATAGATGTAAAAAGAGTGTTTACAGGCTTTTTTAGGCATACAAATCTTAAAGTCGCTCTTAGCACAAGTTTTGACCCCATGAATATTAGTTATACATTTGAAGGAGATAGGATTATAGTCTTAAAAAATAAATGACTCATTTTCAAATTATTAGATTGATAGTATGTTGTTTGTTGGGGGTGTCTTGCTATTCGCAACAAATAAATCATCATATCGATAGTGCTGAAAAGGTATCCTTGAAAGAGATTCTGAAAACGTTTGAAAGTCAATATCAATTTGATTTTTCTTATGATGTAGAAGCGATCAAGAATATAAAACTTATAATTGATCAAGATGCTATGACTATTAATTCTTTGGTAGAAGTACTAAAAAAACAAACTCAATTTATACTTCGGAAGATTGACGATCATAGTTATATTTTGGTAAAAAATGATAAAACTATAACTCTTTGTGGTTTTGTGATTGATTCAGTAAGTAGTTTTGCGCTGGCTCAAGCAAATATTATCAGAAATAAGTATATAATAGGACTTACTGATGAACAAGGATATTTTAAAGTAAAATTACCGTTAAGAGATTCAATTTCTATATCCTATTTAGGTTATGACACAAAGACAATCACAGCGGCTACCTTTTTAGATTCGAGTTGTGATACGATTCGATTAAAACCAGCAGTTCTAAATTTAAGTCAGGTGGTAATTAAGGAATACCTAACTACTGGTATCCAAAAAAATAAAGATGCATCTATTAATGTATCAACAAAAAAACTTAGAATTCTTCCAGGACTTGTAGAACCAGATGTTTTGCAAAGTTTACATTTAATATCAGGAGTAAGTAGTCCTACTGAAGATCCAGCTGGGTTATATATTCGAGGTGGGACTCCAGATCAAAACTTAGTGTTGTGGGATGGAATAAAAATGTATAATAATGGTCATTTTTTTGACCAAATATCAACGTACAATCCTAATATTGTTAAAAACGTAAAGGTGTATCGAGGAGGAACCAGTGTACAGTATGGAGATCGAGTTTCTGGAGTAATTATTATAGAATCTGATGATGATCTAACAGATGAACTTAAAATAGGAGGTGGGGTTAATTTTACCCATGCAGATCTTTTTGTAAAAGTACCTTTGTCTGAAAAAATAGGAGTAATGGGAGCTTTCCGTAGATCTACTACAGACCTATATTCAAATATTGGATACAATAATCTTGTTCGAAAAGTATTTCAGAATACTAGAGCCGATGTTTCTGATGATACAGTAGAAAATACTCTTGATAGTGAATTTAGAGAAGATAATTTCTCTTTTTCTGATACTAATTTTAAGGCAGTTTGGAATCCTAATTCAAATAATACCATAAAATTTAGTACCATTTTTGTAGAAAACAAATTAGATAATATTACTCTACCTAGAGAAGTAGATGACCTCAGTTCTTTTAGTACAGAGGATCTGTACAAAATTAGGAATGTAGGCACCAGTCTGAATTGGAAAAAAAAATACTCTAATAGTAGTGTACAAAAAGTTAGTTCATATTTTTTATCTTATGACACTAGGTATAGTATTTCAAGAAAGGTTCTAAATGCAAACCAAAACCTTGACTTCACTCAAAATAACAATGTTACGGATATAGGAATAGAATATTCTTTAGATATTCCTATTACCAAAAAACGGTCTTTAACATTGGGATATCAATATGCATATAATGAAACAAAATATAATTATAGACAAGCGTTAACGGGAGATTTTGAGGATGCTTTTATGAGTATTACAAATGGTAATAGTAATAATCATACGCTATACTCAGAGTATACACATAAAGGAAAAAAGACTTATGCTAGTTTTGGTCTAAGAGGTTCCTATTTAAGCAATACAGATCAGGTTTTTATAGAACCTCGTATGTTTTCATCACTAGAAGTTTTCAAAAATTTTAGAGTAACGGCTTCTGCAGAAATCAAAAATCAACAACTTAATAATTTTAGTGATTTTACAAGTCTTAGTCCGTCAATAGGGAGTCTTCCAGTAGTTAATAATCTATGGTTACTTTCTGGGAATATTTTATATGAGGGAAACCCATTTTTCATTCCTATCATAAAAAGTAAACAATTTACTTTTGGATCCTTGTACACGTATAGAGGTTGGAATTTTGATCTAGAAGCTTATTATAAAAGGCTTACCGATATAAATTCAATTAATAATATTATTTTACAGATAGTACCCTCTCAGAGTGATACAGGTATAGATATAGGGAAAGAAGAACGTATTGGTTTTGATTTTCTATTAAAAAAAAGAATTCGTAATTATCGGTTTTGGATTGGATATTCATACAGCAAAACATTAATTACTTTTCCTACGTTACAACAAAAGTCTTTTCCTAGTAACTTTAATCAACAACATATATTTAATATCTCACAAACATTAAAAGTTAATCAAATTGAGTTTGCTCTAGGATGGAATTATGCTACAGGCAGTCCTTTTACAAAGCTTATACCAGACGAAAATGGTTTTTTTGGTAATATAATTGAACCCAAAGGGATTAATGTAAATAGATTTAAAGCGTATCATAGATTAGATGCTTCTGTCCTATATCGATTTACTATTAAAACTAAAAACCCATGGGGAGGAATGTTAGGCGTCTCATTACGTAACATTTATAATCGGAAAAACACAATAGGACAGGGGTATATTGAAATTGATGAAGATAATATAGGTACTTTTGAAAGAAAGTCATTGCAGCTCACACCAGATGTAGTTATCCGTTTTAATTTTTAAACGTTTGTTTTTTTACGTATAAAATATTCAATAGATAATACAAATATTAAAATGTACTATAATCTTCTCGCGTGGCGCTTGTGCCGAACTTGATTTGGTATAACTTGAGCTTTAGTTAAAAGTAAAAAATTATTACTACAGTTTCTTAATTTAAATTTTATCATTTTAATTTATTTTATTATCAACTTTAATAAGTGATTAAAAAAAGTAATATTATGCAACAACGTTATGCATACATAGTTCATAAAGGACTATTTATGTTCACCCATAAATTGAAGGACTTCCGTAGCAAATCTATCGGGTTCACTAAATAGTGGAGCGTGACCAGATCTATCAAATATGAGTAGCTCTTTAGATGTTGAACCTATAAATTCAAAAGCAGTTTGTGCAGACGCTGTAGGTACTATCATATCATATTGACCAGATATAAATAGTGAGGGTATTGTTATTTCTGGAAGTTGACTCGTGAAATCAAGGGTTTGAAATAGACCTTGATTATCTATTATAGTTCCTATTTGGTTAGTATTCCAAGCTCTAGTTAAAAGGTTATATGTAAAAAACGTACTTATACCTTCTGTTCCGTCATCATCAAAATCTATAAAACCATCTTCATGTAACGTTTTCTCCGCTTTGAAAGCCTTTATATTTAGTTTTCGGTCATCATCGAAATTAATTACTGGATCTACTTGAGAGACAAGTTCTAAAACAGACTCCCAGAAATCTACACTATTACCTAATGCTATTTGCATGTTTGCGGTACTTGTAAATGTTTCTATATATTGATTATACAATCTAGCTGGACTATATGCTCCATCTAAACCTATCCATCCTTTAAAGTCACTTTGATCTTTTAGTAAAGTAGCTGTTCCCAATGTTCCTCCCCAACTGTGCCCTAGTAAAAAGAAACGTGAATCACTACCAAATTTATGTTTAATCACTTTTACCAGTGCTAATACGTCTTCTGCCATAAGGTCTATGCTTACATTGTCTTCAGAATAATGTCCTTGCGAATTACCAGATCCACGTTGATCAAAATAAACAACACCATATTGATTTTCTATTCGGTTAAACGCCTTCCCTGAAAAACTCAATCCTATGTCACCTGGACCACCGTGTAATGTAATTAAGAAAACCTTTTCACTAGCATTCCCCCTTATATATGCAGGCATATCTGCATTTTTATGGCGAACAAAGATGGTTTCGTTTAAGTTATTTATGTTTATATTCTCTTTGGAGCAAGAGAAAACACCGAGACTTAATAATATTATGGCAATTATTGTTGATTTACTTAAGGTTATTTTTTGCATTATTTCTTCTTTTTAAAATTAAATCTATGCCCATATTGTATTGAAAAGTTTGCTAATACACCGGCATTATAAGGCGTTCTGAAAGCACAATTAAAATTAAGATACCAGCCCGAACGCCTTTTTTCTTTGCGAAGCCTTCCTATACCAACTGCAATTGATGGTGCATAATAACTTCTTCCTGGAAATTTAACCTTAGATACATCATCACCTTTTACCTCAAACGTTTCGGGTAAAAAGGAACGATAATATCCTAATGGATTTAACTCTACATGTAGTTGTCGTCTTTTTGGATTTGTTCTCCGCCATATAAGTCCATAGTAAGTATGTAAACCATTGTCTGTTTGGTTAGCGAAGTTGGTTGAATATCCTAAACTACCATTGAACAAGAATTGATGTACTATGGTTTTTGGTCCTTTCTTTTTATCTTTAATATTTTTCTTTTCTTTCCAGAGATATTCTGCACCCAAATTGAGTCCATTATCCCATAAAAGATTACCATAATAGCCTATTTTAAATTCGGTTTTATTTAAAAAAGAATGATCGTTTGTCTGGCTTTGAACATGAAAGTTTATGGCGTATATGAATAGAAAAATTGCACTATACTTCTTCATCTTTTTGAATTGTTTTTCACAGTTGTTATTCTATTCCAAATGCCTCACTAAAACCCTGTTCTATAAACCTTTCAAAAGGTTCATCATGCCCGCCATTACCAGAAAGTATCTTAGTGTTTTTAGACTGTAAAAAAGCTACTTCTGCATCTGTAAGACTCCCAACAGCTTCGTCAGTTTTTCCATAGATATAGGTTAGGTTAGATAAACTCTCTATAGTATTAAATTCTTGAGTATATCTATTCTTTACAATTCCCGCAAATAATCTTGCTTCATTTCTATTAAAGGCATTATCAAAAGGTTCTGGAGCTACCACTGGCGTTACACCATTTTCAAACTCTGCGTTTCTACCATCAGCTAACCCTTGCCAAAAGACATCATTAATATCCAATCTGCCAGAAATAATCAGAAATTTATCAGCCACATCTATCCCTTTTTTTGCAATCAATTCTTGTGTTATAAATGCACCAAATGAAGCGCCTACAACATAAACCGTTCTACCTTCATCTTTAAAATATTTAATGGTCTTATATAGTATTTCTACACTTTCGGCATTAAAACTAACAGCATCGTTTAATGTCATTTCATCACCAAATAATAGGTCAGCATTCTTAGTTTGCGCTTGGTGCACAGTTACAGTTAAAATACCAGTAGTATTAAAAGTTTCAATTAACCAATCTACAGTGCCTTCATCAAGTTCTGGTGCTGGACCTCCTTGAACATTTATTAAAACAGTAGGTGCTTTTTTGTCTCCTTTATAATGTATTAGGTCTTTAATTTCTTGTGCTATTTCATTAGCAATTACGGGTTCCTTTTCACCATCATCGTTAGAACATGAGAACGTTACAATTGAGAACATTACAGCGAGTATTGTATTGCTGTTAAAATAAAATAGTTGTGATTTGGTGATTTTTAAGATCGTTTTTTTCATGATATATAAATTTTAGGCAAAGAAATAGGAGAGAAGTGTCTTTAAAACAAGTAATTTGACAAGCGTTGAATACTAGTTGACGAACGTAACAATAACTCATTTACAAGTAAATAATGTGTTTCTTTGTACAAAAACTACCCATGATCAAAACCAAATCGATAAAGAAAATAGTACTGCATCTATTGTTCTGGGTATTAAATTATTGGTTGTTTGCTTTTGTTGTCCATTCAGATTGGAACGGATTTAATAATGTTTCTCAAGCTCATAATACTTTAGCATATGCCTATACCTTTGGGATTTTAACCAATATCTTTTTGTTTTATATACAAGTCTTTTGGTTGGTGCCAAAAATGTATATGAATCATAAAAAAGCAATATTCTATGTGCTTTCGTTTTCTTTATGCCTTGTAGTTTCTCTAATTGAAACTTATTTTGATTATATGCTGTATGATATATTTGAAATCTATGATACAGATGAATTTGAGGATAACTTTAGTATTACTGTTTTTGTTAACTTATTCTATAGTATTGCTGGTTTTTATTACATCTTGAGACAAGCGCACAAAACATCTGAAAAGGAAAAACAACTCCTCATACAAGAATCTTTTAAGGCAGAATTAAAATATCTAAAAGCACAGTTAAATCCTCACTTTTTGTTTAATGGAATTAATAATGTTTACCACTTAATAGGTAAAAACGATGCCTTGGCTAAAGATACCTTGCTTCAGTTTTCAGAACTACTACGCTATCAATTGTATGAAAGTGGTACACAAATTATATTAGAGAAGGAATTAAGCTTTGTATTACAGTATATTAAGATGGAAAAAACCCGTAAGGGTTCAGACATTCAACTCACCTACAACATAGAATTTGAGAATGCTACAAAAAAAATAGTGCCATTATTATTAATTCCGATTATAGAAAATGCGTTTAAGCATTGTAGTAATCACACCAATAATAATGATAATAGAATTGATATAAAGATTAAAGAAGTAGGAGGGAAGCTATCGCTTCATTGTACAAATACTTTTGATAACGTAACTGGTAAACATGCTGCCGGAGGCATCGGTTTAATAAATGTAAAAAGACGCTTATCGTTAGTTTATCCAGATAAACATGAATTAACCATAAGCAAGAAAAACTCAAGGTTTATGGCCGACTTGATCATAGATTTATAGAACATAAGAGAATGAAACAGCTAAATTGTTTAATCATAGATGATGAACCTATAGCAAGAGAAGGCATTCAAGGTTATTGTAAAGAGATTTCGTTTTTAAATGTGGTAGCACTATGTAAAAATGTGTTGCAAGCAAACCACTATCTTGAAAGCAATGAAATTGATTTAATTTTTTTAGATATCAATATGCCAATTCTATCAGGCATTGATTGGTTAAAAGACTTAAAAAAATCTCCTTCAATTATTATGACCACCGCATACAAAGAATACGCTTTGCAAAGCTTTACGTATAATGTTTTAGATTATTTAGTAAAGCCCATTTCTTTTAAACGGTTTTTGCAGGCAGTTAACAAAGTCAACAGTTATTATGGCCATAATGATGAAAAAAACATGCTTTTTTTAAAAAGTGAAAGACAAGTTAAAAAGATAAATATTAATGATATTCTATTTGTAGAAGCAATGCAAAATTATATCAAAGTAGTAACAGCTAAAGAGACTATAATTACACATATATCTTTAAAGAGTTTTAAAGATCAATTACCCGAAGATAATTTTATTCAAACACATAAATCTTATATAGTATCTAAATATAAAGTAGATAAAATTGTAAAAAATCAAATTATTATTGGTGATTATGAAATTCCTATAAGTGTACGCCTAAGAAAAACCGTTTTAAATAGTTACAACAAGATATAATCAAAATATGATATTTGTACTATAACGTTCTAGCGTGGAGTTTATCATGAGTCTAATCAAAGGGTTACTTTGCTTTGCCCGTGGCGACGATAGGAGTGAATTATAGTTCTAAAAAATCTTCTTCAAAATTAGAAATAAAGTCCTGTATATATTTTTTATTTCTCTGTTCTTTTTTAACGACTAAGTAGTGTTTTCGCTTTAAACCATTTTTCCCAATTCGCTTAAACATTAACTTGTTTGACAATTTAAAAGGAACTAATTGCCATTTTGGAGCACACATGATGCCCATATTAGCATATATCATTGATAATGTAATTTCAGTATAAGGAATTGCCGAAATCTTAATTGGATTTATTCTATGAGTTTTAAGAAATTGCTCATATACAGCTACACTTTCTAAAGGAAAAGAGTTGATTAACAAATGTACATTTTCAAAATGACTTGCTTCCAGATATTCTAAACTATTAAGGGGGTTTTCTTTATGTATAACAGCAAAAATTTCATCTTCAAAAACTTTAATACTCTCTAATTCCTCAGACGCAGGTTTATATGTTACAATAGCAATGTCTATGTCATCAGATAACACTTGTGAGATGGTTTGGTGTGTTGCACCAAAAGTTACATCTATTTCAATTTCTGGATACAGAATACCCATTTTCTGTATAAATGATGGTATAGAATGAAAAAAGGATTGGCATTCTGCACTTAATTTTATAGCCCCTTTTGAGCCTTCTTTTATGTGCTTTATAGCGCTAAAACCTTTATCAATAGAACTGAACAAATCATTGGCCAATTTATATAGTTCAGAGCCTTCTTGGGTTAACTCCCATTTATTTCTGGTTCTATGGAAAACTTTAAAACCTAATCGCTCTTCTAATTCACGCAATTGATGACTTAAGGCAGACTGCGTTAAAAATAGATGTTCAGTAGAATTTGCAATACTACCTTCTTCGGCAATCGTTTTTATTAACCTAAAATACTTGAGTTCCATAAGCACAAAGATAGTTAGCTTAACAATAAGTTGTAGTTGAAAATATTTCAATTACAATTTCATTTATATCAATTTTAAAATTATTCGCACCTAATTATCAGTCATAGTTTTGCTAAAATTAAAATCAAATTTAACATGCTTTCAAATTTCAAACTTATAGTTTTTCTTGTTGTGTTTATTTCTATTTCAGCAAATGCTCAAACGCTACTAAAAGGCAAAATTATTGATAAAAGCACACAGCAACCTATTGAATTTGCTGATATAATAGTAACAAGTTCTTTAATGGAATATCCAATTGGCACCATCACAGATGTTGCTGGAAATTTTGAACTGTCATTAAAAAAAGGACCTTACCAATTAACAGTTTTATTTGTTGGAAAAGAACTAATAGTTAAAGCCATTGAAATTAAAGATATGGATATTGATTTAGGAGTAATTTTAATTGAAAATTCCCAGCAATTAGATGAAGTCATTATAACTTCAAAAAAGAAACTGATAGAGCGTAAAATTGATCGATTAGTTTTTAATGTAGAAAATTCATCTAAGGCATCACAAGGAGACGCTTTAGAAATTTTACGAGTCACACCCGGAGTTCGTGTACAAAACGATCAAATTAAAATGATTGGGAAAAGCAATCTTCAAGTCATGATTAATGATAAAATTGTGCAATTATCAGAAGAAGATTTAGCAAACTTTTTAAAATCTATAGCATCAGAAGATATTAAAAATATAGAAGTAATTACAACCCCTCCAGCAAAATATGAAGCATCTGGTAATAGTGGTTTAATTAATATAACCTTAAAACAAGCTAAAAAAAATTCTTGGAATGCACAATTAAAATCATCTTACTTACAACGACGTTACGCAACTGGTTCTTTTGGTGGGAACTTTAATTTTAATAAAGAAAATTTTAGTATGGCTACGTCTATAAATTATAGAGATGGTACTTATTATCAAGAGCAAGATGATTATGCCTATTTTTCTGATGGACTCTGGTATACATCATCTCCATTTAGGGGCCAATTTAAAGGATTGAATAGCAGATTAGATTTGAATTATAAAATTACCTCTAAATGGGAAATGGGTGCACAATATTTACATAACAATGCTTCTTTTAATTATACAGACACTCCATATACACCTGTTTTTGATTATAATACAAATGAAATAATAAGATCTCTTCAATCTGAAGGAACCGCAGATTTGAGCCCGAAATTTCATTCTGTAAACTATAATAATGAATTTAAGCTAGATAGTTTAGGCAGAGAAATAACTTTGAATCTAGATTACTTTACTTATACAAATCCAGATATTAAAAAATATAGCGGGAATTCTACAATACAAAACCCATTATTAGAACAATTCTATAAGGGGATAAATACCAATAAACAAGATGTTACCAATAGGTCTGCTAAATTAGATGTTGTGTATCCATTGAATTGGATTAATTTGGGTTTTGGAGGAAAAATAACGAACTCAAAATCTGTAAATACTATTTCGTTTTTTAATAGCGGATTAGTCGATAACCCCATAGTTGATATACCATTATCAGAAAATAATTTTGAATATAAAGAAGATATTCAAGCCCTATACCTTTCAGCAAATAAAACGATTAGTAAAAAATGGCAAACACAACTTGGGTTAAGATTAGAAGCTACTCAAACAAATTCTGTGTCTAGTAATCTAAATTTGTTTGCAAAAAATGAGTATACCAAATTGTTTCCAACGTTTTACGTTTCATATGATGCTACGGAAAATTCAAACGTTTCCTTTAATTATAGCAAACGCATTCAACGACCAAGTTTTTTTCAACTAAATCCAAATATCTATTTCACAAATCCATTTCAAACTATTGAGGGAAATGCATTCTTACAACCCGCATTTATTGATAATTTTGAGTTAACCAATACCTATAAAAATTTTGTAACTAAGTTATATTATAGCTATGAAGATAATTTGTTTTCACAGGTGCCTTTGGCAGATGCTACCACTAATATCATTCGTTTTACTAATGAGAATTTTATAAATACAAAGCGTTTTGGAATTTCTGAAAATTATACCTTTAATAAAATTATATGGTGGAGTAGTAATAATAGTTTTGATATTAATTATTCTAAATCAGAATTTAATTTAGAAGAAGAACAAGACAACCAAGAAGGCATAAACGCAACGATTTCTACCTACAATGATTTTAACTTAAACGTAGATAAAACACTTATAATGGGAATTAATTATTGGTATAGCTTTCCAGGTATAAACGGTGTTTATAAAACAAAATCAGCAAGTTCATTATCATTATCCATTCAATATGTATTACTTGACAAGAATCTGAATATTAGCCTAAGAGGAAATGATCTCTTTAAGTCTTCAGCAGAAAGAAATGAGAGTCGCGTTAATGGCGTATTGCAGACAGCAAGATATTACTATGATAGTAGATCATTGCAATTATCTGCAAGCTATAAATTTGGTAATAAAGCCTTAAAAGCTAAAAAGCACAAAACCAGTAATAGTGAAGAAAGAAACAGAACAGGGAATTAATAAGATTTACACATGCATACAAAAACAATAGGACTAATAGGAGGGATGAGTTGGGAATCATCAAAACTGTATTACGAGTTTTTAAATACTAAAGCAAAAGATATATTAGGGGGCTCACATTCAGCTAAATGCATTATGGTTTCTGTAGATTTTGCAGATATAGAACGTTTAACCATTAAAGGTGATTGGAATGCTATTGGAGAACTTATGAAACAGTCTGCTCAACAATTAGAAAGGGCAGGAGCAGATATTATTCTGCTATGTACAAATACTATACATTTAGTAAGTCATTATATTTCTGAAAATGTGAGTATTCCATTTATGCATATTGCTACAACCACAGGAGAATCTATCAAAAATAAGGGCTTAAAAAAAGTAACGCTCTTAGGTACAAAAGTCACCATGGAAAAAGATTTTTATACCAAAATATTAGTTAATGATTTTGAACTTGAAGTCATCATTCCTGAAACAAAAGATAGGCAAGTTGTTCATGATATTATTTATAACGAATTGGTTAAAGGACACTTTACAAATGTTTCAAAGCAAGAAATCATTAATATTATAAAAGAATTACAAAACCAAGGCGCACAGGGTGTTATTTTGGGTTGTACAGAATTGCCCATACTAATTTCTGAATTAGATATAGAAATTCCAATCTTTGATACAGGTAAAATTCATGCTTATAAAGCTTTAGAATGGAGTATTAAGAATTAAAGAAATATTATAAATGTATTATAATCTTCTAGCGTGGAGCCTGTCCCGAACTTGATTCTAGATAATTGAGAAAATTTCTTCCCAAAAGTTTCTTTAAAAATGTAATGGAACCCAAAGGTTTCACGAGCACCTATTTAGTAAATAGGAAATGAGCGAGTAAATATTCTTTTTACTGAAAGGTTAGATAAGTGGGGTAAAGTATTGATAGGTTTATGTTCTATTAACGTTTCATTAATCTTTTAATAGTACTGTTTCCAAATTCTGTATCAGTAATTTTAATTAAGTAAAGGGCTTGCATTAGTCTATTTAAATTAGAAATATTTATTTTACCATTAATACTAGAATGATTTTTGTTGAAAACAATTCTTCCATTTAGGTCAAATATTTTAATATTAAATTCACTATTATCATAGCTCAAAGGTAGTTTAATAGTAATGATGTTATCAAATGGATTTGAAGCAATTAGTGTTTTTTCAAGATTAAAACCATCTATTCCTAATGAACCATCAGGTGTTGCTGAATTACAATCATCATCTATACTATTTCCAGCAATTTCAGTGACACCTGGATTAATATTAGCATCACTATCATTACAATCTAAATTATTTACAGAATATCCTGGTGGAGCAGTTAAATCGCATAGCATAGTTGTTACTGTAGAACCATACGTATCTCTATCAGCATCAATGTAATATATTATTGGGCTACCATAATTCTGCCAATCACAAGAGCTCGAATCAAATTGGTAGTCATCCCAACAGTTGGTAGCTTCAGGTTCTTCTGGGTATTCTCCTGTTATATCCCAATCACAAGTATCATTATTAAATGTAGCAGTTTCCCAGCATTCTAGATATGGTTCGGTAGGTTCATATCCATAATTCTGCCAATCACAAGAACTCGAATCAAATTGGTAGTCATCCCAACAGTTGGTAGCTTCAGGTTCTTCTGGGTATTCTCCTGTTATATCCCAATCACAAATATCATTATTGAATGTAGCGCTTTGCCAGCATTCCAGATATGGTTCGCTAGGTTCATATCCATAATTTTGCCATGAACAAGAACTCGAATCAAACTGATAGTCATCCCAACAGTTGGTAGCTTCAGGTTCTTCTGGGTATTCTCCTGTTATATCCCAATCACAAATATCATTATTGAATGTAGCGCTTTGCCAGCACTCTAGATATGGTTCGGTAGGTTCATATCCATAATTTTGCCATGAACAAGAGCTCGAATCAAATTGGTAATCATCCCAACAGTTGATAGCTTCAGGTTCTTCAGGTTGAAATACAGTAACAACCCCCACACAAGTATCTGTGTTCCCAGGATTTCCTGAGTCTGTTGCTGTTAAAGTCACATTATTTGCACCTATATTGTCACATGTGAAACTTGAAATATCTATTGATAGCTCACCTATACTACTACCTGAATTAATATCATCTGCAGTAATTGTAAAATTTCCAGTCTCATCCAAAATAACATTAATATTTTGGCATGATGCAGTTTGAGCATGAATACAAACTACAAATAAGTTAAATGTAAAAAAAAGTAGAATTTTTTTCATAATCAATTATTTTTTTCATTTAAAACATATAATTACATTAAAAAAACCGATTAAAATCATTAATAATCGACAAAATGCATTTATCTGATGTTTAATGACCCAAGTTCTACAGTTTATTGTGTGTACAAGACTTTCTGGGATATTTTACATAATATGGAATTATAGCTATCATTTTTTTATAAATAGTCTGTGTTATAAATAGCTTCATCCACTGGATAAACCTATTTATAAAATGTACTATAATGTTCTCGTGTGGCGCCTGTGCCGAGCTTGATTCGGTATAACTTGAGCTTTACTCATTGTTTGTTATTTTAATAAATAAGTATTTGTGAATCTCGTTTCTCAATTTGGAAAAATCGAACACTTTTTATGCGACGACGCGGTCACTGAGCTTGTCGAAGTGTAGGAGTGAAGTGGGAATGTTTATAGAATGGGATAATTACTAAATACATGAAAATTAGAGTTTTTTAATTTTGTAATATTCAATCGAAAAAAGTATATTGCATCAATAGTATGATTATTTAAACAAAAAAATATGTCAACAATAAGAAAAACAATAACATTTACGGAAAAACAGGATAAGTGGATAAAGTCACGAATTACAATTGGAGAATATACTAATGATAGTGAATATCTTCGTGATTTAGTAAGACGTGATCAAGCAAAAAATGCTAAATTTTCAGCACTTAAAGCAGCTATAACCGAGGGTATGGAAAGCGGTATTAGCACTAAATCTGTCCCTGATATTATGAAAGAAGTCGAAGAACGTATGCGAGCTGATGGGCGTTTATAAAGTGTCAGGAAAAGCGGAAACGGATATTACCAAAATGTACGAGTATGGTATTGAATCATTTGGATTAAAACAAGCTCAAACATATTTATTAGGAATGCACACGCTTTTTCAAATATTAGCTGATAATGCAACTCTTGGGCGTGATGCATCAGAATTCATGATGTCATTAAAAAGGTTTTCGTATAAGTCTCATACTATTTTTTATTTAGTTTCAGACATTGATATTTTAATTGTACGAGTATTAAATCAAAGTATGGATTATGAAAATAATTTATAGCTAGAGTTTTTTCTATACGAGATTACAATAAAACTATTCTTTTTAATGTTATAAAGACATTTTATATAACGTCTAATTATAATTATTTTTTTGAATTATAATGTTCCTGCGTTATGTACACTTTGCTTTGGTAAAAGCGAAAGTTGTTACTACAGTTTCTTTAAAAAATTTATTTCCAAAAGGTTTATTTAAAAATGTAATGGAATACGCTTTGCCCGAAGCGACGATAGGAGTGAAGTGGGAATGTGTATGGAATGGATTTAGAGTTAATATTTAAAATACTGAAATACGTATTATAATTTTTATGATAACATAGTAATTGTAACTATTTTTTATAATTAAAACTTTGACTCAAGTAGAAAACTATCTTATATTTCAGCTTTAAAATTATATTATAAAAATAACTTAAAAAAGCTTCTTAATGGATAAATTGAATTTAAATCAATCGCTAAGAATTTTTATTCCTGGATTGGCCATTGGAATTTTATTATTTGTTCTTTTTGGAGAACAATTATCCTTAGATAAAGATGATAGTAGTTTTATTCTTTTACCATCTATATTTTTTGGTTTTGCTTTACACCTGATTACTATCAATACTTACAGTAAGTTCTTCAAAAGAATATTACGAGTAAATAGATTTGATCAAAAAGATTTTTATTCAAAATGGAAATATAATTTAGTTAAGAATATAGAAAACCAGGGGATTAAAAAAATTGATTTACCTGATAATAAATCAGACTTGATAAAACTTTATAATTTCATTGATGAAATCTTTTTTTGTAAAAGGTATTCAGATAATAATTTGATTTTTTTTAGATTTTATAAATCTCTAGGTATTATGTTTTTTAATATATCATGTGCGGGAGTAATAGTTTTTATAGTAACCTTACTTTTTAAAATCCATTTAACTGCGATGATAGTTACATGTATTTTAATTTTTTTAATTTTTTTTTTCGGCTCTATTTGGTTCTCTTTTTATTCCGCTAAACGCGAACTTATATATTGGATGGCATTTTCAAAAAAAGAATTGAAAGAAGTAAAAGCCTTAATCAATTTATGGGTAAAAATTAAAGAAGATAATGATTGATTTTAGCCAAAAATTTAGTAATTATTAAATAATTCAAATCCATAATATTTAATAATTATATGCTTAAAAAAATTGCTTATGTAACCGACCTTCATTTAGACGAGGAATTTATTATTGGTTCTGATATTACAGGTACAGGCATTGATACGCGTAAAAATTGGATTACTGTTCTTAATGATATTTCATTAAAAGGTATAAACAACATTATAATTGGCGGAGATATTGGAGAAAATTCAGCTCATAGTTGGTTTTTTGAAACACTTAAAAATTTTAATTTCTTGTTAACTTTAGGTAATCATGATAAATACAATGAAATAAGAAAATATTTTAACCAAAAATCAGAAAAGAAAACGAAATTATATTATTTAAATAGAATTCATGGATATACTTGTATATTTTTAGATTCAAGCTCCGAATTAATATGTAATGATCAAATTGATTGGCTTGAAAGACAACTGTTAACTTTTGAAAAAATATTAATTTTTATTCATCATCCAATTATTGGGGTTAATATTGAAGTTGATAAAAAATATTCTCTAAACAAGAGAAGTTTAATATCAAATAAAATATTTGAATTAGAAAATGAGATAAGAGTTTTCTGTGGTCATTATCATTGTGATGATGAAAAAAAAGTTAATAATTTGTATCAATACGTAACTCCCGCAGTTTCTTATCAAGCAAAGAAAATCACTAAAAAGATAGAGCTCGATACTAATACATTTACATTTGGATATAGAATAATCAATCTCGAGAGTTCTAAAACAATAAGTACTGATTTAATATTATTTTCTAAGTAGATATGATTTTAAAAAAATTTATATATCTTTTGATTACGGATCATATTATTTCTTGTTCTTCTTTTTGTCAAGACAAAAAGATATGCAAACCTTAAAAATGTTTAATTATAGTTCTATAGTGAACAAGTGTATAGAAATTTTAGAGCGTGGATTTGAGCTAAGGAAAATTTTATACTCTTGTGGCAAGTTTACGAGAATGTCGTAGAAAAAAACCTTGCAGGATTTTCCTCGAATACGAGAATTATAATTAATAGCAAAAGTTCTAGCTTTTTTTGGTGTGGCCAAGCGTTGGCAAATTGAGTTTAAAAATAAATGCCATAAAGCATTTAATTTTTTAAAAACAATAAAGCGGTTGGGCGCGGCAATTTTACATAACGGCTAATTATAGATACGAATGCAAACAACACTGCGAAGCAAACCGCCTAAAAAAGTTTAATGACCCCAGCAGGATATTTCTTTAGTATTTCTGCATATTCTGGGATATTTTACATAATATGAAATTATAGCTATCCAATGTTATGAAATACATTTGTACTATAATTTATATTATGTCAAATAGAGTATTTTAAACCTTCACCTCCATATAAAAGAAAAAACAAATATATTTATGCAAACTATGAAACAACAACCTCAGTTTGTCTATATAGCCTTTGATGTCTTTCCTTCAAAAAAAGGTGCTGCAACACATATTAATCATTGTTTAAAGGCTTTACAGCAAACTTTTGATACTGGTTTATTAATTTGTTTAGGTAATGATGATATGCCTAAGTTTCAGTTTGATAACGAACGTAACATATATGTATACCGTTGGAAAGAAAAAATCATCAATTTTTTAGAGCGTACAGCAAAGTTTCAAAACGCTGTTTCAAAATTATTAGAATCAAGCTTGTGTGATGATGTTCAATTAATTCATTTTAGAGATATTTGGGGCGGTTTACCGGTAATACAATCAGCTAAAAACATTAAAACAGTATTTGAAGTCAATGCCTTTAATCATATTGAATTACCAAACAGATACCCCAATATTAGTACTTCAGCAATTAATAAAATTAAAAATTTAGAGCTTTTTTGTATAAAAAACGCTGATACTATCATTACACCATCAAAAGTTACTAAACAGTTTATTACTCAGTTTGCGAGTATAGACTCAAACAAAATAAGTGTTGTTGCTAATGGTGTAACTATTTATAAATCAAAAGATATATCAGGAAATAACCTAAAGCCTCTCTCCTATATATTGTACTTTGGAGCTTTACAAAAATGGCAAGGTATAAAGACACTATTAAAAGCCTTAAAAGAGTTAGAAAACTCAAATATACGTTTAGTCCTCTGTTCTTCAGTACCAGAAAAAAGAACAGGAATCTATCAAGAATTGGCAGCATCTATTGGTGTAAGTCATAAAATTGATTGGTTGTTTGAGTTAGATAAAGAAAGTTTATCAAAAGTCATCTCAAATGCTATTCTAACCGTAGCACCGTTAGCTGCTTGTAATAGAAATATAGTTCAAGGGTGTAATCCTTTAAAAATATTAGAATCCTTAGCTTACGGAACTCCAGTTGTAGCAAGTAATTTACCTGTGGTTACAGAGATTATCACAGATAATATCACTGGTTTTTTAGTGCTTCCAGACAGGCCAGAACTTTTAGGTAGGAAAATAAAAGCCTTACTTGAGGAACCAGAAAAATTACAACGTGTAGGTCAAAACGGTAAAAATACCATAGAAAAAAATTATCTTTGGAAATACCAAGAAACTAAAATGATGAATACCTATAAAACACTTTTAGAATATGCTTGAAAAAGCGCTTAAACAAGATGCACAACGTATTGGTAAAACTCAAAAGTTTAAAGCCAAACGTCCTATAGAATATTGGTTACTATTTTTAAAAATGAATGTGCTCCCCTACTCTAAATCCTCATTTAAATTTAAGCTTAAACATTTAGCATATTTAGTACCAATTATATTAATTATAGCACTTTTATTATTAGGTTATAGCTTTGATTCTATTGTTCCCATACTATTTGTGAGTGTTTTTTTTATGCTGTTTATCATCCCTATTTTAGGATTATTTCAAAAACAAGCTTTTGTGCCCGTTGATGCATTTCAAGACTTGGCAAAATTTATAATTGCCGTTAAAGGCGATGTTCATAGAAATCTTATAAACCTAAGATTAGATTATAGCCCTATAGAAAACGAAAAGAACCTGCTAGATCCTAACAAAATTGGGATAAGGAAAAGAAAAGGCACCGTTTATAAGCCTTATAAATTAGAGCGTTACCATACACAGTTTATTATGAAAGATGGAACAGTTTGCACTACTACTTTAAATCAAGTTTCTGTAAGAATTAAAACAACCAAAAGGCGTTCTAGTGGCAAGGTAAAAACAAAAACTAAACATAAACACAAGTTTTTTTATGCTTTAACTTTAAAACTCAATGCAACTAATTACACAGTGGTTAATGATAAAAAAGCCATTGAGTTATCTAACGACAAATACAACATTGCCATCGCCACTATAGATGCTTCTCATTTTGTTAAAATAAAGTACAAAACCAAACCAAGTGTTGTTTCATCTGTTTTAAGACCACAATTAAAACATACAAAATCTGCAGTTACAGAAATGATGAATTACTTAACCAGTAATCAAGTAATGACTTCTCAATTAACACTTAAATAACACTTTAATATGAATTGCGAACAAAAATCTGGAGTGTTTTTAAATATAAGTTGTAATAATACAATTGAAGAAACATGCTCTAATTGCAAAAAAGAAGTATGTAAAACACATGCTTTTAAGTCTAAATTAAAAACCTATTGCGAAGATTGTTATTGGGAAAATTATTTTTATGTAATTGAAGATAAAGACACCTATAGTAGCTATAATGATGTGTTTGTAGAAACAAGCAATTCCCCTACTGTATTTACCTCTAATGATGAAACACCTTCTCCAACAGGTTTTGAAGATGGTTTTGGTGGCGGTAGTTTTGGAGGTGGAGGTGCAGGTGGTTCGTGGACAGAAGGCGAAATGCAGAGTTTAGCCGATGATACCAATAATGAGATTGGTGGAGGTTTATTAAGCTCAGATGATACATTTTTTTACAGCTAATTATTAGATGATGATTATTAGTTGGTTTACCGAAAATTACCCGCCTAATAAAGGTGGAATGTCTAGAAGTTGCGATAGAATTATCTTTAATTTAAGAAAGCATCATACGGTTAATATTTACCATTTTACTAATAAATTTAAAGCTTTTGAAACGGTAGCACAGCTTAATGGAAGCTATACTCCTATTCCTGTTTTTGAAGATAGCTCACATACTCTAAATACTTTATGGGCTTTTATAAATAACTGCGAAGAAGTAAAAAAAAGTGATGCTTTAGTTGCTTACGGAAGTCATTTATGCTTAAAAGGAATGCCACTTATAGCAAAATGGATAAAAAAACCTTTAATTACTTGCTTTAGAGGCAATGATTTTGATACAGCAATTTTTTCACAGAAAAAACAAGATGTTTTATATGCTATAGAGCATTCTTCAGCAATAGCAGCTGTTACAAAAGAAAAGGTGGATAGAATTAAAGCCTTACAATTAGATACGAATATTTTCTACACTCCCAACTCAATAGATTTAGAGCATTGGCAAGTTTTAAAATCTGATGTAGAACTTTCTGAAACCTATAAATCTAAAATCACCAGACCAGCTAATGCAAAAATTATAGGTTTAGTGGGATATTTAAAACAAAAAAAAGGTGTCGACTTTTTTCTTTCATGCTTAAAAAAGTCACCACTTTATAAGCAATGTCATTTACATTTTGTGGGAGATGTTGAGCCACATATAACGCTTCTTTTAGAAAAATTAAACATATCTTACTCCGTTACTAAACCAGAATCGCATACAGATTTAATGGCTAACTATTTAATGTGTGACGCTATAGCTATTCCATCAATTTATGATGGTATGCCCAATGTTATTTTTGAAGCTGGCTCACTAAACATTCCCATTATCGCATCAAATGTTGGAGGAATTTCAGATATTTTAAATACTAATAATGCCTTTGTATTTAACGCGTTATCTGAGGCATCGTTGATAGAAAGTCTAAGAGACTTTAATGCATCTAGTTCAGATTCTATTCAGCAAAAAACAGTTAATTTAGAGTGTTTAATTAAGGAAAATTACACTCCTGAACATGAAACAGCAAACTACTTAAAAATTCTAGATAAAATCGATAACCATGAAAATTAAATACCTTTTAAAACACACAGTAAGTGTTCTTGTTATATTAATTGTATTCTCTTGTAAAGAGAATTCTAATAAAACAAATACTGTTTCGGAAACATCAACAGTAACACCTTCAAATAGCAATAGTTCTGCGGAAGGCTACACGTCTAAAATGACAAAAGCCGATAAGAAAAAATATTATGATGCTAGTGGTAATACAGTTTTTGAAATTAAGTACAAGCCTGATGGTTTCAAACTAAGAACGGCATCATCACAATTACTTTGGAAGATAAAGTTTTATGATAATAAGTTAAAAATAAGTGATAATGAGGAAAATTTAAATCCGTTTGAGATTAAATTAACCGAAGCTAGCAAAGCTAAATTGGTGAAAAATGAGGCTATTATTGCAAGAACTTCTTATAATTTAGAAAAGAAAGAACAAGTACTATCCTCTGAAAATGAATCTCCAGAGTTTTTTAATCAAAATTATTCACCAAGTCTTTTAGTATCAAAGATTCCTGATATTCCAAACAACCAAAAGCAAATCATCATAAAAGAGTTAATCCTTAAAGGATATTAATGCATGTATTTTATGCACAAGGTGGCGGATTAGGGCATTTAACACGAATTAACACGGTTGTAAACACCTATAAGATCCCTCAAAATGAGGTGGTTATAATGTCTCCATCTGTGTTTTCAAAGTATTTTGAATACCAATTCATTAAATTATCATGGAATGCTTCAGCTAATCAATGGACAGAATCTTTACTTAACTATATAAAAAACAATAAAATAACTGCATTGTATATTGATGCCTTTCCCTTTGGTCTAAAGGGAGAACTAATTCCTGTTTATAAACAATATCCGCAACTAAACTACATTTATATTTCAAGAATTTTAAAATGGGAGTTTTATTTAAAAGCAGTATCTCCAACAATGCAGCCAGTATTTTCAAAAACACTAATTTTAGAAAAACTGTATGATACGCATTTAAATTGGATAAAGCAGCAGTCTAAACAGTTAGAAAAAAGAGAACTAACCACTTATTCAGACCAAAAACCTGTAAGGTTTATAAAATCACCTTATATTATTATTGCGCACTCAGGAGGTAAAAGTGATGTGCAAAAACTATGTAAATTAGTCATTGATAATGAAAATTTAGACGTTGATGTTTCCGTTATCGTTTTCACTCAAGTAGATTTAAAAATTAACCATCCCAAGTTTAAAGTATATACCAATTTATATCCTATATCTCAATATTTTAAACATGCAGAAAAAATATATACTGGCTGTGGTTTTAATTCAATACAAGAACTAAAACAGTATAGAAACAAACATATTGTCATTCCTTTTGAGAAATTATTTGATGATCAATTTTTTAGGTCTCAGACTTTAAACTCCAAGGTTTAAGCATTTAACAACTAGGTTTATGTTAAAAATATAATAAACACTTCTGTTTTCTTTTTCAAATTAAAAAAAGAGAGTAACTTCGCTCGCCTTAAATTAGTTTAACGCCATGAAACCTAAAACAAAACCCAAAACAGAGGGTAAATCACGTTTGCGTTTATTGCATCAGTATTACAGCTATACTGGTTTCTACGGTTTTGTTGGTAAAAGCGTGTTAAAAGCTCTACCATACATTATTATTGCTGTTATTGGTATTATTGTAGTTAACAATTTTTTTAACCTTAATGAAGCCTTAACTTCACTTACAGAAACACTTCCTATATATGGTGTGTTAATCTTCTTTTTTGTTTCTGAAACACTTTTAGGTTTAGTGCCTCCAGAATTATTTATTGCTTGGTCTGGAAAATTAGATAACCCGTGGCTATATCTAATGATTTTAGCTTTTTTATCTTATTTTGGTGGGCTTTTAAGCTATTATTTGGGTGTTGTAATCACTAGAATTCCTAAAGTACACAACTATTTGCAAAACAAAATGCAAAAGCAGCTTAAAAACTCTAAAAAATGGGGTGGCTTTTTAATTATTGTTGGTGCACTACTGCCACTACCCTTTTCAATTTCGTGTTTGGCAGCTGGTATTATTAATTATCCATTTAAAGGGGTTGTATCTTATGGAAGCCTACGCATACTACGCTTTATTATTTATGGGTTGGTTATTTTCAATGTAGTTTAATTACTCAACAACTACACCTCTATACGATATAAATGTTCTATGAGTACTATTAACACTTATATTGGTTTTTAAATTAGGGTATATATTAAGGTTAATTTGTAAGTTTTCTATGTTATTATTTATTTCAAAATAATAATCATGTGTATTTCTTTTAGCGTTAAACGAATGCTTAAACTCTTTGGCTTTACCGTTAAATGATATCCCAATATCGTTAGGATTATAAGAACCACTTAATTGACGTTCACCATAATAAGGCAATTCTATTGATAAACTATCACCTATTATCCTGAAATAATTAGGAGTTCCAATCAAATTGATACTACCTGCATTACTTCCTATTGGTAGTAAATTAGTATTAGCTATCAAAGACGCATTTTGAGGATTGGCCCAATTAGCTTGAATTTTAATAGTATCGCTTTTTACTATAGTATTTAAGTTTTCTAATTCAACTTCAGAAACTATTCTTTTTTCTGTACCACAACATATAAAAACCATGCATATTATTAGACATACAAAAACGTTTCTTACCATCACTTAATTTTTATTAGCGTAAAACATAATCTTTAATCAGTTTTATAAAATTACAACAAAATTGCCTTTATTAAAGTATTTTTGGACTATCTAGTGTATTTTTGAAAAAAATCAATGTATGTTTTCCTTATTAAACATTTTTAGAATCGTGGCCTTCTTAGAAGGTGTATCTTATATATTATTACTTTTCATTGCTACTCCAATAAAGTATTTATCAGGTGATCCGCAGTATGTAAAGCTTTTAGGCATGCCGCATGGTATACTTTTTATACTTTACATTATTTTGGCGTTCATGATAAAACCTGAGCTTAAATGGACTAATAAGCAATTTGGAACTGTTCTTTTAGCGTCTATCATTCCTTTTGGAACGTTTTATATTGAAAGAAAGTATTTAAGAACAACAACATGATCCAAGAAAGTACCGATGCTTTTGAATTAAAGTCGTTCATATTTAATAAATTAATCTTGAATGGTTTTACTGAAAACACCGCCAAATATTTAAACATGGTAGTGCTTCTACTAGCACTAATCATAGTTGTTTTTATAGTAGACTTTATCATTAGAAAGATTCTCCTGCAAATGTTTACCAAGTTTGCACAAGTATCAAAATCTAATTTTGATGATTTATTGGTAAAAAATAAGGTACCAAGAAATGTAGCGCATATCATTCCGCTATTATTAGCTTTAGAGTTTATACCTGATGTATTTTATCACTTTGATAGTTTTGAAATAATTGTTGAAAAAGGCCTTCAAGTATTTGCTATAGTATTAACACTATGGATTGTTAGAAGTTTACTTCATACCCTAAAAGATTTTCTTAAAACCTTACCAAGGTTAAAAGACAAACCAGTTGAAAGTTACATACAGGTATTCATGATTTTTGCTTGGGTAGCTGGTATTATGTCCGCCATTGCAGTGATTACTGGAATTCCGTTTTTAAAGTTTTTAACAGGATTAGGAGCAGCTTCCGCAGTTATTATTTTAGTGTTTAGAGATACTATTTTAGGCTTTGTGGCTAGTATACAAGTATCTATTAATGATATGGTGCGTATTGGTGATTGGGTGACTTTTGAAAAGTTTGGTGCCGATGGAGATGTTACTGAAATCACTTTAGCCACCGTAAAAGTGCAAAATTTTGATAAAACCATTACTACGATACCAACCTATGCTCTAATTTCGGAATCTTTTAAGAATTGGCGTGGTATGACAAGCTCTGATGGACGACGTATTAAGCGTTCTGTGAGTATTAAAATGGATAGTGTTAAGTATTTAACTAACGACGATATTGAAACCCTTAAAGGCATCCATTTAATTAAAGCCTATCTTAATAAAAGACAGTCTGATATAGAAACCTATAATTCATCTAATAATATAGATAAGTCTTTACCCTTAAACGGTAGAAATCTTACTAATATTGGAGTTTTTAGAAAGTATGTACAGGAATTTATTGAGCAGCATTCTGCCATTAATAAAGATATGACGGTTATGGTACGACAGTTAGCTCCAACAAGTCAAGGATTACCCATAGAAATTTATGCATTTAGTAGTGATAAGCAATGGGCAAATTATGAATACATAATAGCCGATATTTTTGATCATGTTATAGCCGCTATCCCCTACTTTAATTTAGAAATCTTTGAGTTACCTAGTAGTTCTAGTTTTACTTTACATCAGTAAAATTGCTTTATTTGTAACCCTATAATCTATATATTTGCATTACTCCCTATAAAAATTTAACTAAAACTAGAATAAATACGTGTTTATGAGATTTTTGTATTTAGGATTATTGATGTTATTCTGCTTTCAATCTAAAGCGCAAACTATCGATTTTGTTTTTACTAAAGAATTCAATGAATCAATTGTCTTAAAAGAAGGGAAATCTCCCTATGTTTTTGAAATTTTATCTGAAGAACAAACGACAACAATTACAAAACCTGCATCTACCCGCTTGTCTCAATTCTATAAGAGAACTTTAGCATTTCAGAAAAAAGCAAAAAGTGATAGTGCTAAAATAGCTGAACTTAAAAAGGCCTCTAAGTATACTCCTGAGATCGCCAAAAAGTTAGACGAGACTGATGTTAATAACAGATTAAGCATTGCAAAACGAAGCCTTAAAAATGCCAAGAAATACGATACGGTACCAAGTACAATAATCCTTGAAAAGCATGATGTATTAAAAATACGAAGGAGTGTTTTTAAACCTCAGAATGTTATAATAGGTGAATTTAAACGCTTAGGAGCATATTATGTTACTAAAAACATAGATGGTTATAATGAAAGAAGCTTAATTCCTGTTGCTGATGCTAAAAAAAGGAACTTAACAAAAGAGCACTTTTTGTTTGGTGATAAGTTTGAATTAATTCAAAATATTCAAACAGAAGTTATTTATATGGTATATCCTGATTTTTTAGAAAAATACCCAGCCCATTAATAAATAACACATTAGATACTAAATAGTTAAGAAGCAGTTAAAAATTTAAGCTCTAAACTTCAAATCAACTTTTTGCAATAACATACTTTAACATTATTCGTACTTTTTTATAACTTCTTAAAGAAATAATTACATTTCTGTTAACGGAATTTAGTGTGGTCTAAAAGTAGTTTTACAACCTCAATTAAAAACAAACAGTATATGAAGTTAAAACTACAATTATTAATTCCTTTAATACTTTCTCTAATTAAAGGATATTCGCAAAGTATTGAGCAAACTAAAAAAGCAGTAAATTTAACAAGCCAATCTTTTTTAGAAAGAACCGAATTTAAAATTGGATATTCTGGGAATATATTCTGGAATAATGGCCTAAATTTTGGAGCCGAATACCTTCTAAAAGAAACTATAAAAACTAAAAACAGAAGAGGCTCGCAAAGAACAAATTCTCATCAGTTTCTTTTAAATGGCAATTTAGGGTTTACAACAAACTTTTCTACTTCTACAGATACCGGAATCTTTACAAATTATGGAGTTACCTGGAGAAGAACCAATAAAAAAGGCAAACAATTTAGTATAGAGTTTAACCCTTTAGGGTACTACCGCTCATTTTTACCTGAAACTTATAAAGTTAGTGGTGATGAAATAAAGAAAGTTTTTCTTCCTGGCAGAGGGTATTATGCACCTTCTATTTCTGTAGGTATTGGTAAACAACGAAAAGACAAAAAAATAACAGGGCGGTATTTTAACATCAATTTTATGTTACGTACCCCTTATAATGCAGGCGCTTTACCTGCCTTTAATTTTCAATATGGTTATAGGTTTAACTTTAAAAAGAAACATAAAGATGCAAAAATTAATTAATAAATATTCAAAAGCAGTAGTGTTGATAATTGTTTCATGGGTGTCTTTTTCATGCTCTAAAGATGATAATATCAGTAATTTAAATGAAACACTATTTGTACGCCACAAAAATGCAGATATGCCCGCCTATATTCATGGTAATGCGTCTGAGAAAGTATTTCTTGTCATTCTTCATGGTGGACCAGGAGGTTTTGGTTTAGTTTATAGAAATTCTACCATTAAAAGTAAAATTGAAAAAGAATATGCAGTGGTCTATTTTGATCAAAGAGGTTCTGGAGCAGCTCAAGGCAACTATTCTAGAGATGGTATAAATATAGATATCATGGCAGAAGATGTTTTAGCACTTGCTAAAGTGATCAAACACAAGTATGGGGATGATTCTAGATTATTTTTGATGGGACACAGTTGGGGAGGTACGTTGGGACCAGCCACATTATTAAAAGATCAAAGCCCCTTTTTAGGGTGGATAAATGTAGCTGGGAGTCATAATACTAAAGGCTTGTACCAAGAATATATTGCTAATTTTAAAAGAGTGGCTAGTGAGCAAATAGATCTTGGAAATGATATTGAGTATTGGAACAACGTTGTAGATTTTGTTAATAGCATAGCTCCAGAATACAATAATATTAATGATATGTATGATTTAAACAGTGAAGCTTTTACAGCCCAAGAAAAACTAAAAGAGTCAGGAGTTGTCAATAAAGATGCTGATTTAAACGATAAAGCCATTTTTAAATACACACCTTTAACATTGATTTGGAATACTTTAAATACGCAATCTATTTTAGATGAAAATTTGTTTGAAAATATAGACTTCACAGATAAGCTTTCTGAGATAACAATTCCTTCTTTGGTATTATGGGGAAAACATGATATGGTTGTCCCTATACGGTTTGCTCAAGAATCTTATGATAATTTGGGTTCTACTGAGAAAGAACTAGTGATTTTTGAAAAATCAGCACACGGTCCTATGTTTACCGAACCTGATTTGTTTGCAGATAAAGTTATTGAGTTTATAAACGAGAATAAATAATATATATGAAAAAAGCCCTTTCAAAATGCATTGAAAGGGCTTTAAAATGTTAGTTAGTTATATATAGAATGTTAAATGTTCTTAGCTAACCAGTCCCCTACTTCATTCGTTCCATAAGACGTTCCTCCTTCAGATAAATCTTCTGTAACGATGCCTTCAGCTAATGCTTTATTTACAGCATCTCTAATAGTTTTACCTTCATCTGCTAAACCAAAGTTTTCAAACATCATAGCTGCAGATAAAACTGTTGCCATTGGGTTTGCTATGTTTTTTCCAGCTGCTTGTGGGTAAGAACCATGAATTGGCTCAAATAACGCAATATCAGATCCTAAAGATGCCGATGGCATTAATCCCATTGATCCTGAAATTACAGACGCTTCATCTGTTAAAATATCACCAAATAAGTTTTCAGTAATTAATACATCATAATCAGATGGCCATTGTACCAAACGCATTGCTACAGCATCAACAAACTCATAAGAAACTGTTACTTCTGGGTATTCAGCTTCTAAACCTTGTACTGTTTCTCTCCATAAACGAGAGGTTTCTAATACATTGGCTTTATCAACACAGCATAAACGCTTAGAACGTGTCATAGCTAATTCAAAGCCTTTACGTGCTAAACGTGTTACCTCTTCTTTAGTATATACACAGTTATCAAAAGCTGTATTTCTATTGTCTTTTCTACCTTTTTCACCAAAGTAAATACCTCCAGTTAATTCACGTAAAAACACTAAATCTGTTCCTTCTATACGCTCTTTTTTTAATGGCGATTTATCTAATAATGAAGGAAATACAAACGTAGGTCTTACATTAGCAAATAATCCTAAGGCTTTACGCATTTTTAATAACCCTTGCTCCGGACGTACAGTAGCCGTAGGATCATTATCAAATTTAGGATGTCCAATAGCACCAAATAACACTGCATCTGAAGATTTACAAATCTCATGTGTGTCATCTGGATAAGGTTCTCCTACAGCATCAATAGCTGCAGCACCAGTTAAAGCTGGTTTCCAAGTTATTTCGTGTCCAAATTTTTCAGCAACAGCATCACTTACTTTTACTGCTTGATCTACAACTTCAGGTCCAATTCCATCACCTGCTAAAAGAGCTATATTTAATTTCATTTGTTTATTTTATAGTTTATTATCTTAATTACTAACAATATTGAGCATTTTCTCTGTGGCTTTAATAGCCGATACCGTTTGGTCTGAGTCTAATCCTCGGGTTTTAAATTCGTTGTCTTTATGTTTCCAGGTAATTATGGTCTCACATAAGGCATCAGAACGACTCCCAGGTGGAATCCTCACAGCATAGTCAAATAATTCTGGAAGGATAAAATTCTTCTTTTTGAATATTTTTCTAATCGCATTCATAAATGCATCAAACTGACCATCACCTTGCGCATTTTCTTCAAACTTTTCATCTTCAATACTAAGAGCCACCGTAGTAGATGGTTTTAAGCCTTTTGAATGTGTCAAAACATAAGACTCTACTTTTATTTTTTCTATATAAGAACCACTATCTAAAACATCAGAAATGATGTATGGTAAATCTTCTTTAGTAACCACTTGTTTCTTATCACCTAACTCAATGATACGTTGTGTTACTTTCTTAAGATCCTCATCATTTAACTGAAGTCCTAATTCCTGCAAGTTCTTTTGAATATTCGCCTTACCAGACGCTTTACCTAAAGCATATTGTCTTGTTCTACCAAAACGTTCTGGCAATAATTCGCTGAAATATAAATTGTTTTTATTATCTCCATCTGCATGAATACCAGCGGTTTGCGTAAATACATTTGCACCAATTACTGGTTTGTTAGATGGTATCATTACCCCAGAGAAATTTTCTACTAGCTTACTAACTGTGTATAGAACTTTCTCATTAACATCTATCTCAATCTCAGGCATAAAGTCATTAATGACAGCAATAGTACTTGCCATAGGCGCATTACCCGCACGTTCTCCCATGCCATTAACCGTAAGGTGTAAACCATCTACGCCTGCCCTTAAAGCTTCCATAGCATTAGAAACTCCTAAGTCATAATCATTATGAGAATGAAAATCAAAATGTAAGTTAGGGTACTTGTTTTTTATTTCTAAAACAAAATCATATGATTCCTTTGGCGTTAAAATACCTAAGGTATCTGGTAACATAATGCGTTTAACAGGTTGTGCTGATAAAAACTCTAAAAATTGAAAAACATAGGCTTTAGAATTGCGCATACCATTACTCCAATCTTCCAAATATATATTGGTTGCAATGCCTTGTTCCGCAGCTTCATTAATCACTTCTCTAATTTCACTAAAGTGTTGATCTGGCGTTTTTTTAAGCTGATGAGTTAAATGATTAAGTGAACCTTTTGTTAATAAGTTTTGAACACGTGCTCCTGCTCTAACTATCCAGTCTATTGATACTCCTTTGTCAACAAACGATAATACTTCAACAGCATTTAAATAACCGTGTTCTCTAGCCCACTCCGTAATCTCTTTTACAGCTTGGAATTCACCTTCAGACACACGTGCAGAAGCAATTTCAATTCTATT
This sequence comes from uncultured Flavobacteriaceae bacterium, assembly GCA_947487895.1. Lineage (GTDB taxonomy): Bacteria > Bacteroidota > Bacteroidia > Flavobacteriales > Flavobacteriaceae > Seonamhaeicola. Next base: position 155,295 of record CANKYF010000002.1, read on the forward strand.
TACTTTTAATTCTTCAAGTAATAGTTTTGCTATAGTTAGTTTTTCTGAAGCAGAAAACGACACACTTGAGGTTTGTTCACCATCACGTAATGTCGTATCCATTATTTCTATGTGTCTCTTACTCATTTTGAGGTAATTTAGAGAGGAATTTTATATTTTGTCATTCAGAGCGACAGCTAAGCCTCCAATTATTATAAGAGTCATCAGTCGTTCCTCATTTCGGTAAGCTCAATGCAACACCTTCTGAATGACAAAATTATAAAGTTATTTTTTAAAAAGGTCTTGTTTCTCCAAAAGAAGCAATCTCTTCTTTTATGTTTTGTAGATAGTCAATATCATCAAAACCATTTAGCATGTTCTCTTTTTTGTAACCGTTAATTTGAAAAGACTCAGATTCTCCAGTAGCAACTAAAGTTACCGTTTGATTTGGTAAATCTACAGTAATTTCAGTTTTAGGATCTGCTTCTATAGCATCAAATAATTTTTGAGCAAATTCAGCTGAAACTTGTACTGGTAATACTCCAATATTTAAACAGTTGTTTCTAAATATATCAGCAAAGAAAGATGATATTACACAACGTAAACCAAAGTCATACACAGACCATGCTGCATGCTCTCTTGAAGATCCAGAACCAAAGTTCTTACCTCCTACTAATATTTTTGAACCTGCATATTTAGCGTCATTTAAAGGGAAATCTGCAATAGGATTTCCTTCAGAATCATACCTCCAATCTCTAAAAAAATTATCTCCAAAACCTTTACGCTCAGTAGCTTTTAAGAAACGTGCAGGAATGATTTGATCTGTATCTACGTTTTCTATTGGTAACGGATACGCTGTACTTGTTAATACTTCAAACTTATCGTAAGCCATTTTTGTTTCTTTTTTTAAGCGTTAATTAATGTTCTAGGATCTGTAACTACACCTTCTACTGCAGTAGCTGCTGCTACCAATGGAGAGGCTAATAATGTTCTAGATCCTGGTCCTTGTCTTCCTTCAAAGTTTCTATTAGATGTAGATACTGCTAATTTTCCTGCTGGCACTTTATCATCATTCATTGCTAAACAAGCAGAGCATCCTGGTTCTCTTAATACAAACCCAGCTGCTTCTAATATTTTATCTAATCCTTCTTCTTTAATTTGATCTACTACTTTATGAGATCCTGGCACCAACCAAGCAGTAATATTATCTGCTTTTTGACGTCCTTCTATAATAGAACAAAATGCTCTAAAATCTTCTATACGTCCGTTTGTACAAGATCCAAGAAAAACATAATCAACAGTTTTCCCTATCATATCATCTCCTTCGTTAAACTTCATATAACCAAGAGACTTCTTATAAGTAGCTTCTCCTCCTTCAACATCACTTGCATTAGGAATAGCTTGCGTTACACCAATACCCATACCTGGATTTGTTCCATAAGTAATCATTGGTTCTATATCTGCAGCATCATAATTGAATTCTACATCAAATTCAGCACCTTCATCAGTTTTAAGGGTTTGCCAATATTCCATAGCTTTATCCCAATCTGCTCCCTTAGGTGTATGCTTTCTACCTTTTATGTATTCATACGTTTTTTCATCTGGTGCAATCATACCACCACGTGCTCCCATTTCAATAGAAAGGTTACAAACAGTCATACGACCTTCCATAGTCATATCTTCAAAAACATCACCTGCATATTCTACAAAATATCCAGTAGCTCCAGATGTAGTTTGTTTAGCAATAATATATAAAGCAACATCTTTAGGTGTTACTCCAAAACCTAATTTTCCGTTTACGTTAATACGCATTTTTTTAGGTTTTGGTTGCATGATACATTGTGTAGACAATACCATTTCTACTTCAGAAGTACCTATACCAAAAGCAATAGCACCAAAAGCTCCATGAGTAGACGTATGTGAATCACCACAAACAATAGTTGAACCAGGTAACGTAATACCGTTTTCTGGACCTACAATATGTACAATACCATTGTTTCGATGTCCTAACCCCCAGTGAGAAATACCATGCTCAGCTGCATTATTAGCTAACGCTTCAAGCTGGTTTGCAGATAAAGGGTCTGCCACTGGTAAATGCTGGTTCCATGTAGGTGTGTTATGGTCTGCCGTTGCAAATGTCTTTTCTGGATACATAACACCAATCCCACGACTTTTTAAACCAACAAAAGCAACAGGACTTGTAACTTCGTGAATAAAATGACGGTCTATAAAAAATACATCTGGACCATCTTCTATTTTTCTAACAACATGAGAATCCCATACTTTGTCAAATAATGTCTTACTCATAAAAATTTATATAAATAGTTTTTAATTTCTTTTCGTTCAAGTAATGCTTACTCGATATTCTGGCAAAGTTAGGTTTAATTGCAATTTTTTAAAAATTTATCCTAATTTGATATTTCATTTTTATATAAAACACAAATGATAACACTTTCTTTGATTTTTTTATAATAAAATGCAGGTATTGGTTAAAATTTTAAATCAAAAAAAGCATTCACTATCATTATGAGTAAATGCTTTTTAATATAATTTCATCAATTAAACTGGGGTGTATTATATCTTGTTTTTGGCCACTGTTTCATAAATCCCTGTTACTTTATTAAATCTAGTTGTTAAACTGTTAGTAGTTGTATACACATCAACCAAATCAAAGCCACCATCTATAAAGCCTGCTTTGTCCATTACATAGGTTTCCCATATGCGCATTATTTCTCCAATTTCTTCTTCAGATTCTGTGGTGTTGTAACTATTAATTAGCAAGTAACCAATGGCATTATCAAATTCTTTAAACGTATCTTCTAATACTTTTTTGTATTCAGATTTGTTTTTTGGAAAAAGTGTACAGGCCGTGTAATACAATCCTAATCTTTGTGATAACATTCGTTGTTTACCAGATTTGTTGATTACAATCACCAATTCTTGATCGTAATTATTGAAAAACTTATTACTGTATCCAGACATGGACTCTATTTGAAGTACAATGGCATGACAAGACTTTAAAAGATCTGTGTTTAAATTCAATACACCTTTTGCATTTGCTAAGTTTGGTTCAGATTGAATTAATCGTTTAAATTTCTCCCATATTTTTTCTGTATTTTTAATTAGGAGTTTTGTAGCAGTAGAACCTTCAGCATTGTCTTTTATAATTTGAAGTTGTTTTTCAAATATAAACTTACTTGAACTTAATTCTTTTTTAATCTCTTCATTGTTTACTCCATATGCTAAAAGCAAATATGATTTTGACATTTTTTGGGATAACATTCTTTGTTTTCCTGAAATGTTTACGGCTTTATTATAAGATATTGAGCCGAATTTTTGAGATTGCGCGCTAATTTTAAATGTAACTAGCGTTAAGCAAATTAATAGATAGACTTTTTTTAGGGTACTCATACATTTATTTTTAGGTTAATAATTTGGTTATGTATTTGAGAGCGGTGTAAAGTTATCTATTACAATATTTTTAATAAAATTATCTTATTTCCCACATGTAAGCATTTACTTAAAATTGTGTGTATTTCATCGGCTATTTTAGTATTTAATCATTAAAAATCATTTATTTTAACAAAAATAAAATGGTTAGTATTAATAATTAAATACTCCATAAAAATTAGTTATTAGTACTTTTATGGAATACTCAAAAACCCATCATTTTGTTTGAATATTCATTAAAAAACTACTATGAATTTTGTAAGATTATCAAGGTTTTTTATACATATGAATACGAATATTATTACATAATACTCTGATTATAACGTGTTTCTTCTGATTAGCAGTTCTAAAGCAGCGTTTGTTGCTTATTTTCATTAGGTATTTTTAGATTATAGCCTAAACTAGTATTCAATTTTTCAATGAAATATGCTGATAATAATGGGGATTCTTTTTCAATATTTTGGTGAATGAAAAAGTCAATTTCTTTAACACCTTGTTCTTGCCATAATTTTAAGCGTTCTACCCAATCATCAAGTCTGGTATAATCTGTTGCATGATTAGCTCCAACATAACGTACAAATGCCGTTGAATTTGTAAGTCTCATATGCATTAAATCTCTTCTACCTGCAGTATCAACTATAACATTAGATACATTATTAGTTTCTAAAAGGTTAAAAAGCTCATTAGCAACAGTAGCATCATTATACCAATTAGTATGTCTAAATTCTACAGCAAGTGCTACTTCTTTTGGCCATGTTTCAATAAAGTTAACAATCCTATTAAAATCTTTAGGCGCAAAATTGTTATGCATTTGTAAAAATATGGTACCTAACTTTTCTTTTAGGTTTGAAGCATTATATAAGTATTCTTCAACAACAGCCTTTGTCTCATTTAATCGTTTCCAATGGCTTATTTCTTGATTTAACTTTGGAAAGAACTTAAAATTAGAAGGCGTTTTATCATACCATTTGGCAAATTGTTCTGCTGGAAAAATTCGGTAAAAAGTAGCATTTAGTTCTATTGAATTAAACTGTCTTGAATAATATTCTAACTCATCTTTTGTACCTCTTGGGTAAAATCCCTTTAAGTCTGCCCTATTCCATTTAGCACAACCAACATAAATTTCAGGAATAAAATCATCTTTTACTTTGTTTAAAACATCTTTGGTTTTTGGATGATCTAAAGGCAACGTAAAATCTATATCTTGAGGGTTTTCTACACTTCCAAATTTCATATGAATTATTCTTTACTTCAAAAATAACTAAATTTTAACATTGTCGTTTTAAAGAATTTTATAATTTTGAAACGTTCATTTCAAATAAAATGCCAAAAGTAGAAACATTTAATAGAGATTTTGTTTTAAAGCAAGCCACAAGTGTCTTTCATGAAAAAGGATACAATGCTGCTTCTATGCAAGATTTGGTGGATGCTACAGGTCTTAACAGGTCTAGTATTTACAATTCTTTTGGTGGCAAAATGAATCTTTATATGACTTGTTTAAAATCTTACCAAGACCATTATTTTCTTCAAATAAATAATAAGTTAAGTAATGCCAAAAATGGTTTAAATGCCCTTGAGCTTTTATTAGAACTTTATTTAAAAGATATTTTAGAAGATAAAAGAGATATGGGGTGCTTAATTACAAACTGTGTGACAGAAATGGGTAATCAAGAGCCTATAATAACTAATTTTCTTAATAATAACAGAGAAGGTTTTATTGATTTTCTATCTGATTTAATAGAGAGAGGACAAAATGAAGGATTCATCAATAAAAACAGTACACCTAAAGAGTATGGGCTTTACATGTATTCTTCTATACAAGGATTTCGAACAACAGGAATTTTATTATCAAATAAAAATGATTTAACAACTATAATTAAAACAATAATACAAACCCTTAAATAATTTTTTTTAATCATATTTGAAACGATTGTTTCAAATAAAAATTCAAACAACATGAGTAAACTTAAAAACAAAGTAGCAGTTATCACAGGAGCAAATAGTGGCATTGGTTTAGCAACAGCAAAATTGTATCTAAAGGAAGGAGCTAAAGTAGTACTCTCTGGTAGAAGACAAGACGCTTTAGATGAAGTGGCAAAAGACCTTTCTGGAGATTTTATAACTGTATTAGCAGATGTAAGTAATCCTGAGGATAATAAAAAGTTAATTCAAGCAGCTACAAATCATTATGGGAATATTGATATTCTATTCTTAAATGCAGGAATAGCACCTGTAACAGCAGCATCTGATGTTACAGAGGCACATTATAATGAAGTATTTAATACAAACGTTAAAGCGCCTATTCTAACAGTTAAAGAAGCATTACCCTCAATTAACGATGGCGGTTCTATTCTTTTTACAAGTTCAATAGTGCATAAAAAAGGTTTTGATGGTTTAGGAGTTTACTCAGCTAGTAAAGGTGCAGTAAGAGCTTATTCAAGAGTTTTAACTTCTGAAGTGAAATCTAGAGGTATACGTGTTAACACTATAGCGCCAGGACCTATTGAAACACCTATTTACGGGAAAATGGGTTTGCCTCAAGATGTAGTAGAAGAAATGGGGAAAGGTTTTGCTGCACAGGTGCCTTTAGGACGTTTTGGTGCTTCTGAAGAAATAGCTAGAGCAGCCTTATTTTTAGCCTCAGATGAAGGTGCTTATGTAAATGGAGCAGAATTAGAAGTTGATGGAGGATTAAGTCAGGTTTAACTATTTAAAAAACTAAAAAAGCACCAAAACATATGTTTTGGTGCTTTTTTAGTATATGTAGAATTCTTATTTAATAATAAAATCTTCCTTTTTAAATCCGTTATTGAATTTAATATCACTAAACGTATATTGACCATTAAGCTGGTATTCTCCTTTTTTGTTTGGCGCGTATGACTTTCTTACGGTTGAAACATGCACTCCTTCAATCACTTCATATTCAAGAGTCATTTTAAGAATTGGTTTATCAATACCCCAATCTGGTAAAGAAAAATAAAAGAAATCTATTAAATGAGTATCTGGGTTAAAGTATAATATGTACTCATCGTTCTTCTCTTTTTTTGTTATTCCAGAATTATAGGTTAAACTAGCTTTTTTATAATTAACACCATCTACTAGTTCAGTTCCTAAATACTTATAAATAGTTCCTGGATCCTGTAACTTATACATCATAGTAAACCAATAAAAATTCACTTTTCTTAGAAATACTGTTCCTCCTAAGGCTTTTTCATCTTTAATTTGTTTTCCGTTTAAAGTTAATTGCGGTTTGCTATCTACATAAGATTGCACTGCCAGCCCTTCTTGTTTAGGCAAAACATTTCTTTGATGTATTTTATATGACCCCCAAGAGTGCTCTCCGTCAAAAATGTGCCTTTCTAAAGAGACGTCTTTTCCTTTGTCAAAATTATCATAGACGTATTTAAACTCAACGTCTTTCTTTTCTGCTATTTTTTCATAACCTCCGTTTACATTAACCAAGGCATTTAATAGTTTTTTAGAAGTTTCATCTGCAACCATTTTGGGCATTTAGGTTGTAAATAAAAAAGCATACAAGTAAAAGTGTGATTTTTTGTTTCATTTTATTAGTTTTTGATTTTGTCGATATTTGAATTAAATCTTACAGCCTTATAATTGTTAATAAGCTCGTTGAAAACTATAACTCTTCTTCTGTTCTTAAAGTTTGGTAATTGTATAACTTTATTAAAACCTTAATCATGAACTCAAGAGAAATTAACCTAAAAAACATTCGCCCTGAAATAGCTTCATCATTAGTTATTGATAACATGGGTAATGAAGAAAAATTTCAGAATTTAGTATTAAGACCAGTAATAAAGTTACAACACGATTTGTTAGTTGCTGTATTTAGAAATTATATAGTAAAACATAAATCTGTTTTTTACGATCTTACTCTTGAAAAACGTATTTCATACATTGAAAATGCCATTCATAAAGACATGAAATTTAGAAATTCATTAAAAGGAATGATTATTGGCCTGTTTACAGTTGAAGAATATACTTTATATATTCAAAACTCATCTGCGATTAACAAAAGAATGATGAATATTGTAAAAGAAAGATACCTTAACCATATTCAATTATTTGAAAAACCAGAATTATTGACAGCTATTTAAATTTGTAATTATATTCCTTACTAAATATCACTTAATCCTTTTTAAATGCATTTCATCTAAAAAAAGAAGTCATTTTATCGAGAATCACTTCTTTTTAACACCTTTTATTTTTTCTTTTTTAGAAATTCATCCCACCTAAAGTTTTGTAAAGTTTATATCATGAGGTTTTAATTAACCTTAGTTAAGCTATTTTTTTCAAGTAAAACGCCCAAAAATTACTAACATGAAAACAACAATACTTTTTGCGTTCATTTTTTTCTCAATAACTTTTAATGCCCAAACAACTTATACCTATGTTGGATCTGGAAATTGGAATACTGCTGCAAATTGGTCTCCTAGTTATCCAGGAACCAATATAGCCCATTTAGATGAAGTAATAATTCCTCTGGGCTCTAATGTCACTGTTAATAGTTCAACCACAGTATATGGCAAACTAACTGTTAATGGTTCTGTAGAAACCCAATCTATTTTCAATATAGTTGGAGAATTAATTGCCAATGGAAGCTTTAATAATAAATCTTTTTTCACCAATTTTGGTGATGCTACTTTTAATGCTTCAGTAACAAGTTCTTCAATATTTAAAAATGAAGGAACTTTAATTCTAAAATCTTCTTTTGAAAATAGCTCAACATTTATCACTGATAATGGAGGTATGACAGAAAATCAATCTACATTAGATAATAACTCTACTCTTAAAGTTGAATTTGGAGGAAGCCTAAAAAACACGGGAACTATTAACAGTATTGGAACTATAACTAACAATGGAACTTTCACTAATGAAAACCATATTAATTGTAATACATTTATAAATAATAATAGTATCGTAAATGATATTGGTACCATTAATTTTAATGGTAGCTTCTATTATTTAATGGGGAATAATATTTCGCATACAGGAGACTATACGGTAACTAATAAGATAGCTCCAAGAACATCTGTTGATCAAGATTTTAATGTTATATCACCTGCTAACCCTATAGGCACTTACTCTTTTAATGATAATGTGATATTTGAAAGTTCTTCTAGAATTGAAATAGACTTAAAAACAGATGCATTACATGATTTAGTTTCTGTAGGAGGTTCAGCAACTCTAAATGGTATATTACAAGCAAATCTCATAGACGCTTATGACCCAGCTATTGGCACTAAAGTCACCATTTTACAAGCTAACAATGGCGTTTCAGGAACGTTTAACTCTATGGTATTACCTGATTTAGGAGCAACTAAAGAATTTAAAGTAAATTACCTTGCTAATGCTATTGAATTAGAAGTCATTGCAAGTGGAACGCTTTCAACGTCAGATTTAGATACTAATGATAATAAAATTACTGTATTCCCTAATCCAGCTAAAGACCATTTTTACATTAAAGGGTTACTTAATAACGAAAAAGTTGTTATTACCTCTTTAATGGGAAAAAGGTTGTTAGAAACTTTTATATCTCCTAACAATAATAAACTGGATTTATTTACTTTAAAGTCAGGTGTATATATTCTTAGCGTAGGCGATATTCATATGAAGGTAGTAAAAAAATAATCTAATTTAATAGCTTAATATATCTTCAGAACTATAATTTTCTGAAGATATATTATTTATTTAAACTATTCTTCTATTAAAGACACGCCATTTAAATCTGTAGTTAAGACATCACTCATATAATCAAAAAATGGACGAATGGCTTTAAAAGAGCTATTTACTTCATCTAAAAAGTTATTTGATAACACCTCTTTATCTGTATACTTTTTAGTAAATATGAATTGTTTCTTTTTAATTAAGTCTATGGCTTTATGCTCTTTATTAAAACCTTTTGGAGCCGTTTTAACTTCATCACCTTCAAAAGTATCTCCCCAGACACTATTAAAGTCTTTATTTGCAAGAATCGCTCTTATTTCACTATCATCCATTTCAAATTCTTTTCTAATTCTTAACAAATCTTCTTTTGCAGGCTCCCAGAAACCAGTTGCTAAAAAACTTTCATTATTAGGTTGAATATGCAAGTAGTAACCACCTCTTAGTTTTGGCTTAGTTCTATGAAAAGAACCTCCAAAATGAGTTTTATACGGTGATTTGTTTTTTGAAAAACGAACATCACGATAAATTCTGAACATCTTTACTTTATCAATATCATCATGTAGATTCAATGTCTCAAATATTGAGTTATATACCTGTTTAACTTCAGCCTCAACCGTTTTAAACTCCTTTTTTCGTTCATTAAACCAATCTCTATTATTGTTTTTTTCTAATTGCTTAAAGAAATCTAAAGCTGCTTTAGGTACAGTAACACTCATTTTAATTCGTTTTAATTGATTTTTGATAAATTAAAATCTAAGGATATAGATTCTGAATTGAAAATTACAAAAATGTTTTGTTATTCAAACTCAACTTTGTTAAGAATTAACCCAGATGCAGGAGCTATATAATTCATTTTTACAAAAACATCAGGTTTTAGACTATGTTCAATAGTTTCTAGAGTTAATTTTCCCTTTCCTAAATCAAATAACGTCCCCATCATTAAACGAATTTGATTTCGCATAAACCCCTTACCTCTAACTCTTAAGATATATGATTTAGCAGGAAAGTAATTAGCTGTATATATGGTGTTTTCTATTAATTCACAAGTCTCAATTGTTCTGGTGTATATACCTTTATCGGTTGGTTTGTAACAATAAGATTTTAAATAATGTTCGCCTTCAAATAATTTAGCGCCTTGTTTCATAATGTCAATATCTAGATCTTCTAAAATAGTCGTCATTAAGGGTGCGCAGAACGGATGGCATTTTTCACCATAAGTGAATAAATAAAGATATTCTTTAGTTTTCGGATGATTTATAATATTGAATTTTTCATCAACTTCTTTAATAGCTAGCGCTCTAATATCTTGCGGAAGATTATAATTAAACAGCTCTAAGAAAGCATCTAAATCATCTAGTTTGTGGCGCAAAAACAATTCGAAAGTAGCATTTTCAGCAGATACCATAGCATCTGTTCTTCCAGAAACCAAGGTTTTAAAATAAGCGCCTTCAAATATATAGTTTAAAGTTCTATCTACCATTAAATGTAAGGTCTTTACATTTGGCTGCTTTTGCCAGCCATGAAAGCGATAGCCTAAATATTGAAAGTTTATAAGATAATAATACTTTTTAGGTTGAAATTGCATGTCGCAATATTAACACTTTTAATTTTAAAAGTTCCCCTCGGGATTTAACCCGAGGTTTCCAATAAACTTGTCATTCCCGTCAAAACGGGAACCTGAATAACAGAATTTCGTTTTAAAAATCGAATTTGAATCAGAATAGAGAATATCCGCTTTTCTTTGACTTAAAACGAATTATTAAATAACTAGAAATTAGCTATTCTATCCAACAGCCATTCCATGGTGTGTTTTGTTGTAGAGGAATGTCAAATAAAACACTATTATAAGTGTTCCCTTCTGCTGTACCAGATACTTGCCTAAAGCGATATGCCCAACATTCATTTGGATGCTCTACACTATTGCTTTCTAAAATAAGGTTATCCATTTCAGAAAATGCGAGATGTCCTTCTAGCATTGTGTTATTTTTTATAGATAAATCTGCTCCTTTATACATGTACATACCACATTTATTCAAAGTATTATTATGAATAAACGTTGTGTCTTGATTGATTTTAGCATTATCATTAGAATACATGATAATCCCATTCCAGTTGTTAACGGAAACAGTTCGCATAGTAATATCATTATTTCTTATAGTCCAACTAGCATTTTTCCAATATACTAATGGACCATCTAAATACTCACTATCATTACCTTGAAGTAGAATATTATTTTCTACAAATACATTTTTACCATCTGTGTTCACCACATCTCCTCCTCTATTATTATGAAAGTAATTGGTTCTAATAACAATACTATCGTTTATTCTTCCAGCACCTTCAATATCAATTCCAAATTCTGGAGCTGTTCCATTGGTATGATGAAATTCATTGTTTTCAATTAATATATTTTTCCCTCCAACAATTGAAACACCTTGTCTTCTATTATCTGAAAAGTTATTTCTATTTATATTAATATCTCTAAGTCTCTGCTCTTGTCCTGCACCACTTCCTACCATTAAAACACCATCTCCATTGGCTTTAGCCAACACCATATTTTCTATGGTAACAGATTCGCTATCACCTTCAATACATATTAAATGACCTTCGTCATGAGCTGTAGCACCATCACTTGCTCTAGGTACATTATCATGATTATCTCTATCACCTATTATAGTGCCTCCAGACACAACAACAAAGGCATTGTTTCTAATAGCAATAGCGCAGTAGTTCCATTTATCATTAGGCACCATTTCAATCACAGCATTTTGATCTAATAAAAAGGCTATATTACTGCTTAACTCAATCCCTCCATAATAGATATCATTTTCTTCTTTCCCAATTAAATAATGACCTTCTGGTAAACAAATTTCACCATAACCTTGTCCTATAGCCCAATCTATAGCACTTTGTAAATTCTCTGTAGTTTTAGTAGGTTCTGAGCGATTACTAGGAATATCCCAACGCGCTAACTCAATACAATATCTGTTACTTGGAATTTCTGGATATGGAATTCTTTCTATAGCACTTTGTGGACCATCAAACGGGTATGGATTATTAGGATCTGTATCACTTAAAATAATTCTATTAAAAGACGGATTGTCATCCGAATCATAAGCGCAAGACCATAACATTGCATTTAAAAATAAAAGCAAAGAAAATCTACGTAAAGTAATGTAGGTTGCCATTAATTTGGGATTTAATGTTCCACCAAATATACGACTAAATTAGAAATAAAGTTTACAGCTTTATTTATGTCTCCCTTTTAATTCAGCTTCAATATCTTTTAAAGTAAAGCCTTTTGCTTGTAAAAGCATTAAATAGTGAAACAATAAATCTGCCGATTCATACAGAAATAATTCATCATTATTATCCATAGCTTCAATAACCGTTTCAACTGCTTCCTCTCCTACCTTTTGAGCTACTTTATTAATACCTTTTGAAAATAAACTGGCTACATAAGATTTAGCAGTGTCTTTATTTGCAACACGTTCAGCAATGGTGTTTTCTAAAGTAGAAAAGAAGCCATAATTAGAGATATTCTCTTCTTTCCAACAAGTATCTGTTCCTGTATGACATGTTGGTCCAACTGGGTTTACTTGAATTAATAATGAATCATTATCACAATCGTTTTTAATATCAACCAAGTTTAAAAAGTTACCACTTTCTTCTCCTTTAGTCCATAAACGTTGTTTACTTCTACTAAAAAAGGTTACTTTTTTAGTTTCTAAAGTTTTTTGATAAGCTTCTTCATTCATGTATCCCAACATTAAGACGTTTTTGGTTATTGCGTCTTGAATAATTGCTGGTACTAATCCGTTTGAATCGTATTTTATTTTCATTTTATTTTTTGTTAAGGAAACTGATATAATTGTTTAAAAGTCCTTTTATTTGTTCTGCTGCGACTGGGTTAGCTGAATGTACTTTGAATTTAAAGTTTTTTAAATCTAAACCAGATTCATAAACTAACCATTTAGCAGCTGCATAGCCATCTGGTGCAACGTTATTATTTTCGTCAAGTCCTAAGTCATTATCAAAACTTATGAAACTTGGTAAGCCATTGATTTTGATATATTCTATAAAATCATTAAAATTTCTAACAATATCAAATTCACTTTCCATTGATTTATCATAAATCATTTCTATTTCTCTTACATCATCTAGAAATAACTTTTTCATAATTTATTATAAATTCTAAATCAGACATGCAGTTCAACATAACAACTAGAGTCGTACTTCAATATTACTTTCTTTTAACTCTTTTTTCAATTGAGGAATAGGTATTTCACCAAAATGAAATACACTAGCTGCTAAAGCAGCATCAGATTTTCCTTCTTTAAATGTATCTATAAAATGCTCTACATTACCTGCACCTCCAGACGCAATGATTGGAATATTCAATGCTTCTGATAATTTGGCTAGTGCTTTATTTGCAAAACCTGCTTTGGTACCATCATGATCCATTGAAGTAAATAATATTTCACCTGCACCACGTTTTTCAACTTCTTTGGCCCATTCAAATAAATCAATATCAGTTGGAATGGTTCCTCCTGCTAAATGTACTTTCCAATTACCATCTATCTGTTTTGCATCAATAGCAACAACTACACATTGGCTTCCAAATTTATCAGCTAATTCATTTACCAATTCAGGACGCTTTACAGCTGAAGAATTAATAGACACCTTATCTGCTCCGCATTTTAAAAGCGCATCAACGTGTTCTATTGATGATATACCGCCACCAACAGTAAAAGGTATATTTACTTGTTCTGCCACCCGTGTTACCATATCTAAAGTAGTTCCTCTAGCTTCTAAAGTAGCTGCAATATCTAAAAAAACCAATTCATCGGCACCAACTTCTGCATATTGTTTTGCCAACTCCACAGGGTCACCAGCATCACGTAAATCAACAAAATTAACACCTTTAACGGTACGTCCGTTTTTTATATCTAAGCAAGGAATGATTCTTTTTGTAAGCATTTTTTAATGAGTATTTAGCCTTTAGTATTTAGAAGTTAGTTTTGTAATGATCTAGTTAAACAAATTTTTCAAGTTGATTCAAGCTAATTCTATTTTCATAGATAGCTTTTCCAATAATAACACCTTCACAACCTAACTCAATTAACTTTGGTAATTCATCTATGTGCGAAATACCTCCAGAGGCTATTAGTTTTATAGACTGACCACTGCTACTGTTTGTACACTCTGATATAATCTCATTATACAATTCAAAAGAAGGCCCTTGTAACATACCATCTTTTGATATATCTGTGCAAATAACATAATGAATGCCTTTTTTTTGATACTCTTTAATAAAAGGTATCACTTCTTCAGAACTATCTTCTTGCCATCCACTAATAGCTATTTTCCCAGCATTACTATCAGCTCCTAAAATAATTTTTTCACTTCCGTATTTAGAAATCCAACTTTCAAAGGTTTTAGGATCTTTAACCGCAATACTTCCTCCTGTAATTTGTCTAGCACCAGAATTAAATGCTATATGCAAATCTTCATCTGCTTTTAAACCGCCACCAAAATCAATTTTTAACTTTGTTTTTGCTGCAATTTGCTCAAGTACTTTATAATTGACAATGTGTTTAGCTTTCGCTCCATCTAAATCTACTAAATGTAAATACTCTATCCCAGAAGCTTCAAACATTTTAGCAACTTCTAACGGGTTTTCGTTATATACTTTTTTAGTATCATAGTCGCCTTTTGTAAGACGTACACATTTACCTTCAATAATATCTATAGCGGGTATAATCCTCATAACTATTTAAGTTCTTTAACGATCTCTCGTATTTTATTTATTAAGAAATTAGTTTCTTCTAGATGGTGCTTTTCTAAGCTTTCATAGCGCTCTTGCCAAGATAAACTATCATCATCAATATACCTTTTTACTTTAATCCATTTATATGTTTCAAGTATTATCTTTTTTTCTAGTTCATCCACAACTTCAAGTTATTATAATTCTAAGAAGTTTTGCAATATTTTAGCGCCCTCACTTCCGCTTTTTTCAGGGTGAAACTGCGTTCCGTAAAAATTCTTATGTTGTAATGCTGAAGCATAATTAATTTCATAATCAGTAGCAGCAATGGTTTCATTACAATGCTCAGCATAATAACTGTGTACCAAATACATATATTCATTCTCTTTGACACCTTTAAACAAATCGGATTTTAAGTTTTTAATCACATTCCATCCCATTTGTGGCACTTTTACACTATTTGAAAAACGCTTTACATTGGTTTGAAAAATGCCTAAACCTTCAGTATCTCCTTCTTCTGTATGTAAACACATGAGTTGCATACCCAAACATATTCCTAAAACAGGTTGTTTTAGATTAGGTATTAATTCATCTAAACTACTTTCCTTCAACATTTTCATTGCTGAACTTGCTTCTCCTACACCTGGGAAAATCAATTTATCGGCAGCCTTAATTTCTTCAGGGTCCTTAGACAACATCGCTTCATACCCTAACCTATTAAAAGCAAACTGAATACTTTTTATATTTCCTGCTCCGTAATCTATAATTACTAGTTTCATTTCTTTATTCTATTCTGTCAGTTCAAGTTGAGGCTTTAAGCCGAAGTATAGAGAACATGTCAAGTACTTCTCGATACAATTTCTCATTCTTCGAAATCACTCGAAGTGACATTAAATTATTAAAGCATTCCTTTTGTACTTGGTAAAAACATTTTATTAGCATCACGTTTTACCGCCATTTTCATTGCTTTAGCAAAGGCTTTAAAAATACCTTCTATTTTATGATGTTCATTAACACCTTCAGCTTTTACATTCAAATTACATTTAGCACCATCTGTAAACGATTTAAATAAGTGGAAAAACATTTCTGTTGGCATATCCCCTATTTTTTCACGTTTAAATTCAGCATCCCATTCTAACCAATTTCTTCCACCAAAATCAACAGCTACTTGTGCTAAACAATCATCCATTGGCAAACAGAAACCATAACGTTCTATGCCTAACTTATTTCCTAAAGCTTTATTAAATAATTCACCTAAAGCAATCATAGTATCTTCAATAGTATGGTGCTCATCAACTTCCAAATCTCCATTTACTTTAATGGTTAAATCCATGGCACCATGACGACCAATTTGATCTAACATATGATCAAAAAAAGACAACCCTGTATCTATATCATTCTTACCTGAACCATCTAGATTCAGCTTTATATATATCTGAGTTTCATTTGTATTACGAGTAATTTCTTCAACCCTATCCTTAAGCTTTAAAAACTCGTATATTTCTTTCCAATCTGTACTTGTTAATGCAATGCAATCAAAAATTTCTTGTTTTGAAGCTTCAATTTCATCAGCACCTAAATTTGGATCTTCAGACAGATAAATACCTTTAGCTCCTAGGTTTTTAGCCAATTCCATATCGGTGATTCTATCACCCAATACAAAAGAATTTTCTAAATCATATTTATTTTTATCAAAATACTTAGTTAGCAAACCTGTTCTTGGTTTACGAGTATCAGCATTTTCATGAGGAAATGTTTTATCTATATGAATATCTGTAAATACAACACCTTCTTTTTCAAAAGCTGTGATTACTTTATTTTGAGCGGACCAAAAGGTGTCTTCCGGAAAAGAATCTGTTCCTAACCCATCTTGATTTGTCACCATTACCAACTCATAATCCAATTCAGTAGCTATTTTTGCCATGTATTGAAATACTTTAGGGTAAAATTCTAGCTTCTCTAAACTATCTAATTGATAATCTACTGGTGGCTCTAGCACCAGAGTACCGTCTCTATCTATAAATAATACTTTTTTCATCTTTTATGTCATTCCTGCGAAGGCAGGAATCTATATTTTTAAGATTATTTAATTTTATGTGGATTCCGCATCACACTTCGACTCCGCTCAGTGCCCGTACGGAATGACAAATTATATTAATTCCTTTAATACTTTAATCAATGTTCTGTTTTCAATTTGAGTTCCAACTGTAAATCGTAAACAATTTTCGCAACCTGGTTGTGTGGTTCTATTTCTAATCACAATGCCTTTTTCTATTAACTCGTCGTAACGTTTTGTTGCATCATCTACTTTTGCGAGTACAAAATTGGCATCTGAAGGGAATATTTCTGAAACAAAAGACACTTCTTTCAACTTCTCAATTAAAGATGCTCTTTCTTCTAAAATTGATCTAATTTGTTTTTGAACTTCAGATATATTCTTTAATTGCTCTATAGCTCGCTGTTGCGTCAATTCATTAACATTATACGGGGGTTTTATATTATTTAAAACCTGAATAATCTCTTTTGAAGCAAAACATATCCCTAAGCGAATTCCAGCCATTCCGTAAGCTTTAGATAACGTCTGCGTTACTATTAAATTAGGATATTCATTCAATCTCCCAATCCAACTTGGATTTTCAGCAAAATCAATATATGCTTCATCTATCACCACCACACCTTTAAATTCTTTTAAAAGCCTTTCTATAGATGCTTCTGAAAAACTATTACCTGTTGGGTTATTAGGTGAACACAAAAACAATAGTTTACTGTTATTATCTGCAACTTCTAAAATTTTATCAACTTGTGGCTGAAAATCTTCTGTAAGCTGAACCGTCTTAATAGCAATTGCATTAATATTAGCCAATACACTGTACATGCCATAAGTAGGTGGCAACGTAATAATATTATCAATATTTGGCTCACAGAAAGCTCTATAGATTAAATCAAGTACTTCATCACTTCCGTTTCCCAATAAAACATTTTCAACAGGAATATTTTTTAAGCTTGAAAGCAACCCTTTAACAGTACTTTGCTGCGGATCTGGATACCTATTAACCCCATTTTCAAACGGGTTTTCATTGGCATCTAAAAACACCATATCTTTAGGCACGCCTTTAAATTCATCTCTAGCAGATGAATAAGGTTTTAATGCTCTTATACTTGGTCTTATTAAATCTAAAACGTTCATTACTTCAAATCCTTTAATCTAATGCTTACGGCATTTTTGTGTGCTTGCAATCCTTCGGCCTCTGCCATTAACTCAATGGTTTCTCCTATATTTAAAATACCTTCTTTTGATATTTTTTGAAACGTCATACTCTTTAAAAAGCTATCTAAATTAACTCCAGAATACGCTTTAGTAAACCCATTTGTTGGTAAGGTATGGTTTGTTCCTGATGCATAGTCTCCAGCACTTTCTGGCGTGTAATTACCAATAAATACTGAACCAGCATTTCGTATACCTTCTACATAAAAATCTTCGCTTTTCGAACAAATAATAAAGTGTTCTGGTCCATATTGATTAATCAAATCTAGGGCTGTTTTATCATCTTCAACAAAGATAGACTTAGAATTAGCTATGGCTTTTTCAGCTATATCTCTTCTTGGTAAAACAGCTATTTGAGCATTCACTTCTTCTGAAACATTTTTAATGAGTTCTTTTGAAGTTGACACAAAAATCACCTGACTATCTATACCGTGCTCTGCTTGACTTAACAAATCTGACGCTATGTAGCTAGCATTAGCACTTTCATCAGCAACAACTAATAATTCACTTGGTCCTGCAGGCATATCTATGGCTACACCATATTTAGTTGCTAGTTGTTTAGCAACGGTTACAAACTGGTTGCCTGGTCCGAATATTTTATATACTTTCGGAATAGTCTCTGTCCCAAATGTTAAAGCAGCAATGGCTTGTATACCACCTACTTTGAATATTTTGGTAACACCACAAAGTTTGGCTGCATATAATATTTCTGCTGCTAATTTACCCTCTTTATTTGGAGGCGAACACAACACAATTTCGTTACAACCTGCTATTTGAGCAGGTGCTGCTAACATTAACACTGTTGAGAATAATGGTGCAGTACCTCCAGGAATATATAAACCTACACTTTCTATAGCTCGTTTTTCTTGCCAACATTGCACACCATTTACTGTCTCAATAGCTACTTTTGATGTTTTTTGGGCTGCGTGAAATACTTCTATATTTTGCTTCGCGTTTTTTATAGCATCTTTCAAATTCTGAGGAATCTTACTAACAGCTTCTTCAATTTCTTCGGTAGAAACTAAATTATCTTCCAAAACTACCTTGTCAAAACGCTCAGTATATTCTTGAATAGCCTTATCTCCATTCTGTTGAATATCTTCAAACACTTCACTAACCACACCTTCAATATCATCTACTGTTTGTGTAGGTCGCTTTAAAATATCAGACCAACTATCTCTATTTGGGTTTTCTATGATTTGCATCTAAAACTTATTTTCTTCATTTCCACGAAAGTGGAAATCTTTTAAACTTCACTGCTTTTTATTTTAGAGATTCCTGCCTTCACTTCGACAAGCTCAGTGTGACACGCAGGAATGACAAAAAATAAATTACAATACCATCTTTTCAATTGGACACACTAATATACCTTCTGCTCCTTTTTCTTTTAAAGCATCAATCACATCCCAAAATTCATTTTTACTTATTACAGAGTGTATCGAACTCCAGCCTTCCTGTGCTAATGGTAATACTGTTGGACTCTTCATACCTGGCAGCACATTTATGATATCCTGCACTTTATCATTAGGCGCATTTAGTAAAATATATTTTGATTGTCTCCCTTTTAAAACAGATTGAATTCTAAATTGTATAGTTTCCAAAATGGCTTTACGCTCATCATTTAAAATAGGTGAAACTGCTAAAACAGCTTCAGACTTCAGTAATACTTCAATTTCTTTTAGTCCATTTTTAAACAACGTGCTTCCACTAGAAA
This sequence comes from uncultured Flavobacteriaceae bacterium, assembly GCA_947487895.1. Taxonomy (GTDB): domain Bacteria; phylum Bacteroidota; class Bacteroidia; order Flavobacteriales; family Flavobacteriaceae; genus Seonamhaeicola. Next base: position 175,155 of record CANKYF010000002.1, read on the forward strand.
CAATATCACAAATACCATCTGCTAAACCAATATTAGGTGCAATTTCTACTGAACCATTAATCTTGTGCAGTTGTGCTTCTAAACCTTGCTCCTTTAAGAACTTCTTTACTGTTACAGGGTAAGATGTTGCAATTCGTTTTTCGTTTAAATCTTTTAAAGAATTAGCGGTTGAATCTTTAGGCACTGCAATGGATACTTTACACTTAGAAAATCCTAATTTTTCAGCAATTTCAATATCTCCTCCTTTTTCAATTAAAACATTTTCTCCAATAATGGCAACATCTACTACACCATCCTTTAAATACTGTGGGATATCACCATTTCTAAGGTAAAATACTTCTACTGGAAAGTTTCTAGCTGAAGCTTTTAATTGATCCTTTCCGTTATCAATAGAAATACCAATATCTTTTAAAATTCTCATTGAGTCTTCGTTTAGACGACCCGATTTTTGCACTGCAATTCTTAATTTACTCATTTTGTTTTTGTTATGAGTTTGAAACAATCTTGTTGATTTTAGAAATGAAAAACCCGCTTGATTGTCTCAAACGGGTTTAAATATTTTGATTTTATTCAATACATTTTCACTTCGCTTGAGAGCAAATATGAAAATGATGATGTGTTTGAATAAAAGTCATGTCTTTGTTTGTTTTTGCAAATATCTATAAAAGTTAAGTAAAATTCCAAATAATAACCTTGATTTTTAAAATTTTACCTTTTCTATAAATAAGAACACACTTTATTGTGCAAAATTTAAGATATCTACTTAAAAACTGAAATATTTAATTATTGATTTCCTAGAATGATTGGCAAACCACTATCACCAGAGCCAATTACAATGACTTTACTGTTTGGAGATTCAGATAGTTTCATGGTTGCTTCAATACCTTTATCTTGTAAAATTTTATCTGTTAATGATGCACTTAAAATTTTATTAGATTTTGCTTTACCTTCAGCTTCAATAATTTGTTTTTGCGCTTCTTTTTGCGCTGTAACTAATCTAAATTCATATTCTAAAGATTCTTGTTCTTGTTTTAACTTGCGCTCAATAGCTTCTTTAATTGAAGAAGGCAAAGTAACATCTTCTACCAAAACGCGTTTTACATTTAAGAATTGACCATCAAGTTCCTTGCGAACTTCTTCTAATATTTCTTGTTCTATTACATCACGTTTGCTTGAATACAATTGTTCTGGTGTATAACGACCTACAACACTTCTTGCTGCAGAGTTAATTGCTGGATCAAGTAATTCAGCAATAAAATCTTTTCCTTTTGTCTTAATTAAACTACCAAGATTATTATATTCAGGTTCAAACCATATAGTACCATTAACTGATACTTGTAATCCATCAACAGAAAGCACATTCATTTTATCAGAAATAGATTGTTGTCTTACTTTGAAAACTAACATCTCATTCCAAGGAGCAACAATGTGAAAGCCTTCTCCGTAAGTTTTCTCCGTATTTATACCATCACCAAAGCGCTCAAAGATCACACCTCCTTCACCAGGACCAATAGTCACAGCCGATTTAGTAATTAATACGATTAAAATTATTAGTCCTATAATTATAGGTAACCCAATTTTTGGTAATTTATCCATTATGTTTTTAGTTTATATTAGTCCGTTATATTTTCTTAAAAACCACTCAGCAGATAATGTTAATGCAATTATTGCTAATAAGATTTTCCAATCAATCAAAGGTATGATATTTTTATTGCTTTTTTGTACAGAAACAAAGCGTTCGTCATTAATTAAATCATCTGCTAAAGTTTGTGTATTATCGATAAAATAATTCACACCACCGCTATTAGTAGCTAACTGTTGCAACTTTGTTACATTCGCATTAAGAAATTGTTCTTCTACGTTATACTCCAGAATTGTAAAATTTCCTGATTTGCTAATATTAGCAGTTTTAGTTTTTACTGAAAAATTATATTCAGATGGAGCCAAACTACTAAGATCTACTTGATAGTTGTTGCTCTTAAGCACAAACGGGAAGTTGAATTTTTCTTTTGTATTTTTATTAGTTACAGTAATCTCTATCTTTTCACGATTGTCAAAGACATAATTTTTGTCAAAGAATTGCGCATTAACAATAACATTGCTGTTACCTATGTAGAACGACTCGTAATCAATATTAAGCCTACTTCTTTGCTTTGTTGATGATAAATATTGAACAATCTTTCCTATAAAATTATCAAAGTCACCAAACGATTTAGAGTTTATAAAACTTTGCGCTCTCCATTTCCATATGTTTTCACCAAATAACACAGCTTCTCTCCTATTGTTTACCTCAAAAGTTGTTAATAAAGGGGCTTCTATAGATGTATTACCAACACGTTTGGTCAATATATTTTGTGAAGGCACTTTAAAGGTTATAGTCCCATAATTTGAATTTAATGGAGGAAATGATTCGAAATCAATATTTTCAACTTGAAAAGGGGAATAATTTATATTAAAATCCGCTTGATATTCTTCTGTTTGTCGAAGTATTTCATGTGTGTAGTCTGAAGAAACAGAATTAAGAAAATTTAGGTTTGTTTTTGTTCCTATTATAACAAACTTATTCTTTTTTAGTTTGTTTAACACTTCAATAACATTCTTAAATCTATTGTTTGGTTGATTTAATATAATTAATTGAAAATCATTTATTTTATCAATAAAATTAGTTGGTTTTAAAATTGATACTGCTCTCTGTTCATTTGTTTCTATGCTCTTTTTTAAAGCTCCTAAATCTGGATGAAGAATATCTGATATTATAGCTATTTTAGTCTTTTGATCTATGACTTCAACAGCAAAATTTTTGACATTATTTACTTTATTTTTTTCGTTTTCTAAAGGAGATAAAACCACTCTATAACTACTAATACCAATTGAGCTTGCCGGCAATGTGAAATTGATGATTTTAGAGTTATTTGTTTTAGTAAAAGACACATTTTGAGAATACACAACTGAAGCCCCTTTATAGACAGTTAGCTTAGAGTTCACGTTATTATTTCCATTATACACTAAAATAGCTTCAATAGGAAACCTGTTTTTTAAATAAGCGTATTTATTAACGTTAAGCTGTTGTATTTTTAAATCTTTATAAGTTACCGTATCTCCTAGCACTACTGGAAATATTACTTGTTTTAAACTGTTGGAAGAGAATTGATAATCGTTACCATATGTTTGATTCCCATCTGTTATCAATACTACTGGAGCAACTTCCTTATGAATTGCAGAAACTTCCTCAAGTGCTCTGCTTATATTAGTCTCTTTATCAGAAAATGTTAATGAATCAAGTGATTTTAAGTCTTTTCCAAAAGTGTAAAATGAAATATCAAACTTATCATTTAGCACCTTGTTTTTCTTTAGACTTTCTAATAAGTTTAAAGATTGTAAATCTCTTTTTAAATGTTTAACTGAATTAGAATTATCTATAGCAATAACTAAATCAGGCTTTTCAACAGTATATTTTACTTGTTCAAACTTTGGATTAACAAGTAATAACAAAATTCCAAAAATGGTAATAAATCTTAAAAAAGCAAATACAGCGTTTAATTTACTATTCTTAGATTTTACTTTATATCTATACTGAAAAAGCGCTATAAATAGCGCTATTATTCCAGATAGTATTATGTATATTAATGTTTCAGTTTGCATTTAAAGACCTTTCGACTGCGCTCAAGGTAACAGTTAAGTTAACATACCTCCATCAACATTTAACGTTTGTCCTGTTACATAAGCCGATAAATCACTAGCTAAGAACACACATGCATTAGCAACATCTTCAGGAGAACCACCTCTTTTTAAAGGAATTCCTGCTCTCCAACCTTTAACTATGTCTTCATCTAATTTAGCCGTCATCTCCGTTTCAATAAAACCAGGAGCAATCACATTACTTCTAATGTTTCTAGACCCCAACTCTAAAGCAACAGACTTAGAGAACCCAATAATACCAGCTTTTGATGCTGCGTAATTAGTCTGTCCTGCATTCCCTTTTACACCAACAACAGAACTCATATTAATAATAGAACCTTTACGCTGTTTTAGCATGGTGCGTTGTACCGCTTTGGTCATATTAAAAACCGACTTCAAGTTTACCTCTATTACTTTATCAAAATCTTCTTCAGAAATACGCATTAACAAATTATCTTTAGTAATACCCGCGTTATTAATTAACACATCAATACTACCAAATTCTTTAGCAACATCTTCAGCTAATTTTTGTGCATCATCAAAACTAGCTGCATTACTCTGATATCCTTTAGCTTTTACACCTAAAGCATTTAATTCTTCTTCTAAAGCCTTAGCCGCATCAACAGATGAACTATAAGTAAACGCTACATTAGCTCCTTGTTGAGCAAAAATTTGAGCAATTCCTTTTCCTATACCTCTACTAGCACCGGTGATGATAGCTGTTTTTCCTTCTAATAATTTCATAAATGAATGTTCGTTATTTTATCAATTTCATTATAATTTCAAATATAGCAAATACAAACTATTAAGAAATAAAAAAGTCTCACAATTACATGCGAGACTAATTTCTATTTAGAATATTTTAAAGCTTTATATCTTCTGGTTTTTCATAGTTAAATAAATAATCAATATCCATTTCTTGCACTTTTCCTAATTTAGACAGTGCTTTCATATTAACATCTTTTTTATTTCCTATTACTAAAACATTATAAGATTGCCCTTTTATATTTTCAGTGAAGAATGTTTTAAGATCTTCTAATGTCATGCCTTTAATGGCATTATACATTTTCTCTCTATTATCTTGATCTATTCCGCGTTTTTTAAGATTTTCATAAGACCAAAAAATATTAGACTTTGTTATTCTTTTGGCAGCTATTTGCTTTAAAGTAGCCTCTTTAGCTTGGTTAAATTGCTCCTGAGCTTCTGGCATATTAGTCATTAAGTCTAACATAGCATCAATAGCTTCAGGCATTTTGTTTGCTTGAGTTCCTAGATACGCATAAACATAATTGTGTTTCCCTTTTTCTGAAGCATTATCATAGGCTGAAAAAGCTGAATATGCTAAAGATTTTGATTCTCTTATTTCTTGAAATACTATTGAAGATAGTCCATCTCCAAAGTAAGTATTAAACAAACTAGAAGCTGCCATTTTTTGAGGGTCAAATTCTGAACCTTTTGCTAGAAAAACTAGTTCACTTTGCACCATGTCATAATCTACAAAGTAAACATTTCCTCCCGTGTCTTTTTGGATATAATTAGTTTTAACAGGATAATCTTTTAAATTATCATTTAGAGTATGATTCTTGCTAATAGAAGTCATTGCAGATTCTACATCATTACCATAATAAAATATTCTTTGTTTATAATTATTTAGGTCTTTGATTTTATTTACTAAATCTTGCGGGTTTATAGCTTTTAGCTCTTCTAGGCTAAATATATTGCGTAATCTAGAGTTTTCACCGTACATTCCATAAGTAAATAATCCTTTCCAAAGAATATTTCCTTTTTCAACCTTACCATCTTCTCGTTGTTTGATAATTTTATCTACATATTTATTGTAAGCTTCTTGGTTTGGAGTAGCATTATTCCATAAATTCTCTAGTAAAACTAAGCCTTCATCTAGATTCTCTTTTAATCCAGAAATCCCTATATATGTTTTATCTGCTGATGCATTGATATAGTATTCAATACCTAGTTTATAAAACTCTTTTTTAACATTTTCTGCTGAAAGTGAATCCGTACCTAAAAAATCAAAATAACCAGCAGCTAGGGGCAATAACTTATCATGATCTTTCCCTAAATCGAAAATGATATTTAAGTCAAATAAGTCATTAGTTTCATTCTCTATATAAGACACCTCTAACCCATTTTCTGTTTTACCAGATTTAATAGCTGCTTTATAATCTATATATTGTGGTTGGATATCTGGTGATTTAATTTTCTTGAACTCTTTAATAAACTCAGATTCTTTATCTCTATTTAATTCAACAGGGGTAATTCCTGGGTTTTCAACTTTAACAATATTTTTATCTTCTCCTTTTATTTTATGAACTTCAACATAATTATTACTGTAATGTTTGTTGACAAAATCAATGACATCTTGTTTCGTTATTTTCTTCATATCATCTAACATTGTTAATCTGTCTTTCCAATCCGCAAAATGTATAAATGCATCTAAATATTCGTAAGCTGTAGATGAAGCTTTTTCAAAATTTTTAATTCTAGATAGTTTTAAGTCATTTACTACTGCAACAATAATCCAATCATCAAACGCTCCCTTTTTAATCTTTTCTAATTCGTTAAGTAGAAGTTCTTTTACATCATCTAAAGATTGATTTATTTTAGGCATTCCATATAAAATATGCATTCCATAATCATTATTAAAACTAGTAAAGGATGCTGCATACTGAACTTCCTGTTTCTGGTTTAAATTAAGATCAATTAATCCTGCTTGAGAATTTGCTAAAATATAATCAACCAATTTTACCATAGTAGATTCTTTTGTACCGAAACCATCAGTTCTAAAACCTACGTAAATTGACTCAGCGGTAGGGCCAAATACCTCTTTTTTTACTGGTGAAGAAATAGGAGATTCTTTTGGTAACGTTGGATACGTAACTTCTTTAGTTACATAATTACCAAATGCATCATTTACTTTTGAAATGGTATTTTCATAATCTAAATCTCCAACTAAAATTACTGCCATATTATTAGGCACGTAGTATTTATTGAAGTAAGCATGAATAGCCTCCATTGAAGGGTTTTTAAGGTGTTCTGCTTTACCAATAGTTGTCTGTGTACCGTAAGGATGTGTTGGAAAAAGACCTTCTAATAACGCATAATATTGTTTTCGTCTGTCACTATCTTGCCCCATATTAAATTCCTCATAAACAGCTTCTAACTCCGTATGAAACAATCTTAAAACTAATTGACTAAATCGTTCACCCTCAACTTTTAACCATTTATTTAATTCGTTAGAAGGAATCTTATTTACATATACCGTTTGTTCATTTGATGTAAAAGCATTTGTACCTTCAGAACCTAAAGAGTTTGTAAGTTTATCATATTCATTAGCAATACATAATTTTGATGCTTCGTTAGATACAGCATCAATTTTTTTATAAATTTCTTTTTTCATAGCTGAATCTTTTTCAGATTTATGTTGTTCATATAAATCTGATATTTGACTAAGAACCTTATTTTCTTTTTCAAAATCTAAAGCTCCTATTTCATCGGTTCCTTTAAACACCATATGCTCCAAATAATGAGCTAAACCAGTATTATCAGAAGGGTCATAACTAGAGCCAGCACGTATAGCTATTAATGTTTGAATTTTAGGCTCTTCTTCGTTTTTACTTAAATACACCTTAAGACCATTTTCTAAAGTGTACAAACGTAAACCTGTTGGATCGTTAGTAACTGTTTCATACTTAAAACCATTACTATCAGCATGGTTTTCAACAGTAATTTGATTTTCATCTACAGCCTTTTTACAATGACAGAGACAAATAGATAAAGAGAAAATTAAAAGAATTTTAAATGTTTTCATTGACTGATGAGTTTAAAATAAATCACGTATGAAAATACATTAAAATAATGATTTTTATATAAACTTAAAGCTATTTTAACAAAAGCATGATACTAAAAAACCTCTTGATTCTATTAATCAAGAGGTTCTCTTTTTCTAAATTAATTAGTCTGTTAAATTTTTCGCTTTTTGTAAATAAAAAGCATTAATATCAAAACAGTAATTATTCCTATTCCCCAATACCACAAAGGATTAGTTCCAAAATCAATAGATGTATTATCCCCCACTAAATAAAAACCTCCCCAATAAAATGGGGCTGCTTTATAGATATCTGCTTGTTCTAAATACTGTAGCTTGGCATGTTGTAGTGCTTTAGATTTGCTCATACCTTCTTTTAGATTGGTGTAAAAGTATTTCATTAGCTCTGGTGTTGTTTCATCTGGGACTTCCCAACTGCTTAATAATAAACTTTTAGTCCCTGCATATTGAAAGGCATGCCCTAAGCTCATAATACCTTCTCCTTTGGCTATTTTTCCTGTTCCTGTGTTACAAGCACTTAATACGGTTAATTCTGATGGTATATTTAATGCAAACAATTCATGACCATATAGGTAACTATCTTCAATAGTGTCTTTACTCTTAGTAAAATAGAGTTTTGAATTTTGTGGACGTTCATTGTCAACATCGCCATGCAAGGCTAAATGTAAGATTTTGTAATTACTGGCATTCTTTTTAAAGTTTGCTTCATCAGAGTCTTCTCCAAAAAAGTATTGTCCATCAATGATATCTGCAATAGCTCTAATTTCTTTTCGTGTTCCTGGTAGATCTTCTGTAGCATCTCTTAATCTAGCTAAACTCATGTTTTTAGTTTTGACTACATTAGTTGAATCTGAAAATGAAAATGCTAATACGCCTTCTTGTTGTTCTTTTTGTAATTTATCTTTAAAAGGATTAAAATACAAGGTTGCTGAATTAGCATAAGTAATAGCATAGTCTTTTAATAAATAGGGCAATTCACTTGGTGTTTCTGCTTCAATTTTCTTAGTTAATAATAAATCAAAGTTAAGTTGCCATAATAAACCATCTGGGATTATTATAAGTTCATCTCCTATTAACTCTTCTTTTACAGGATTAATTAAACTATTATATAATGTATTAGCCAATTGTTTATAAGACGCAGCATCTTTAGAAATGGTGGCTTCTCTAAAATCTTTAATTTTTTCATCTAACTTAGACGTTTGCAATTCTTTAATTGTAAACTTGTTTTTAGAAATGATAAAAGCATATGTTATACTATCTGATGTAAAAAACTCTAATACCGTTGTTTTAGTATTTAACTTTTCTTGTATTTCTGACACTGAAATTACTTTAGTATCATGTTTAAATTGGTAATATTTTGGGTATTCCTTTTCTAATAATTCAGTTAAAGAATCTTGTTTTCTAGTAACATCAAATAATTTACTTTCATATTCTTGTATTGTTTCTACATTAATAGAATCTTTTATTTGTGATACTTTAATTCTAGATTGATAAAAAGCTTTGTCAGACTTCAAATCATTTTCTAGAGCTATTAATTTTTCTGGTAATCTAGAGAACTTTTTAGCTCTATTATCTGAAAGTAGATTCTTTAAGGTATTAGACTTACTCTTTTCTGAATAATAGCGTGCTTTTTCTAACCAAAAATTATCATTTGTAGCTTCATTTTTTGTAAAACATGCTTTAATAGCATCCATATACATTTCCTTAGTTTTTTCCGCCAATTTAACTTTGTCTTGATGATCTTGATAGGATAATCTAAAGTGATCAGTAAGCATATCTAAATTAGTGTATAGAGATAGGCTTTCATCGAGATTTTTTATTATTTTATTTTTTTCATAGGCTGTCAGTAGCGTTTTGGCACTACCTAAAAAAGTATCAAATAGTCGATTCAAATCATTGTAATGATCAAGATTTATTGTTTTTTTGTAGACTTTTAAATATTCAGTTTTGGTATTGTGTTTCAACGCATTTTCGTAGGAAGATAGTGATTTTAGATACTTTTGTTGTTTATAATATATTTCTCCAATATGATTAAATACTCCAGAGAGTAAATCTAAATGTTGATTAGGTGATTTTTCTAAAATATTTAGAGCTTTTAGATAATTATCTAAGGATTTGTTGTACAAATTTTTACCTCTATAAAAATTCCCAATACTTATATAACATTTAGCTATATTTGGATGATTCTCATCAAAGATACTTTCTTGAATTTTCAAACATTTTTGAAAATAGCTAAAAGCTTTTTTATAATTTCTTTCTCTAAGATTGATATTCCCTAAATTATTATATATAGTTGCTACTTGATAATGACTTTCACCAAAAGTATTTTTATAAATTTTTAATGCTTTTTCATTATATAATAAAGAGTTTTCATTATCCCCATAATTTTCTGAATAAATTATAGCCAAGTTCACATAAATCCTTGCTACATCAGGATGATTAAATCCATATAATTTTTGCGTTAAATTTAGACTTTCTTTATAGTATCTCAATGCTTTATCTACTTCTTCTTGTTCTATATATATTATCCCTATATTGATATACAAATAACATAAAGCACTAATGCTATTTTCTTTTTTAAAGATTAACTCTGCTTTCTTATAATAATTTAAAGCATCATCTAACTGTTTAATAGCATAATAAGCCGTGCCCATATTTGAATAAACATAAGCCGAATACATATGGTTTTCTCCAAAATTTTCAACCCTTGTAGCCAAACTCTTTTTAAAAAAATCAAGAGCTTTATCATTTTCTCCTAGTACTACATAGCTGCTAGCAAGCTTATTATATATATTTCCTATTTTTAAATGTTTTGAATGAAACTTCTTTAAGTATATAATTAAAGCTTTTTTACAATATTCTATAGCTCTTTGATGCTTTTCTGTATAGTAGTAGAAATCTGAAAGATTCTCATAAGATCTCGCTATATCAGGATGATTTTTGACAAGAAGTTTTTTTCTAATGTTTAATGATTTTTCGTAATAAATTCTAGATTTATCATAATCAGCTTTTTTCTCATGGTATTTACCAATATTATCATATGCATAAGCCTTTTCTAAATGTTCTTTATCAAGATAAGAATTACAAGTTATTATTGCCTTTTCTGCATAACTAATTGATTTTTCAGAAAAATGACTTCTCCATAAATTTTCAGAGAGTTTATTATAACAACTCACTACTTGTTCCCATTCCTTTACATTTATATATAAAGGTAATGCTTTTTCAAAAAGAGTTATAGATTCTTCATATTGTCTAGCTGTTAATAAAGAATCTGCTTTTTTATAATATTGATAAGCTACTAATGTATCTTTTTCTATTTGACTAAAAGATATATTAACTATTAATAATAAAAGTGTTATCAATAATTTGGTTGAGAGTTTCATATATTAAAGAGATTAAAAGAATTTAATAATTTTCATACTTATTAAATGATATTTTAAGAAATCTGCTTGTTTTTTCTATATAATGAAAAGATAGTTATAAAAACTAATCCAACTAATAACCCAATGCCCCAATACCATAGCGAATTCATTCCAAAATCAATAGGTGTATTATCCCCGACTAAATAAAAACCTCCCCAATAAAATGGGGCTGCTTTATAAATATCAGCTTGTTCTAAATATTGCAATTTGGCTTGTTGCAATGCTTTAGATTTGCTCATACCACCTTTTAGATTGGTATAAAAGTATTTCATAAGCTCTGGTGTGGTTTCATCTGGCACTTCCCAACTGCTTAATAACAAACTTTTGGTTCCTGCATATTGAAACGCATGCCCTAAACTCATAATGCCTTCTCCCTTAGCTATTTTACCTGTTCCTGTGTTACAAGCGCTTAACACGGTTAGTTCAGATGGTATATTCAAGGCAAATAACTCATGACCATACAAGTAACTATCTTCAATAGTGTCTTTACTTTTGGTAAAATAGAGTTTTGAATTTTGTGGTCTTTCGTTATCCACATCGCCGTGTAAAGCTAAATGTAATATCTTATAGTTACTGGCATGCTTCTTAAAGTTTGCTTCATCGGAGTCTTCACCAAAATAATACTGTCCATCAATTATATCTGCAATGACTCTAATTTCTTTTCTTGTACCTGGCAGGTCTTCTGCAACATCTCTCAACCTAGACAAACTTATATTTTTAGTCTTCACTACATTGGTAGAATCTGAAAATGAAAATGCTAAGACGCCTTCTTGTCGCTCTTTTTGTTGTTGTTCTTTAAACGGGTTGAAGTATAAAGTTGCTGAATTAGCATATGTAATGGCATAGTCTTTTAGTAAATATGGTAATTCACTTAGTGTTTGTGTAGTATCTTCTTTTGTTAATAATAAATCAAAATTGAGATGCCATAATGAACCGTCAGGAACAATGATAAGTTCATCACCTACTAAATCTTCTTTTATAGGTTTGATTAAGGTATTGTATATAGAGTTCCCTAATTGCTTATAAGATGTAATGTCTTTGGAAGTAATTGCTTCTCTTAAGTTTTCTATTTGTTTATCTAGTTTAAGAGTTTGCAATTCTTTGACTATAAACTTATTTTTTGAAATAGTAAATGCATAAGTGGTACTATCTGTCGTAAAAAATTCTAGTAGTGTCGTATTTATATTTAGTTTTTCCTGAATTTCTGAGACAGAAATCACCTTGTTGTTATGCTTTAATTCGTAGTAGTTTGGATACTCTTTTTCTAGAACTTCCGCTAAAGAATCTTGTGTTCTATTTACGTCAAACAATTTACCTTCATAGTCTTGAATAGTTGTGTTATCAATGGAATCTTTTGTTTGCTCAGCAGTTATTCTAGATTCATAATAGGTTTTTTTAGATTTTAAATCACTTTCTAGAGTAATTATTTTGCTTGATAATTTAGAGAAACGCTTCGCAATATTATTTGAAAGTAAGTTTTTTAAAGTATTAGATTTACTCTTTTCCGAATAATAACGTGCTTTTTCTAAATCTGAATCATAATTAGCGATTTTATATTTTAACAAATGAGCAGAAATAGCATCAAAATACATTTCTTTGGTTTGATAAGCCAAAATTACTTTATCTTCATAATTCTGTTTAGTATCCCTAAGATACTCTACTAATTCATCTAAATTTTCATATAATACAATAGCTTCATCAAAACTTTTATTCGTTTTATTCTTTAAGTAGTTTTCTTGTAAGGTTTTGGCTTTCTCAAAAAAAGTGTTAAATAAAAAATTTGAAAAGTAATAATTTTTAGTAGTAAATTTACTTTTAGAAGTGTAAACACTATTTATCTTTTTATTAAATTTAATAGCTCTATCAAATGCATTTAAAGCAGCTTTATAATTCTTTTGTTTGAAATGTGTTTTACCAATATCAGTATAACACTGAATGTTTGATATTAAATTCTTACTAGATGAATTTTGTAATATATTTAGACTTTCATTATAATAAAACAAAGCCATGTTATAATCCTCTTTTTTCCTATATAATGTACCTATATTGTTAAAATTAATGACTTTGTCTATATGATTTTTCACTAAAATTTCTTCTTGAATTTTTAATGTTTTCTTATAAGAAATTAATGCAGTATCAAATTCTTTCTTATCTACATAATTAGCTCCTAAATTGTTATATATCTTAGCTACTATAGAATGATTTTCTCCAATTACATCTTTGTATATTTTTAATGCTTTTCTGGCGTAGTGAATTGATTTTTCCGTATCTATAGATCCGTAAGCAGCACTAATATTCATATAGACATTAGCTGTTAAAATATGATTTTTCGGATAATGTTTTTGTACTAAATTCAGGCATTTTTTATAGTGTTGTATAGCTTTATTATGTTCTCCTTTTTGTCGAAGAATAGTTCCAATGTTAGCATAAGCGCTCCCTAATAATAAATAACTGTTGTTACTTTTGCTTAATTCAAATATTACTTTTTCATTATATTCTAAAGATTTTTCAAATTGTTTCTTTTTTAAATAGATCTCACCAATATTTAAATAAATATTAGCAGCACTTAATTGGTATTCATCTGGCTTTTTAATAATTATAGACAGAGTCTTTTGATAAAATTTAAGAGCTAAATTGAGTTTTCCAAGGTTATTATAAAATACACCTAAATTACTATAAGTATTTACTATGGCATTATCTTCAGAGTCTAATACTTTTAGAAAACATTCTAGGGCTTTTTCATTATACAGTATTGCGCTCTGAAACTTCTCTAAAGAATTATTTATACTAGCTATATTTGAATATGAAATCCCAATACTGATATGAGGAATGGAAAATATTTTTTTACGTAAGATTAGAGCTTTTTTAAAATAAGTCAAAGCGTTATTATAATCTATTTTAAGTCGATAATAATGAGCAATATTATCATAAGCTGTTGCAACTTGTGGATTATTTTTCAAGTAATAAATATCACAAATATTTAGGGCTTTTTTTGCATTTTCTAATGTTTCATCTGACCTAAGTGCTCTCCATTGATTTGTAGAAATTTTATTATAACAACTTGCTACACGTTCCCAAGTTTTTGCTTGATCATAAATATTCAAAGCCTTTTCAAAAAAAGCAATAGATTCATCAAACTTTCTAACTGTTAATAATGAATCTGCTTTTTTATAATATTGAAAAGCTAATAAAGTGTCTTTTTCTATTTGGCTAGAGCATATATTAACTGTTATTAGCGTTAATATCACTAATAATTTGTTTTGAAATTTCATATTTTCGAGAGTTATTTAGCATTTAAAGCTTTAATTAATCGAGAGGCTTTATTAGTATACAAATTATTGTTAGCATTCAGATTTTCAAGAATTGGAAATACTTTATCCTTTTTCCCCTTTTTTAGATATGTGAGTGCTAAAAACCATTGGCCATCACTATAAAACTTACTATCAGTATTTATAGTTTGAAATACTTCTATTGCTTTGTCTTCTTTATTTATGTTTAAATAACTATTACCCAAATATAATTTTAGCTTATCATTGGTTTCTATATCTTCATTAGACTCCAATAACTCAATAACTCTCTCATAATTTCCATTATTATAGCTTAACGCTAATTTATTTAATGATGTATGACTTGATATTTCGCCACGAGTAATATCTTCCATAGGGTATGTCACATAATATGAAGCAAATAACTTTTCGTGTTTGGACTCCCTATTTTGTAAAAACAATAGCGACATTAAACCAATGAACGCAACTAAAACTGCCGCAACTTTCCAATTGACTCTTGATAACTTAAAAACAGGTTTTTTACTACTTACTTTAGTATTAATTTCAGAATCAATGTCTTGCAGTTTTTTTCTGAAATCAATACTAGAGGTGTCTTTTAAAGCACTTTGAACTAATTTATATTTTTCTACTTCAAGCTTCAGCTTATTATCTGTTTTTAATAACTCTTCAAAAGCATTCAATTCATCTTCTTTCAATTCATTATTTAAATAGGCATCTATTTGTTTAAACAACTTATCACTTTGTTTTTGTTTTTCAACTTCTTGTTTAAGTTTATCGTCAATATTTAAAATATCTTCAAAAGCTTTAAGTTCATCTCCTTTAAGCTCACCATTCAGATAAGCATCAATATGCTCATACAATTTCTTATTTTGACTTTCTTTCATGACTTAGCTAATTAAAATGATGCTTTAAATTCTTTGAAAACTGGATCTTTATCGGCTAACTGTATCAATTTTTTTTGACATACAAATTTTCGTTTTCTAGTATATCCATCAGTAAATTTCTTTTGTTTGGCAATCTCTTTTAAACTATAACCTCCAAAAAACATTAATAAAATTTCTTGGCACCCTTCACCAAGTTTCAGTAAACACTTTTGTATGATTAGTTTTTTCTCTTTCTTATAAACAAGATCTATAGGGTCATCGGTTGGATCTTTTATTCTTCCAAAGTCAGTATCATCTAACTCTGTTTTACCAATACGCTTTAATTTATTTAGCCACAAATATTTGCAAATGCCATAGACATAAGTTCCTATAGCACAATTAATTTTTAAACTGTTATCTTTTATCTTTTCAAAAAGAATCACCATGGCATCTTGGAAAACATCTTTAGCATCATCTAAACCACCAGAGTTTTTAAGTATATATTGAGTAATTCTGGGTAAGTGAGTTTTATAAAATTCCTTAATAATAGTGTGATCACCATTTTTAATTCCTTCAATAATAGTATTATTATCAACCTTCATAGTAAATAAAGAGCAATACTGCTATTAATTTATAATTATTTTAATGAGAGAATAATGCAAAAAAAATCCGTCAGTAATTATACTAACGGATTGTAAAGTAAATATATTTTATTGTTTAAGCAAGTACACCAAGTACTTCTGCAACTTTATGTCCAATTTTGGCAGGAGAATCTACCACATGTATACCACATGCCCTCATGATTTTCTTCTTAGCTTGAGCAGTGTCATCACTACCGCCTACAATAGCACCTGCATGCCCCATAGTACGTCCAGCTGGAGCAGTTTCACCTGCTATAAAACCTACAACTGGTTTTTTGCTCCCACTTTCTTTATACCAATTAGCAGCATCAGCTTCTAACTGACCTCCTATTTCACCAATCATTACTACAGCCTCAGTTTCAGGGTCGTTAATTAATAACTCAACAGCTTCTTTAGTAGTCGTTCCAATAATAGGATCTCCTCCAATACCAATGGCAGTAGTTATACCTAATCCTTGTTTTACTACTTGATCTGCCGCTTCATAAGTTAAAGTTCCAGATTTAGAAACAATACCTACTTTTCCTTTTTTGAAAACAAAACCTGGCATGATACCAACTTTAGCTTCCCCTGGTGTAATAACACCTGGACAGTTAGGACCAATTAATCTACAATCTTTACCTTTTATGTAATCTGCCGCTTTAATCATGTCCGCAACAGGAATACCTTCTGTAATTGTTATAATTACTTTTATTCCAGCGTCTGCAGCTTCCATAATCGCATCTGCAGCAAATGCTGGTGGTACAAAAATAATAGTTGTATCTGCACCTACTTCTTTTACAGCTTCTTCAACTGTATTAAAAACAGGTTTATCTAAATGTGTTTGCCCTCCTTTTCCTGGAGTTACACCACCAACTACATTAGTTCCATATTCGATCATTTGACCAGCATGAAACGTTCCTTCACTACCTGTGAAACCTTGAACTATAATATTCGAATCTTTATTTACTAAAACACTCATAAGTGACTATTTGAAATTATTGAATAAATACAAGCAAATTTAATTTTTTGAATCAAGTTTTTAAAGTAATAATTGATTTATTTTTCAAAAAAATACACCTATATTTTTATTTGATTTTTTAAAATATCTAATATCTCTGGGATTTTCTTAATTGAAGCGATTTCTTTGTATTTGCTTCTAAAGTCATCAGCAGGTACGCCAAAATAGCTTTTTCCTCCTTCTAAAGACTTACTCACTCCAGATTTTGCTGAAATTATAGCTTTCGCCCCTATTGTTATACCACTTGTTATACCAACTTGTCCCCATATAGTGACTTCATCTTCAATTACTACACAACCCGCAATACCTACATGAGATGCAATCAAACACTTCTTACCAATAATGGTATCATGACCAATCTGAACTAAATTGTCAATTTTAGTACCTTTTTGTATAGTAGTATCACCTGTAACCCCTTTATCAATAGTACAATTAGCACCTAAATCTACATGATCTTCAATAACTACTCTACCACAAGACAACAATCTATCAAAACCTTCTGCTCTTTTTTTATAATAAAACGCATTAGCTCCTAAAACAGTTCCTGCATGAATGGTAACATTATCACCTATCACGGCATCATCATAAATACTAACATTTGAATGAATTACACAGTTTTTTCCAATAACAACATTATTACCAATAAATGAATTTGGTTGAATAACTGTATTCTCACCTATTATGGCTGAATCTGATATTTGTTTATTTGAAGTTTGAAATGGTCTGAAATGGTTTGACAGTTTATTGAAATCTCTAAACGGATCATCACTAATTAAAAGTGTCTTTCCTTCAGGACAGTCCACTTTTTTATTAATCAAAACGATAGTTGCCGCAGATTCCAAAGCTTTATCATAGTATTTTGGATGATCTACAAACACAATATCTCCAGGTTCTACAACATGAATTTCATTCATTCCCAAAACGGGAAAATTTTCATCGCCAACATAATCACAATTGATGAGTTGCGATACTTCTAATAATGTTTGTGGGTGTGGAAATTTCATAATTCAGTCTTAGGTCAATAGTAGTTAGTATTATAGTGCTGAGTAAGAACTGCTTACTGATACTGAACACTGCGACTATATATTATTCTTTAATACGTTCTTTGTAAGTCCCTTTTGCTGTTTCAACCTTAATCTTATCACCTTCATTAATAAACAAAGGCACATTTACAGTGGCTCCTGTTTCTACTGTAGCTGGCTTGGTAGCATTAGTAGCTGTATTTCCTTTTACGCCAGGTTCTGTATGTGTTACTTCTAAAATAACACTCGCAGGCATATCTACCGATAATGGCATAGCATCTTCAGAATTTATTAGTACAGTAACAACTTCACCTTCTTTCATTAAGTCTGGGCTATCCAAAACTGTTTTTTGTAACTCAATTTGAGAATAATCTTCAGTATTCATAAAATGATACGTATCACCTTCATTGTATAAAAATTGAAATTTATGCGTCTCAACTCTTACATCATCAAGTTTGTGCCCTGCAGAAAATGTATTATCAATTACTTTTCCTGTAGTTACACTTTTAAGTTTCGTTCTAACAAATGCAGGCCCTTTTCCAGGTTTTACATGTAAAAACTCAATTATTTTAAAAATATCGTGGTTATATCTTATACATAAACCGTTTCTAATATCACTTGTACTTGCCATATGATTAATTTGATTTAAAATATCCTTTCATTATACCTCTGTGCGAATTCTTAATAAACTGAAGAATCTCATCACGCTCTGTGGTTGCTTCCATTTCAGCTTCAATAATACTTGACGCCTGGGTATTGTTATAGTTCTTTTGGTAAAGAATTCTATATATATTCTGTATTTCTCTAATTTTTTCTGTTGAAAAGCCTCTTCTTCTTAAACCTACAGAGTTAATACCCACATAAGATAAAGGTTCTCTTGCTGCTTTCACAAATGGTGGCACATCTTTTCTAACTAAAGATCCTCCTGTTACAAACGCGTGATTTCCAACGGATACAAATTGATGTACAGCAGTCATACCAGCTAAAACCACATGATCTCCTACATTTATGTGTCCTGCTAATGTACTATTATTTGAAAAAATGCAATTGTCACCAACAATACAGTCGTGAGCAATATGGCAATAAGCCATGATTAAACAATTGTCTCCTACAACTGTTTTCATTCTATCTGTAGTGCCTCTATTGATTGTAACACATTCTCTAATAGTAACATTATCTCCAATTTCAGCTGTTGTATCTTCTCCCTGATATTTTAAATCTTGAGGAATAGCAGAAATTACCGATCCTGGAAATATATTACAGTTTTTACCAATACGCGCACCTTCCATTATGGTAACGTTACTCCCAATCCATGTTCCTTCACCAATTACTACATTATTATGAATGGTAGTAAAAGGTTCAATTACAACGTTTTTAGCAATTTTAGCTCCAGGATGTACGTATGCAAGTGGTTGATTCATTTTTATAGTTTTATTTTGATACATAAGAGAACATACATTTTCAATTTAATGATAACAACACTTTGATATCAATAAACGTAGTCTGTATAAATCTTATTTCACTTTAGTTATTTGTGCCATTAACTCTGCCTCTGCACATAATTTACCATTTGCATAAGCATAACCTTGCATATGGCAAATACCACGGCGAATTGGAGTAATTAATGAACATTTAAATATTAAGGTATCACCAGGCATTACCTTCTGCTTGAATTTTACATTATCCATTTTCATGAAAAATGTTAAATAATTTTCAGGATCGGGAACCGTATTTAAAACCAGTATACCTCCTGTTTGAGCCATCGCTTCTACTATTAAAACACCAGGCATTACTGGCGCTCCTGGGAAATGACCTCTAAAGAATTCCTCATTCATAGTAACGTTCTTAGTTGCAGTAACATTACTATCTGTAAGCTCAAATACTTTATCAATTAACAGGAATGGTTGCCTATGAGGTAACATTGCCATTATTTGGGTAATATCCATTAATGGCGGCTGGTTAATATCTATATTAGGAACGTTATTTCTACGTTCATTTTTAATTATTTTGGCTAGCTTTTTTGCAAATTGGGTATTTATATAATGCCCTGGTTTATTTGCAATAACTTTTCCTTTTATTCTCGTTTTAACAAGAGCTAAATCTCCTAAAACATCAAGTAATTTGTGTCTAGCAGCTTCATTAGGATGGTGTAATGTTAAGTTGTCTAAAATACCATTAGGCTTCACCGAAATAGCATCTTTTTTAAAGGCTACTTTTAATTTCTCCATGGTCTCAGGAGATAATGGTTTATCTACATAAACAATAGCATTATTTAAATCCCCCCCCTTAATTAAACCGTGCTCTAAAAGCATTTCTAATTCATGTAAAAAACTAAAGGTTCTTGAATCTGAAAAATCTTTTTTGAAATCAGACACTTTATTTAAAGTAGCGTTTTGAGTCCCTAAAACTTTAGTTCCAAAATCTACCATTGTAGTTATTTGATACTCTTTTGAAGGCATTACTAAAATCTCACTACCAGATTCTTCATCTGTATAAGAGACAATTTCTGTTACTTCAAATTCTTCTCTAAAAGCATCCTGCTCAACAATACCAGCCTCTTCAATAGCTTCAACAAAAAACTTTGACGATCCGTCCATGATAGGAGGTTCAGAAGCATTTAATTCAACAATAGCATTATCAATATCTAAACCAACCAATGCGGCTAGCACATGTTCTGATGTTTGAATGGCTACGCCATTTTTCTCAATTCTTGTACCTCTTTGTGTGTTCGTTACGTAATTAGCATCCGCTTCAATTACAGGAGCTCCTTCAAGATCTACTCTTTTAAAAGCTAAACCAAAATTAGCTGCAGCGGGTGTAAAAGTAAGTGTGACTTGTTTACCTGTATGTAAACCTACTCCGGTTAGAGATATATTTTTACCAATGGTTTTCTGTTTAACGTCGGTTTGTATAATTCCCATTTATTTCTTTTCTATATCGTTGATATTTTTAACAATCGTTGGTAGGTTTTTAAAGTGGACATAAGACTTGTTATAGTCTGAATAAGGCAAGGCTGGAGATCCTTGAAGTACTTCATTATCTTTTACATTTCTTCCAATACCAGACTGGGCTTGTATTCTAACATTATTACCAATTGTTATATGGCCTACAATACCTACTTGCCCTCCAATTTGGCAATTCTCCCCTATCTTAGTAGAACCAGCTATTCCTGTTTGAGCAGCGATAACCGTATTTTTTCCAATTTCAACATTATGTGCTATTTGAATTTGATTATCAAGTTTCACACCTCTTCTAATAACTGTTGAACCTAAAGTAGCCCTATCTATAGTAGTGGCAGCACCTACATCAACAAAATCTTCTAAGATAACATTACCTATTTGTGGCACTTTATTATATTCCCCTTTCTCATTTGGTGCAAATCCAAATCCGTCTGCTCCAATAATAACACCAGAGTTAATCACACAATTGTTTCCTACAATAGATTCTGAATATATCTTGGCACCCGCAAAAACAAACGTATTATCCCCAATGGTAACATTATCTCCTATGTAAACATTTGGAAAAATTTTTACATTATTGCCAATTTTCACATTCTCACCTATATAAGCAAATGCACCTATATATACATTTTCACCATAATTGGCAGATGCTGCTTTATAATGAGGTTGTTCTATTCCTACTTTATTGTTTTTTACCTGATTGTAATATTCTAATAGTTTTGAAAATGACTTGTATGCATCTTCAACTTTTATTAGAGTAGTGTCAATTTCGTTTTCAGGCTCAAAGCTTTTATTTACTATGGCTACAGTTGCCTTAGTTGTATAAATGTGAGACGTGTATTTGGGGTTGGCTAAAAAGGTTAATGAACCTTCTGTTCCTTCTTCAATTTTGGATAATTTAGATACTTCTGCTTCTGGGTTTCCTACTACATCACCTTCTAGTATCCCTGCAATTTGTTGTGCCGTAAATTTCAAACTTAAGTTTTATTAGTAGTTTTCTCGTTTAGTTGCGCAAAAATAGGAAAAATGTGCTAAAGTTCTTCATGCGTCTTTCCTTATTATTTAATAATCAAATTAACTGTTCTTTTGGGTAGCACATGTAGTATTTAGTTACTGGTTTAGATAGTGTTTTTAAATTAAGGTGATCTGTTGCTTTAGTTATATCCTCAATTTTACCAGATTTAAATAACACATTTATGCCTTTATGCTTTATCTGATATGCTTGATTTGAAATACTACCTGAAAACACAAAATACTCTGCTTCTTTCCTATTTATATTATAAGTCCCTATCAGATTTGCTATATAGTTCTCAAGAGTTTCCTCTTTTATTTTTTTCTTTTTAAGCTTTACCTTAAGAAGGTTTCTGTTAATAATCATTTCGCTTAATTTACTTAAAACGAAATCATCATAATGTTGCCATTGCTTCATAGCAGAAACGATATCATAATCATCTAATTGTGCAAAAACCTCTAAAGTTTCTTTTGTAAAGTTTTCTATAGAAATTTTATTATTCAAAAAATATGCTAACGCATTACTAGCAGGCAATTTATGACCATCATCATACAGCTTTTTGGCTCTTTTTAAAACTCTAATTACTAATTGTTCAGCAACCAAACTAGTTTTATGAAGGTATACTTGCCAATACATTAAACGCCTTGCTATAATAAACTTTTCTACACTATAGATCCCCTTTTCTTCAACCACTAATTCATCATCAACTACATTCAACATAGTGATTAACCGCTCACTGTTTATGTTTCCTTCGGCAACTCCTGTATAAAAACTATCACGTTTTAAATAGTCTGCTCTATCCATATCTAATTGCCCAGAAATAAGCTGACACAAGAAGTTTCTTTTATAATCGCCCTTAAAAATTTGAATGGCCAGCGTTAAAGTTCCGTTAAATTCTTCATTTAAACGCTCCATAAATAACAGAGAAATCTCTTCATGAGATACATTGTTTACAATGCTATGTTCCATAGCGTGCGAAAAAGGACCGTGTCCAATATCATGCAATAAGATAGCCACATAAAGTGCGCTTTCTTCATCTTCAGAAACACTAACTCCCTTAAAACGAAGCACATTAACTGCTTGTTGCATTAAATGCATACAACCAATGGCATGATGAAATCTTGTATGATGTGCCCCCGGATACACCAAATGAGACATCCCCATTTGAGTAATCCTTCTAAGTCTTTGAAAATACTTATGCTGTATTAAATCAAAAATTAGAGAATTTGGGATAGTAATAAATCCGTAAATTGGGTCGTTTAATATTTTAAGTTTGTTCAAACTTTAAAGATTGCGGTTATACGCACAAATATAAATATTACTATAACAAATAATAGACGCTTTCAATGAATACTATACAAATACTTTGGGTTGATGATGAAGTAGATTTACTAAAACCACATATCCTGTTTTTAGAACAACGCAATTATAAGGTGACAACTTGTTTAAGCGGAACAGAAGCTATTGAAATTCTAGACTCCAATAATTTTGACATTGTATTTTTAGACGAAAATATGCCAGGACTTACTGGTCTTGAAACTTTGAATGAAATTAAAGAGAAACAAGACAGTCTACCTGTAGTAATGATTACAAAAAGTGAAGAAGAATATATTATGGAAGAGGCTATTGGTAATAAAATAGCTGATTACTTGATTAAGCCTGTCAACCCAAATCAAATTCTTTTGAGTTTGAAGAAAAACTTAGATCATTCTAGATTAGTTTCTGAAAAAACCACTTCTAATTATCAGCAAGAATTCAGAAAAATAGCCATGGAATTATCTATGGTTAATTCTCATGAAGCGTGGGTAGAATTATATCAAAAACTTATCTATTGGGAAATTCAGCTAGAAGATATTGAAGATTCTGGTATGTTTGAAATTTTAGAATCTCAAAAAAACGAAGCTAATATTCAATTTGGAAAGTTTATTGAGAAAAATTACCCTACTTGGTTTGAACCTCACACTGAAGCACCCGTAATGTCTCATACACTATTTAAAGACTGTATAGTTCCGGAAATCACAAAAGAGCAACCCACATTGCTACTAGTTATTGATAATTTAAGATATGACCAGTGGAAAGTATTTGAGCCTATCATAAACAATTATTACAAAAAAGATAAAGAAGAAGCCTTTTTTAGCATTCTACCTTCAGCCACGCAATATGCAAGAAATGCTATTTTTTCTGGTTTAATGCCTAGTGACATGGAGAAATTATTCCCTCAATATTGGAAAAACGATACCGACGAAGGAGGTAAAAATTTGCACGAAGCAGATTTTTTAGAAGCCCAAATGAAGCGCCTTGGATTGAATCATTTAAATTATGAATATCATAAAATCACTAATTTAAGAAACGGAAAAAAATTAGCAGATAATTTTAAAACATTAAAGAATAATGATTTAACTGTTGTTGTTTATAATTTTGTAGATATGCTATCGCATTCTAAAACAGAAATGGAAGTAGTTAAAGAATTAGCTTCTAATGACAAAGCCTACAGATCTTTAACCTTAAGTTGGTTTAAAAATTCGCCCCTTTTAGAAATGATTCAACAAGCACAACAACTTGGTTTTAAACTTATTTTAACTACAGATCATGGTACTATTAATGTTAAAAACCCATCTAAAGTTATAGGAGATAAAGACACGAGTTTAAACTTGAGATACAAAACAGGAAGAAGTCTAACCTATGATAAAAAGGATGTCTTAGAAGCTACAAACCCTAAAAACATTCACTTACCATCAATTTCCATGAGTAGCTCTTTCATCTTTGCTAAAAGTGATTTATTCTTTGCCTACCCTAATAACTATAATCATTATGTAAGTTACTATAGAAACACATACCAACATGGTGGAGTTTCTTTAGAAGAAATGGTGATTCCATATGTAGTGTTTTCTCCAAAATAATCTTCAAAACGCATAAAAAATCGACGAAAAGCACATTTTTATAGGATTTTAGATTAAAATTTCTTATTATTGCATTAAAAATTGGTAAGTTTGAGAATACGTTATTCAGTAGAAGAAATTGATGCTGTTGCTAATGAAATAGTTAAGAACTTAAATAGTAAAACCATTTTTCTTTACGGAAATATGGGAGCTGGTAAAACCACGTTAATAAAAGCTATTTCAAAATGTTTAGGATGTAAAGATGAAGTAAGCAGCCCAACGTTTTCTATTGTTAATGAATATGAAGCTGACAATCAATTAATTTACCACTTTGATTTATATAGAGTCAAAGACTTAGAGGAAGCTTATAATTTTGGAATAGAAGATTATTTATTCTCTAATAATTGGGTAATTGTTGAATGGCCCGAATTAATTGAACCAATTGCACCAAAACGATTTGATAGAATTGATATTGAATTAAATAATGACAATTCCAGAACGTTAAGATTAAATGAAAGCCCAAATTAACCTAACGCCATCTGCTATTTTATGCTAAAAACCAAATAAAAAACCTCCTTTTTTTAAAGATTTACGGTAAAACCACATAGCTAAATTTAATATTAGAGCGGTTTTAACATTTCTTTAACATACAGCCGCATACTAAAACTTAGCCTTTCTATAATTTAGGGGTATTAATTAATTAAATCCCTTATAAAATGAAAACTAAAAAGTACCTAATGGCGATAGCACTGCTTGGAGGCATGTTATTTTTAGCGCAAGCTGCAGACGCATTTAACGCAAATGGAGAGCAAACAGCAAAAATTGACAAATCAAAAATTAAAGTTCCAGGACAAAGGTAAAAATAACCTTATAGCTGGTAGTGTTGTAGCTACTTTAATAGCTATTACACCGTATTTATTTTCAATACATGAAAGTGTTCCGAATGTAAAAACATGGAACACTTTTTTTGGTACTTATGACAGCATTTATTATGAAAGCCTTTTTGTTCTTGCTTGGACTTTGACGGGAAAAATCATACCTTTATTCTTGTTATTTATTTGGATTTTCACCTGCAGACACTGGTGGTATCATGTTATTCTAGTACCAATAGCAATGTATGTTTACCAAATAATTATTGTACTAGATGATGATTTATCTTTTGCTGATAATAACCAAGTATTTTATTTAATACCAGTAATGGTCATCGTCATTCCAACAATTTATTTGATGAGAGCTAGAATTTTCAACAAAATTAACGAGGCAACTAAATCAATGGAAGAACTTGAAGAAGAATTAAAACTATCACCAAAAAATTTCTGGGAAAAAGTTAAACAATATTTTTAATTTCTTCCTCTACTTAATCGTTCTCTTTCTTCAAAATCTATTGATTTCTTATTGTTCTTCAATTTCGTATTTCCGAACTTATAATTAAATCCTAAAAAAAAGAGCCTATTTTCAATATTCGCTTTCAATAAAATATCTTGATTTAAATATTTTGTTGACTGGTTAAAGTTTTGAGTATTAAAAATATCTATTATCCCAATATTTAAAAATGCTTTATTATTCCAAAAGGCTTTTCTCAAGTTTATATCTAAACCAAATCGATTGCTAATAATTGACGCTCCATTTGCTGTTGGAGATATATATTGTATAGAAAGATCAGCATTTAAACTTTTATCCTTTAAGAAAGATAAATAATTAACAACTTGAATGTATATTGACCATTGATTTAAACTACTTATCTCATTATCACTTTCCAAACTCACATATCTATTATCATAGAAAAATAATGAGCTTAAAGCATACAAACTCCAATCTTTTGTTAACGAGGTGTACGTTGTAAAATCAAAACCATAAGACAGACTTCTATCTATATTAGTATTTACGTACTTTATGAGGTTTTCATCATTGTCTTGAAACACTATTTCAATAGCTGGGTCATTTTCATATCTATAATAAAACTCAAAAGTATAAATGTCATTTATCGTATAACCTAAAGTAAACACATCATCTATTTGCGGTTGCAACTTAGGGTCTCCTGTCACAAAAGAATTATCATTTAAAAAAAACTTAAAAGGGTTTAATTGATTATATCTAGGTCTATAAATACGCTTATTATAGTTAAAATAGATATCGTTATTATCATTAACTTTATTAGAGATATGAATTGATGGAAACAACTTGAAATAATCATTATTATTTACTTCATTTTCAGATAATGAATTACCTGTTGTTTCTGTATATTCAGTTCTCACTCCTAATTTTAAACTCCATTTCTCCCACTCTTTAGCTAAACTCACATAAGCCGCATAATTATCTTCATCATATAAAAATGTATCCGAATTTTCTAGGTCTTCTACCCTGCTTCCATTATTATAATTATACTGATCTAAAATGCTTTGAGAATCTATATGAGATGTTTTTATTCCTGCTTCAAAAGACGCCGTTTCGTCAATGGGTAATAGATAATCTAATTGACCGGTTTGCAATTCAATAACCTGACTAGAAAATGTTTGAAATTTATTATCTCTTATTAAACTATTATCAGGGAACAAATAATCAGTGTTTACATCTTGAAAATTTGAATAATCGTAGTTTGTATAGTGCAAACTAGCAGATAATTGTTCTCCTTCTTTTTTGAATTTATGAACATAATCTAGCGTAAAGGCCATATTAAAAGATTCCAAAACAGAACTGTTAGACGTATTAAAAGTAGAATCTAATGCTTTATTAGCTCCAAATACTTTGGTTATAGAATTTACATCTGTTTGAGAATGTTTTCTTGGAGCTATTAGCATATTTGTTGTAAAACCTAAACTATTTTTATCATCAAACGTATAATCTATATTAGCGTTAATTGAATGATACCTTGATTCTCTAGTTCTTCTATAATCTGTTTCCCAACTAGTGGTATTGACATCGTTTTCAATAAAATTCACAAACTCATCTTGCTCTCTATAATCTTTTCTAGGGCTCACATTGTAATTGATATATGTATTTAATTTTTTAGCCTTAAAAAAATGACTAGTTCCCAATGAATACTTAGGGAATTCAAACCCCTGTTTATAATTACCAAATACACTACCATGATAACCAGCAATAATGTTTTTACTCGTTATAATATTTAGAACAGCCCCTCCTTCCGCATCATATTTTGCTGGCGGGTTAGTAATTACCTCTATAGATTTTATAGTGTTTGCAGACGTTGATTCTAGTAGTTGCTGTACTTCATTCGTTGATAAATGCACACGTCTGTCATTAATATAAACTGTGGGGGTTGAATTTTTAACAGTTATAGACTCGTTATGTACTAATACACCTGGCGTGTGTTTTAGAACATCTAACACATTATTATTAGACAACGTCGAGTTTTCAACATTAAAGACCAACCTATCCACCAATCGTTTAATGGTTGGTTGTTTAGCAACTACAGTAACTCCATCTAGAGTTTCAACGTTTTCTTTGAGTGTTATAGTGCCTAAAGTAATATTATTAGTGACATTTATTTCTTTTTCAAAAGTTTGAAAGCCTATAAAACTCACTTTTAGCTTATAGGTATTGGGTTTTAGTTTTTCAATTTTAAAATCACCTTCTTCATTTGTAGTAGTACCATATATTATTTGCCCATCATGAAGCAAAACAACATTTGCATAAGCTACGGGAGACTGTTTCTCATCGTAAATATTTCCCTTTAAGGAAAAATTCTGTGCAAAATTGTTTAAAGAAAAGCATAATAGAGAGAGGGTTAATATTCCTTTAAGCATAAAATAATTTGTGAAAACAAAATTAAGACAATTAAATAAAACTAATTTATGGTAAAACCCTAATAAAAGTAGTTAAAATTCATACCGAAATTTAATTTTTATGACTGAGTTTAATTAAATTCGATGAACTTCATTTACATTATAAAATTTATTTGTAATTTGATTTTTATTAACTAACTAATCATGTCTAAACAACTTTCACCGTTTACCAAACAACAACTTTTACCTCAAGAAGAAAAGTTAGAAATCTTTAAACGTAAAGGTGAACTTTTTATAGGTATTCCTAAAGAAACGGGATTTAAAGAGAAACGCATATGCTTAACCCCAGACGCCGTTTTTGCACTTGTAAATAATGGACATAGAGTCTTATTAGAAGCTGGAGCTGGCGAAGGTGCTAGTTTTAGTGATAGAGATTACAGTGAAGCTGGAGCAGAAATAACTAAAGATACTGCCAAAGTATATGGGTGCCCAATGATTTTGAAAGTGGAACCCCCTACTCTAGACCAAATAAAACTAATTAATCCGCAGTCCATATTAATTTCGGCACTGCAATTAAAGACGCAAACCAAAAAATATTTTGAAACTCTAGCTTCAAAACGTATCACAGCATTAGCTTTTGAGTTTATTAGAGATGCAGACGGAACTTATCCCGCAGTAAGATCATTAAGTGAAATTGCAGGAACTGCATCTGTTTTAATAGCTTCTGAGTTGTTATCTAACACCAAAGATGGTAATGGTTTAATGTTTGGAAATATAAGTGGTGTGCCGCCCGTAGAAGTCGTTATACTTGGCGCTGGTACTGTTGGTGAGTTTGCTGCAAGAGGTGCTATGGGATTAGGTGCTAATGTTAAGGTGTTTGATAATTCTATTACCAAACTAAGATGTATACAAACTAACTTGGGAAGACCATTTTTCACATCTACTATACAACCGAAAAATTTAACAAAAGCCTTAAGAAGATGCGATGTTGTTATTGGTGCTGTAAGAGGTAAAAACAGAGCACCTATTGTAGTAACAGAAGGCATGGTTGAAAAAATGAAAAAAGGAGCTATTATTATTGACGTGAGTATTGATATGGGCGGATGTTTTGAAACCAGCGAAGTAACATCTCATAAAAAGGAAACTTTTGTAAAGCATGGCGTCATTCATTATTGTGTCCCAAATATTCCTGCTCGATACCCTAGAACAGCCTCTGTTTCAATAAGTAATATTTTCACTCCCTATTTAATGCAGATCGCTGAAGATGGTGGTATTGAAAATTCCTTAAGAATTGATAGAGGTTTAAGAAATGGATTGTATTTTTACCACGGAATTTTAACAAGCAAGCCTGTTGGCGAATGGTTCGATTTAAGTTATAGTGATGCTAACTTACTTATTTTTTAATCGAGCATTAAATTATTCAAATGAAATTAGCACATCGATTGGGCTACTACTTAGGTGGCTTCTCTATAGGTATAATAGTATTAATGTTTTTTTTAAGCGGAAAAAAAACATCTTGTGCATACGGACCCGACGCTAGAGTTTTAAAAAATATAAGATCTAAAAAACTCAATTACACTAGCACTTTTATAAAAGACTCTTCAGCAATTAAAGATGTTCTTAAATATGGTAATATAGATTTTTCTAAAAGCGAACCAAGAAAAGAGCCTTGTGGTTCTTATTTTATTGAAGGAAAACATAATGATTATATAGCTTCATTAGTAATTGAAAACTGTGATAGTGTAGCCAATGTAATTGATTTTAAAGAATCTCCTTAAATTCATGCTTAAAAGAAGTTTTGACCTTTTTTTTTCAGTATTGGGCTTGTTTATAACTGCTCCATTTTTAATCCTAATTTCTATCTTGATAAAATTGGAGTCCAAAGGTTCGGCACTATTCATTCAAGGGCGTGTAGGAAAGAACAATAAAGACTTCAATATCTACAAGTTTAGAACCATGAAGGTGCTATCAGAAAAAAAAGGACTTTTAACATTGGGTAATAATGATTCTAGAATTACCAAAATTGGCTACTTTTTGAGACGCTATAAAATAGATGAATTTCCGCAACTATTCAATATTTTAAAAGGAGATATGAGCTTTGTTGGCCCAAGACCAGAATTACGTTATTATGTGAATTTTTATAATGAAGATGATATGAAAATATTTTCAGTAAGACCTGGTATTACAGGGCTTGCTTCATTGAAATATAGAAATGAAGTAGAGCTTCTTGAAGCTGCTGAAAACCCAGAAGAATACTTTGTTAAGACAATAATTCCTGACAAGTTAAAATATAATAAAGAATATATAAAAAAGAGTAGCTTCTTTTTTGATCTTAAATTAATAGCACTAACAATAGTTAAAGTGATAACGAAATAACATCACTAATCTTTCCTGCGTTTTTTTTCTTGTGATAATAACTTTAACTCCCTACCTGTTTGACCTGCAACCGAGGTGTTTTCTTCTGCCCTTCTAATAAGATAAGGCATTACATCTTTTACTGGGCCAAACGGCATATATTTAGCAACATTATATCCTTTGTCTGATAAATTAAAACTGATATGATCACTCATACCATATAATTGACCAAACCAAACCCTTTCATCATTATTTTCTAATCCCTTCTCTTTCATTAACTCCATAAGCAAATAAGAGCTTTCTTCATTATGAGTTCCAGCAAACAGAGATATTCTATTTAAATTATCAATTATAAACTTTAGCCCCTCGTTAAAATTCTCATCAGTTGCCTGTTTATTTTTGCATATTGGAGATAAATAACCTTGCTCTTCTGCTCTTTCATTTTCTTTTTCCATGTAAGCACCTCTAACTAGTTTATACCCTAATAAATAATTGCCTTCTTCAGCTTTTTCACACTCTCGCTTTAAGAACTCCATTCTATCATGCCTATACATTTGAAGCGTATTAAATACAATAGTTTTTTCCTTATTATATTTTTTCATCATTTGAGTTACTAATTCATCTGCAGCATCTTGCATCCAGCTTTCCTCAGCATCAATTAGTACTTCTACATCATATTCTTTTGCTTTTTTACAGACTGTATCAAACCTTTTTACTATTCTATTCCATTCATTTATTTCACTATTGCTTAAAGTTTCGTTCTTTCCTACTTTTTCATATAAACGTATTCGACCAAATCCTGTGGGCTTAAAAACAGCAATTGGAATCGCGTCCAAATTTTTAGCAAAATCAAGTATTTTAAGTACTTTATTTAGGGCATTATCAAATTCATTTTCATCTTCTTTTCCTTCAACAGAATAATCAAGAACTGAACTAACTCCTTTTTCAAACATTCTATTAATAACGGGTAAACAATCCTCCTCAGTAACACCACCACAAAAATGATCAAATACCGTAGAACGTATTAGTCCTTCTATGGGCAAATTTGCTTTAATAGCAAAGTTAGTAGCAGCAGTACCAATTTTAACTAATGGCTCTATAGAAATCATTTTGAATAGAAAATACGCTCTTTCTAGTTCTGAATCATTCTTCAAAGCAAAAGCAATTTCGGTATTATCAAAAATTGTATTGTTTTTTTGCATAATCTCTAAAATTTAAAGCAAATATAATTAACCTATAGTTATCATTTTATGCAAAATCTCCTTAATTTCACAGCCTCAAAAAACAGTATTTATTTTATGGATTCTATTAATTACAAAGACTGTACAATTCATTTTAATAATGATTGCTATCTTGCTGTAAATAAACACTTAAAGGACAATAATTTTTCAAAAATATTTATTCTTGTAGATGAAAACACACATGCAAATTGTCTCCCTATTTTTTTAGAAAAATTAGAAACTAATATTTCTATTGAAATAATTGAAATAGAATCTGGTGAAGAAAATAAAAATATAGATACATGTTCTGGTGTTTGGAATACTTTATCAGATCTTGATGCAGACCGAAAAAGTTTGATGATAAATATTGGTGGTGGTGTGATTACAGATCTTGGTGGTTTTGTTGCATGCACCTTTAAAAGAGGTATTGCTTATGTAAATGTACCTACTACCCTTCTTTCTATGGTAGACGCTTCAGTTGGTGGGAAAACAGGTGTAGACTTAGGCCACTTGAAAAACCAAATAGGTGTTATTAGTGATCCAGATTTAGTATTGATTGATCCATTCTATTTAAACACACTTCCTTCTAACCAAATGCGTTCTGGTTTAGCTGAAATGCTAAAACATGGATTAATTAGTAGTGAAAATTACTGGAATAAATTCCAAGATTTGTCTGCATTAACACTAGCAGACTTAGATCAACTTATTTATGATTCTGTAATTATAAAAAAGAATGTTGTTGAAGAAGATCCTTTTGAAGATGGGTTACGCAAAACTTTAAACTACGGACATACACTTGGACATGCTATTGAATCTTATTTCTTAAGTAATCCCAATAAAGAAACTTTATTGCATGGAGAAGCTATAGTAGTTGGAATGATTTTAGCCAATTATATATCCTCAAAACTCACTGGTTTTTCTATGGAAATTACAGATAAGATTAAAGAATTATTTATTGGTTATTATGGGAAAATTTCCATTAATGAAAATGAATATGCACCAATTATGGAACTTCTTAAATACGATAAAAAGAATAACCATGGTAATATTAATTTTGTATTACTAAAATCTATTGGTAACCCTGTTATTGATTGTAAAGTTGATGACAGTATTATCATTGATGCCTTTAAATATTATGATAGCTAAATATTTCTTTTAAACATGTTTAGTTTTTTTTCTAAAAAATTATATTTAAAAGATTTATTAGAAGGTTTTGTTGATATTCATAATCATATCCTACCAGGAATTGATGACGGTGCAAAAGATATTAACGAATCTATTATATTAATTGAAAAGCTCAATGATTTAGGTATTAATCAATTTATACCTACACCTCATGTAATGAGAGATTTTTATCCTAATACTGATGAAAGTATAGGAGATGCTTATCAAAATCTACTAGAGGGATTATCATCAACTAATCTGCTTTCAGAGATAACTATTAATCCAGCTGCGGAGTATATGTTAGATGCAGATTTTGAAACTCTGTTACATAATCAAGAATTATATACATTAAAAGGAAAATATGTTTTGGTTGAACTATCTTATTATCAGCCCCCAATTAACTTAGAAAATATTATTTTTGACATAAAGAACAGAGGATATATTCCTGTTTTAGCACATCCAGAAAGATATTCTTATTTTCATAACAAGTTTGAATATTATAGAAAACTAAAAGACTTAGGGTGTCTATTCCAATTAAACTTACTATCCTTATGCGGTCACTACGGTAAGCCAACTGAAAATGTAGCTCTTAAACTAATTGATAATAACGCTTTTGAATTTGCAGGAACAGATACTCATCACAAAAGTCATATAGAAAAACTTTCTAAGCTAACACTAGCTAATTCAAAAGTATTAAATAATTTAAAGAAAATAATTATTAATACTAACAATACATTTTCTGTTATTTAAGCTTTTTTCTTTCTAAACCAACCTTTCTTTTCTGGAGTTCCATAATAACCATATTTAGCTCCGTAACCAAAATTAGATTGTTTAACATCGTTTACAACTAACATCATCCCGTTAAGTTTATTATCTGTATGTAGTTCTTTTGCAAAATTAAGTATTTTCTTTTCTGTATATCCTGCCCTAGTTACATAAATAGTATGTCCAGCATATTGACTTATTAATAAAGTATCTGTAACTAGCATAGCAGGAGCTGTATCAACTATCACATAATCGTATTGTTTCGATACAGAGGAAAACAAGTCTTTCATTCTATCTCCCATTAATAGTTCAGCAGGGTTAGGTGGTACTTTACCAGACAACATTATATCTATTGGAATTTCATTAATATTATAAGAATTGATTGCTTCTCCTAATATTAATGATTTATCAACAAGATATTCTGTTAAACCTGTACCCAACTGACTTTTATCAGTCTTTTTCTTTTTAATTGCAGAATAAATTTGAGGATTTCTAATATCTGCTCCAATCAGAAGAACTCTTTTATTGGTATTAGCTAGAGTTAGAGCCATATTTAAACTAAAAAAAGACTTCCCTTCACTATTAATCGTTGAAGTAACAAATAAAATATTATCATTAGTTTTAGTATCTCTACCTTTTCTAATATAATCAAAATTTGTTCTAATAATTCTAAAAGATTCAGACATTACTGACCTATCATTTTTCTTAATCAAGCCATTTTCTTTTTTGCCAAAATTGGGTATTTCACCTAATACAGTTATATTGTTGATTTCTTCTTGTAAATCTTCCTTATTATGAATTTTGT
The DNA here is from genome assembly GCA_947487895.1 of uncultured Flavobacteriaceae bacterium. GTDB lineage: Bacteria > Bacteroidota > Bacteroidia > Flavobacteriales > Flavobacteriaceae > Seonamhaeicola. The sequence continues at coordinate 209,815 of CANKYF010000002.1, forward strand.
TATCTAATATATCCTTTAAATACAGAACCCCAAAAGGAATACTACAGCCAATTATTAGTGAAGCTAGGTAAACAATAGGTTTATTAGGAGAAACAGGTAATCCTTTAGAATGAGCTGAATCAACGATTCTAGCATTTGGAGATGTAGAAATTAAAGAAATAGTAGCTTCCTCTCGTTTTTGCAAAAGATATAAATACAAAGATTCCTTAATACCTTGTTCACGTTCAATATCTCTAGATTTTCTAACTTGGCCTGGTACAGCATAAATTTTAGAACTAAGCTTTGATGACTGATTCTCTAAACTCTTAATTCTTAACCCAATAGACTTTACTGAATTATTTAAACTCTGTTTTAAACTACCTTTAATATTATTAATTTGCTGATCTAAGTTTACAATTATGGGGTTTTTTTCATTTGAACTTTTCAATAATCTACTTCTTTCATCTAATAACTCATTATACTTTTTTGCCATAGAATTAATTGAGCCATCAGTCAATCCTACATTTGAGGGTATTCTCGCAAACGATTCATCACTAATCTCATTCTTCATATAATTTACCATATTATACTCAGTACGGCTATTCGCTAACTCTTGTTCTGTCTGAGCATTCGAATTCAAATATAAATCAGCTTCAGAAGTAATATTTGTTAACTTATTGCCAGTTTTAAAACGTTCAATTTCATCATCTACATCTGATAAATCAGAGGATATTAAATCTATTCTCTTATTAATGAAATTTGCAGTGTTATTTGATTTGAATTTTTTCTCATCAATAGAAACTCTGTTATATTCCTCAACTAATTTATTAATAACAGCCTTGGCTTTACTAACCACATAATCATCTAACGATAAGTTTAACACTTTTGAAAATTCTGAAGCTTGAGATATTTTAATTGCACTTTTATATCCCTCAGCAACTTTTGTTACAGGAGTTAATCTAACATAATAGATTTGTCCTATCAGCGCTTTTGTATTTATTACATTGGGAGTTACTACAATATCCCCTATTGGAGAAGTGAAATTTTTTCCGAAAAATGATTCTTTCAAAATTTCCTTTTCACCTTTAGTGTATATAAAGTTAAATGCCGTATCAGAAGTAAAATGTAAGCTAAAGCCAAACTTAGAATTATTTATAAGGCTATCTGGAGCTATAAAATTAATTTTCACAGGAGCTTTAGTAATTGGATAAAATTCGGTATTATGGAATCTTCCTTTCGCAAAAAGTTGTTTATTTAAACTTAACTTTTTCACAACTCCATCCATTAGTTTTCTAGATTTTAAAACTTCAATTTCATCCTCAATTTTTTTACTATCTGTACTTGAAAGTTTCCCTAAATCTTTTAGTATTTCTTCAGCAGGGTTTGAAATCCCACTATCATCAACCAACATAATTTTGGCATAAGCATTATATTTTGGTGCCGTATATCTAAGATGAAAAAAAGCTAAACCAACACATATTGCACAACTTAAAGCAAACCATTTCCATTGTTTTAGGTATAATTTTATTACTTTTTTTATATCAAAGTTTTTATCCATTTTAGTAAAATTCAATATTTAATATAAGAAATTAATTTCTAGTAACAAAAATCAGAGCTGTAGTAATAAGGAATGACGATATGCTAATTATTGTACCAATTCTAGTATCTCCTGAGGCACTACTTACCGCAGAATTATTTGGCTCTACATATACGACATCATTTTGAGTTAAATAGTAAACAGGAGAATTGAAGAGTTCCTTACTTGTTAGATTTACTCTTGTGTATGTCTTAGTTCCATTAAAATCACGAATTATTAAGACATTTTCTCTTTCTCCTTTTATTGTTAAATCTCCTGCTAATGCTATTGCCTCTAACAAGGTAATTCTTTCCCCTGAAATATCATATCTACCAGGTCTATTAACTTCTCCCAATACAGAAACTCTATAATTTAAAATTCTAATATTTATTATTGGATCTTTAAGGTACTCAGCCAATTTTTCTTTGAAAAGAATTCTCGCTTCCTCAACAGTTAAACCCAATAGCTTAACTTTACCCAAAATTGGATAATCAATATTTCCATCATTATCAATTAAATAATTTATTGGTTCAGAGTTAGCAGCATTCTCACTACCTCTGAATAAGTTAAAAGGCTTTACTGCTTCTAAATCAAAAGTAGAAACATAAATACTCACTATATCATTGACCTTAAATTTAGTGATAAAAGAATCTGTGTCTATTATAGTTTCAAAATCTTTTGCATTCTGAAAATAGATAACTTCTTTTTTAGTGGTACAAGAATTAAATGAAAAAGTAATTAATAAAAGAAATGAGATATATTTTTTTAACTGAGAAAACATATTTATAGAATTTAGAGCAAAGTAATACTTTTTTAATAATTCATCTTTCAATGAAAAATTTTAGTTTATAAATGTTTTATCCGTAGTTGTTTTTCCCTTATTTAAATTTTTTGCTTTTTTGTAAATTTGTACTCTTTTATCAAAACGTTCATAATCAGAATTATTAGACTTATATTCAGGTATTAATTGCTTCATTTTCAGCACAATATTATTGTTTTGAAAGCGATTAGTAATACATAATTCTTCAATTCTAGTTTTAACTTTCTTATAGTCAAGTTCTTTTGTCTTACTAATCATTATTTTTTTATGATAAGTAGAAAGAGTATTTTCTCCATTTGCTAATAGTTCTTCATAGAGTTTTTCCCCTGGTCTCAAGCCAGTGATTTTAATATCTATATCCTCAGGATAACGTAGACCAGATAGTTTAATCATATTCTTTGCTAAATCATAAATCTTAACAGATTCCCCCATATCAAAAATAAAAATTTCACCACCTTTACCCATCGTTCCAGCTTCTAATACCAACTGAGAAGCTTCTGGGATTGTCATAAAATACCTTGTAATATCTTTATGAGTTAACGTTAGAGGCCCATCTTGTTCTATCTGTTTCTTAAATAATGGTATAACTGAACCATTAGAGCCAAGTACATTGCCAAATCTAGTAGTAATATACTTAGTTTTACTTTCTTTTTGAAGACAACTAATATACATTTCTGCCATTCGTTTGGTAGCCCCCATAACACTAGTTGGATTAACAGCTTTATCAGTTGATACAAAAACAAATTTCTTCACATTGTATCTAGAAGCCGTATCTGCTAAAAGTTTAGTCCCATTAACATTAATTTTAATTGCTTCATATGGTGATTTTTCCATTAAAGGCACATGTTTATAAGCAGCCGCATGAAAAACCATAGTAGGTTTATGATATTGGAAAATAGTATCAATTCTTAAACCGTCTCTAATATCTGCTACAATAGCTGTGAAATTATGTTTCCCTGCACGTTTTAAATCTTGTTGTACATCATATAGCGCAGATTCTGCTTGATCTACTAAAATTAAATGTTTAACATCAAAGTTAGATATTTGATTTACAAGTTCACTACCAATAGATCCAGCAGCACCAGTAACAATTACAGTCTCTCCCTTAAACTCATTAATAAGGTTAGGATTATCTATTTGAATTGGAGGTCTACCTAATAAATCTTCAATTTGAAATTGTTTGATTTGATTAGCACTCAATTCTCCATCAATCCATTTTTCAATGGGTGGAACCTTTTTAACTAAAACATCTAAATCAGTCAAACTATCTACTAAATTTATTAGTCTTTTTGGTTCTATTGTTTGAGATGCTACTATTATTTCATCAATATCATTTTTCTTAATGAAGTTTTCATTTATTTCTTCAGAAGAAATTATACTTATCCCATTTATTAACTTACCTCTTTTTTTTGAATTATCATCAACAAAATTAATAATATTAAAATTTTTGTTTGTTCCATTAAGTAATGCATTATAAGTAATTATCCCTGAATCACCTGCCCCATAAATAAGAATATTTTTTGAAGTTTTGAACTTACATTTCAAATGATTATAGACCAACTTAAAAAGCAATCTACTCCCTGCAAGAGCTACAAAACTTAACAAAGCATGGATCACTATGATTGATCCTGGAATTGTAAAATCAGGTATTAAACCTGCTTTACGGTTTATCAAAATACCAACAGAACAAATAGCTGCTATTAACACAACAACTTTAAAAACATTCACAACATCTGTAAAACCTGTATGTCTAATTACACTCTTATAAGATGCTACTAGAAAGAAACTTGCAATAGCAACTATAGATAAGTAAGGCAATTGAACCAAAAATTGTTTAGTATCAAAATTTAAAGTAAAATTAAACCTTATAAAGTAAGCTACAAATAAAGTAGCCAAAACAATAGATAAATCAATTAAAAAGACAACCCATTTTGAGGCATATCTTTGTGACAAATTAAAAAAGTAGTTTCGTATCATTTTTTATAGGTATGGGGATTTTAAAATAATATCTAGAATTCTATCTAAATCATTTTGCGATAAGTTTGAGCCACTTGGTAAACAAAGTCCTTTATTAAAAAGCTCTTCAGAAACTCCATTTGTAAAATGCAAACAATGTTTAAAAACAGGCTGCAGATGCATAGGTTTCCAAAGAGGTCTAGATTCTATATCTTCTTCTAAAAGTGCTTGCCTAATTTGCTCTCTCATTTCATAAGAATCTGTTTTCATACAAGTTAGCCATCTATTTGAGAAGTAACCTTCAGGCTCATCTAAAAACGTAATCGAATCAAATTCATTTAAATTAGTCTTATAAAATTCATAGTTTTTTCTTCTTCTATCAACTCTATCTTCAAGTACTTCCATTTGACCTCTGCCTATTCCAGCTAACACATTACTTAATCTGTAGTTATGACCAATACTGGAATGCTCGTAATGAGGCGCTTTGTCTCTAGCTTGAGTCGAAAGAAAAACAGCTCTATCTTTTAATTCTTTGTTATTTACAATTAAAGCACCTCCACCAGAAGTTGTTATTATTTTATTACCATTAAAAGATAATATTCCCATATTTGATAAAGCACCACAGGGCTGATTATAATAATAACTACCAAGCGCCTCAGCACTATCTTCTATAACAGAAATATCATATTTTCTTGCAATTTCATTAATTTCATTCGCCTTGTATGGCATTCCATATAAATGAACTGCAATAATTGCTTTTGGCTTTTTGTGTTTCTCTATTCTATCTTTAATTGCTATCTCTAGTAGTTCAGGAGACATGTTCCAAGTATCAGGTTCACTATCAATAAAAACTGGTATCGCCCCTTGATAAATTATTGGGTTAGCAGAAGCTGAAAAAGTAAAACTTTGACAAATAACTTCATCATCTTTACCAACATTCAATAATTGTAAAGCTGTATGTATAGATGCCGTACCAGAACTTAGCACAGCAACATTTTTTTTGTTTTCAAAGAAGTTTTGCAAATCATCTTCAAATCCATCAACATTGGGTCCCAAAGGAGCAATCCAATTGGTTTCAAAAGCTTGGTTAACAAACTTTTGTTCTGTTCCTCCCATGTGAGGTGATGATAAATATATTTTTGTTTTTGTCAACATTTATAGGTTAATTAAATTTAAAGGGCGTGCAAATTTAAGTTAAGAAAATTAACTAATCTTAATTTTATTGTTAAAAATTTCGTGAACTGTGCCCTCTCAATCATAAATAGCAAAATTAATTTTAAATTATTATTACTAAATCGTGCTTATTAAGTTGAAAAAAATCTTTTCAAGAAAAGAAATGGATTAATTAGAGGGTATTCAAATAAATTTTTTTTCATCTTAGTAACACAATTTAAATCAATCTGCTATTAATCAATTCAATTTTGTATTTCTGTTGACAAATCTAATAATTGTTTTTAAGGAAAAACTTGGGTTTTAGGTTATTTCGCTAAAAGAGTAATTAAATTCGGTTAAATACATCCTCCCTATTTTTTAAACCAAAAAAATCAACAAGTGATAGATATTTACTAAAATCATTAACAATAAATAAGTTGAAAATCAACCCTAAACTTAATTGCAACTAAATAGTTTAATATATTTTCATCCTATTACTTATATCATAAAATATATTAAATAATTCTTGAAGCTAACCACAAAACATTAGAAGAAATCCATATTGCCCCCTTCAACTATTTGATTACGATTTTATTTTGTAATTACTTGCTATGAAATAACCACTGCCTCATAACAAATATTGCCATAAAACTCGCTTAATATACTATTAAGCTAATCAAAAACATTTCCTGTTATTAATTCTAATTATTTTATTAGAGGGTTAATACTTAAATATTCAACTATTGCAATTAGCCGAATAAACTAAATGATGAAATTACAATTACTAAAACAAGATTTATTACATATAAAAATATTTAAAACCCTTAATGATAAAAGTTTTATATTTATAGTAGAAAATAGCAGGTTGTAAACTTAGTTGTGATAGACATAAGAAGTATTGTTCAAACTTTTAAATAGTAAAGAATTAAGTTTATTAACAAAAGAATCCATACAAAATTATAACAATAAAAAACCGATGAATCATCATCGGTTTAATTTATTTAATATTTTTAGGAACAAGCCACATCACAACAAATAAATAATAATTTATAATTTATCGACTAAATTAATAAACTCTTCAATATTAGTATATCCATCATTATCTTCATCACCAGAAGCTGTTTTAGATAAATCATCAAACATAGCTCTTTCCCAGACATCAGCCATACCATCTTTATCTGAATCATAATCTAAAGATCTTGAATTGGAAGTATAAGTTTGGTTTTCTCCATATCCTGAACGAGTTTGAAAAATAATAGTTTGACTACCATCATTTTCAATTTCAGAAATTGAGTTCGTATCTATTGAATCTCTCCAAAAATTTATTGTACCATCAGCATTTAAAGTTTTACATGATCCTGTTGTTGGCAACAATTCATTCTTTAATTCAGAATTAGAGAGAATAATAGGCTCTATTCCTAATAAAGGTAGTTGTGACTCACTAAACCATTCGAGTTTAGGTTGACTCGTAGCCTCAGTGTAAAAAGCAGTCCATGAAGAAAATTCATTTGTCTCAGAGTACTCTGTAAGATCAATGCTAGTCCAACCATTATTTGAAGAAGATTGTTGATTAAAAGAATCTGAATCCCAAGCATTTTGGTATATATCTATTAAATCTTTATCTACACGATTATATTTACAATATAAAGTGGGGCTCATAGTTTCATTACAAATTATTTTATAAATACCAGAAACTAATCTGTCTTTACCCCATGTATTTGAGTAAGCTGTATTCAAAGCACTGGCTAATGTATTAACGCCAGATTGAAAATGGTTACCTATTATATTTGCTTCCCAATTATTAGCATATAGCATTACAGACCTATATCTCCAATTATGAATCAAATTATTAATCACATCTAGCTTACCATTCCCTGAAAAATTCGGAAACCTATGAGAAGTTGATGCAGATGTATTTTTAAGTACTGAGAAATCACCAATCATACCAGTATCATCAGACCCAGAACCTAAAATCATTGCTTTAGCATTATTATAAAAATGACAATTTTGAACTGTTACATTTTCAATATTATACGAAGTTATATCTATTGCCTCGTCTTTTGCCCAAGCAAAAGAACAGTGATCCACAATTACGTTTCCGTCTCCTCTAAGTGCTAAACCGTCATTGCCTTCTGCATTTCTAAATCTAAGATACCTAACTATTACATTACTACACTGCATTATATTTACATCATGTCCTGTAATAGTTATTCCTCCAGCGGGTGCTGTTTGTCCTGCTATAGTTAAATTTCCATATTGTGCACCTGAAACCCATATACGAGATTGAAGATGAATTTCACCAGAAACATCAAAAACAATTATTCTAGCTCCAGACGTATTTAACGCCTCTCTAAAACTATCAGCTCCACTATCATTTAAATTTTTAACATGTATAACTTTACCTCCTCTACCTCCAGTAGCAATAGCTCCTGCACCAAAAGCAGATGGAAACGCTTTAAGCTCTCCATCTATACCACCTATAGGTTTAGAAGAAATAGTTACTATAACACTGGCTGTTTTACAAATTTCACCAGTTTCAAAATCACAAATAGTATAGTCAAAACTATCTTCTCCAATAAAGCCAGAATTAGATTGATATGTTATAATATCATCCAAAACATTACTAGGCGTATTATTATCATCAATATTTAACACTCCTCCTAAAGGATCTGTAAACACCAAAATAGCATCATTGAAAACATCAGAATCGTTAGATAATATATTTAAAGTTAAAGAACTTCCTTCTACAATATCAAAAGAATCATTAACCAAAATCATTTTCACCTCTGTATCTTCATCTTCTGGTAAACCTTCTTCCTCTACTTCTATAATTTCTTCTTCAATTACATTTGAATTAACATGATATTCTTCAGTATCACATGAATTAAACAAAAAAAGCGGCAAGAGAAAAACTAACATTATTGTAAGAATAATTTCAGCAGGTTCATATTTAAAATTCATAAGCTATTAATTGATTTAGGGTATTATTTAATCAAATCAAATATTAAAATAAAAGAATTAAAAAGCGATTATCCACGTTTTTTTTCGATAAAATACGTGAAAATAAATAGTTAAATCGTTAAAATGTTTTATTTTTACGACAAAATGCTTTTGCTTATTTTGTAAAATATGGAATTTAATTTAATGACTAAATCACAATATGCTAATATATAATCTTCTATGCGATTGATTTTCAAATGTTAATAACTTTTTAATATCTTCTTTGTTTATTGTACAAATTTAGGATTCACCACTAAACATTGATAATGAAACTTAAAACATGTTAACATGATGTCATATAAATAAAAGCTATAATTATAATTTAATCGTTAAAAGATGAAATTTCAACAGTTTTTTTCATAAAAGTTTATTTCTATTTTTCATCTTTGACAAAAATTTAACTTAATGAGAATACTTGTTACTGGTGCAGCGGGATTTATAGGTTTCCATGTTTCACAAATACTTTTACGAAAAGGCCACACAGTTATTGGTCTAGATAACATTAATAACTATTATGATGTAAACTTAAAATATGATAGGCTGAAAGAGTTAGGTGTAAATAAAAACGAAGCTGCTTCTTTTAACTTATTGTGCATGAGTGAAAAATTTAAAAGTTTCAAATTCATTAGAATGGATTTAGAAAATCGCGAAGAACTTCCTAAATTATTTAAATCTGAAAATATAGATATAGTTTGTAATTTAGCAGCTCAAGCAGGTGTTAGGTACAGTTTAGAAAATCCCGAATCTTACATAGACTCAAATTTAGTTGGATTTCTTAATATCTTGGAGTGTTGCAGAAACTTTGATATTAAACATCTAGTATATGCTAGTAGCTCTAGTGTATATGGTTTAAATAAAAAAATTCCTTTCTCTACAAACGATAATGTTGACAATCCTATAAGTTTATATGCAGCTACTAAAAAAAGTAATGAATTAATGGCTCATACCTATAGCCATTTATTCAAATTCCCAACAACAGGTCTAAGGTTTTTTACTGTATATGGACCTTGGGGTAGACCAGATATGGCTATGTATTTATTTACAGACGCAATAGTTAAAAACAAACCAATTAAAGTTTTTAATTATGGTAAAATGGAAAGAGATTTCACCTATATAAATGATATAGTTGAAGGTATCATTCGAATAATAGAAAAAGACACAAAACCAAGGGTAGATAACAACCAATTGTATAAAGTATACAATATAGGTAACAATAACTCTGTAAAACTTTTAGATTTTATAAATGAAATTGAAGAAAGCCTAGGAATAGAAGCAGAAAAAGAAATGCTACCTATTCAACCTGGCGATGTAGAACGTACTTGGGCTAATGTAGATGATTTAATAAAAGATTACAACTACCAACCTAACACTTCTATTAAAGATGGCGTTAAAGCGTTTATCAACTGGTTTAAAGCGTATTACAACGTTAACTAATTGTAAATAAGTGAATTTCACCGTAAAAAATGTTTAATTAACAAAATAAGTATTTTAATTAGATATTTTTTTACATATTTGCTCAGCAAAACCCAAATCTAAAATGATTGAACAATTACACAATAAAACTATTCTTGTAACAGGAGGAGCTGGATTTATAGGATCTAACCTTTGTGAAATATTATTATTAAATAATATAAAAACAGTTTGTTTAGATAACTTCTCCACAGGAAAAAGAGAAAATATAGAACCTTTTTTACAAGATGACAACTTCAAGTTAATTGAAGGAGATATACGAAACATAGATGATTGTCATAAAGCATGTAAAAATGTAGATTTTGTTTTACACCAAGCAGCTTTAGGTTCTGTTCCAAGATCAATAAATGATCCGGCAACTACAAATGATGTTAACATATCGGGGTTTTTAAATATGCTTATAGCATCAAAAGACGCCAATATTAAAAGGTTTGTATATGCAGCTAGTTCTTCAACTTATGGAGATCATGAAGCTTTACCTAAAGTTGAAGAGGTTATAGGAAAACCTTTGTCTCCCTATGCTATTACAAAATATGTCAATGAATTATATGCGGATATCTTCAATAAGACTTATGGATTAGATACTATTGGTTTAAGATATTTTAATGTTTTTGGAAGACGCCAAGATCCTAATGGAGCCTATGCTGCCGTAATACCCAAATTTGTTCAACAATTTGTAAAACATGAATCACCTTATATAAATGGTGATGGAAGCTATTCAAGAGACTTTACCTATATAGATAATGTTGTTCAAATGAATTTGAAAGCCATCACTTCTCAAAATAAGGCAAGTTACAACCAAGTATACAATGTTGCTTTTGGAGAAAGAACAACACTTCTAGAATTAACTACATTATTAAAGGAATATCTATCTGAATTTGATCCAGAAATTAAAAATGTAGAGGTCAAACATAGAGACAATAGAACTGGGGATATTCCTCATTCCCTTGCATCAATAGATAAAGCAAAAAAACTCTTAAATTATAATCCCGAATACAGTGTCAGCGATGGCTTAAAGGAAGCCGTTAATTGGTACTGGGGGAATCTTTAAAGTTTAATTACTTAAATCACATCATGAAAGTAGAAAAAATTTGTTGTATTGGGGCCGGTTATGTTGGCGGTCCTACTATGGCTGTTATTGCTCAAAAAAATCCAGGAATTAAAGTCACAATTGTAGACATTAATGCTGAAAGAATTGCAGCCTGGAATAATTCTGACTTATCTAAACTACCAGTTTATGAGCCAGGTCTAGCTGAAATTGTTAAAGAAACTAGAGGGAAAAATTTATTTTTTTCTACAGAAATTGATAAAGCTATAGATGAAGCTGAAATGATATTCATATCTGTCAATACTCCTACCAAAACATATGGTAAAGGTAAAGGTCAAGCTGCAGATTTAAAATATATTGAACTTTGTTCTAGAAATATTGCTAAAGTTGCTACAACTGATAAAATAGTTGTTGAAAAATCTACGCTGCCTGTAAGAACTGCAGAAGCTGTAAAAAGTATTCTTGATAACACAGGTAACGGAATAAATTTTCACATTTTATCAAACCCTGAATTCTTAGCAGAAGGAACAGCCATTGAAGATTTATTAAGCCCTGACAGAGTGTTAATTGGTGGTGAATCTCAAGAGGCTATTGAAAGCTTAGCTAGTGTATATAGTAGTTGGGTTCCACAAGATCAGATTTTAAGAACTAATCTTTGGTCTTCAGAATTGTCAAAACTCACAGCAAATGCTTTTTTAGCTCAAAGAGTTTCTTCAATCAATTCTATTTCAGAATTATGTGAACATACTGAAGCTAATGTTGATGAAGTTGCTAAAGCGATAGGAATGGATTCTAGAATTGGTTCAAAATTCTTAAAAGCTTCCGTTGGTTTTGGCGGATCTTGCTTTCAGAAAGATATTTTAAACCTAGTTTATATAGCCAGAAGTTACAACTTAAATGAAGTAGCAGATTATTGGGAACAAGTCATTATAATGAATGATCATCAAAAAAGAAGATTTTCAGACAACTTAATTAAAACATTATATAATACTGTTTCTGGAAAGAAAATCTCAATGCTAGGTTGGGCATTTAAAAAAGACACTAATGATACTAGGGAATCTGCGGCAATATATGTTGCTGATCATCTTCTAAATGAGCAAGCTCAAGTCTCAGTTTACGACCCTAAAGTACCTAAACAAAAAGTATATTCAGATTTAAATTATCTAAATACTAGATCTGAAGAAGAGAACGAAAATAACGTTACGGTTTCTGAAACACCTTACGAATCTTTAAAAAATGCTCATGCAGTTGCTATTATGACTGAATGGGATGAGTTTAAAGATTATGATTGGAAAAAGATATACAATGAAATGAAAAAACCAGCTTTCGTATTTGATGGAAGAAATATTTTGGATAAATCTAAAATGAATGAAATAGGTTTTGAATATTATTCAATAGGTCAATAAATAGTAAAAGAAAACAAAAATGAATACAGATAAAATAGCTATTATAGGTTTAGGATATGTTGGTTTACCTCTTGCAAGACTTTTTGCAACAAAATATAATGTAGTTGGTTTTGACATAAACCAAGATAGAGTTGATGAACTTAGAAAAGGAATTGATTCTACTTTGGAAGTGGAAGACAAAATCTTACAAAAAGTAATTAAAACTTCTCCTTCAAATGATTCAAACGGATTGTATTGTACTACAACAATTGATGATATTAAAGATTGCAACTATTATATTGTTACTGTACCTACTCCAATTGATAAAAACAAAAGACCTGATTTGACACCATTATACAAATCAAGTGAAGCGGTTGGCAAAGTATTATCTAAAGGAGATATAGTAATTTATGAATCTACTGTATACCCAGGTGTTACTGAAGAAGAATGCATCCCTGTTTTAGAAAAAGTAAGTGGTTTAAAATATAATATAGACTTTTTTGCAGGTTACTCACCAGAACGTATTAATCCAGGAGACAAAGAACATACTGTAGAAAAAATATTAAAAGTAACTGCTGGATCAACACCAGAAGTTGGAGAAAAAGTTAATAATTTATATGCTTCTATTATAACTGCAGGAACTCACTTGGCTCCTACTATTAAAGTAGCTGAAGCGGCAAAAGTTATTGAAAATTCGCAAAGGGATATTAATATTGCTTTTGTGAATGAACTTGCTAAAATTTTTAACCTTTTAGATATTAATACGCACGATGTTCTTGAAGCTGCTGGAACTAAATGGAATTTCTTACCGTTTAAACCAGGTTTAGTTGGCGGACACTGTATTGGAGTAGACCCATACTACTTAGCTCAAAAAGCTCAAGAAGTTGGCTATCACCCAGAAATCATACTTGCAGGTAGAAGAATAAATGATAGTATGGGAACATATGTTGCAAGTGAAATAGTTAAGATGATGATTAAAAATGATCTTAAAGTAAAAGGAGGAAAAATTTTAATGTTAGGCGTTACTTTTAAAGAAAATTGCCCTGATGTTAGAAATACTAAAATTATAGATGTTATTAATGCCCTTAAGGACTATGGAGCAGATTTAACCATTTATGATCCATGGGCTAATACTGAAGAAGTGAAATACGAATATCGTATAGAAACTACTAATAATATTCCTAATGATACTTTTGACACAATAGTATTAGGTGTTGCTCATAAAGAATTCTCTAATTTAGATTTCAATAACTTGTTATCTAAAAATGGATTAATTTATGATGTAAAAGGTGTAATAAAAGACAATGTAAGCGGAAGGTTATAGATAAATTTTTAACTGAAAACATTTTCCTAATTAAAATAATCATCTAAATGGAACCCATTTTTAGTTTTCGAGAACTCCAAAAAAAATCGAAAAATATAAATTCTAATCCAACTCAAATTAAGGTCGCGGTATTAGGAAATCATACCACAACTTTTTTTGTAAAATCTTTAGAATTTCAATTGAAAATAGCTGGCTTTGAACCAGAAATATTTGAATCTAACTATGATCAAATAGATATTACAATTATTGATAAAGATTCCGATTTATATGAATTTGATCCTGAGATAGTTATTGTTTTCGAATCAACATTAAAACTCAAAGATAAATTTTATGCTGAGATCAGTAATAGTAGTCGTTCTGAGTTTTATAAAAATGAAATTGAGACTATTAAAAATAGAGTTTCTACACTACGAAATCATGGAAGTAAAACCAAAATTGTATATTTCTCATATGAGTTAATTGATGATGAATTGTATGGGAATATTTTTTCGAAAATTAGTCATAGTTTTTATAATAACGTATGGAAACTAAATAATGAACTAATTTCATTTTCAGAAAATGAGCCAGATTTTTATGTTTTTGATATAAATAAATACTTGAAAGGTATTTCAAACTATAGAGATTGGACAGCAAATATTAATTCTGATTTACATTATTCTATAGATACTTTTGCAAGAATTTCTCATTATTTGACTCAGTTTTTAAAAGCCTTTAAAGGAAGCTTTAAAAAATGTTTAATTTTAGATTTAGATAATACAACTTGGGGAGGGATTATTGGAGATGATGGTCTAGAAAATATTCAAATAGGATCTCTTGGAATAGGAAAAGCATTTACTAAACTTCAAAAGTGGGCTAAGCATTTAAAAAATAGAGGGGTAATTTTAGCCGTTTGCTCTAAAAATAATGAAGATATAGCAAAAGAACCTTTTGAGAAGCACAGTGAGATGATTCTAAGATTAGATGACATTTCAATATTTGTTGCTAATTGGAAAAACAAAGCAGATAATATAAGGTATATACAAGAAGTTTTAAATATTGGTTTTGATTCTATGGTGTTTTTAGATGATAACCCTGCTGAACGAGCAATAGTAAAAGATAGTTTACCTGATGTTATTGTTCCTGAATTACCTGAAGACCCAGCTTATTATTTGCCATATTTAGAGAGCCTTAATTTATTTGAGACCGTTTCTTATTCTGAAAATGATAAAGATCGTACCGCTCAATATCAACAAGAAGCAAAACGTAAACAGTTAATAACTTCGGTTACTAACATGGATGAATATCTTAAATCATTAGAAATGAAAGGCATAATAAGCCCATTTAACAATGATGATGTTCCAAGAATAGCTCAACTTACCCAAAGGTCAAACCAATTTAATCTTAGAACTAAAAGATATACTGAGAATGATATTGTAGAATTTATGAATTCTGACAACTATTTAACTTATACAGTAAAATTAAAAGACAAGTTTGGAGATTATGGTCTCATTTCAGTCATCATTTTAGAGAAAAAGAATAATAATGCTTTTTTTATTGATACTTGGATAATGAGTTGTAGAGTATTAAAGAGAGAAGTAGAACATTTTGTTTTAAATAGAATTGTTGAAGATGTTAAAAACAAAGGTCTATCCTCTATAACTGGAGAATATCTATCTACTCCAAAAAACAAACTAGTTGCTGATTTATTAGATAAACTCTCTTTTAATAAGGTTAATAATGATTATAACTATACATTAGAACTTGAAAATTATAAAAAATTAAATAATTATATAAAAAATGAATAATTACTTAAGCGAGTTTGAATCTCTTTTTAGAGAAGTCTTAGAAAACGAAGATATTGTTTTAACAAATAATACTACGGCTCATGATATTGATGAATGGGATTCTATAAATCATATATATTTAGTTGTAGAAATAGAAAAACATTTCGGAATTAAATTTAGTAGTTCTGAAATTTTAGGATGGCAAAATGTTGGTGAAATGATTGACTCCGTAAAAGCAAAAAAAGAATTATAAAGTATGCTATTTAATTCATTAGATTTTTTTATTTTTCTTCCCATAGTATTTGTTTTATATTGGTTTGTTCTTAACAAAAATTTAAAAGTTCAAAACTTTTTATTACTTATTGCAAGCTATGTTTTTTATGGTTGGTGGGATGTACGATTTTTATCTTTAATAATTTTGAGTACTATTATTGATTATTTTATAGGAATAAAAATACATGAATCTAATGATGAAACTAAAAGAAAAAGATGGCTCAGGCTTTCAATGCTAGTAAACCTTAGTTTATTAGGTTTCTTCAAATATTTTAACTTTTTTATAGATTCATTCATAAGTGCTTTTAATTCTATTGGTATTGAGATGGATACATTTACACTCAATATTATATTACCAGTGGGTATTTCTTTTTATACATTTCAAACAATGTCTTATTCACTAGATATAAACAAAAGAAAATTAGTACCTACTAAAGATTTTGTTGCTTTTGCTACCTTTGTTGCTTTTTTCCCTCAGCTTGTTGCTGGCCCAATTGAAAGAGCTTCTAACTTGTTACCTCAATTTCTAAGGAAAAGAAAATTTAATAACAAATTTGCTTCTGACGGGGTTAGACAAATTCTATGGGGTTTATTTAAAAAAATAGTTGTTGCTGACAATTGTGCTCCATTTGTTAATAGTATTTTCTCAAATTATACAGAAGAGCCTAGTAGTATGCTTATTTTGGGAGTTGTTATTTTTGCCTTTCAAATTTACGCAGATTTTAGCGGATATACAGATATAGCAATTGGTGTTGCCAAATTATTTGGTTTTGACTTTAAAAAGAATTTTAATTTCCCCTATTTTTCAAAGGGCATTTCTGAATTTTGGAAACGTTGGCATATTTCTTTATCAAGTTGGTTAAATGATTATTTATTCACACCTCTAGCTGTGGAATTTAGAAATTATAAAAAAAGAGGCATTTTTTTAGCTGTATTTCTAACATTTTTAATATCAGGGTTATGGCATGGAGCAGGATGGAATTTTGTGTTTTGGGGTGGATTACATGGATTATATTATATCCCAGTGATTTTTTCTAAAAAGCGTTTTACTTCTATTTCAACTAATAAAGGTTCTAAAGTAAAATTAGATTTTTCGATTACAGATATTCCAAAAATGGTACTCACTTTTTTTATGGTATGCCTTACCTATATCTTTTTTAGATCTGCTAGTTTAAGTGATGCATTTGGATATCTAAAAGGTATTTTCACTCAAATACCAACCTTTCCAAATACCATTCCGTATGAATTGTTTTTATTTATTATTATTTTAATGGCTACTGAATGGTTTCAAAGAAATAAAGAACATGGGTTGCAATTCGATGATACTTCTAAAGTTAGACCGTTTTTTAGATGGGTTATCTATTTTTTACTCATTTTCGCAATATTTATATTTCAAGAAGAACAGCAAGAGTTTATTTATTTTCAATTTTAAGTTGCTATGAAATCTTTTCTTAAAAAAACAGGAATTTTAATTATAGTATTTACTATTCTGAATATTATTTTAAACTACGTTTATGAATTGCCTGCCAAAAAAGCTATTAAAAACAAAATACATAAAAATTCCTTAAAATGGAATGATATACATAAAAATCAAAATACTTATGATTTAATTACTATAGGTGCTAGTAGAGCTTATAGGTCATTTAATCCAAATATCTTAGATTCTAAATTAAATTTGAATTCCTATAATATGGGAACTTCAGCTCAAGACATTGCTGAAAGCTATTATACGTTAAAAGAAATTTTAAAATATCAAAAGCCAAAATTTGTTATACTAGATCTTTTTCTTCCTTCTTCTGATGACAAACACGATTTTTACCAAATCTATTCAAATGCATCTTTCTTTAGTTCGAATAAAACAAAGTACAATCTAATTATTGATGGTTATGGAGCAACTGGTGTAGCTAATTATTGTATTCCAATATTAAAGTTCAAAAACTACATAAAAAAAGATATAAATAGTTTTTTTTCAAATCGTAGCAACTCAAAACCAGAAACTAATTGGATTAAAGGGTTTTCATATGACACAATTACTGTAACCCAAAAAGAGATTTCAAATTTTTATCCTATTTCAAATTTTGAAAATACTTCTTTTAAAAAAGAACGTTTTAATGAATTCTTTAATAAAATTAAACAAATAACTCTGGATAATAATATAAAATTAATTTGTGTTAGAACCCCTTATCCACCATCAAGATTAGCTCTTAATAAAATTGATGATGAAAATGCATTCTTTAGAAATTTTACCAAGAAATCTAATATTCCATATTATGATTTAAATACTTTTGAAAATCATAAGTATAAATATATTGATTCTGATTTTTCTGATTATCATCACCCGAATTATAAAGGAGCCCAAAAAGCAAGTTGGCAACTCATAGAGATCATTAATAAATTAAGAAAATAAAACAAATAAAAAATGATTTTTAACTCAATAGATTTTGCTATTTTTTTACCTATAGTATTTATGCTATATTGGTTTGTCTCAAATAAAAATTTAAAAGTTCAAAATTTTTTAATTGTTGTTGCTAGTTACACTTTTTATGGTTGGTGGGACTGGAAATTTCTATCTCTTATTCTAATTAGCACTGTAATTGATTACTTAATAGGGGTACGATTATCTAGTGAAGAGAATAAGAAAATTAGGAAGCTTCTTTTATGGACAAGTATTTCTATAAATCTTGGGTTTTTGGGTTTTTTTAAATATTATAATTTTTTTCTTGATAACTTTATAACAGCATTTTCATTCTTTGGAAATGAAATAAAGGCCAACTCATTAAATATAATATTACCAGTTGGTATAAGCTTTTATACTTTTCAAACATTAAGTTATACAATTGATGTATACAAGAAAAAACTAATTCCAACTAAAGATTTTATTGCTTTTTCAGCTTTTGTTTGTTTTTTTCCTCAATTGGTTGCTGGCCCAATTGAAAGAGCAACAAATCTTTTGCCTCAATTTTATAAAAAAAGACAATTTGATTATTCAAAAGCAGTAGATGGACTAAGACAAATATTATGGGGGTTATTTAAAAAAATTGTAATAGCTGACAATTCTGCACAAATAGCAAATGAAATTTTTAATAATTCCTCTGATTATCCAGGAAGCACGCTTCTACTAGGTGCATTGTTTTTCTCATTCCAAATTTATGGTGATTTCTCTGGGTATTCAGATATAGCCATAGGAACCTCAAGATTATTTGGCTTTGATTTAAAACAAAATTTTGCTTATCCCTATTTTTCCAGAGATATTGCCGAGTTCTGGAGGCGCTGGCATATGTCTCTATCTACTTGGTTTAGAGATTATTTATATATTCCTTTAGGAGGTAGTCGTGGAGGAACTTGGATGAAAATAAGAAATACTTTTATTATATTTATTGTAAGTGGTTTTTGGCATGGAGCTAATTGGACTTTTGTGATTTGGGGTTTTTTAAATGCACTATATTTTCTTCCTTTACTATTACTCAAAAAAAATAGACTAAACACAAATGTCATTGCTGAAGGAAGAAATTTACCAACTTTTAAAGAATTTTATAAGATGGGAATTACTTTTTGTTTGACTCTTTTAGCTTGGGTATTTTTTAGATCTAATAATATTTCTCATGCTTTAGATTACATAAGTACAATTTTTTCAAAATCACTTTTCACTATCCCTGAAGTTGATTTGAGTCAAAGATATATATTACAGCTCACTATTATAATATTATTCTTTTTGTTTATTGAATGGAAAGGGAGAACTCAAGAATATGCATTAGAAAAATTAGGTTTTTCATGGTCTCCAATGTTACGCAGAGGCTTTTATATTTATTTAATTTTTTTAATTTCCATATTCCTTGGAGAAGAACAGGAGTTTATTTACTTTCAATTTTAAGAAAATGAAAAAATTTATACAAAAAACAATAATATTTCTTGTCATTGGTGCTCTATTCATAGGATCTCTTTTTTTATCTACGCTTACAATTATCAAAAAAAAGTCAAATTTCACATTAAAGGCTCCTGTGAAAAATGTAATATTCGGTCACTCGCACCCAACATATGCATTTAATGATTCATTAATTAACGATTTTAAAAATTTAGCTCAATCTGCACAATCGAATTTTTATTCATTTATCAAGGTTCGAAACGTTCTGCTAAATAACAGTTCAATCGAAACTGTTTTTATTGAATTTACAAATAATCAAATCTCTGAAATTATGGATAGCTGGACTTGGAGTGACGCCAATATATCAGATAGGTTACCACATTATCTACCATTAATGAACAAGGACGAAATTCAACTATTATATGAAAAAAATTCTAAAGCCTTTCTATCAAGTTCATCTAAATCATTTAGAATTAACTTAATAAATATTCTCTCTAATAATTTTGATTATACTTCTAGTAAGATTGGTGGCTATAAGAGCTTAACACGATCAACAGTAGATTCTATTCTATCAGATGAATTAAAAAACAATACTCCTAATATCAATGAATCGTACAATGAATTATCCTTATCTTATAATAAGTTATCTTTAATTAATTTGGAATATCTTGAAAAAACAATTGATTTTTGCACCGATAATAAAATAAAAGTATACTTGATTAGAAGCCCTCAACATAAAAAATATCAAGGTTTAAGAAACGAAAAAGAATTTATTAAAATTAGAAACGAAAGATTTAAGTCAATTGAGTTTTTGGATTTTAATAATTTCCCTATCTCAAATTCTCATTTTGGAGATTTAGATCATTTAAATGCCAAAGGAGCAAAGATATTCTCGAATTGGTTTAATGAACTAATGCAAAAAGGATTACTTACTGAAGAAAATAAACAGATGTTTATTAATCGTGAAATAGAAAAATATAAACTTCAAAACATCGATTAATTGTAAAATAATATAATAAATTTTGCTCTATTTTTCAAAAGTTAATTAGTTTTACTAAAGTGACTTAGATTTAGGTTCTATTAAAAATGAAAATAGAAAGAAAACAATATAAGGCTGTGTATTTTTTCATGTTATTATCTCTTGGGATATTTATTGGTGTGTTTCTGAGGCATAATATATATTCTTGGGCAGTAATAAGAAAACCGTTTGTGCATTTTAAAAATGTTAAAGAAAATAGGTGGGGTAAAGATTTTACTATCGCAGAAATAAAATCTTCTATAGATGACAATATCCAAAAAGTTTACTGTTTTCAATCAAAAGCCCAAACTCCCAAACCATTAATAGTTAGTTTACATTCTTGGGGAGGAAACTATTCTCAAAATGATGACTTATCAAATCTATGTCTGCAAAAAGATCTAAACTATATACATCCTGATTTTAGGGGAGTTAACCGAACAATTAACGCTTGTTGCAGTGAATTGGCCTTAGCCGATATTGATGATGCTATAAATTATGCTTTTAAAAACTTTAACGTAGATAAATCCAAAGTTTATGTTATTGGCGCAAGTGGAGGCGGCTATGCTACATTAAGTACTTTTATGAAATCTAGGCATAGCATAAGTAAATTCTCTTCTTGGGTACCAATTACAGATCTAATAGCTTGGTATGAAGAAGGTAAAATAAGAAATAGTTCTTTTTCCAATGACATTCTTAAATGTACAAACTCATCTCTTGATTTAAATAAGGAATTTGCGAAACAAAAATCACCTATTTATTGGGAGACTCCAATAAAAAAATTAATCCAATCTAAAGTTTTTATTTATGCTGGAGTATATGATGGAATTCAGGGAAGTGTTCCAATTACTCACTCGATTAACATGTATAATAAAATATTAGGAGATTTAGGCGTTTCTGATTCTTCAAAATATGTCACTGTTGTTGAAAAAATGAATTTAATAGAATATAGAAAACCGCAAGGTGATTTTGGCTATATAGGAAATAGGAAAGTTTATTTAAACAAACATTTTGAAAACTTGAGTTTAACTATTTTTGAAGGAGGCCATGAAATTCTAGCTGAATTCGCTTTAAATGACTTATTAAATAATTAATAAAACATTTTTTTTAATTTTTATTAATTTCATTTACCAAATGAGCTGTAAATAATTTTGCACCTTTGGCATTTAAATGATCTAAGTCTTGATAACAATCATCAGGTACATCGAAATTTGAATAATTCAAAAATTTAAATTTAGACAAATTTGAATTATAAAATTCATTTAATACTTGAAGTTCTTTCGCCTTCTTTTTAGTGTATTCAGGGTGTAATGGTGTATTAATAAAAATAAGCTTAACATTATTTCTGTTACAAAAATCAATAATGGAAAACAAATATTTTTTTTCAACTGAAGAATATTCAAGAGATCTTTGTTTCTTATTTTTTCTACGCTGTTCTATATCTTCCTTCAACCTATTTCGATTAGATGCTTGAAATTTGCCTAAATCTCTTTCTTTCAAAACTCCTTTAAAAAGCAATTTAATTGAATATTTTGGAGATTCAATTATACCTTGTATTACTCCTGATGGGTTTGATTTAAACAAAAAACAAAAATCTGGAAGCTTCATCAAATCTGTATAAATTCTAAACTTACTTTTTATATGAGATGTATTAAAAATCCATCTATCTTCATACTCAATCAACAAATTATGATTTGACAAAGCTAGAATAAGCGTATTGATTTGTGGATTTTCTTTCTTCATTTTCCTTATTTTTAAATAAGAATAAAAATAAGAATCTGCACTATGAGATAAGTTTATACTATTTTTAAATAGATCATCATCTATAGCATATTCTGTATGAGAATCACCAAGTATTAAAACATTTTTATTTTCTTCTATTTTATATCCATAACTATTTATAAGTATTGAATTAAAAATAAGGCTAACTATACATATAAGTATAAAAACCCCTAAGAATTTAAAACAATTTATAACAAATCTTTTCATAGCTTAAATAATAAATTATTTAGAATTGGAAATAGATAAAATCTTGTTCAGAACCTCCATACCAAAATATCGTAAAAAATATAATTACGTAAAAACACCACCTTAAATATCTTGGAATCTTATTAGCATCTCCTAGTTCTAATGCATGTTGTTTTTCTCTTTGTAACCATTCTGTAAAGATTAAAACAAAAATAAAGAATATTGTTATCAACCAACTATTTAAATTATCAGGAACGCTAAAAATTGATTTACTAACAAGCCCTTTTAAATAAAGTATAGCGTCAGTAACACTTGGAGCTCTAAAAAACACCCAAGCAATAACAGTTAAAAAAAATGTGAAAATGATTTGCCTAAACTCAGTAAAAGTAGGTAATAATCGATTTTCAGCTACATTATTAGTATTTATTCTATTTTTATTCAGTAGCATTATTGGTAAAAAATATAAAGCATTTAAAAAACCCCAAATTACAAAAGTCCAATTAGCTCCGTGCCAAAAACCGCTTACAATAAATATGATAAAAGTATTTCTTATTTTCATCCAAGTTCCTCCACGACTACCTCCTAAAGGAATATATAAATAATCTCTAAACCAAGTAGATAGAGACATATGCCAGCGCCTCCAGAACTCGGCAATATCTCTTGAGAAATAAGGAAATGCAAAATTTTGTTTTAGGTTAAATCCAAATAATCGTGAAGTACCTATGGCAATGTCTGAATATCCCGAAAAATCTCCGTAAATCTGAAAAGTAAAAAATAAAGCGCCAAACAATAAAGTGCTTGCTGAATTCTCAGAATAATTGTCAAATATTTGATTTGCAAAAGTAGCACAATTGTCAGCAACAACGACTTTTTTAAATAATCCCCAAAGAATTTGTCTCAAACCATCTATTGCCTTTTTATAAACAAACTCTCTCTTCTTATAAAATTGAGGAAGCAAATTTGAAGCTCTCTCTATAGGACCAGCAACTAACTGAGGGAAAAAACTAACAAAAGCAAGAAAAGACACAATATCTCTAGTTGGTTCAAGTTTTCTTTTGTAAACGTCTATAGTATAACTAAGGGTTTGAAATGTATAAAAACTTATCCCAACTGGTAAAATGATATTAAGTCCTTGTATATTTATACTATTCCCAAAAAGACTAAACGCATTAACAAAATTATCTAAAAAGAAATTATAATATTTAAAGAAACCTAAGAACCCTAAATTAACTAAAAGACTTAAAACTAACAGAGTTTTACGTTTTCTTTTGTCTTCACAGTTACTAAGTCTTAAACCTATTGAATAATCTAAAAAACTACTAAAAACGATTAAAGTTAAAAACTTATAATCCCACCAACCATAAAATATATAACTAGCAATAATTATTAGTAGGTTTTGCAATTTTAAGTTCTTCTGAGTAACAAACCAATAAAGAAAAAAAACTATAGGTAAAAAAACCGCAAAATCAATTGAATTAAATAACATACAAATTGATTTATTTTAAATTTATAAAAAGTGTTAACACTGGAATTTAGGTTATAATTTTGAGATTGCAATATATAAAATATCCACTTAAACTTTGTATTATTATTATATCATAGCAATAAAATAGATCTCCTTATATTTTATATTTGAATTACCGCATAAGTAGCTTCTGATGATTATTAACTATGTCTAACAAAAAAAGAAGTTTACAACCTACTTTAAACCGATTATATTAATATATTGACGAAAAAATAAACATATATATTTCTCTTTTGTCATCTTTACAAAACATAAATAAACTAGGATTTTTTTTAAATAAAATATAGTCATA
Organism: uncultured Flavobacteriaceae bacterium; assembly: GCA_947487895.1. Lineage (GTDB taxonomy): Bacteria > Bacteroidota > Bacteroidia > Flavobacteriales > Flavobacteriaceae > Seonamhaeicola. The sequence goes on from CANKYF010000002.1 coordinate 234,223, forward strand.
TTTTCACCTTTTTTTAGAGAGATAATTGCTAATATATAATTGATGGGTAAAAAGAAAATTTCTTTTGTTATTGGAGCTTTAACAGCTGGCGGGGCTGAACGAGTTATAACCACACTTTCTAATCAACTAATAGATGAATATGAAGTGCACATTATAATTTTAACAAAGTGCACACCTTTCTATGAGTTAAAAAAAGAGGTTAAGTTATTTTATTGCAGAGAAGAATTCCAACCTAGTAATAGTATTTATCAAGCATTAAAAGCTAATTATAATTTATATAAAGTAATATCAAAATACTTAAAAAAAGAAAAAATAAATTTGGCTATTGGCTTTATAACTAGTGCAAATATCTTAACCGTTTTAGCTGCTAAAAAAAATAATATTCCATGTATTATTAGCGAGAGAAACTTTCCTAAAAAATCAAATACTTTAAAACAATGGCGTCTGCTAAGAAAATTACTTTATAAAAAAGCTGATTATTTAGTCGTTCAAACAGATAAAATAAAAGAGCAATTTGAATCTATTATAAAACCTAATAAAATAATAATTTTAAATAATCCAATTTCTCCCGATTTGTCAGAATCTAGAAATATAAATTCTAAAAAAGAGAATATTATTTTAAATATTGGACGTCTAAAACCACAGAAAGCACAAGATTTGTTAATCAAAGCTTTTGCTAATATAAATATTAATAATTGGAAATTAATAATTATTGGAAAAGGTGAAAAACACAAAGAATACGAAGATTTAATAAGAACCTTAAAAATTAGTCATAAAGTAGAATTACTAGGACAGACAAAAAATATAGCTAAATACTATAATAAATCTAAAATTTTTGCTTTTACTTCTATTTTTGAAGGTTTTCCTAATGCTTTAACTGAGGCAATGCATTTTGGGCTTTCTTGTGTATCTACAGATTGCCCAACTGGTCCTTCAAAACTAATAACTCATAACCATAATGGTTACCTTTTACCTATTGGGGATCAAAAACATTTAGAAAAATATTTGTTAGAATTAATTAATAGTGAAGAATTACGAAATAAATTTAGTATAAATGCTATTAGTAGCGTAAAACAATACAAAGCAGAATCAGTTGCCTTAGATTGGATTCATTTATTTGAAAAACTATTAAATTAAAAAGCAAAAGCCCTAAAATGAATTTTGTTGATCTAAAAAAGCTCGTACTAAACTACTCAAAAAGCAATGTACTCAAAAACATTCTTTTAGTTGGGTCTTTAACAGCATTAATAAAAATAGTTGCTTTTTATAAAGAAACACTTGTTGCTTCTGTTTTTGGATTATCTGAATTGCTAGATACTTTCTTTATAGCCATGCTTATACCCGGCTTTATTAATAATGTTTTTATAAATGCATTTGGCACCGTTTTTATTCCTAATTACGTAAAAGCAACAAAGTCTAACCATAATTTAAGAGAATTTCAAACTACAGGCTTTATTATTACTATTGGGATATCTATATTTTTCACAATAATAGCAATAATAATAACAGATATTTTTCTTGAAACTTTTTTTAGTGGACATTCAGAATCTTATTACAGCTTAGTCAAACTACAATTTTATTATATTGTTCCTTGTATATTCATTTGGGGATTGGTTTCTTTACTAAGAGGCCTCTTACATATAAATGATGAATTCAAAGTTCCCACTCTTACAGGTTTTATTTCTCCAATCACTTTTATAATACTTATTGTATTTCTTAAAAACTATTTGGGTAATGCTGTATTAGCTATTAGTATACTATTAGGGAATATTCTAGAATTCCTAGTGATTTTCTCAATCTCATTAGCTAAAAAAACTATTAAATTATCTAAGCCAGATTTTAAAAATAGAGACATTAAAATTATGCTTAAGCAAATTCCTGCAAAAGTATCTTCAAGTTTCTTAACTGGGCTTATACCTGTTACAGACCAATATTTTGCTGCTAAACTTGCTATTGGGTCAATTGCTGCTTTAAACTATGGATTAAAAGTTCCTGCCTTTCTTACTACAATATTAATAGTTTCATTGGGTAAAGTATTACTTCCTCATTTTTCTAAATTAGTAATTGAGAATAAGAAATTAGCATTTGAAAAACTATTTAAAGCCTTGAAGACTCTTTTTGTTATTACTACAATAGCAGCTATAAGTATCATTATTATATCCCCTTGGCTAATTGAATTTTTATTTGAAAGAGGTGAATTTACATCAACAAACACTCATATAGTTTCTAATCTGCAAATTATTTTTCTAATCTATGCCCCATTTACAGTTTGTGGTATGGTAATAGTTAATTTCTTAACTAGTATTAATGAAAATAATTTCATGGCAATAGTATCATTAATTGGTGTTATCTTAAATTTGGTTCTAGATTTTATTTTCATGAAATACTATGGTGTTTTCGGTATTGCTTTATGCACAACTACAGTATTTATTGTAAGAGCCTTGATACTTTTTGGTTATACAATAAAACTTAGTAAACAAAATATTAGTTAGTTTGAAAAAGTTATTAAGAATAATAATATTAATATTAGTTTTATGGGGCTTTCCTACATTTGCTCTATTCTATATTAATGCTACTCTTGGATCTTTAACAAGTTACTTAACAATAGTTTTACTACTAGTATACTATGCGTTTTATATTAAGAATTATAGAAAACCTTTATTATGTTTTATTTTTCTTGGAATAACCTATTATGCATTAGGTGGCTTAAATTTCTCAGAACCACTCTATAATAAAGAATATTTAACATTGTTTATTAAATATATTATAGTTGTATTATGTAGTACTGAAATAGCCAAAGACTCTAACATTAAAGAAATATATTATATTTTAATTTTTGGTGCTTTAAGTGTAATCATTCATGCAGTGGTTTTCCCTAATATAGATGCTCATTTTGGAGAATCCTATGGGCGTTTTAGTGGGTTTTATTTAAACCCTAATTATGCTGCAATTATTAACCTAGTTGGTTTTAGTTTAAGCTTTGGTATAAAAAGCAATGCTAGACTTAAGCTAATTGGTCAGCTTGTATTCTCTTTCTCTGGTATTTTGACCATGTCTAGGTATTTTATTTTAATATGGGTATTAATTAATATTGTTGCTTCTATAACAAGTAGAAAAAATTTAATGGCTCCAATTTTAGGAGCAATAGTAATAGCATTTGTTATATTGTCTGGAGCCATAAAGCTTCATGCTTCTAGACTCGAAGCTTTAGAAAGCATTTTTAGTGATGAGCAAGTTAAAACAGAAACCATTAATCATGATAATAGACAGGACACCTGGGCTACGTTTGCGGATATTATAATGGAAAAGCCTTTTTTGGGGAATGGCTATCGCCAACTACAAGGAGGTAATCCCGACGTTCCTGTTGGTGTGCATAACACTTATTTATTAGTTCTTGGAGAGGCAGGGATAATTCCTTTAGCTTTTTTATTATGGATTGTCTTTTTCCTGATTTTTAAAAGCTTACTATATTATAAATATAATATGTATTATATTTTTTTAGCAATGGTAATAGCCACATCCTTTTTGGTAAGTCACACTTACTTTGAAAAATTTTCAAATATATTTATAACTATTTTTTTGTATTTAAAGTTGTTAGATGCAAGAGATGAGCAACCCAAATTAAAAAACACTCATGAATAAAAATAAAGCTAATATTATATTTATTTTGCCATCACTTGCTGCAGGTGGAGCAGAACGTGTAATGTCTTTTATAGCCCAAAATATCAATAAGGAGAAATATAACGTGACTTTGGTTGTTATTGGTTTCGAAAAGGATAAGGCCTTTGAAGTAAACAATGTTCCAATAATATACTTAAATAAAAACAGAGTGTTTACAGGCCTACTCAGTTATATTTTACTATTCAAACGTTTAAAACCAAAAGTTGTAATTAGTGCTATTGGAAATCTAAACGATGCAATGGGCATTGTTTCTATATTCTTTCCGAAATGTAAATTTATAGGACGAATAGTTAATATTGATAGTGTCTTGAAACACCACCCTGAAGAAAGTAATAGGTACTACCCTATGATTTTAAGTAAAATTGGAAGTAAAGGCATGGATTATATTATTTGTCAATCTAAAGACATGTATCAAGAAGCTTTAAACAACCCTATACTTAAAAAACGTAATCTAGTTGTTATAAACAATCCAATTACTAAATCATTTAATGTCAAAAAAAAATCAATTAAACACGAATCAAATAAAGTCTACAAATTTATAACCGTTGGTAGTTTAGAAAGAAGAAAAGGCCACTTAAGGATAATTGAGGTTTTAAGTAAATTGGATAATATGGATTTTGAATACACAATTATAGGAAATGGATCTCAAAAAGAAACTATTTTTACTAAAATATCAGAACTAAACTTAAAAAGTAAAGTAACACACATTCCGTTCACTAATAATGTTGCTGAATTCTTGTCAAAAAGTGATTTTTTTCTTCAGGGTTCATATGTAGAAGGGTTTCCTAATGCTCTTATTGAAGCCTGTTCTACTGGTACTCCTGCAATAGTTTATGATGCCCCAGGAGGCATTAATGAAATCATTAAAAACGGTATTAATGGTTATATTGCTACTGATGATGAAGATTTTAAAAACAAAATAGGTCTTGCTGTTTCAAAAGAATGGGATGCAGAAAATGTACATAAATCAGTATATGAAAGATATAACTCTAATGTAATTATTAACAAATACGAAGAATTAATTGATTCTTGTTTAAAAAAATAACCTTAACCTCAAAGATTATAATTAATGAAAAAAGTAATTAAATTTTTTTATAAAAAAACTAAAATTGGATATTGGATAATATCTTTCTTTATAAAGATATATTTGGTCTTTCTTTATCATGTTGTCCCTGAAAAAATCTATTTAAAAAGAAGGTTTAGAAAAACTTTTAAAAGAGAAATAGATTTAAATAACCCAGAAACTCTTAATGAGAAAATAGTTTGGTTAAAGATTAACGATAGAACTCCATTACATACCACTTGTGCTGACAAGTATGCCGTTCGTGAATATATTAAGGAAAAAGTTGGTGAAGAGTATTTAGTACCACTTCATTATCAAACCAAAAATGTTAAGGATATCATTCCTGAAAATTTACCTGATACACCATCAATAATTAAAACAAATCATGATAGTAGTGGAGGGATTTTTGTCTATAATAAATCAGAAATTAATTGGGAAGAAGCTAGAAAAACTCTCAAAAAGCGATTAAAAAAGAATTATTACCCTAGAACTAAAGAATGGCAATATAAAAACATTGATCGATGCATTATAGTAGAAAAACTTCTGATAGATAAAAATGGTAAAATTCCTTTTGATTATAAAGTTCATTGCTTTAATGGAAAGGTTAATATGATCCAAGTTGATGTTGATAGAAATACTGATCATCATTGTAGAAATTATTATAGTACTAAATGGATAAGAGAGCCTTACAAATGGACCTTTATTAAACCTAACAATAAAGAAGTTGGAGAATGTAAAGAAGACGTTAAAAAACCTGAAACTTTAAAACAAATGATTGTTTTGTCTGAAAAATTAGCTTCAGAGTTTTGTTATGTAAGGGTAGACTGGTATGATTTAGATGGCGCCTTGTATTTTGGGGAATTAACATTTCATCAAGATGGCGGAAATCGCCCTATAACCCCTGAAAAATGGGATAAAGTACTTGGAGACAAGTTAATTTTACCAAAAAAATAATTTAGTTTATTTATTAAAATAAAATAATATATGTGCGGAATATACGGTACAACTATAAAGTATACTGATAATCAAATTAAACTTAAACTTGCAAGAACTGAGTTTAGAGGCCCTGATAAAATGGGCTGGGAATCATATAATCATAGTAGTAAAAATAATGTAACTTTTGGACATAATAGATTATCTATTATAGATATAGATCCAAGGTCAAATCAACCGTTCAACTATGTTGATAAAATAAAAATTGTTTTTAATGGTGAGATATATAATTTTAATGAATTAAGAAAGAGTTTATCAAAAAAAGGACACATTTTCAATACTACGAGTGATACCGAAGTTATTTGTGCGGCATATTTAGAATACGGGAAGAATTGCTTAGATTATTTAAATGGTATGTTTGCGTTTGTTATTTATGATGTAGATAATCAAAAATTCTTTGGTGCGAGAGATAGATTAGGACAAAAACCTTTCTATTATTACCTAAATGGAATGGATTTTGAATTTTCCAGTCAAATTTCTTCAATTCAACTTTTCAATGAAGATAAGCTAACAATTTCTACCGAATCAATACATAAATATTTATCATGGGGAACAATCCCTGATACAAGCTCTATATTTAATGAAATAAAAAAATTACAAGCAGGTCACTTTTTCACTTTTGATTTACTTTCAGGAGAATTCGATAATGAAGCATATTGGGATATTGATTATATGGGTAAAAGTAAATTTGAAGGTTCTTATAACGATGCAAAAGTGGAATTAGAAAATATTTTAAAAGACTCTGTGAAAATGAGATTATTTGCAGATGTTCCTGTAGGTGTTTTTCTTTCTGGAGGTGTAGACTCATCTGTGATTGCCGCCTTAGCTACAAAAAGTACTAATGAAAAGATAAAAACATTCTCGGTTAAATTCAATGAAAAGGGCTTTGATGAAAGCTTGTATGCGCAAAAGGTCGCTAAGCATTTAAATACTGATCATCATATTATTGAATGTAATTATGATGAAGGTATGGAATTAATTGATAATTTTTACCATTACTATGATGAACCTTTTTCAGACTCTTCTGCAATTCCATCAATGTTACTAGCTAAGCATACAAAAAAGCATGTAACTGTCGCTCTTTCTGGTGATGCTGGAGATGAGAATTTTATAGGTTATCACAGATATAATTGGGTACAATACATGAATAAAATTTATAACCTACCTAAACCTTTAAGGTTTTTAGCATCTAAAACTTTAAATATGATGCCCAATTATAAGCTTAAAATAATTGGTAATGTTATAAAAAGCAAAAATGTAAATGATGCCTATTTATCAACCTTATACAATCCAAATTCAGATTGGTTTGAGTTTGATAATGATAGGGTTACACAATTTGATGAACTCAAATATTTATATCATGAAAACAAAAATATATTTGAAAGGGTTTCAGATTTTGACCTTAAAACATATTTAAACTGGGATATAAACACGAAAGTTGATAGAGCTACAATGGCTTATTCTCTCGAAGCCCGAGCACCTTTACTAGATTATAGAGTTGTTGAGTTTGCTAGATCTTTACCTACAAACTTTAAGTTTAAAAATAAAAACCAAAAAAGAATTCTTAAAGATGTTTTATACAAACATGTACCCAAAGAAATCTTCGATAGACCAAAGTCTGGGTTTACAATGCCTTTTAAAGAATGGTTTAAAACAGATTTAAAAGATTATGTTTTAGCTGAATTAAGTATAGAAAATTTAAGTGAAATTCCAGGGATAAAACCAAAAGAGGTTATAAAAAAGATTAACCAACACATGGATGGTAGCTGGAATAATTATGCTTTAATTTGGAAATTAATAATCTTAAGACAATGGTTAAAAAACAATGGAAAAAGCTTTTCAATTAAATAATAACACCCAAAAATCTATAGGTATATTAATTTATTCTTTAGCTGGAGGAGGAGCTGAAAGAGTAGTTTCTTATCTACTAAAGTATTGTAAAGACAATAATATCAATGTTCATCTTTTTTTGATGAATACATCAATAAAATATGAGATACCAGAAGATATTAAAATACACTATCTTGAGAAGTCAAACCCTCATGAAAGTGGGTTTGTCAAAACCTTAAAAATACCATTTTTAGCGTATAAATACTCAAAACTCTTAAAGAAATTGAAAATCACTCATAGCTTAAGCTTTTTAACAAGACCAAACTTTATCAATATTCTTTCAAGCAAACTAACATCACATCCTTTCAAATTTGTTACTAATGAAAGAGCATACCCTAGCCTCCAATATGGATATAAAAACTTTCAGTCTTATTTCAATAAAAAAATGATAAAACAACTATACAATAAATCAAATATTGTTATAGCTAATTCTCATGGAAATGCTAATGATTTAATAGATAATTTTAATGTATCAAAAGAAAAGACACATGTGATTTATAACCCTATAGATCTTAATAAAATTGGATTAATTAAGTCTAAACAAGATTTTTTCAAAACAAATTCTTTTAATATTATATCTATTGGTAGATTAGACGCTGGCAAAAACCATACAATGCTAATAGAAGCAATAAATAATCTTAAAAATCCAAAAGTAAAGTTATACATTTTTGGAGATGGGGCTAAAAAAGAAGAGTTACTTTCTTTAATTGATGAACTAAATTTAAGTAATCAAGTTTTTTTGATGGGATTTGACCCTAATCCTTATAAGTATCTTAAAAAAGCAGACTTGTTTATGTTTGGTTCAAATCATGAAGGTTTTCCTAATGTACTAATAGAAGCCATGGCTTGTGGTTTACCAATTTTATCTACAAATTGTAAATCTGGACCAAATGAAATTATGGAACTAGACAAGCCTAAAGACGATATTATGATTACTAAATACGGAATTTTGGTTCCAATTAAAAATGCTGAGTTAATGACAAAAGGAATTGAATATTTTATACTTAATTCAGTATATCTAGAACAATGTAAACTTAATGTTTTAAGTAGAGTAAAAGATTTTAACAAAGATAAGATATTAAAAACGTACATAGATTTAGCCACTGTGGTTTAACCTAATTTAAAATAAAAATAATGTGTGGAATTAATGGATATATTAGGTTTAGTAATGAGCCTGAACAAGAATTAAAAACCAATATGACTCAAATGAATAATTTGATTATTCATAGAGGTCCAGATGATGATGGTGTTTTCATAGAAAGTAACCTAGGTTTTTCTTTGGGAATGGCCATGAGAAGATTATCTATTATAGATTTGAGTTCTGGTAAACAACCTATTTTTTCTGAAGATAAGAACATAGTCATTGTTTTTAATGGAGAAATATATAATTATCTTGAACTCAAATCAAAACTAGAAAAAAAAGGTGTAACCTTTAATACAAATAGTGATACCGAAGTTATACTGAAATTATATGAAGAATATGGTGTAAGCTCTTTTAAAGAATTAGATGGCATGTTTGGTTTTAGTATTTATGATAAAAAGAAAAGTAAAATATTTATTGCTAGAGATTTTTTTGGTGAGAAACCATTGTATTACAGTCAAGAAGGAGATAAGCTTATTTGGGCTTCAGAATTAAAATCACTAGTAAGCCAGTTAAAAAGTAAGCCAAAAATTAGCAGTATCGGATTAAATCTATACTTTAGGTTAACTTATATTCCATCACCTTATAGTATCTATGAAAATGTACATAAGCTAAATACTAATAGTTATTTAGAAATTGACATTGAAAAAAAATCCTACGAAATACATACTATAGATAGTGAAACAAAAAGTACGAATGTAAAAGCCGATATATCTCTAGACGAAGCTAAACAAAAAGTAAAATCTTTGGTAAGTGGAAGTGTAAAAAGTAGATCTATATCTGATGTACCTTTAGGAACTTTTCTCTCTGGGGGTGTAGATTCCTCAATTGTTTCTTTGTGTTTAGCGCAAAATACATCAAAACCCATAGACACGTTCTCTATTGGTTTTGAAAAAAAGTCTTATGACGAAACTGATAAATCAAGAGTTGTTGCAAAATTAATTAATAGCAATCATCACGAATTTGTAATTAATGAGAAAGATCTTGAAGAAGATATAGATGAAATTCTTTTAAATTTTGATGAACCCTTTTCAGACTCTTCTTCCCTCCCAACCTATTTAGTATCAAACAGAACAAAAAATCATGTAACAGTTGCCTTAACAGGAGATGGTGGCGATGAAGTTTTTGGTGGGTATAATAAATATTATATGGGTAAATTAAATAATAATTATACCAGTATTATACCTAAAACACTGCATAAAACAGTAAGTAGAGCTATAACTCCTTTATTGAAAACATCTAGTGATAATAGAGGTAAAAGATTTAAAATTAAGCGTTTATTAAATTCTGTTGATTATAATGGAGAATTTTATTGGGATATTCTCTCTTTAGGGTATACTAAAAATACACTTGATAATTATTTACTTCCTAAATATATAAACAAAGACTTATTTAGTACATATAAAGCTAGTACAGAAATTTCTTCTCCCAAAACATTAACAGATTTCAGGTTAATAGATAAAGTAACTAGTTTGGAAGGAGATATGCTTGTAAAAGTTGATAGAACAAGTATGTTAAACTCCTTAGAATGTAGAGCCCCTTTCTTAAATAAAAAATTATGGAATTACACTAATACACTTCCTGAAAATTATTTAATGAAAGGCTGGGATAAAAAATTTATTTTAAAAGAAGCCTTTAGAGATCAATTCCCAAAAGATTTCTTAGACAAAAGCAAAAGCGGTTTTGGAGCTCCCGTTGGAGATTGGTTAAAATTATCTTTAAAACTGGAGCTAGAAAAATATATAGATAAAAAAGCGCTTTTACAACAAGACATTTTTCATGTTGATAATATTATCAAGCTAGTTAAAAATCATATTTCAGGTAAAGAAGATAACACCTTTAAAGTTTGGACTTTTTACTGTTTTCAAAAATGGTATTTCAACACATACATTAAGCTTTAAAAATGAAACAAAAAATTATACGAGTTACAACTGTTCCTTTATCCTTAGGAGGCTTGCTTAGAGGACAACTAAAGTTTATGTCTTCTCATTTTAAAGTACTTGGGATATCCTCAAAAGGAGTTGATAACAATTTAGAAAAAGTAAGAGATGCAGAAGGTATTGAAGTAATACCTGTAGAAATGACTAGAAAAATCACTCCTATAAAAGACTTATTAGCTGTATGGGAATTATATAGAATATTCAAAAAAGAAAAACCATTCATTGTACATTCGCATACACCAAAAGCTGGCACTTTGTCTATGTTAGCTGCAAAGTTTGCTAATGTACCGCACAGACTTCATACTATAGCGGGTCTTCCTTTAGTTGAAGTTACTGGATTAAAAAGAACTCTATTAAATATTGTAGAAAAACTAACATATGCTTGTGCTACTAAAATTTATCCAAACTCCTTTGGTTTACAAAATATAATTTTAGATAATAATTTTACAAATAAGAAAAAACTCAAAATCATAGCAAATGGTAGTTCCAATGGTATTGACGTAGAACTATTTGACTATAATAAACATAATGATCATTCAGTTAAGAGAAAATTAAGGAATGATTTAAACATTCATGAAAATGACTTTATATTTATTTTTGTTGGAAGATTAGTTTCTGATAAAGGTGTTAATGAATTAATTAACGCTTTTAACAAAATTAACAACAAAATAAAAGATGTTACATTGCTTCTTGTTGGAGGATATGAAACAGAATTGGACCCTCTTAATCCTGATACTTTAAAGATTATTGAAAACAATCCAAAAATAGTTTCTACAGGCTGGGTAAATGATGTAAAACCATATTTTTCAATCTCAAATATTCTAACTTTCCCCAGTTACAGAGAAGGTTTTCCTAATGTCGTAATGCAAGCTGGAGCAATGGGACTACCTTGCATTGTGTCAAATATAAATGGATGCAATGAAATTATAATTGAAGGTAAAAACGGCACTATTATACCTGTTAAAAATGTTGAAGCTCTTTATAATTCAATGCTTAATTTTTATAATAACAAAAACACGTTCAGTAGCGAAAAATGTAGACAACTTATTGTTTCAAGATATGAAAGACAAGTTGTTTGGGATGCTCTACTAAAAGAATATCAAGAACTTAGTAATTAATTTAGCACAAAAAATATAAATTCTATTGTTAAAATAGATAATACATATATGGAGGACATTAACATTATCACGTTAACAAAATCTCTATTAAGAGAAAGTCTTAATAATAATACTCACTGGGATAGTAAAGGTTATGTCCCATTTTCTAAAAGTAAGGCGCTTTGGTTACTTAGAAATAATAGAATTAAAGATGATGATGTATGTGCCGTTATTGGCCTAGAAAACAAAAAAATTATCTCTTTTATTTTTTTAGTTCCAGACTTTATTAATACCAAAACAGGTACAGAAAAAATATTTTGGAGTAGACGTTGGTGGATTGCGGAAAAATATAAAGATTCCGTCCTCCCTACTTATACAATGAGTGTAGCCATGAATGCTATTAATAATAAAGTTTTAATAAAGTTTCTTGGTAAAGAAGTTGTAGAATATTATAAAAAACAACCTTTTACAGAATTTGCTTATAGAACACGTTATTATATTATGTTTAATTTAGATACTAACCTACTTATAAGTAAGGTGAAATATCTAAAATACTTTAAAGCATTTTTAAGAATAATAGATCAAGCTTCACTACACTTAGTAACAAAATTAAATAGAAGTGCGGCAATAAAAAAAACCAAAGAATTTTCATATGAGTATGTTTCATATATAGACGAAACTTTATGGTCATATATTAACCCTTTTTGCAAGAATGATTTAATTCCTAAAACAAAAGAATATATAAATTGGCAAATAGATAACAACCAATATACCAATGCATTAACTAATAACAAACAGCCTTTTAAATGTTTATTAAACAGCATTCAAAAAAGAGTCTATAATATTAATTATATTGTAAAAATAAATAATAAAACTATAGGCTTTACCTCATTTTTAATAAGAGGCAAGGAAGCCATTGTTCGTTATTTCATCTGTGAAAATGAAAATTTAGAGAAATGTGCAGATGCCCTACTAGAAAATATATCATTAACGCAAGTTTCAAATTTACAAACCGAAAACAAAAAACTAGGTAGTTATTTGCAAAAAAAATACACAAATATCTATACTAATAAAAGAGAACTTTACGCTCTGGGACATAATGATTTAAATATTTATTTTGGTAAAGCTCCTATTAATGACAGAGATGGGAATTTTGCTTAAAAAAATGAAACATGAATTTAATTAAGAACTTATATAATTCTATAAAAGATAATAGCTCAAATACGGCTTTTTGTATCAATGATAAAAATTATACTTACAAAACATTTGATCAAATAGTAAATACAATAAGAATTGAAATTCAAGAAAAACTGTGTGATAAAGAAAGTTTAGTTGGGCTGTATTCTCATGATGATATTTATACTTACGCAAGTATTATTGCATTATGGTTAGAAAACAAAGGCTATGTTGCTATTAACCCACTATTTCCTAAAAATAGAAATATAGAAATATTAGAATCTGTTAATTGTAAAACATTACTGAACTCTAATAACGAAACTCTTCCCATTGAAAATTTAACACTAATTAATACAAAGGAATTAAAACATGATTATAAAACTTTAAAACCTAAAGACACAAATAAAGACGGTATAGCTTATATTATATTCACTTCAGGTAGTACTGGTAAGCCTAAAGGAGTTCCTATAAGTTTTAGTAATATCTCTGCATTTTCAAATGAATTACATCACGATAAGCACTTCAATATAAATGAAACAGATAGGTGCTTACAAATGTTTGAATTAACTTTTGATATGTCTGTTGTCTCCTATTTAATACCTTTACTATATGGTGCATCTATATATACATTACCAAAAGGGAAAATCAAATATATGTACGTATTTAATTTACTTGAAAAATATAAATTAACCGTACTAATAACTGTACCTTCTATAATTAATTATCTAAAACCCTATTTTTCAGAAATAAATGCGCCACAAGTAAAAGTATCCTGTTTTGCAGGAGGTAAGTTATTTGATGATGTCGCTTTTGAATGGAATAAATGTATACCAAATGCCCAAATTATAAATTATTATGGTCCAACAGAAACTACAATCTATTGCGGCTATTATTTGTACACTCCTCCTAACTTAAGAAAAAACAAAAATAATGTTATATCTATAGGTAAAACATTTAATAATACGAGCTATTTAGTTGTCGATAAAAATAATGAAGAGGTACCAGACGGCACTATTGGAGAATTAGCAATTGCTGGAGCACAAGTTACACCAGGGTATTGGCAAGATGATATAAAAAATCAAAAATCATTTTTTAATAAAGTTATAAATGATAGAAATAAGAGATACTATAAAAGTGGAGATTTGTGCTACAAAGATCACGAAGGCGATTATATGTATGTAGGTAGAAATGATTTTCAAGTTAAAATACAAGGCTATAGAATTGAGTTAGGAGAAATAGAATACCATATCAAAGATTTGATTAAAGATTATAATTTTTTAGTATTAGATGTTAAAAATCATTCAGGAAATAATGAGTTATTTTTAATTATTGAATCAGAAGAATTTAGCTGTGAGTCAATATTAAATTATTTGAAAAATAAATTACCCAGTTATATGATTCCTACTAAAATTCGATTTATAAAAACAATACCTCATAATATTAATGGTAAAGTAGATAGAAATAAATTAAGAAAATTAATATCAGAATGACAAAAGAAGAAATAATTAAAAAAATAGAATTATCATTTAAAAAAATACTTCAACATGATAATTTTTCACTTACTATAGAAACTACAGCTAGTGATGTAGACGGATGGGAATCTATAACACATATGTTAATAATCAATGATATAGAAGAACATTTTAATATTAAATTTAAGCTAATAGATTTGATGAAAATGGAAAACATTGGAGATCTTATTTCCGCTATAAAGTCTGAAATAAATAAATAAAAGTATATTAAGAAATTGTTTTAATTTTATTAAGAGATTTTATTAAAGTTTTTAATTTTCAGTATTCCATCTATAGTTTTAATTAAAAATTTATTATCATAGCTTAAAACTATAGATCCTGTAATCTCTTTAGAATAAATTTCTAGTAAAGGTTTATGGGTTATTTGTTCAGCTTCAAAGATTTTATAACTATAATTCTCTATATCTGTAATACAACCTTGTGTAGATATTCCAAAACTTTTTATTTTTTTTAGCAAATCACTAGTAGATTCCTTTTTGAAGTCTAAACATCTCATATGAGATGCTCTATTGAAATATGTAGAATTACCTTTTTGAGATATACCTACATATTCAAAATTATTCTCTATCAATTTTTTCCAACCTTTCTCAAAAACATCTCCTTCAAGTTTTAAAGCCAGAAAATACAATAACCCCAAGTCAATATCTTTAGTTAACTCTTCTTTTTGTTGATAAATAATAGCACCTGTATCAATCCCTTTATCTATATAATGCATAGTAGCTCCGTAAAAATCATAATCTAAAAAAAACACACCATTCATTGGTGTTTTTCCTTGTAAATGAGGCAAATAAGTAGGGTGAATATTAATTAAAACTTGGTGTTTTTTAAATTTTCCAACAGGAAAAATAATTGGACATCCATTAGATACCAAAATGTCGAAATTCAAAGAATAAAGTTCTTCTAAAACTAAATTCTTTTCTTTCATTATAAATGATTTATATGCAATATTGTTTTTTATAAGGTAATTTTCTAAATAACTTCCCCTAAGTGCATAAATTATAATACTTTGCGGGCTTTCAAAATTTAATAGTTTTTCAAAAACATGAATTCTTGACCCAAGAAATACTACTTTTTTTGAAAAATCTTTCATTTTTTTTTTTATATAATTGCAAATGTATTGAATTATATTAGACTTGAAAATAAACATTATGAATTCAAAGAAAAAACTGACTAAAGAATATGGTTCATTCTTTCATAAAGTAAACCAAAATACTTTAAAACATAAAACAAGTTTTAACCTTACTAACAAAAGGCTTTTTTACAACGGCAGACAAGCAATTAAATTTTTAATAAACTCAATTAATGATAATGATTTTAAAATAAACAACATATGGATTCCTGAATATTATTGTCAACATGTGTCAAGCTGGCTAAAGGCATGCTATTATAATATAAAAACGTATCCTGTAAATCCAGATGACCAAAACTTTTTAATCAATGCTAAAAGCTTCATGAAGCACAATGATATTTTAGTTGTAAATAACTTTTGGGGGGTTTTAAATTACAAAATCAACTTACCTGATTTAAATCATATTTTAATAGAAGATCATTCTCATGGGTGGTTAACAGATGCATGCATAAACAGCAATGCGGATTACTGTTTCAGTTCATTAAGAAAATCATTACCAATACCTCTTGGTGGAGTTATTTGGTCTCCCAAAGGATTAAATCTTGGTTCTACACAAATAAGTTCTGAGAATGAATTTCTTTCTATTTGGAGTAAAATTGATTTGGCTATGAGTAAAAAAGAAGAATTTTTAAATAATATAGAGTGTTTAACAAAAGGAAAGAATGAATATTTAAATTTAATTTCATCAGCTGAAAAAAATATGCACTCAAACTATAATATAGAATTTTTAAACCCTGAAAATGAAGAAATAATAGAAAGTTTTTTAAAGTTTGATTTTAAAACACCTAAATCAAATAATTTAAAAATATTATTTAAAGAATTGGTTAGCAACCCTAAATTGAATTTTATTAAGAACTATGAAAGTTTTGGTTTAATATATTTTTTCAATAAAGAATCTGACCTAGTAAATTTTAAAAATTATTTAATAGAAAATAGTGTTTATCCTTCTCATCTTTGGCCAAAAAATAAGTCTAATTATAATTATTATTTAAATCTACATGTAGACTTTAGATATACTAAAAAAGATATTTTAGAACTCGCAAATATAATTAACTCATATAAATAAACTTGTCGGATTTAATAAACCATTAGCCTAATAAATATACAAACAGTTTTAATTAAGCTTTAAATTCGCATTTAAATTTTCATAATTTAAAATCAAATGAATTTCATCAATAATATACGTAATTTATCCTTTTGGTTAAGTGATAAGTTAAAAGGAGGAAAACTAAAGGCAGACTTAAATGATATTATTGATACTTCAAAAATATCATCATTTGATGAACTACTAAAAAAGAACCAACCAACTTTAAAATCTTTACTCAAAATTGTTGTTGAAAATTCTGCTTTTTACAGCAAGTATAGATTATATGAAAAACTTCAAGATTTTCCTGTTGTAAACAAAATAGATATTAAGCAAAATTTTGATTCCATTAATATATTACCTACTACCTCTAAAGACATTAAACAAGTTAGTAGTAGTGGATCAACTGGGACACCATTTAAAATTTATCAAAATAGCAGAAAAGTAAGAAGAAATAAAGCAGATGTCATATTTTTTGCCAATGCTGTTGGATATAATATAGGTGACTTGCTTTTATTTATGAGATTATGGTTAAAAAAATATGAAAAGAGCTATTTAAAAAGAAAATTAACTAACATTGTTCAAATTGATGTAGAAAAAGATTTAACTGATGAAAAAATAGAGTTCTTACTAGAAAAGCTTAAATCTAATAAACAACGTAAAGGAATTATTGGTTATCCATCTGCTTATGAAAAAATATGTAATTATCTAGATAAAGTTAATTCCTCCAAATTAAATTTAAATATTAAATCTATTATTGCCACTTCTGAAACCCTTTATGATAACACAAAGCAAAGGATGGAATATTATTTTAATGCTCCTATTGTTTCTAGGTATTCTAACGAGGAAAACGGCATTATAGCTCAACAAATGATTGGTGACAAATCTTTTACAATAAATTGGGCTAGCTATTACATTGAAATTTTAGATTTAGAAAAAGACGTGCCAGCAAAACTTGGTGAATTAGGTAGAATTGTTATCACAGATTTATACAATACTGCCACTCCTATGATTAGATATGACACGGGTGATTTGGGTAAGTTTTGTGATTTTGAAAATGATGGTGTTCCTAAATTTGAACTCATAACTGGAAGAAAAAAAGATTTACTTTACAATACAAAAGGAGGAATAGTTAACCCTTTTGTATTTTATAATGGTTTAACACAATTCTCAGAACTAAATCAATTTCAAATAGTTCAAAAAAGTCAAAATGATTATATCTTTAAAATTAACTGCGACAATGAATTTAAAAAAGAAAAGGAGTTAATCTCTTACTTTATGTCTTATTTAGGAAATGATGCTAAAATTGTAATTGAATATGTTAAAGAAATTCCTTTACTCAATTCTGGAAAAAGAAGAATTATTGTAAATCTTTATAAATAATTTTATTAAAAATAAATTACAGAGAAAACAAAGCATGTATAAACTAATATTTAAGAGACTACTAGACATTTGTTTAAGTATTATTGGGCTAATCTTTTCGTCTCCTTTTTTTATAATTATTTATATCTACCAACTATTTATAAACAAAGGAAACCCATTGTTCTTCCAACCGCGACCTGGAAAAAACGAAAAAACATTCAAAATCATCAAGTTTAAAACTATGACTGATGAAAAAGATGAAAATGGAAGCCTATTAGCAGATAAATATAGAATGACTAAGTTTGGTAGTTTTTTAAGACAAGCGTCTTTAGATGAAATACCGCAATTGATAAATATTTTAAAAGGAGACATGAGCATTGTTGGGCCAAGACCATTAAGAGTACGTTATCTCCCATATTACACTAAAGAAGAATCTATTAGACACACAATAAGACCTGGAATAACTGGCTTAGCCCAAGTATCTGGAAGAAACTCTTTAGATTGGGACGAAAAATTATCTAAAGATATTGAATATGTAAAAACTTTATCTTTACTTAATGATATCAAAATAATACTAAAAACAGCAAAAAAAGTATTGTTTAAATCTGATGATGATATAGAATTAGCTCCAGATTTATTAGATTTAGATGAGCTTAGAAAAAACACAATGCCTTCAAAAGACCAATAAAATGAAAAAAAACATACTTTTTACATGTGCAGGAAGACGTAATTATTTAATAAATTATTTTAAAGAAGCTTTAAATGGAAAAGGAAAGGTTATTGCTGCTGACAATCAACATTTAGCTCCTGCTCTGGCTGATGCAGATATTGCTATACAGGTTCCAAACATTTATGATAAAGACTATATAAGTGTTTTAGTAAACATTATAAAAAAACATGATGTAAAAGCTATTATATCTTTAAACGATTTAGAGCTCCCCATTTTATCTAAAAACAAAGAAGTTCTTGAAAATTATAACAATTGCGAAGTCATTATTTCTAACGATGATGTAATTAACATAGGTTTTGACAAATGGAAAACTTATAATTTCATTAAAGATTTAGGGTTAAAAACACCTAAAACCTATATTAAACTTGAAGATGTCTTAGTTGATTTAAAAGATGGCTCACTGAATTTCCCCTTAGTAATTAAACCCCGTTGGGGAAGTGGTTCTATAGGAATTGATTTCCCTGAAAGTATTGAAGAATTAAAGCTTGCTTATGAATTACAAAAAATTAAAATAAGACGTTCAATACTAAAAACAGCTAGTAATGAAGATTTAGAGCAGTCTATTCTTATTCAAGAAAAAATAATTGGTGATGAATATGGGTTTGATATAGTTAATGATTTAAAAGGAAACCATTTTAATTCTTTTTTAAGGAAAAAATTATCTATGCGCTCTGGAGAAACAGATAAGGCTATTTCTGTTATAAATAATGCTTTCAATAAAATAGGTAAATTAATTGGTGAGAATCTGAAACATATTGGTAATATGGATGGCGATGCATTTTTAATAGATGATGATTTCTATATTTTAGAAATTAATCCACGGTTTGGTGGAGGCTACCCCTTCTCTCATGAATCTGGAGCTAATATTGCGGCTCTTTATGTTGATTGGCTTTTAAGTCCTGATTTACCTTCGACAGCATCTCATATTGATTATAAAGAAGGATTAACATTTTCTAAATGTGATAGACTAATAAAAATTAAAAATATAGACAGTATTATCTAAAATATTATTTATATGAATTATTATTTTAAATGTGAAACTATAAAAAGTAATGATGACATTAGTGATTATTATTCAAACTTAGAGAGAATAAAAAAGTATTCTGTATTCTATTCTTATTCATATATAAATAATAATAACAATGGTAAATTAATTTATTTTCTTTTATTTAAAAATGATGATCTTATAGCTTTAATGCCTATTCATTTAAATGAAATTAAAAGCTCAAAAGTATCTTCAGGTTATTATGATGCTGTTTCACCTTACGGTTATAATGGCCCTCTATTTATTAATGAAGTAAACGATATAGATATTGTAGAGTTTTGGAATCAAGTAGATAAATGGTATTATCAAAATAATATTGTTACAGAGTTTGTAAGATTTAGCTTAAATAACAATCATAAGAATTACACAGGGAATTTATTGCCAACTTTAAACAATGTAAGAGGAGAATTATGCAATTTTGATAACTTATGGTCAAGCTTTAAACCTAAAGTCAGGAATAACTACAGAAAATCTATTAAATATAACTTACAAATAAAAGTATATCACCAAAATATAACATTAAATGTTATCGATAGTTTTTATGATATATATATATCTTCTATGTTAAGGAATAACGCTTCAGACGTTTATTTTTATTCAAAAAATTACTTTAAAAATTTAATAGCCGATAATATTAAGAACATCATTATTGCTATAGTATATAAAGATGATATTTCTATTTCTGCAGAACTAATTATTATAGATGATAATGTTTTATATTCCCATTTAGGTGGTACTAATTCAGAATATTTTAATATGAGACCTAATGATTTTTTAAAGATTGAAATTATGAAATGGGGCTTAAATAACAATAAAAAAGTCTATAATTTAGGTGGTGGAAGAAATAATGATGATAGTTTATATCAATACAAAAAGACCTATTTTTCTAAAGATAATGATGTTATATTTTATACTGGAAGAAAAATAATTAACAATAAAGTTTATGGCGATTTATTACATGAAATTGATAATAAATTAGATATTAAGAAATCCATTCAACCAGAATATTATTTCCCCCTATACAAACAATAAAACTATTTTTTAAAAGCATTAGTTAATAATTGCGCTACTATATCTCTGCCCAAATTATTCCAATGTTGATCATAAATAAGCGTAGTTGTTTTTTTTGATTTATTAAAAGAATTAGAGATATCTATATACTTAAATTTATTCTCCTTTAAGTATTCAATAAATATTTTTGATGTCACATTGCCTTCAAAAAATAGAATAAATTTAGATTTATCATATTTATACTTATTTACTAAACTGGCAAAATTATCAATACGTATTTGATCTAAATTTTCTTTTACTATTTTATTACCGTTATTATTACTATTATTACTGTCTTTGTTCTTTAGCGCAACAACTATTTTATTTATAGTTTTTTTAATAGGATCTAATGCTCCAATATTTTGAGCATAAACCAAAAGTTTTATTTTTTTAAGATTCTTATTTAGTGGAGATTCTAAACGCATTCTTTCATAGTTTACTTTATACTCTCCTCTATCCAAGTCTTCTTCGTATTTTAAATAAATAAAAACCTTATCTATTAAATCAAATTGTTTTTTATAAGCATGTATTAAATGCAGTTGATCTGCAAAATCATACCCTGCATAACCATATTCATATACTTCAACTTGATTATTTAGGTTGTTTTCAATTTTTTTACCAATAGAGTTGTCATAATTTTGATGAAACCCCTCAATAAAAGAATCTCCAACTAAGGCTATTTCTACTTTATCTTTAGTTGGAATAAACTCCCTATAAGAATTAAACCCAAGGTTATTAATATGAAATTTTGAAAAGTTCTGCCTCCTATTTCCAGTAACAGAATAGCCTTCTTGATTTGGCACCCACTTTTCTACCTTAAATTCATCAATAAATCTTGTGGGACTATCTTTCGCTAAATGAAAAACACGCACAATAGCCTCTAATGCGATTAAAATTGAAATAACATAAATAATACTTCTAATTATTATCTTTTTCATTTTTATTCTTAATTCTATATAACATTTAAAATTGGAAGTAAATAAATGACCTATCTATACCATCATCATAAAATAATAACATTGATAAAATTACTATCGTATAAATGAGAAACCTCACTACTCTAGATTTAAAATCAAATGGATTACGTTCATCTTTTCTTATAATATATTCGAATAGTAAAAATACCATAATCAACACATAATAATCTATCATTCTATACCCCCTAGGATGGTTGTATAATTCAAAAGAAAAATTCAAAAATATATTTTGAATATAATCAACTGCTTGCAAAATAGTCTTTGACCTAAAGAATATCCAGGAAAAAGAGACTAAAACAAACACCAAAGTAATCTTAAAAAACTCTTTAAAAGTTGAAATAAAAGACGTCTCTCCTACTATTGAGTTTTTATATTTTTTGTTATTGCCTAATAAAAAAGTTGGAATATATAACAAAGAATGAAAAGCTCCCCAAACTATATAAGTCCAATTTGCCCCATGCCATAATCCACTAACCAAAAATACTATTGCAATATTCCTAATTGATACCAACCTGCCTCTACGTGACCCTCCAAGTGGGATGTAAACATAATATTTAAACCAATTAGATAGCGAAATATGCCAGCGATTCCAAAATTCAGCTATATTTCTAGAAAAATACGGAAACTTAAAATTTGACAATAGTTCTATTCCAAAAAGCTTAGCAACTCCAATAGCTATATCTGAATACCCTGAAAAGTCTCCATAAATTTGAAAACTAAAAAATACAGCACCTAAAATAAGTGTTGAAGATGGATAAGTAGAATAATTAGAAAAAATATCATCAACTATAGGAGCTAGTGCATCTGCCATTACTATCTTTTTAAATAACCCCCATAAAATAAGTTTTAAGCCACTAACTATTTGATTATGATTAAACGTTTTTTTAGTAATTATTTGAGGTAATAAATTTGATGCTCTTTCTATAGGGCCTGCAACTAACTGTGGAAAAAAACTAACAAAAGTAGCAAAAGCTAAAAAGTCTTTAGTTGGCTTTATTTGTTTATAATACACATCAAAAGAATAAGACATGGTTTGAAATGTATAAAAAGAAATGCCTACGGGTAGAATAATTTGTAAAGTCCAAGTACTATGAATAGTATAACCTAAGTTACTAAACATTTCTACCCAAGAAGCTATAAAAAAATTGTAATATTTAAAGAACCCTAGTAACCCCAAGTTAAATATTACACTAACCCAAAGCCATAATATTTTCAACGATTTTTTCTCTTTTATAAAAATTTGTTGAGCCACAAAATAATCTACAACTGTGCTAAGAAAGATTAAAGAAAGAAACCTCCAATCCCAAAAACCATAGAAAAAATAACTAGCAACTAAAAGTAATACATTCTGAGCTCTTAAGTTTTTTTTTAAAACACACCAATAAAGACAAAATACTATTGGTAAAAAAAAGCAGAACTCAATTGAATTGAATAGCATAAAAAATAATATAGATTATTAATTCTGAAGTAAATATCTTCTAAGCCTATTAGTATATCAAAAATTATCTATAAAATGCACAATATAGCTTACAATATACATCAAATATAAATTATAAATCTTATTAGAAAGAGGGTATTTGTAAAAAACAATATGATATTTTGTTGAGCGGATATTAATATTATGATATTTTACTTAATAAATTAAAAGATAATTAATTTTTAATTTGCTAAATAGATTTGGTAAACATTTCAACAGATAAAAGACAACCTTTTTTGATGGAGTTTGTAATTTATGTACTACGTTATTAAGTACGTTAAAATAATTTATTTCTATTTGCTCCTTATATGAAGTAAAATTGTAAACAAATATAATGTTGACACTAATAAATATAGACTCTGTATTACTACTTACTATCCAAATTAAAGATCATATTGATTATAAGAATACAGCTGCATTAAAAATTGCATCTAAACTTGGGGTTCCTAAAACATAATTAGCATGTCTTTAATTGTCTCTCTCTGATAAGAAATATTGTTTATGACTACATAGCAAAAAATTGTTATAACATAGTATGTTTAAAAGGAAGTTTACACATGAATTGAAAAGCGTTTCTAGAGGAAAACTAACTTTTATTATTTATTCAAAGAGATGTATTTTAAATAAAAAGTATTCATTTTTAACTTTAAAGTTAAAAATGAATACTTTTTATTTAAGGATATATTACCTAGTATTTTAATGAAATACAATTTACTCCAAATCATTAAAAATAGAATGCATTAAACGTTTTTTATCGTTTATACTTTCTTCCAAAGAAATCATTGTTTCTGTTCTATAAACCCCTTCAATGTCATCTAAAAGAAATATCACTTCCTTAGCATGCTCGGTACTTCTTGCTCTAATTTTACAGAAAATATTAAACTTCCCTGTAGTTATATGAGCCACAGTTACATATGGAATTTCACTTATTCTTTCTAAAACAAATTTGGTTTGAGATGTATTATTTAAATATACACCTACATAAGCAATAAAAGAATACCCAAGTTTTTTATAATCTAGCATTAAAGATGATCCTTTAATTATACCAGATTCCTCCATTTTCTTAACACGCACGTGAACCGTACCTGCAGATATCAATAATTTTTTAGCTATGTCTGTAAAAGGAATTCTTGTGTTATCTATTAACATATCAAGAATTTGATGATCGATTTCGTCTAATTTAATTTTCCCCATGATTAAGTATTCTTAGATAAAAATCAAAATTAATACATTTTCATTAATAATTACGCATAAACAGTACGTTTTATTTCAGGTTTAATGCGATTTTTTCATTATTCAACATCACGATAACGTTTTCGTAACCTAGGTTCAACCTAATTCCATCTTCAGTTAAGACCTTACCTCCTCTTGCATCTATCTCTCTATGACCATAAAAACTTTCTAATTTTTCAATTTTTATAACATTCGGAACAAATTCTAACTTACCACTAATTAATGTCTCTGTGTACTGTACAGCAATATCAACCAAACCTTCAGCATAACCAGACACATTTCGTACTATAATATCAAAAAACAATTTTTCATTTTCAGGAATAGCATTATATCCTTCATAATTTCTCCCATCGATTTCGCTATTAGCTATATAAGCTAAAGAAGAAAGGTAAGACACATAGATAAGCTCTCTTGTAAACTCCCTATTATAATCTCCATCATAATGACCTGCTTCAAAAAGAATGGTTGGCACATTTTCACTCTGGAATGTGTCTCCAACGCAATTAATATTAAAGGCATCATCATACACCCCTATTTGATTAGGAATTATTCCTTGCAATGTATTATTCATAACAGAAATTATCTCCATTGAAACTTTTCTATTATCTGTTACAGTACATTCTTGATCTTGAGCTGGTGACAAAAACGATACAGTAGCTGATTTATTAGTGTTTCCAGCACTAAAAATAGTGCGTTGTCCATGCAAATTATAACAATAATGAGGCTTAAAGTCATTAAATACGGCTCTTAACACTTTACTTTCTGGTTGTGTTAAGTTTTGAGCATCTCTATTTAAATCTACCTTATTTGCGTTTATTCTAGTATAAGCCTCTGCTCCATCTGGGTTAAGAATAGGTATAATATATAATGTACAGGATTTTAAAATAGAATTTACATCTTGAGCATTGCTAAAGGTATTAAATAAGTCGAATAATGCTTTTGTGGTTGTAGATTCGTTTCCATGCATTTGAGACCACATCAACACTCTCTTATTTCCTTCACCCACTTTAATACCGTAAATAGGTTTATCTAAAACCGATCTCCCAATAACATCAATCGCATAATTTTTATCTAATGCATCAATTAGAGGTTTAATGTTAGAGTTCGTAATATACCTACCAAAAAGAGCTTTTTCTTTATTGTTTATATATAGAGATTTTAAGTGATCTAATTTCATCTGAATTATTTTGGATACAAATGTAAACATTTACTATTTTACAATTGTAAACAATAATTTGTGACTGAAATTGATGCTTTTGTATACATTTGTATACGAAATGACGGAATAATAATCCTATCAATTAGCTATTTTGTGAAAATGGATAATAAGTATATGTAAATCAAATGTTTAAGATTACTTATATGAACTGAAAGTTTAATTGATTAATATATTTATTCATATGTTATTATTTAATTCAATATAAATGTTTACATTTGTAACAACAATTCATTAATAAAACATGTTTACAATGGTAAACAACAAAGAATTTGCAAATAGACTAAAAAAAGTGATTGATTATTATGGTGAATCAGCCTCTTCTTTCGCTGAAAAAATCAATGTACAACGCTCTAGTATTTCTCATATCCTCTCTGGTAGAAATAAACCGAGTTTAGATTTTATTCTTAAAATCCTATCCTCCTATCCCCATGTAGATTTGTATTGGCTAGTAAACGGAAAAGGTTCTTTTCCTAAAAGTCAAGAAAAAGCTGAACCTGAAAAGAAAAGAAAAACACCAGTTGAGAATATTAAATCTGAAACAAATAATTTATTTTCTGAAAATGCTCAAACAGAAATTAGAGATAAAAATAAAACCATAGAACGCATAGTGATTTTTTATTCAGACGGAAGTTTTGAAAATTTTCAGAATTAACTTTTATTCTTATTAATTTTGCATAGAAATTTTATTCTATGCGCTACTTATTTACATGCCTACTATTAATTTGTTTTAGTTGTTATAACACCGAAAGAAATTGCAGCAATTTTAAAACTGGGGAGTTTTACAGCGAAGTTATCATTAATGAAGAAGTATTTAAATCTACATTTAAGAGATCTGAAGACTTACAAATAGAAATCTATAATAAAAAAATAGACTCTTCTAAATTACGTTGGATAAATGATTGCGAAGTCATTTTTAGAACTATCAACCCTAAAAACATGGCTGAACAAAAAGACGTTCATTTAAAAATCCTAACTACAACAGATAGCTCCTACTCTTTTGAATATTCTTATGTAGGAGAAACTAAGAAACAAAAAGGTATTGCTTATAAAGCTAAATAAGTTAGTCGAACGGATATAAAAAAGACTCTACTAAATTAAATTTCAACTGTTTATCATCAGTTATTTCATAGGTTAAAAAAAGTTCTCCCCAAAATTCACCATCTGAAAAATCAGCAATGATCCATTTATGATTCAACATTTTAATGGTATTCAACATCATTTTTCTACCACTACTTGCAGCATATGGAACTAATGGGTGCTCACCTTTTACTTCATTTAGTTTATATAATTCATCTTTTATAAAAGGTATTAACTCATCTATTTCATAACCTTCTTTTTCGAAATAACTAATGGCGTCTTCATTTCTATCTAAATTAAAATGCGATACTTCAAGCAAATCATTTTCTAAAATCTCAATAGAATCTTTGAGTTTTGTTATTACTTTTTCCCTCTTATCCAATTTAACATTAAGATCTTCAAAAATACGTTTAGAATTCACATATTGAAATAATATCAACAATACTGAAAACACAAACAGATACATAAAAATTCTTTGCTTCATCTTATAATCAAATTTCTAATTTATTAAATACTCATTTTATGAGTTTAAATTTTTATTTCTAATTCATCGTAAGCTAAAAACACATTTTCTGGCAATGTTTTTTCAACTTCGTCATGAAATCCTAATTTATGGCTAATATGTGTTAAATAAGCTTTCTCTGGGTTTACTTTTTTAATAAATACTAAAGCCTCATCTAGATTAAAATGCGAATAATGAGGCTCTATCCTTAATGCATTAACTACTAAAACCTTAACATCTTTAAGTTTTTTAAACTCCTTATCTTTAATAGTTTTCATATCTGTTAAATACACAAAGTCATCAAATCTAAAACCAAAGACTTGTAATCTACCATGCTTTCCGCTAATAGGAACTATTGATAGATTGTTGATTTTAAATGTTTCGTTTTTAATTCTGTTCACCATCACAGATGGAGCTCCTGGATATTTATTTTTAGTTTTAAAAACATAATCAAACTTCTTCTTTAAAGATTTTAAAACACGTTTATGCCCATAAATTGGGATAGCTCCTTGTTTAAAATAAAAAGGTCTTATATCATCCAACCCCATTACATGATCTGCATGCTCATGCGTGAACAAAACCGCATCAACTTTATCACAACCAGCTCTAAGCATTTGATATCTAAAATCTGGTCCACAATCAATTACATAATTAAAATCTTCACATTCTATCAAAACAGAAACACGCAACCTTTTATCTTTTGGGTTATTACTCAAGCACACAGGATGATCACTTCCTATAATAGGAATGCCTTGCGATGTACCTGTACCCAAAAATGTTACTTTCAATTGTAATTAGTTTTGCACAAAAATAGCGTTATTTTTTTGTTTGCTTTACTTATTTAATAACTTTGTAAATAACGCATACAACCTATAAATAATATGGATATTAGCATAAAAGGCGATAGAGAATTTGACGATATTCCTTCAATTAAATCTAAAGCACTTCGCATCAATTTAAATCAAAACATTTACGGATCATTTGCTGAGATTGGCGCAGGACAAGAAACATGTAGGCAGTTTTTTAGAGCTGGAGGCGCTTCAGGAACCATCGCCAAAGCAATGTCTGCATATGATAAAGCTTTTAGTGATGCTATTTATGGTGCCGAAGATGATGGACGCTATGTAACTGAATCTAGGTTGCGTAAAATGCTTTCTCATGAAATGGATCTCATGGAGCAACGTATTACTCGCGACAAAAATCCAGATAAAATTTTCTTTACTTATGCTAATACTGTAGCTACGATAGACTTTGCCAAACAATTTAAAGGTCATGGTTGGGTAGGCATTAAATATCAAATTGAACCTACGGGAGGTTATAATGAAATTCTTTTACATGTTAGATTTAAAGAAACCGATGCTCGCTTACAACAAGAAACACTTGGCACTTTAGGAACTAATCTTGTTTATGGAGCATTTTATCATTACCATCAACCAAAGAAATTACTACGTTATTTATATGATCATTTAGATAAAGATCAAGTTGAAATTGATACCATTAATTTTTCTGGTCCGGTTTTTAAAAATGTAGACAATCGCTTAATGAGTTTACAACTTGTTAAAAACGGAATGACAGATGCTGTAGTCTTTGGTCCAGACGGAACAAATGTATTGCCTGCTAGAATTTTTTATAAGAAAAACATTTTAGCGCTTCGCGGAAGTTTTAGACCAGTTACCAAAGTAAATATGGCCATGTATGAGAAGTCATACAAAATGTTTGTAAATGAAAAGAAAGTTGAAGCTGATAATACTGTAACTGTTTTTGAAATAACGCTTTCTAACCTTAGAGCCGAAGGAGAAATTGATGAACAAGATTTTATAGATAGAGCTGATTTATTGTGTGCTTTAGGGCATTCTGTAATGATTTCCAACTTTAAAGAATACTTTAAAGTTGTGGAGTATTTCTCTAACTACACCAAAGCAAGAATGGGTTTAGCTATGGGGGTAAATAACTTAGTTGATATTTTCGATGAAAAATATTACCGTCATATAAGCGGCGGTATTTTAGAAGCCTTTGGTAAGTTATTCTTTAAAGACTTAAAAGTATATCTATACCCAATGTTTGACCCTGAAACAGGAGATCTTGTTACTAGTGAGAACTTAAAAGTTTATCCACGTATGAAAGAATTATATAAATTCTTTAAATACAATGGTAAAGTAGTTGACATAAAAGATTATGATGAAAGTATCATGAATATTTTCTCAAGAGAAGCCTTAAATATGATTGATAAAGGAGAACCTGGTTGGGAAAAAATGTTACCAGAAGGAACTGCAGACTTAATTAAAGATTATAGGCTTTTTGGTTACACCAGAAAACCTTTAAAACCTCTAGCTATAAAACGAAGGATAGTATCAAAAAAATAAAAAAAAGCCCTAAATGGGCTTTTTTTTATTTCAATATCTGATTAGTATGATCTTTGGTTTTTACCTTAGTAATAATTTCTTCAATTGTGCCATTTTCATCAATAACGAAAGTAGTTCTATGAATGCCATCAAATTCTCGTCCCATAAACTTTTTTGGGCCCCAAACTTTAAAGGCGTTTATTACCTCTTTACTTTCATCTGCTAATAAAGGGTACTGAAATTCATATTTCTTTTTAAAGTTTGTTTGCCTCTTTTCACTATCTGCACTAACTCCTAAAATTTCGTATCCTAAAGATTTAAAACGCTCATAGTTATCTCTTAAGTTACAAGCCTCAACAGTACAACCTGGTGTGCTTGCTTTAGGGTAAAAAAACAACACAAGCTTTTTACCTTTGTAATCTTCTAAAGAAACCGTATTTCCATCTTGATCTTTCGATACGAAATTAGGAGCTTTATCTCCTATTTTTAATGTAGTCATAAGCAATTGTTTTGTTTAATTTTTTTTTAACTTCGTTTCACAAAAATACAACCAAATGACCAAACAAGAAAGTGTAAACTTTGTAATTAACACTCTTTACAAACTTTATCCAGAAATACCCATTCCTCTCGACCATAAAGACCCTTACACCCTATTAATCGCTGTATTGATGTCTGCTCAAAGTACAGATGTAAGAGTCAATCAAATTACACCTTTGTTATTTGAACGTGCAGATAATCCTTATGACATGATAAAACTTACAGTTGAAGAAATTAGAGAAATCATAAAACCAGTTGGTCTATCTCCAATGAAAAGTAAAGGTATTCACGGCTTATCTCAAATTTTAATTGAAAAACATAATGGAGAAGTACCGCAAAGTTTTGAAGCTTTAGAAGCGCTTCCAGCCGTTGGTCATAAAACAGCTAGTGTTGTCATGTCTCAAGCTTTTGGGGTTCCTGCTTTTCCTGTTGACACACATATTCATAGATTAATGTACAGGTGGAATTTAAGTAATGGAAAAAACGTTGTTCAAACCGAAAAAGATGCTAAAAGGTTATTCCCAAAGGAACTTTGGAACGATTTACACCTTCAAATAATTTGGTACGGTCGTGAATATTCTCCAGCTAGAGGTTGGGACTTAGAAAAAGACATCATTACTAAAACTATTGGTAGAAAAACCGTTTTACAAGATTATTATAAAAAGAAAAAGCCCTGATAAACAGGACTTTTAAATTAATTTTGAAGTATTTCAAACTTCAGTTTATTACTATTTATAACACTCAAAGCCTTAGAATAATCTAGAAGAAATTTAACCGTTTCTTCTTTCGGTTCAAGTTCATTTTCAATAAAATTGTTTTCAGTGTAAAGTTTTGCCATTTTATCTATTTAAGGGTTCATCTTAAATAAATAACGGCATAAAGTTTCTATTATTGTTTAATTGGTTAAAACAATATTATGCTTATCAATTATCTTGCGTAAATTTATAAGTGCATAACGCATTCTACCAAGAGCAGTATTAATACTAACCCCTGTTCTTTCAGATATTTCCTTAAAACTCATGTCATTATACATTCGCATTAGTAGAACTTCTTTTTGATCATTTGGAAGTTCATCTACTAGACGCCTAACATCATTTTCTACCTGATCTTTAATAATCGTTTTTTCAGCATTCAAAGCAGAATCACTTAGCACAGAAAAAATACTAAACTCTCCCGCATTATCAAATTTTGGCATTCTATTACTCTTTCTAAAGAAGTCTATTACTAAATTATGTGCGATACGCATTACCCATGGTAAAAACTTACCTTCCTCATTATATGTACCTTGTTTTAAAGTTCTAATAACTTTAATAAACGTATCCTGAAAAATATCTTCAGCTAAGTCTTTATCATATACTTTTGAATAGATAAAACTGTAAATTTTTTGTTTGTGCCTATGAATTAGAGTTTCTAAAGCACATTCATCTCCTTTGATATAGCCACTTACTAGAGTAGCATCAGAAATTAATTCGTTTTGCATAATCATTACTTTTAACGCAAGAAGAGAGGGCTTCTTTGCTTGGGGTTACTAATTAAAAAAGTAATGTTATACTATAGGCGTAAGTGTATTTTGTTATTGATTGATATATCAAATATAACAACAATCATTCCTAAAATGCAAAAAATAGAAGTTTTTTTTGACTTTTAAATACAGGTTACCTGTTCTTTTTAAGTTCAAATACTTGTAGTATCTTTGTTAGATTATATCTTCAAAACACCTATGAATACTAATATTCCTGTAGAAAACCCAAAAGAAAACATCATTATAAAAGGCGCTAAGCTTCATAATTTAAAAAATATTGATGTTGTCATACCAAGAAACAAATTAGTTGTAATTACAGGTTTATCTGGTTCTGGAAAATCAAGTTTAGCTTTTGACACCTTATATGCTGAAGGTCAAAGACGCTATGTAGAAAGCTTATCTAGTTATGCGCGTCAGTTCTTAGGAAGACTAAACAAACCAAAAGTAGATTATATTAAAGGTATTGCTCCTGCTATAGCTATTGAACAAAAAGTGAATTCGACCAACCCAAGATCTACAGTTGGTACTACTACTGAAATTTATGATTATTTAAAACTTCTTTTCGCAAGAATAGGAAAGACGTACTCTCCTATTTCTGGTAATTTGGTAAAAAAAGAAACAGTAGCAGATGTATTAAATTATACAAAATCTTTTGATGAACGCGAAAAAATGCTACTTCTCGCTCCTATACATTTAGAAGAAGGACGAACTATTGAAAACAAACTAAAAGCATTACAACAACAAGGCTATGCCAGAATAAAAGTAAATGACACCGTTTTAAGAATTGATGAAGCCAAAGTTAGCGATAAAGATAATGTACAATTAGTAGTTGATAGGGTAATTGTAAAAAATGAAGAAGATTTTTTTAATCGTTTAGCAGATGCCATTCAAACAGCGTTTTACGAAGGAAAAGGAGAATGTACAATTAAAACTTTAAAAGACAATAAGCAACGTGTTTTTAGTAATAAATTTGAATTAGACGGCATTATATTTCTAGAGCCAAATGTTCATCTATTTAGCTTCAATAACCCATACGGTGCTTGCCCTAAATGTGAGGGCTATGGAGATATTATAGGTATTGATGAAGATTTAGTAATTCCAAATACTGGGCTTTCTATTTATGAAAGTGCTATTTTTCCTTGGAGAGGTGAAAGCATGAGTTGGTATAAAGATCAATTAGTAAATAATTCACATAAATTCAATTTTCCTATTCATAAACCTTATTTTCAATTAACCCCAGAACAGAAACAACTTGTATGGAATGGCAATAAATATTTTGAAGGATTAAATTCGTTTTTTGCTGAATTAGAATCTAAGGCTTACAAAATTCAAAATAGAGTGATGCTTTCTCGCTATCGCGGAAAAACCAAATGTAAAGAATGTAATGGCAAACGCTTACGTAAGGAGGCTAATTATGTGAAGATTGGAGGAGTTACAATTACAGATTTAGTTGAAATGCCTTTAAGTAAACTATCTAACTTCTTTAAACAATTAGAGTTAAATGATTATGATACTCAAATTGCCAATAGATTACTCAAAGAAATTAATAGCAGACTCACCTTTCTATCAAATGTAGGACTAGACTATTTAACTTTAAATCGAAGATCTAACACGTTATCAGGTGGTGAAAGTCAAAGAATTAATTTAGCAACCTCTTTGGGAAGTAGCTTAGTGGGTTCTATGTATATTCTAGATGAACCAAGTATTGGTTTACACCCCAAGGACACAGAAAGACTCATTTCTGTATTAAAATCATTAAGAGATTTAGGGAATACTGTAATAGTAGTTGAACATGATGAGGATATTATGAAAGCCGCTGATACTATTATTGATATAGGTCCAGAAGCTGGAACTTTTGGAGGAAATGTAGTTGCAGAGGGCACATATAAAGACATTTTAACATCAAACTCTTTAACAGCGCAATATTTAAATGAAAAATTAAAAATTGAAGTCCCTAATAAAAGAAGAACTTCAAAATATCATATTGATGTAATAGGCGCCAGAGAAAATAATCTAAAAAATATTGATGTGAGTTTTCCTTTAGGAATGCTAACTGTAGTAACAGGAGTTTCTGGAAGCGGAAAAAGTACATTAATCAAAAAGATTTTGTTCCCAGCACTTCAAAAGCAACTTACAGATTTTAGTGATAGACCAGGTCAATTTTCTTCTTTAAAAGGCAACTATTCTAACGTAAAAGCTATTGAATTTGTTGATCAAAACCCTATTGGGCGTTCCTCAAGATCCAACCCTGTTACATACATAAAAGCTTATGATGATATTAGGGCGCTATTTTCAAAACAGAAGCTTAGTAAGATTAGAAATTATCAACCAAAACACTTTTCATTTAACGTAGATAGCGGAAGATGTGAAACTTGTAAAGGCGAAGGTGAAGTTACTATTGAAATGCAATTTATGGCTGATGTTCATTTAGAATGTGAAACCTGTAAAGGAAAACGCTTCAAAAAAGAAGTTTTAGAAGTAACTTTTGCTAATAAAAATATAGATGATATTCTTAACCTAACCATAGATGATGCCATTAGTTTTTTTGAAGCTAGTGGACAACCTAAAATCAAAAACAAACTGCAACCACTACAAGATGTTGGTTTAGGCTATGTAACTCTTGGCCAAAGCTCCTCTACCCTTTCTGGTGGTGAAGCGCAACGTATCAAACTTGCTACATTTCTTGGTAAAGGCAACAAAAAAGAAAAAGCACTTTTTATTTTTGATGAACCGACAACTGGTTTACATTTTCATGATATTCAAAAGTTATTAAAATCTTTTAATGCATTAATTGACAACGGACATTCTATAATAGTAGTCGAACATAATATTGAACTTATTAAGTGCGCAGATTACATTATAGATTTAGGTCCAGAGGGGGGTGAAAATGGAGGGAACATAGTTGCGCATGGTACTCCTGAAGAAATTGTAAAAAGCAAAAACTCTGTTACCGGCATTTATTTAAAAGAAAAATTAAGTTAACTTTAATAAAATAAGAAACCAATAATAAACAAAATTATTACAGCAATAGGTATCACTACTATTAAGTATAAAAATGAAATCACACCAGATTTAACAAAACTAGACACAAACCCTCTTTCATAAAAATTCTTAACACCTATTACCAGATAGAAAAACGTAGACAAAACTATCAAAACATCTAACCACCCTGGTATATTAACAAAATAATTTGTAATTAGAGTTATGCTAAAGACAGTAAATAAAAAAGAAAAGAAGTAGAAGCTAAACACTAAATGATGTGCATAAGAACCACTATTATAATAGAATAGTTTTAAAATAAATGCAAATATTGGTAACAAGACAAATAAGGCAATAGGAATTGTATCATATATGGCTTGAAAAATTTGTCCTCCACTCCTATTTTTATGAAACTTTAATGTTTGAGCATAAAATTTTCTGGTAAGAGCGTTTGCATCTTCATTCATACCCATTGCTTGAAAAATTTCTTGTTCATTTGCTCCAATAGCAATCAATGAATCTACTTTTTTAGAATTATATCCAAAATCAAGTTGATTTCTTTCTGAATCGCTACTAGTCTTACTTTTTATTATAGAATCTAAAGCTTTTATTTGCGCTTCATCTAAACCAACCATACCTTTCGCTTTTAACGGCCTAAGAATACTATCAATTTTAATTGAATCTAAAGCTTTAGTCACTTCTGTTTTTAAGCTATCAGGAACATAAGGTTTAACGGTAGCATTTTTAATAGCTCTATCTATGTTACTTACATTGTTTTTAACTATTAAAACAGACATTAAAAAAAAGAAAACTACAGAAATAAATAGATATAACTTTGCAGGATGCAAATACAACAACCGCTTACCTTCAACAAACGTTTTAGCTAAATAACCTGGTTTTAATAATAAAGGTAGGAAACTTTTAAAAAAACGGGCATCAACAGAAAAATAATTACTAATAGTATTCTTGAATAGAACCCCTACCGTTAATTTATCTTTAGCTTCTTGCCCGCAATAGGGACAAAACTCATAGTTTATGTTAAAATTTTGCTCGCAATTTTTGCAAGCTTCAATGTTATTTCCCATTAATAATAATTAATTTTCTCAAAATTAGAAAAAAGATTAATGCAAAAGCAAATCGCACATGACATAATTGTTAAAGACAAAAAAAAGACATCAAAAATATGATGTCCTTTTTATTATTTCTATTGTAAAGTGTTTATACTATCTATTATTAACAACAAATTTTAAAGTTCCTTTACTAGGTATGGTTAAGAAATAAAGTCCAGAATTCAAATCAGATACACTAATTTCTCTAGATACGTTACCTTTAAGTTTTACTTGACCTAATACGTTGTATACAGCGTAATCTTCACCTTCTAAAGCATTATCATTTAATACTATAGCTTGAAGACTATTAACATAATTAGCATCTATCTCATTTTTACTGAAATTATTTGTGTTCAAAATATTATCAGTAATGTCTATCACATAATTCATGTATGCATGCTCAGAATCAACATAAGGAGCACCGTTAACACCTACAATTTGTAATATCCATAGATATCCACTAACGTAATCAGCTGTATCAGCTACTGGTGTAGTTCCTGCAGGTATGGTTACATTTACAGTTGCTGCTCCACCTGTAAAATCTCCAGGCACTAAAGTCATAATCTCCGTAACGTTATCTGACCCCCAGTTAAGAGGCGCATTTCCAAAACCAACTCTAGCCCAACGAATGTATAACTCAGGTCCAACAACTGGATTGTTTTCATCATAATCCGTAATCTCAATGGTTAAATTCTTGGTCGCATTATTAAAAGTATGGTTAGGAACTCCTCCAAAACCATAACCAGCAAATCTATTTCCAGCAGAAGAAGACCCAAAAGTATCGCCTCCATTAAGACGAGTCGAATAATAAGTTTCAGCTAACTGAGCATTTAAATTTGTTGTGGCTAGTAATAAGCCAAAAACCATAACTAGTAAAGTAATTTTTTTCATAATGTAATAATTTAGTTTGTATTTATATGACACTAATTTAAATATTACCTATTGTATATACCAAACATTAACACTAGACACAAACTTGACAAAACTAACAAGTATGATATAGTATAGTATTTAAACAAAAAAAATAGTTTCGAAATCATAATCATAATCTTACAAAGTAGTTAACTGCATTTTTTTTGGCACGCTGTTTGGTATTATCAACATGTATTCACATTTAAACTATACAGATTATGAAGAAATTAATATTTATGATAACAGCTTTAATCCTGTCAGGATTCACTGTTAATGCGGCAACAACAAGTTTTAATAACATATCTACTTCTACTTATTATGGAGGTTATGGCAATTCTTTCATATTTGTAGAAAATGGTATTGAATTCTCAGTTTTCCCTGAT
Source organism: uncultured Flavobacteriaceae bacterium (assembly GCA_947487895.1). Lineage (GTDB taxonomy): Bacteria > Bacteroidota > Bacteroidia > Flavobacteriales > Flavobacteriaceae > Seonamhaeicola. The sequence goes on from CANKYF010000002.1 coordinate 271,405, forward strand.
GGGCAATTTGATTTTAACATTTTAAGAGGGAATTCTCGCTTTAATGTGTCAATTGGATCACCAAGTGTAAATTTCAGCTTTAATTCAGGGCAAGATTACGGAGCTTATGTTCAATACGATGAATACGGTGCTATTATTCAGATAGAAAACACCCCTATTTATTATGATTTTTATGGAAGAATTTCACAAGTAGGAAACATAAATATCTTTTACAATAATTTCGGTAGAGTTTCTAGGGTTGGCAGTCTTTATGTACACTATAATAGATTTAATACATTTTCTCACTGTACTGGTTTTATAAATACCTACAACAGATCTTATGTTTATAGACCTTGGCATAGTTATTATGCTGTACCTACAATAGATTATTGTGTAGTATATAATAGGCCATACAGAAGATATTACAATCCTGTTAGATACACATACGCAAGACCATTTTACAATAACTATAGACCTATAACATCTGTTGCAAGCAGACGAGGCAACTCTATTGTAAGAAGCAGAAAATACGCTACCATCAATAGAAGTTCTAGAAATGTAACAAGAGTTAATCGTAATGCTACGCCTAGAAGAAGTTTCGCAAAGGCTAATCGCTCAAACACTTCTTACAATAGAAGCAGTACAATAAATAGAAATTCTAGAAATAATGTAGATAGAAGAAGTACAACATATAATAGAGGTAATTCTCAAATAAACAATTCAAATAGAACTAGAAACAATGCATATAGAACAACTAAACCATCATCTAATGCAACTAGATCTGTAAATACTATTAAAAGAGAAACAACAACTATTAAAAGAACGAACACTAATAAACCTAGATATAATAGTAATTCAAGTAGGACAGCACAAGTTATAAATAGGTCATCAAGGTCTAATCAAAAATACACACCTAGACCTAACACTCAAAGAAAATCTAGTACGCAACAAAGATCTACTTCTAGATCTTCAAAAAGTTATAAACCTAGAACTTCTAATAATAGAAATAATTCTAGTAGCAACACAAGATCTAACACCCATAGAAGAAGATCTTAAAATTTTTGGTTGATTAGTTGGAAAACCCTGTGGTTAGTTTGCCTCAAAGCAAAATCACAGGGTTTCTTTTTATTTCTTTAATATTTTATTTATTGAACTAGTGATATTATCAGATAGGTTAGATTTATAAACTACTAAAACATAGCAAACACTAATTATTAATGATTTTATTATGATATTAATAATATGGTGAAATGAAAAATCCCAAAAATAGAATAACAATGAAAACACAAGAATCACACCAGCTGTTTTCAAAGTCTTTTTTGAAAATGGCGTCATTTTAAAATACCTATATACAAAATAAAGCTTAGTGGTGTCATATATGAAAATAGCAATTAGTGTTGCCAATGCTGCTCCATTAATCCCAAATTTTGGTATTAACAATACATTTAACAATAACATAATAATCACTACCAAAACTCCAGAAACAAGAACAAATCTGTAATAATCACTATTAAATAAAATTGCGTTATTACTTCCTAAAACAGAATCATATAATCGTGCTAAGCTAATTAATAAAACCACTTGCAAGCCTATAGCGTACTCTGAATCAATAAGTTGATAAAGCTCGTTAATATTCAAAATAATTAACAAAAAAATCAAACCACTAACAATGAAAAGATTAATAGAGCTTTTTTTATACAAATCGTTTAGAGCATCATATTGTTTTTCATTCAAAAACTTAGCTGAAAGTGGCATTAAAATTTGATGCATAGACCTCTGAGGAACAGCAATTACTGTAGCAATAAAAACACCTACATTATAATAAGCAATATTATTTAAGCTTGGTAAAATTTTGCCTAACATTACTTTATCTATATCAAGTAAATTAGACGCCACTAAGCCTGCTATTACTATTAATGAAGAATACTTTAAAATATCGGTAAGGTTATTTATTTTCTTAAAAGTAAATACAGGCAATTTAATGCTAAACGCATAACTCATCATTGCTAGCATTCTAATAAAGTAGACCAGCACCAATCCAATCATAAATTGTTCAACATCTATTAGATTATAATAAAGTGAAATCAATAAAATTGAGGTTCCTATTCTATGGAACACCTCTTTCATTAAGTTTCCAAAAACTGTTTTCATATGAACTTTTGCCCAAGCAAAAAATACTTCAAAATAGGCTAAAGCTATTGCAACAAAGAAAATATGCCATACATACCCAGAAACTAACGTGTTTTCTGAAGCTAAAAAATCACTTATGGACTGATGAGCCACAACCCCAATAAAACCTATAGGAATAACAATTGCTAAAGGCAATAAAATCATTAATGTTAAAAAACTATTTAAGGCTACACGGGTTTTAAAAGATGTATAAAACTTCACTAAAGTATTGTGTACGCCAAAAGACATCAATGGCATCATCACATAGGCAGCAGACAACATAAACCCCACTAATCCATAATATTCATCAGATATAAATTTAGGGTTTGTATAAAGAAACAACGTATTAATAGCTCCAACAAAGAAACCCAAATATGTGGAAATCATGTTTTTAATAGATTGAGAAGCTACAATACCCATTATATAAATTTAGACAAGGTTTCTGTTAATTTTTTTCTACTATACTTTTGTAAACCTACCGGATAAGATTTAAGCCTTTTTTCTTTATAATCTTTATAATGATTTAAAATAGTAGATTTTAAAGTTTCATAATCGTCATAATAAAAATAATTCCCAGTATTGGTTTCTTTTACTATTTTCTCGATATCTGATTCTTTAGGACCTAACGCAAGTATAGGTCTGTCAGATACCATATATTCAAACAATTTTCCAGGAATAATACATTTAGTATCATTAGAATTTATTTCAACCAGAAGAAGTATTTGAGATTTTTTTTGAAACTTAATAGCTTCTTTATGAGAAACATAACCTACATTACTTATATTTTTAATTAAATCAGCTTCTTTTATAGATTCTAAAACTTCATTACTCACCGCACCCACAAAATTTAATTGTAAATCCTGAGAAAAATCAGGTTCTTCAATAACTAAATCACTTAAAACCTTCCACAAATTATCGGGATTTCGTTGAGATAGTAATGACCCTATGTGAGCTATAGAAAACTTTTTATCTAACTCAACAGCTTCAACTTTTTCATAATCATAGCCATTTGTAATGACTTCAATAGGTTTTTCAGTAATTTTCTTAAATTCAGCTTTAGTTGTAAAACTCGTTACAATAACTTGGTCTGCTATATTTAAAACTTCTTTTTCTAGAAATAAATGCTTCTCTCGTGAACGTTTAGATAATTTTAGTTTTTTATGATATCCGATTGTTGTCCATGGATCTCTAAAATCTGCTATCCATTTAACGTTTAACTTATTTTTAAGCTCCATGCCAATTAAATGTAAGCTATGTGGTGGCCCCGTGGTAATTAGAGTCTCTATTCCCTCTTTTGAAATATATTCCAAAAGATATTTAACCGAAGGCTTTACCCAATTCTTTCTGGCATCAGGAATAAAAAAATTTCCCCTAACATACAGCATGAGTTTTTCTATAAAACTTTGATTTTTATGTTCGGAGATAATCCCTTTACTTATGGTATTAGATTTTTTCTTTGAAAAAAATCTAGCCAATCTATAAGGTTCTTTTATAGGAAGTTTTAAAATGGTTATATCTTTTGAAACCTCTCCTACTAAACTCTCATCAATTAAAGCATAATTAGGATTTTCAGGAATAAAAACTATAGGTTCTACATTAAAGTCTGGTAAATATTTAACAAATTTTAGCCAACGCTGTACACCAGGCCCTCCAGCAAGAGGCCAATAGTAAGTTATTATGAGTGCTTTTTTACGCACTTGTTGTTTTGTTTTTCTTAATTTCAAAAAATAATCCGCCAGCTAAAAGTAGAATAAGTAATACTGAACTTCCTAAGGCTATACTACTCCCAGTTTTAACTACATCTGGATCAAATTTAAATTCAATGGTATGATTGCCTTTTGGTATTTGCATTCCACGAAGCGTATAATTTACACGCCTATGATTTGTTGGTTCTCCATCAATAAAGGTTTTCCAACCATTACCATAATAAATTTCAGAAAATACAGCAAATCCATGATTCGTATTATTTGATTCGTATTTTAAATAATTTGGCTTTACTTCTTTTAAAGAAATACTAGCTAAAGAATCTAATACAAATGTATTTTTACTAACAGGTTCTTCAGCTACATAAACTGCTTTACGCTTAGTATCTAGATTATCTAACGCTAAAATCTCATCATTAGCCGAATCAACTTTTTCTAGCTTTTCAATAAACCATGCATTGCCATTCGCTTCATCATTAATTAAGGGTGCAACCTCTTTTTCTGAATCAACTATAATATACTTGGTATTAAGCATATTCAATACATTTATATTGTTTTTAGCAACATAGAAATCGAACACCTCTCTATATCGTTTTAATTCTGCTGCATTGTAACCATTCAAAGAATTATGAAAATAAGAGGCTTTGGTTCTATTTTGTATTCCTTGATTAGAAATATCAAAAACTCTAAAATGACCTTTATCTTTCTGAATCTCTAAATCTGCAGCATTAGCTCTAAACGGCTTGTTAACTTTAATTGCAGATGTAAAATCATCATTATTTACATAACGTTTATCAACCCCCACTAAATCAAATAAGATAAGAGTACCAAAAGCAACAATCACCCATTTTTCTTTCAATTTGCCTTTTAAAAACATGAAAATAGTTCCAGCAGATAATAATACTAAAACTAGTGTCCTCAAGGTATCAGCAGTAAAAATAGATTTCCTATCTTCTTTTAGCGCACTAACAAATTCTTGCCCGTAACTTTGAATATAATATCCGTCATTAGCACCAGAAAAATTAAATAGAGAATTCTTGAATAATAAGAACATTAAAGCAAGTCCTCCAGTAATTATGGTTGAATACTTTAAGGCTTTTAGTTTTTCTTCTTTCTTTTCAAAATCGTTTAATAGTCTAACCAAGGCAAAAATCCCTAATACAGGAATACATAACTCTAAAATGACCTGAATGGAGCTAACTGCTCTAAATTTGTTATATAACGGTACATAATCAATGAAAAAGTCTGTTAAAAAACTTAAATTCTTTCCGTATGACAGTAATAGCGAAACAACCGTACCTCCTACTAACCACCATTTTAATCTTCCTTTCACTAAAAACAGGCCTAAAACAAACAAAAACAAAATAACAGCTCCTACATAAGCTGGTGCTTCAACAATTGGTTGATCACCCCAATACGTTGGGGCTTCTTCGGAACGAAATTTTTTATAAATCTCAGAGTCTTTTCCAACATGTTCAAAATTACCACCTCCCATAAAACGTGGTATGTAAAGATTGAAAGTCTCAGCTAACCCATAACTAAATTGCGTAATATAATCTCTATCTAACCCATTAGTTACTTCTTTTGGAGAGCTATCTGGATTAATAGTTAGTTCACTTTTACCTCTGGTGCTTTCTTTTACGTATTCTTGAGTTGCCATAACACCTGTAGCATTCAATCCAATAGAGAGAATTACAGCCAAAACTAAAATACCAACAGACTTAAAATAATGTGGTAAGACTTGTTTTTTAAAAGCATCAATTAAATACACAACTCCTAAGACTATGACTAACAACAATAAGTAGTATGTCATTTGAAAATGATTAGACACAATCTCTAAGCCCATTGCAAGCGTTGTAAGCAAAAATCCAGCTATATACTTTCGTTGAAAAGTGAGCAAAATTCCACTTAACACTAATGGCATGTATGCTATTGCATGTGCCTTACTATTATGACCTACACCTAAAATAATTATTAAATAGGTTGAAAAACCAAAGGCTAATGCTCCTACAGCAGCCAATTTAAAATCAACTTTTAAAACAATTAAAAGAATATAGAAACTAAGTAAGTACAAAAACAGATAATCTGCTGGTCTAGGCAGAAATCTAAGCGCTAAATCTAATTTTTTAATATAGTTATGCGGATATTTAGCTCCTAATTGATATGTAGGCATTCCACCAAAAGCACTATTAGTCCAATAGGTCTCTTCTCCTGTTTGAGCTCTAAAATCTTTTTGCTGTTTAGACATCCCAATGTATTGTTTGATGTCATTTTGAAAAATAGCTTTCCCTTGTAAAACTGGACTAAAATATGCTAAGGAAACTATAATAAACCCCAAAATAACTAATATATGGGGTAAGAATTTTTTAAATGAAAATTGCATGAAAGTGCTTTAAAATAGGTGAATGTGAAATTAATCAATTTCTTCGAAATCTACATAATCCCCTACATTTTTATTAGAAGCTTTTCTATTTGGTACCTTATCAATAGTAACTTCTCCTTCTCTTTTAGACGTCTCTTGTTGTTTATTTTGGTATTGCCCAAATTGCTGCCCAAAGCGTTGCTCAGCTTTTTTAACTATAAATTTAGCTAGAAATGGCGAAAACAAACGAGTTAAAATTTTAACTCCAAAATAAATCAATAAAATGATAAGAATCATTTTAACCAAACCAGGAACCGACGCATACTGATGCATAAAAATACTTTTAATACAAAAATACAATTCTGTCAACTTAAAAATCTACTAAAAATGATAAAAAAAGTATAAAATATCTATATTTGATTTCACGTTAGTACAAGAAATTAAAATGTACTGTCATTTTTTTTATGCCCTTACAACATAAAAACTTAATTATGAAGCCTTTCAAATCTATCATAACCATTCTTATCTGTTTTATTTCCACTCAGGTTTTTAGTCAATATACAGATGTCATTAATTCCAATAGACCTGGTGTTTCTAGAAGTGCTTATTCCGTTGGAAAAAACGTTGTTCAATTTGAAGTTGGGCCTTATTTTATTAAAGAAAAAAGAACTCCTGCCACAGCACATGAAGTTTCTGGATTGGGTGCTGATTTTGCTATTAGGTATGGGCTTTTATTTGAGCAATTAGAAGTAAATGTAGAAGGTACTTATCAAAATGATAAATTCAAATACCCTAACCAACCAGATTCAGAAATATCAAGAAGCAACTTTAAATATTTAACACTTGGCGCAAAATATCTAGTATTTGACCCTTATAAAAATCAAGAAGCCAACAAACCAAATATTTACAGCTGGAAAGCAAATCACAGCTTTAAATGGAAACATTTAATCCCTGCTGTTTCAGTTTACCTAGGAGCTAATTTTGATTCTAAAAACAATCCATACACAGCTCCAAATATTAGTGGTGTTAGTCCAAAACTTATGTTGGCTACCCAAAATAATTTTGCTGGTGGCTGGGTGTTGGTAACAAATTTTATAAAAGATAGAATTGGTTCAGATCAATCAGATTTTCAATATGTGATTACGTTAACACATTCATTTAATCCAGAATGGGTGATTTTTGGAGAATTACAAGGTATTAAGAGTAATTTTTATGCAGATAATTTGTTTAGAGTTGGTGCTGCGCGTTTATTTGGAAAAGATTTTCAATTAGACAGCTCAATAACATTTAACGCAAAAGACACTCCTGCTGTATTTAGTGCTAACATAGGCGCTTCATATAGATTAGATTTCCATAAAGACCCCAAACCAGAAAAAGGTGCAACTCCTGAAGAAAATGGAGCAGACGCTAAAGCAGAAGGCAAACGAAGAAATAGAAAAAGCAAAAAAGAGACTAAAAAATCAAAGAAAGAAACTAAGAAGAAAAAAAAGAAAGATGATGATGTTGATACCGATGAAAACAAAATAAAAAAGCAGAAAAAGAAAGAGATTGATTTTGATTAAAACTAACAACCAAAAGAAAGACGTTAACTGAACATGATTACAATTAAAGAAGTTAGCAATAAAAAAGACCTAAAAGCGTTTGTTAAATTTCCTTTTAAGATTTACAAAGACTCAAAATATTGGACACCTCCAATAATTAGTCAAGAATTAAAAACTTTTGATAAAAACGAAAATCCTGTTTTTAAAGATGCTGAAGCTACGTTATTTCTGGCTTACAGAAATAATGAAATAGTTGGAAGAATTGCCGCAATCATTAATTGGCTAGAAATTAAAGATCAAGAACAGCAAAAAATGCGATTTGGTTGGTTTGATTTTATTGATGATTTAGAGGTTTCTAAAGCGCTATTAGATAAAGTTGAAAGTATAGGGAAATCTAATAATTTAAAATACACTGAAGGGCCGGTTGGGTTTTCAAATTTAGATAAAGTTGGTGTGATGACCGAAGGTTTTGAAGCAATAGCTCCAATGATTACCTGGTATAATCACCCTTATTATATAAAACATTATGAAGCGGCTGGTTATAGTATTGAAAAAGAATACTCTGAAAGCAGGTTCCCTTTTAGCAATGTGAATCCAGATACATTTACTAAAGCTCAGGCACTTATTAAAAGACGTTATCAATTAAAATCTCTTACTTTTACTAAGACTGAAGAGGTGATGCCTTATGTAGATAAAATGTTTGATCTTTTTAACAAATCATATTCTTCTTTAGCCTCTTTTGTTGAAATTACAGATATTCAAAAGGAATATTTCAAGAAGAAGTTTATAAGCTTTGTAAACCCTGAATATATAAATTTTGTAGTTGATAAAGATGATGAACTTGTTGGCTTTGCTATTGTAATGCCTGCATTTGCTAAAGCATTACAAAAGGCTAAAGGAAAATTGTTCCCTTTTGGTTTTACACACATCTTGAAAGCTAAAAAACATAGCAAAGATGTTATTTTTTATCTAATTGGGATTCATCCAGACTATCAAAATAAAGGAGTGCACGCTGTGATCTTTAATGAATACTATAAAACCTTTACAGAAAAAGGGATTGAAACTTGTTACAGAACTCCTGAGTTAGAAGATAATATTGCTATACACCAAATTTGGAAGCATTTTAACCCTGAAGTTTACAGACGAAGAAAGACCCTTAGAAAAAACTTATTATAACAAGAAAAAGTCCGATTTTTTAAATCGGACTTTTTTATATATAGATGAAATATATTTTCTATTCTCCCATTGCTGCCATTACAGCTGCAGATAATCTTTTGTAAGTGCCATTTTCTAGTCTATCTCTAATACTTTCAAAAGCTGATAATGTTTCGCTTACATCTTCTAAATTATGAGAAGCAGTAGGAATGAGTCTTAACAAAATTAAACCCTTAGGAATAACTGGATATACTACTATAGAACAGAATATACCATAGTTTTCACGTAAATCCTTCACTAAAGCCATAGCTTCTGGAATACTTCCTTTTAAATAAACAGGTGTAACACAACTTTGTGTAGTCCCTATATCAAATCCTCTTTCTTTTAAACCAGATTGTAATGCATTAACATTCTCCCATAGTTTTGCTTTTAGTTCAGGCATAGTTTTAAGCATTTCTAAACGCTTAAGAGCACCTACAACCAATTGCATTTGCAATGATTTTGCAAACATTTGAGAACGTAAATTATATTTTAAATAATCTATGATTTCTTGATCTCCTGCTATAAAAGCTCCTGTACTAGCTAATGACTTAGCAAAAGTTGCAAAATATACATCAATATCATCTTGTACGCCTTGCTCCTCTCCCGCTCCTGCTCCTGTAGCACCTAATGTTCCAAAACCATGAGCATCATCAACAAATAATCTGAAATTAAATTTCTTTTTTAACTCAACTATTTCTTTTAAACGCCCTTGCTCTCCACGCATACCAAACACACCTTCAGAAATAACTAAAATTCCTCCTCCAGTTTGTTCCGCCATCTTAGAAGCACGTTCCAAATTCTTTTCTAAACTCTCTACATCATTGTGTTTATAAGTAAAACGCTTACCCATATGTAAACGTACACCATCGATAATACACGCATGTGCATCAACATCATAAACAATAATATCATCTTTAGAAACTAAGGCATCAATAGTTGATACCATTCCTTGATAACCAAAATTTAATAGATAAGCTGCTTCTTTACTCACAAAAGAGGCCAATTCATCTTGAAGCTTTTCATGTAAATCTGTGTGACCAGACATCATTCTTGCTCCCATAGGATAAGCAGAACCATATTGTGCAGCAGCTTCTGCATCTACTTTTCTTACTTCAGGATGATTTGCTAGACCTAAGTAGTCATTAATACTCCAGGTAATAACATCTTTACCTTGAAATTTCATTCTATTAGAGATTTCACCCTCTAACTTAGGAAACACAAAATATCCTTCTGCATGAGATGCCCATTTACCTAATGGTCCTTTATCTTTATAAATCTTTTCAAATAAATCTTTCATTTATTATAAGTCTTATAGCTATTAAATTAAGATGTACTAATTAAGTAGAATATTATGAAGAATAGTCAAATAACTTAAATATTTGACTAAATACCATTATCTATTTAGTTCTTAGTTAGTTTTTGCAAAATTAAATATTTATATGGTTTAGACAATATTTTTAGCACTCAATTGCCTGTAAAATAGAAAGAGATTAAATTTTGTTAAAAAACAAAATACAATCTCTTTTTTTAAATCTTGTATATTTCTACTTAATGTATTGAATTTTTTGTGCTGATTCTTCGTGAATGCTATCAAAAAATCCTTGATCGTTCATCCATTTATCTGAGTAGACTTTACTCATATATCTTGAACCGTGATCTGGAAATATCACAACAACTTTGTCTCCTTTTTTAAACTCTCCAGCCTCTCCTAGTTGTTTTATTCCTTGAATTACTGCTCCAGAAGTATATCCAACAAACATGCCTTCTGTTTTTGCAATTAATCTTGCAGTATGCGCACTGTCTTCATCTGTAACTTTTACAAATTCGTCTATAACATCAAAATTAGTAGCAGCAGGTATTAAGTTCTTACCTAAACCTTCAATTCTATATGGGTAAATTTCTTTCTCATCGAACTCTCTTGTTTCGTGATACTTCTTAATAACAGAACCGTAAGCATCAACTCCTATAACTTTTATGTTAGGATTTTGCTCTTTTAAATATTTAGCTGTTCCTGAAATTGTACCTCCTGTTCCACTACAAGCAACTAAATGAGTAATTTCACCATTAGTTTGATTCCATATTTCAGGACCAGTGGTATTGTAGTGAGCATCTATATTAAGTTCATTAAAATATTGATTGATATAAACAGAGCCTTTTCTTTCTTGATGTAAGCGTTTTGCTACTTCATAATAAGATCTTGGATCATCTGCACTAACATGAGCTGGACAAACATATACTTTAGCTCCCATGGTTTTAAGCATGTCAATCTTATCTGGAGAAGACTTAGAACTTACAGCTAAAACACATTCATAACCTTTAATAATACTAACCATTGCAATACTAAAACCTGTATTACCAGATGTTGTTTCAATGATAGTATCTCCAGGTTTTAAAATACCTTTTTTTTCAGCTTGCTCTATAATGTATAGTGCAATTCTATCTTTTGAAGATTGCCCTGGATTAAAGGATTCAATTTTTGCATAAAAATCTCCTTTAATATTTGAGGTTATTTTATTAAGCTTAACAAGCGGTGTATTACCTATTAAATCTAATAAATTATTATAAACCTTTTTGTTTTGTTCCATTCACTGATTTTTATAAGCCGCAAAATAATATCAAATTACAACTTAAAACCTGACAAAAATAAGTTTTTTTTTTAATTATTCATATATACCCTCTAAATCTAATAGAAATGCATATTCCATAGCAATTTCTTTTAAGCTTTCAAATCTTCCTGATGCCCCACCATGACCAGAGTCCATATCTGTGTGTAATAGTAATAAATTATTATCGGTTTTTAGCTCTCTTAATTTAGCTACCCACTTAGCAGGTTCCCAATATTGTACTTGAGAATCATGTAAACCAGTTGTTACTAACATATTTGGATAACCTTTAGCTTCTATATTATCATAAGGCGAATACGATTTCATATAATGATAATATTCTGAGTTATTAGGATTTCCCCACTCATCATACTCGCCAGTTGTTAATGGAATGGTATCATCTAGCATTGTGGTAACAACATCAACAAAAGGTACTGCTGCAAGCACACCTTTATATAACTCTGGATTCATATTAATAACAGCCCCCATTAATAGTCCTCCCGCAGACCCCCCATATGCATATAAATGTTCTTTGGACGTATAATTCTGGGTAATTAAATATTTAGAACAGTCAATAAAATCATGGAAAGTATTCTTTTTAGTAAGTAATTTCCCGTTTTCATACCAATCCCTTCCTAAATACTCTCCTCCTCTAATATGAGCAATGGCATAAATGAATCCACGATCTAATAAACTTAACCTTATAGTTGAAAAAGACGGATCTATAGTTGAACCATAGGATCCGTAAGCGTATTGTAATAATGGATTTGTTCCATCTAGTTTTATCCCTTTTTTATATACCAAAGAAATGGGCACTTTAGCGCCATCTCTAGCTGTAGCCCATATACGTTCTGATACATAATTATCTTTATTAAACTTTCCGCCTAAAATTTCTTGTTCTTTTTTTACTTCACTTTGCTTCGTTTTTAGATTATAATCTATAATTGAGCTAGGTGTTGTTAAAGAATTGTAGGTATAACGCAATATATGGCTGTCAAAATCTGGATTATTGCCTATGTAAGTAGTATAAGTTTCAGAATTAAAAGGTAAATAATAATCGTCAGTACCATTCCAACTAATGATTCTCAATTTATTTAAACCATTTTCACGCTCATTAACGACCAAATAATCTTTAAAAATTTCAATATCTTCTAGTAAAACGTCTTTTCTATGTGGTAGTACTTCTTCCCAGTTTTTGATGTTAGTAGCGTTTTCAGATGTTTTAAGCAATTGAAAGTTTAAAGCACCATCATTATTTGCTATAACGTAAAAAACGCCATTATAATGCGCTATATTATACTCTAAATCTCGCTGACGCTCTTGAAATATCTTAAATTCTCCATCAGGGTTATCTGCATTTAAAATTCTGTACTCTGTTGACAGTGTGCTAGAAGAACCTATTACTAAATATTTTTTTGACTTTGTTTTATAAACAAATGTGTTGAAAGTGTCATCGGTCTCATGATAAACCTCTTGTATATCATTTAAATCATTTCCCAATTGGTATTTAAAAATTTTATGAGATCTGAGAGTTACTTCATCTTTTTTAGCAAAAAACAACGTTTTATTATCATTTGCCCATGTAATACTTCCCGTAGTATTTTTTATTTCATCACTAAATATTTCGTCAGTATTTAAATCCTTAACTTGAATAGTGTATTGCCTTCTACTTACTGTATCTGTAGAAAAAGCAACTAAATTATTATCTGGACTAATAGCAATACCTCCTAATTTAAAATAAGTATGGTCTTTGGCCATTTCATTACAGTCAAACAATAATTCTTCCTTAGCCTCTAAAGTCTCTTTTTTTCTTATGTAAATTGGGTAATCTTTTCCTTTTTCATATTTAGTTATATACCAATAACCATTTAATTTATATGGAACAGATGTATCATCTTCTTTAATTCTTCCTTTCATCTCTTCAAAAAGTGATTTTTGAAAAGTTTCGGTATGTTTTAATATTTCTTTGGTATAATTATTTTCTGCATTTAAGTAATCTATTACCTCTGGGTTATCTCTATCATTTAACCAGTAATAGTTATCAATTCTTGTATCATCGTGTATACTAAGTTTTTTAGCTTCTTTTTTTGCTATGGGAGGATTAACCAGAATTTTATTTTCTGTCATTTTAATTTCTTTTTTACAGGAAAGCGCAAAAATAAAGCTTAGCAACAAAATAAGACATCTATTTCTCATATTAAATTTCTTTGATATAAAATTACCTGTTAAATTTGTCTTTATAATTTAAACTTACAATTTATGTTTGGAGATATGATGAATATGATGGGTAAACTTAAAGAAGCCCAGAAAAAAGTTGAAGAAACTAAAAAACGCTTAGATACTGTTTTAATTGATGAGGACAGCTCTGATAATAAGTTAAAAGTAACTATTACAGCCAACAGAGAAATTAAAACTATAGAAATACATGACGAGTTACTTGAAGATAAAGAACAACTTGAAGATTACCTTGTTTTAACGATTAATAAAGCTATACAAAAAGCTTCTAAAATTAATGAAGCTGAATTAGCTGCCGCTGCCAAAGACGGATTACCCAATATACCTGGAATGGATATATTTAAGTAGTAGTTAGTAGTTAGTAGTTAGTAGTTAGTGAAATTAGTCTTTCTAAGTATATTTATTAACTTTTCATGCATGTCATTAGTGTAATCAAGATGTGTTACTACACGAAGCTTATTGCTCCCCATACTAATAATATGAATATTATTGTCTTTTAGTTTATTAAGAAATGTACTTTCGTTTACATCTTCATTAAGCTCAAATATTATAATATTAGTTTCTACAGGTTCAACTACTTTAATAATTGAGAGTTGAGATAAAACCTCTCCTATTTCTTTTGCCTTTTGATGGTCATTTACTAGCCTCTCAATATTATTATCTAATGCGTAAAGACCTGCTGCTGCTAAATATCCAGCCTGCCTCATATTGCCTCCAAATACTTTTCTAATTCTAAGTGCATTTTTCATAATATCTTCATCTCCCACGAGAACTGAACCTACAGGACATCCTAAGCCTTTGCTTAAACAAACTGAAATGGTATCAAAGATTTCCCCATATTGTTGGGTTGTTTCGTTTTTTGCAACTAAAGCATTCCATAACCTTGCACCGTCTAAGTGATATCCTAATTCTTTAAAATCACAAACTTTTTTAATCCGTTTTAATTCTTCAAAATCCCAACATGCACCTCCCCCTTTGTTTGTAGTATTTTCAATTGCCACCATGCTTGTTTTAGCATACCAATAATCTTTAGGGTTTATGGATTCTTTAGTTTGGTTTGCTGTAAACATGCCTCTATGTCCTTCAATTAATTTACAGGACACACCACTATTAAAAGACATGCCACCAGATTCATAATTATAGATATGAGCATATGTATCACAGATAACTTGTTCTCCAGGATTTGTATGTAGTTTTACAGCTGTTTGATTTGCCATAGTACCACTAGGAAAAAACAATGCTTTTTCCTTACCAAACATTTTAGCAACCCTTTCCTCTAATTCATTTACAGTATTATCTTCTCTAAATACATCATCACCTACTTTAGCTTGCATCATTATTTCAAGCATTGCCGTATTTGGCTTTGTTACAGTATCACTTCTAAGGTCTATTTTCATTTAAATTCTAATCTATTGTTTGTTACAATAATACATATTAAAACTTGACTAGTAGCTTGCCTTGATATATTCTTCACATTACTGATCATCGTTAATATTTTATTTTTATCTATTAATCGAAATAATTAATCGTTCATCTATTAATCGAAAGAATACTAAACTACAGCCATTTTTTTATTTAACAATTCTGTAACACAATAAATTTGCACTCGAATAGCTATTAATCAATTTAAAAAAATTATTTAAAAATTATGAAACACTTATCACGATTATTAATGTTGACAGCACTTGTTATTTTTGTGTCTTGTCAAAACGAAGAATTGACAGGGAGTCAATCTTTAGATCAAGAAACTACAATAGAAGTCCTTACTGAAGATGGGGAATTTGATTTAGATGAGGGAGCAGAAGGCTCTTTATCTTTAAATGATGATAGTGAAATTTTAGTAAAACGCACTAAAGCAATTAATTTTTCAGCTAAATCAAGTTCTTCTTGTACTCCAGATTTAGAAGCTTTAGAATTAAGCTTACCAGAAAGTGTAAGCCTTAGAACTACAGAAAACCCTGCAGATGACGCATACTTTAAATTTGATATTTTAGATACAGATTTAGCATCTACTGACTTGAAAGGTTGGTGTATTGATGTTGATGGGTTTTTAGAAGTTGAAGGTCCATATGATTTTTCTGTACATTCAAGTTATGAAGATTTAAGCGATGTAAAAGATGCTAAGGGTAATCCTGTAGTTGAAAACCTAGATAAATTTGATGAAGTAAATTGGATTTTAAACCAAGATTTTATTGGAAAAGTAAGCCCAATTTCTGGAGAAACTTATACTTATGGAATGGTACAATGGGCTATATGGGAGCTTTTAGATGATAGAAATTGTGTTAATTGTTTTTACTTAACAGGCGATGTAAAAGATGGATGGAAACAAAACAGACAAGCTCTAGAAGCTGTAGCCATGGAAATAGTTGATGCTGCTCTAGAAAATGGAAAAGATTTTGTTCCTGGATGTGGTCAAAAAGTTGCTCTTATTTTTGTTGCTGAAAACCTTAATCCAAAAAGCCAAATCACTCAATCTATAATTTATACTGTAGATGTTCCTGAAGTTGAAGAAGAATGTAGTGATTGTGAAGGTAAAGTAACAGAATTAGAGTTAGAGTTTGATTGGCATCAAGCTAAAACGATAAAAATCTACCAAAAGAAAGAAAATTCTTATTGGGGTGTTAAGATATTTGATGGTGAAGTACAACCAGGTGGTGTGATTTCTCTTAAAGGAGTTAACCTTGATGGTTCTTTTGGAGATAAAATATACATATATATAGGTTCTGGTCACTATTGTAAATACTACACCAAAATTAAAACAAACTGTAACCTAAAAATTGGACCTGGATATGAAAGAGGTGTATTTAAAGTAGTAAGTGGTAGAAGCTCTCATGGTGGTGAACTTTGTGAATATACTCCGCCAACTTACGATTGCTATAAATATAGATATTGGTGGAAATGTTATACCAATTATCATTGGTCATGCTATAAACGCTATCACGGTTGGTAGTATGTTAGGAGTATAATAAATTACTAAAAAGAGGCTAAATAGCCTCTTTTTTTTATTTTTACAAAGTATATTCAATACCCCAAATAAAAATGAGATACTTAAACCTACGAAATAATCTTTTTTGGCTTATTGATAAATTAAAAGGAAGAAGCATAAAAAAACACTATAAAGAAATAGCTTCTATTCTTAACGCCCCTACTACTCAATCTTCAATAAAACTAAGAGAAACTAATCTTTCTAATCTGTTAAAACATGCTGTAGATACTACCCCTTTTTATAAAAAGTACAATAATTTTAATTCTATTTTAGATTTTCCAGTAATTAAAAAAACGGTAGTTCAAGATACTTTTGAAGCGTTTCAGTCTAAACCCTATAAAGACTTAGATAACTTTAAAGTCTCTACTAGTGGCTCTACAGGTGTCCCTTTTTTCCTTTTTCAAGATGTACAAAAAAGAAACAGAAATAGAGCAGACGTTATATACTTCTTAAATAAATGTGGTTATAACATTGGTGATAAACTCTATGAATTGGAAGTTTGGAGAAAACTAAATAAAAAAGGAAAACTTAAATCTTGGCTTCAAAATGTTATTCAATTTGATACAACTAAATTAACAAACGAAAGAATTGAGGAGTTTCTCCATATTCTTAAAACAGATATATCTAAAAGAAAAACGATCTTAGGATTCGCTTCTTCATTTGAGATGATAGCTCAATATCTTGAAAAAAAAGATGTAGTTACAAATGTTGAAGGCTTAAAGTCTGCTGTTGCAAATTCTGAATATTTAAATCCCTACACAAAAAAAGTAATGGGACAATACCTAAATACACAAGTTTTATCTAGGTATTCTAGCGAAGAAATTGGTATTGTCGCTCATCAAACACTTAATTCTCCTAATGATTTTGTAATTAATCATGCTAGTTACTATGTAGAGATTCTTAATTTTGATAATAATAATCCAGTAAAAGCCGGAGAGTATGGACGTATTGTTGTGACAGATCTATTTAACTATGCAATGCCAATGATTAGATACGATACAGGTGATATTGCCAAGTTTAATGTATTAGAAAACGGCACACCTTACTTTGAAAAAGTTGAAGGTAGAAAAATGGATTTAATTTACGATACCAATGGAAATATAGTATCTTCTTTTGTTGTCTACACTAAATTCTATAAATATTACAAACTACTACAGCAATACCAATTTATTCAAAAAAGTAAAAAAGTATACGAAATAAAACTTAATCTAAAAAGCGAATCATTTGAATTTGAAAATGAATTAATTGAGGATGTTAAAAATGATTTTGGACATGATGCCATAGTGAATATTACTTATGTTGACGAAATACCACCTCTTTCTTCTGGTAAAAGGCGTAAAGTAGTAAGCTTATTGAATTCTTAATTATATCAATACTATAATTTCAGTTTTGATATCGTTAATTTCCTCTTTCCAGAAGATAATATAGGAATTTCATCAACGTATTCAATTTTAATAATTGCATCTTCGCCTAAAGATTTATGAAATACATTTAGTAATTTATCTTCTTTCTCAAAATTTTTATCAATGCTAAGTTTTATCAAATACGTTTTTTGGTTTTCTTGTATTAGTTGAAATTGCTTCACTTCAGGGAAATATTCTAAATCATATACAGCATAAGTCACTGGCTCTCCACTTGTATTATAAATAGTATCCATACGTCTACCTTCAACTTTATAGAATACAGGGATAGAGTCGAAATTATTTTTATCAATATCTATTATTGCTAAATCACCGGTATCATACCTAATCATCGGCATATAGTAATTGAATAAATCAGTAACTACAACTCTCCCAATTTCACCATGTTTAACAGGAATATCTCTATCAATCTCTAAAATTTCTATGAAAAAACTAGCCCAATTAATTAAAAAATTGGTTCCTTTTCCAAGAATTTGTTGGGATAGTATTCCGTTTTCCATATTAGAATACCGAGATATAGGGTCTATACCAAAATATTTTTTCAGAGAAAGTCTTGTTGAATAGCCTAAAGCTTCAGAATTAGCTATTACGGATTTCATTTTTACACCTAAAGGGTTTGTGTCTTTTGTGTTTAAATAAAAACAAATATCTCTTAATGAGGAGGCATAACCTATTATAGCTTTGTTTGATACTCCTTTTTTTATTTCAACTATTAGATTATCAATAGCTCTTTCTCCTAGCCCATTAGATTTAACTGTTTCAACATTTTGAAAAAAAGACATTAATTTACTCTTCCTTAAAGTACCTCCCCAAAGCCTTATATAATACAACTTATACCCTAATTTATAACCAGCTTTTTCACCAAAATAAATAGTATCAGCAGTATTTCTAATTCTTTTATTTTTGTCTTGCAAAACGGTAAAAGGTGTTCCAGTAGAACCACTAGTACTAATCTCAAAACTCTTTTTAGAAACATATGCTTGAGATATAAAATTCTTCATATCTCTTACCATAGCTTTACTAATAACAGGGAAATCTTCAATTGAAGAAAAATGAGAATATTTTTTGTAGTAAGGTACTGTTTTAGCTGCGTGATTTAATATATCTAATAGATAGTTGTCTCTTTTGCTTTTTGATTTAGTGGTATTATAATTCTCTAAAATAAACTTTATGTCATTGTAGTGTTTCTTTACTTTACCTCCTTTCAAAAAATCTAAAAACCAATAAAATAGATGCCTAATTTTTTCTCCAAATTTCATTTTAAAAAGCATTAAAGCTTAAACTTTAGGTGAATTTTATTCGCCCTGTTGTATTAATCTATCACATTTTGAATGAATAATACTAGGTTTATAATTTATATGTTTAATTGGATTAGAATCTGGATTATTAATAATCCAATCAATATAAACAGCAGCAATGTTCGCTCCAGCATTATGAGAAAAAGGATAGCCCCCTCCAAATCTTGGATTTAACTCTAAAACATAAATTTTTTCATTGTAAACAAATGCATCTCCATCCATTGTACCAACATGTTTTAAATTTTTAGCTATTGTTTTACCAATATTATCAAACGAAGAATCAACAATAGAAACTGCTTTATCAGTTTCACCATTACGCATTGAAAGCTTCTCTCTTACAAATGTTCCAAAATATTCGCCTTTCAAATCATTAACTATATCAAAGCCAAATTCTTTTCCATTCAATTTTTCTTGGATTAAAATAGAGGTACCTTCTTCAATAATAGAACTTTCATTAATACTTTTTAAAACAGATCTTTTAAGCTTTATATTTTGCAACTTGTAATTTAACTTTAATTCTTCTATAGTCTCTACAAATTCAACACTTAAAGAACCACTACCAAAACGAGGTTTTAATACCAAAGGAAAACTTAAAACTCCTTTATCAATATCAGTTAAAGCAGAATCTAAGTTTATATATGTTTTAGGCGAATTCAAGCCAATACTTTCAATAAAGTTATGTGTTTTCCATTTATCAAATGCAGTATTTATAACTTCTGTAGCGGATACAATTACCTTTGTATCTAAATCTTCAAATAATTTTTTATTTTTTGATAAAATTGGAAGTTCAAAATCATTTAAAGATATGATGGCTTTTATAGAATAACGTTTAACAATTTCAATTAAACTATCAATATAATTTTCATTGTTTACGTTAGGAACACATATTGAAATATCTGCATCTGCAAACGCTGTTGCAAGTTTTTGACTATCTACTGCAATAACCTTACCTCTACCATTTAAAGCTTCTTTAAAATAGTTCATAAGGTAATTCCGTCTACCTGCACAAGTAAAAAGTATATTGTATTTCATACTTATTTTAATAATTAATTTGTTGATTGTTTTCTCAACTCGTCAAGATCTAAAACATCAGAAGCTAACTCAATATCATTAGCATTATTAGCAAAAACCTTTTGGACTGTTTTAATCAAAATCATCAAATCATTTGTAAAAGATATTTTTTTAACATATTTAATATCATATAATAATTTATCATCCCAACTTAAATTATTTCTTCCAGAAACTTGAGCTAATCCTGTAACACCAGGCTTTACTGTATGTCTAATAGACTCATCAGTAGTATAATAAGGCAAATACCTTACTCTTAAAGGTCTTGGTCCTATTAAACTCATATCTCCCTTTATTATATTAATTAATTGAGGAATTTCATCTAAAGAAGATTTTCTTAAAAAATCACCAAACTTAGTCATTCTTTGTTCATTTGGTAATAAATTACCATGGCTATCTTTTTCATCTGTCATGGTTTTAAATTTTATTATTTTAAATATTTTTTCTCCTTTACCTGGTCTTTGTTGCAAGAAAAATGGTTTTCCTTTGTTTACAAAAAATAAGCATATAAAAATAACTATGAATATTGGTAATAACAGGATTAGCCCTAATATTGCTATAATAAGATCTAAAACTCCCTTAAATAATTTTTTATACATCAAAAACTATTTTACATTACTATAATTTACAATTTCAATTATACCTGAAAAATTATTGAAATCTGCCCATGAGAATGAGAACATAATTATACTATATTTAGGGATAATATAGTTAAGTTACATTTTACTTTAGGTAGATTTGTAATGGCAAACATAATACTTATCTATTAATTTTGTTAAAAAAATCGTTTAACTCATTAAAAACCTTTTGTTCGTATTAGTATCTGAAATTATCCTTACAAATATTTTAATGTTAAACTATAAAACATACTTTTGCTAAAAACTGTACAATTATGATTACTTCAGATCAAATTAAAGATCTAAATACCCGCCTTGACAAACTAAGGCACTATCTTTGACATAGATAGAAAACTTATTGAAATACAAAACGAAGAAGAACAAACGTTTGATCCTAATTTCTGGAACGACCCAAAATCTGCAGAGGTTATAATGAAATCTCTTAGAGTAAAAAAGAAATGGATTGAAGATTATAACACTTTAAAATCTCAAATAGAAGACTTAGAAGTACTCTATGACTTCTTTAAAGAAGGAGAAACTCCAGCCGAAGATGTCATGGAACACTATGAAAGTACTTCTAGTTTTCTAGAAGATACAGAATTTAGGAACATGCTTTCTGATGAAGGGGATAGCTTAAGTGCTGTGCTACAAATTACTGCTGGCGCTGGTGGTACAGAAAGTTGTGATTGGGCAAGCATGCTTATGCGTATGTACTTAATGTATGCTGAAAAAGAAGGTTATAAGGTAAGAGAGCTTAATTACCAAGAAGGTGATGTTGCTGGTATTAAAACTGTTACTTTAGAGATTAACGGCGACTTTGCTTTTGGTTGGTTAAAAGGCGAAAATGGCGTACATAGATTAGTTAGAATCTCACCTTTTGATAGTAATGCCAAACGTCATACCAGCTTTGCTTCGGTTTATGTGTATCCACTTGTAGATGATACCATAGAAATTGACATAAACCCAGCAGACATAGAAATTACAACAGCACGCTCTAGTGGTGCAGGTGGACAAAATGTAAATAAAGTTGAAACTAAAGTACAACTTGTACACAAGCCTACAGGAATTCAAATTCAATGTTCAGAAACACGTTCTCAGCACGATAATAGAGATAGAGCCATGCAAATGTTACGCTCTCAATTATATGAAATAGAACTGGAAAAACAACGAGCCCAAAGAGACGATATTGAAGCCAGTAAAATGAAAATTGAGTGGGGAAGCCAAATTAGAAATTATGTTATGCACCCCTACAAATTGGTTAAAGATGTACGTAGTTCTCATGAAACTGGTAATGTAGATGCTGTTATGAATGGGTATATTAACCAATTCTTAAAAGCTTATCTAATGATGATGGGACAAAAACAAGAACAAACAGATCAATTATAATATGAAAAAAATAGATACTTTCATTTTTGACCTAGGAGGCGTTTTGATAGACTGGAATCCAGAATATGTATTTCTAGATGAGTTTAACGGAGATAGAGAAAAAATGCAGTGGTTTTTTGATAATGTTTGTACCAGCGATTGGAATGAAAATCAAGACGCAGGCTACCCTATGGCAAAAGCTACAGAAGAACGTGTTGCCTTATTTCCTGAATACGAGAGTTTAATACGTATGTTCTACGGGCGTTGGGTAGAAATGTTAGGTGATGCAATTTCTGGTACTGTTGATATTCTAAAAAAAATAATCGATTCTAAGCAATATAAAGTAGTTGCGCTCACTAATTGGAGTAGCGAAACTTTTCCAATAGCTTTAGAAAGATTTGAGTTTTTACAATGGTTTGAAGGTATTGTTGTTTCCGGTGATGAAAAAACGAGAAAACCCTTTGATGACATATATAATTTAACTCTAGAAAGGTATGATATTACTGCCAAAAATTCAATTTTCATAGATGATAATGCAAGAAATATTTCAGCAGCTAACAACCTAGCAATAAACGGTATTCAGTTTAAAAACCCTGAACAATTAATTGAAGATTTAAAACAGTTTAATATTCATCTTTAAATGATAAAAATATATCACAACAACCGTTGTAGCAAGTCGAGACAAGGCTTACAAATCTTAGAAGAATCTGGTAAAGATTTTGAAATAATTAAATATTTAGAAAATATTCCTTCACAAGAAGAATTATCTAAAATAATAGAGCTTTTGGGCATTAAACCTGTTGAGCTCGTTAGAAAGAACGAAGCTATTTGGAAAGAAAATTACAAAGGAAAAGAATTGACAGATGCTGAAATTATTGCTGCAATGGTTAAAAATCCCAAGCTCATTGAAAGACCAATAATTATAAATGGTGATAGGGCTGTTATTGGAAGGCCTCCTGAAAAAATAATCACTATCGTTTAAGTTTTTTGAATTCTATTAACAAAACTTTAACCATTTAACACTAAACCAAGAGGTATTTTTAAAGTCTTAAACTTTAAACGTTTTAATGAACCGACTCATAATTACCTCTCTTCTTATGGCATTTTATGCTTTAAGCACTTCTGCCCAAAAACCACAAAAAAACAATTATAAAGCCAATAGTTCTGGTGTACAAGATATTCTGGTAACAGGAAAGGTTATAGACAAAGAAACATCAGATCCTCTAGAATATGCTACAATTTCATTTTTTAGCAAAAGAGAAAATAAAATAGTTACTGGAGGTATTACAGATTTAGAAGGTAATTTTAGTATACCTGTACCACGTGGTGTTTATGATATTACTATTGAGTATATTTCATTTAAATCAGAAAAAATCTTTGCGAAAAAAATCTTTAGACCTCAAAGTTTAGGCGTATTTACATTAGAAATAGATATTGAATCTTTAGGTGAAGTTGAAATCATTGTAGAAAAAACAACTGTTGAAATTAAACTTGATAAAAAGATTTATAATGTGGGCAAAGACCTTACCGTAAGCGGTGGTAGTGTTAGTGATGTTCTAGATAATGTGCCTTCAGTTTCTGTTGATGCCGAAGGAAGCATTGCACTAAGAGGAAATGATAATGTTAGAATTCTTATAAACGGAAAACCATCAGGATTAGTTGGTTTAAATTCTACAGATGCCTTACGCCAATTACCTGCCGAATCTATTGAAAAAGTTGAAGTAATCACTTCACCTTCGGCTAGATATGAAGCCGAAGGTACAGCTGGTATATTAAACATTATTCTAAGAAGAAGTAAACTTCAAGGATTAAATGGTTCTATGACTGCTAATTTAGGTTATCCTGAGTCTAGAGGTATTTCTGGTAATATTAATTACAGAACTGGAGATGTCAATTTTTTTAATACCACTTCTTATCGTTATAACGAAAGACCTGGTAGATGGTTTAGTGATGTTCGTTATTTTGATATAAATACGCCAGATTTAGACGAAAGAAGACGTTGGACTCGTATTGGAGATGGCATCACTACTAATTCAGGAATTGAATGGTATATTAATAATTCTGCATCTTTAACATCTTCAATAGTATACAGAAATAGTAATAACCAAAGAAACTCTGTTAATAATATGACTCAGTTTAACAAAGTGAGTAATACTACTACTGAAAGCTTAAGACTGGATCCTGAAATGGGTGATAATGAAACTTTTCAATATTCGTTAAACTTTACCAAAGACTTTAAGAAAACAGATCACAAACTAACACTTGATTTTCAATATGAAAACACAGATGACAATCAATTTTCATTAATTAATTTTAATGGGATTGATACAGATATTGTAGATCAAATTGAAGACGAATCAAAAATTTTATTGAGAACAGATTATGTATTACCTCTTGGGGAAATGAGCCAATTAGAAATGGGATTTAGAGGCGATTATAATGATAGAAGTACAGATTACAATGTAGAATTACTAAACGTTAACACCAATGAATTTGAAGTAAATGAACTACTATCAAACCTTTTCAATTTTAAACAATACATCACCGCAACTTACCTTCAATATGGAGGTAAAAAGAATAAATTATCATACCTATTAGGATTAAGATTAGAAAACACCAGAACAACCTTAGACCAACCTACAACAGGAGATTTTAAAAGAAAAAATTTAAACGGACTATTTCCTACAGTTAATATAAATTTTGAGTTAAGTGATGATGAAAGTATCATGTTTGGTTATAATAGAAGATTAAGAAGACCTAGAGGTTTTATGCTAAACCCTTTTCCTTCAAGATCAAGTATAACAAACGTATTTCAAGGAAATCCAGATTTAGACCCCACCTACTCTGGTACTTTTGAAATTGGGTACTTAAATAGGTTTGGTAAATTTACACTTAGTTCAGCCATTTACTATTCTCATTCTACCAATGTAATAGCTTTTGTTAGTAGAAGAACAAACGAAACGGTATTAGTTGGTAATGAAGAATCACCTGTAATACAAAGAAGTCCTGTTAATATAGCTACAGACGATAGATACGGATTAGAGTTTAACCTTAACTATAGCCCTTCTAGAAAATGGCGTATTAATGCAGATGTTAATCTTTTTAAGTTTGAACGAGATGGTTCTTTTGAAGGTATAGATTTAGGTGCCAACAATTTTACTTGGAGAAGTAGAATATCAAATAAATTAACACTTCCTTTTAAAATAGATTGGCAAACGGTTATGAGTTATCGAGGCCCTCGATCTGATAATCAAAACGATAGACAAGCAGTTTTCATTTTAAATCAAGCACTTAGTAAAGATCTATTTAAAGACAAAGCTTCTATTGCTTTTAACGTAAGAGATGTTTTAAACAGCTCCATATTTAAAAATAGTATTACTACTGATACATTTACAGCACAACAAGAAACACAATTTAGAGGAGGCAGAATTTACAATGTATCGTTTACCTACAGGTTTAATCAAAAGAAAAAAAGAGAAAGGCCTAAGAATAGGAACTTTAGCGAAGAGGGAATGGAAATGTAAGTACATAAAAAAAGGAAGCTAATTTAGCTTCCCTTTAATTTATATAATTAAATATTATGCTTAAGCATTTAGGCGCTTAGCCTTTCTTTCATCTCTAATTTCTTTTAATCTTTCAATAGAGGAACCAAAAATCCAGTAAGGAATAACAAAGGTCAATAAAAATATCATTAACCAGAACCCTATAGTTAAAATGGTTAAAAAAGCTAAAAATCCTAAATATTGATCAAATTCAAACATAATTGTAAGTTATCTTTTTAAAACTTCTGCAAATATAATACAACACCCCGTTTTACACAATACGTAATTAAATTTTATTAACAGAGTTTTTAACTAATCTAAATTTGGTTGAGGTGTTAACCTTAAATAAGGTTTCACTTCTTTATACCCTTTTGGAAAAATACTTGGAATATCTTCTGTTGCTACAGAAGGTACAACAACACAATCATCACCATTACTCCAATTTGCAGGTGTAGCAACTTTGTGGTACGCTGTAAGTTGTAAAGAGTCTATAACTCTCAGTAATTCATCAAAATTACGTCCTGTAGAAGCTGGGTAAGTAATTATTAATTTTACAGTTTTATCAGCTCCAATTACAAAAACAGATCTAACTGTTAAATTACTATTTGCATTAGGGTGAATCATATCATAAAGTTCTGAAACCTTTTTATCTTCATCAGCTATTATGGGAAAGTTAACAGATGTATTTTGAGTTTCATTAATATCATTTACCCAACCTTTATGAGATTCTAAACCATCTACGCTCAATGCTACCACTTTAACATTACGTTTATCAAACTCATCTTTGTACTTAGCCACAGTACCTAATTCAGTAGTACATACAGGCGTATAATCTGCTGGATGAGAAAATAAAACGCCCCAACCATCACCTAACCACTCATGAAAATTAATTGTACCTTCGGTTGTTATTGCACTAAAATCTGGAGCTATATCTCCTAATCTAATTGTTGACATATTTATCGTTTTTATTATTAAAGTAATAGTTAATTAATTCGGTCTATTTTAAACAAGATGTTTTCTTCATAAAAATAATTCATTTTTTTCCCTTAACTCTTATCTTATTGTTAAAATTGATATTGAAAAACTAACAATTATGATACAGATAAACGTTTAAAAAGAATTAAATTTGTTACACTTAATTAATTATATAAGACAATGAGTTTCAGAATTGAAAAAGACACAATGGGTGAGGTAAAAGTACCTGCCGATAAACTTTGGGGAGCCCAAACGGAGAGATCTAGAAACAACTTTAAAATTGGACCAGCGGCATCAATGCCTTTAGAAATAGTATATGGTTTTGCCTATTTAAAAAAAGCTGCAGCCTATACAAATTGTGAATTAGGAGCTTTACCTATTGAAAAACGTGATCTAATAGCTCAAGTTTGTGATGAAATTTTAGAAGGACAGCATGATGCTCAATTCCCTTTAGTTGTTTGGCAAACAGGTTCTGGTACCCAAAGTAATATGAATGTTAATGAAGTTATTGCTAATAGAGCACATCAATTAGCAGGAAAGGTTATTGGAGAAGGTGAAAAAACAATTCAACCTAATGATGATGTGAATAAATCACAATCTTCAAATGACACCTTCCCTACTGGTATGCATATTGCCGCTTATAAAAAAATAGTAGAAACAACTTTGCCAGGAGTTAAACAACTAAGAGATACCTTAGATGCTAAATCTAAAGCTTTTAAAGATGTAGTGAAAATTGGTAGAACGCATCTTATGGATGCTACTCCTATTACATTGGGTCAAGAGCTTTCTGGTTATGTTGCTCAATTAAATCATGGCATAAGAGCTTTAGAAAACACCTTATCACATTTAAGTGAATTAGCATTAGGAGGTACCGCGGTTGGTACAGGTTTAAATACTCCTAAAGGTTATGACAAGCGTGTAGCAGAGTTTATTGCTGAATTTACTAGTTTACCGTTTATAACCGCTCCAAATAAATTTGAAGCTTTGGCTGCACACGATGCTTTAGTAGAAACTCATGGCGCTTTAAAACAATTGGCTGTGTCTTTAAATAAGATTGCTAACGATATTAGATTAATGGCTTCTGGGCCGCGAAGTGGTATTGGAGAAATTATAATTCCTGCAAACGAACCAGGAAGTTCTATTATGCCAGGTAAAGTAAATCCAACGCAATGTGAGGCAATAACAATGGTTTGTGCTCAAGTTATTGGTAATGATGTTGCTGTTTCTGTTGGAGGAACACAGGGGCATTATGAATTAAACGTATTTAAACCCGTTATGGCTTATAACGTTTTACAATCTGCTCAGTTAATTGGTGATGCCTGTGTTAGTTTTGATGTTAACTGTGCTGCAGGTATAGAGCCAAATAATGCTGTAATTGAAAAGTTACTAAATAACTCTTTAATGTTAGTAACTGCTTTAAACACTAAAATTGGGTACTACAAAGCTGCGGAAATAGCAAATACAGCTCACAAAAATGGTACAACACTTAAGGAAGAAGCTATTAATTTAGGATATGTTACTGCTGAACAATATGATGAATGGGTAAAACCAGAAGATATGGTAGGTAGTTTGAAATAAATAAGTTTCACATAAAAGAACATAAAAAAACAGGTAAATAAATTACCTGTTTTTTTGGTTGGTTAGCTATCAATCCTTTGTATTTTACACTTGTTAAAGGAAATCTGGCTCAAAGATATCATTTACCCTTTTTATAACACTTAACAAATGTTAATTGCTATCAATTTTTTTTCTTATTCTACTTAGCTGGACAGCCGTAATCCCTAAATATGAGGCAATTTGATACTGCGGTATCAAATCATCAACATTAGATATTTGTTTTCTTAAAGTTAAGTATCTATCAGTAGCATCTAAGGACATAAGTTCTACTAAACGTCTTTCATATTTTATATATACCATCTCTAAAACTCTAGCATATAAATTATTAAGATCTTTATCTTCGTTACACAAAGCCATTATTTTTGTATAATCTATCTCATATATTTTACAATCCACTAAAACTTCAAAAACATACAACGAAGGTTTATTAGTTAACAATGCGGTTAGTGAACCAACAAAACTTTCAGGTAAATAAAAGGATTTATTATATTCTTTTCCAGATTCTGTTGTTATATAACATCTAATAACACCAGATACTAAAAAATAAATCTTAGTAGGCACTTCTCCCAATTCTACTAACTGAGTTCCGGATTTTAATCTTTTAAACTCAGTAATTTCAATAACTTTCTGAAACGTTTCTTCTGAAAGACTACCAAATTGATTTAAATAGTGAAAATTGCGATGCATTTAAGATACTAAGTTAGGAGGTTGGTTAACCTAAATTAATACCTTGAAAAGTGAAACATCAATTTTTTCTATAATTGGCACATAAACTTGTTTAGGTGTATTATTAGTATAATTAAAAAAGCCTCAGGTAATTACCTGAGGCTCTAAACTGTAGGTTTATACTGTTTATTATTTTAAAGTAAACTCTGAAGTTGAAACTAGATCTTTGTCATTAAATACATTCACTATATAACGCCCTTTTATAAAAGCATCTTGATTCTTACCAGCTACAAATTCACAAACGTTTAAGTTTTTATTCTCATAATTAAACTTACTAATAATACTGTAGTTTAACGTTTTTTCTTCAAACTGTACTTGTTCATTTAAACCAAGCGTATTGTTTTTAGGGTCAATAACTTGCACATACAATTCTTGATCACCTGCCTGCACTAAGCCATTTTTTGCAACTGTAAAACAAACTCTAATTTTATCTGTTCTGCTAGCTCTTTCAGTAGGTATTAATTTCCCAGACGTTCTTTGTATAACTCCAAATCCTTTTAAACCAACTGTTCCTAAAATAGCTGCATTTTCAACAACTTCTGCTAACGCAGTATTTTGAACTAATAATGAATCCGTAAACATTGTACGCTCTTCTAATTGAACTCTTGTACTATCTAAAGATGTAGCCAAATAAGAATTCTCAACTCTTAACGAATCGTTTAATGCTAAAAGTGCATCCATCTCTTTTTGTAGGGATAAATATTTCTTTTTGTATCTCCACAAACTCTTCACGTTATTTTCAGAAAGTTTTAATGAATCTATCAACCCTTCTATACGGTCTCTAGCATTAACTAAATCTTTTTTGGTAGCTGCATTTTCACCAATAGCTTCATCATATTGTTTTGCCATTGCGTTTAAATCGTTCATTACTAATTCTTTTTCAGCTACTAAGTCGTTTTGTACTTTCTTACTATCACTATATAAATTCATAGTGTAAAAACCAACTCCTAAAAATAATGCTAAAGCAATACCTAATGCTATTTTAAGTCCTGTGTTACTTTTGTTTTCTCCCATGATTCTTGTTTTAATGTTGAATTAAATTTAACTCACTCAGTTTATATTTTTTTCTTTACACTTCAAAATTTATGTGTCTTCCTATAGTTTGTTAGCAAACATAATCTTTATAAGTGTTTTTAACATATACGACTAAGTTTTATTTTTGGATGTTACAGCATTTTCTTTTCAATGAACCAGCAATAAAGTATTAATTAGATGCTCTAACAACTCAATAATTTTGAATTCTAAAATAGTTATATAAAATAATATTCTGTTGCGTTTTAATAATTGTCAAAAAATCGTATATTTACATAAGTACTTATATAAATACTAATTTATGGATGCTTTAAGAGGTTTTGGAGAACTAGGTATAGGTTCTAGATTAAAAAGATTAAGTGAACTTCTATTAAAAGAAACACAAATTGTTTATGACTATTTTAATATAGATTTTGATCCATATTTATTCCCTATATATAAAATAATAAGTACTAAAAACGGTGTTACAAATTCTGAGATTCAAAATTCATTAAAATACACACAGCCAGCAATTACACAAGCAATAAATAAACTTGACTCTAAAGGTTATTTAATATTTAAAACTCATGAAATTGATAAAAGAAAAAAAATAATTTTTTTATCAGAAAAGGGTAAAAAAACTCTAGAAGGATTAAAACCTCTTTGGGAAAGTCTTGATTATGTAATAAAAGATTTAACAACTGAGAACTCAAGTTCTTTAATTGATATAGTTAATACAATTGAAAACAAATTATCTCAAAAATGTTTTAGTGAAACAATAATTAATCACATTAAAATGAATACAGTAGAGACAAATTCAATAAAAATAGACTTATTTAAAAAAGAAAATTCCAAATATTTTTATGATTTGAATATTGAATGGCTCAAAACTTTTTTTGTAGTTGAACATTATGACGAAGAAGTATTAAGTAAACCGAATAAATACATTATAGACAAAGGAGGGAAAATATTTTTTGCAAAATTAAATGATGAAATAGTTGGCACAGTTGCTTTAATGCCGTTGAATAATGATGGTCTATTTGAACTGACAAAAATGGCAGTCTCAATTGAACATCGTGGAAAAAAAATAGGGCAAAATCTACTCAAGTACTGTATCGATTATGCTAAAAACGAATTAGGTTTACCAAAGTTAATATTGTATTCTAATAGAATGTTAGAAAATGCCATTTATATTTACAGAAAATTTGGCTTTGTTGAACTTCCATTAGAGTCAGACTCACCTTATAATCGAAGTGATATTAAAATGGAACTAGTTTTTTAATTTGGACTCTATTTTGTAAAATATCATAAAAAGAAAACTCCTCAAAAAATTATGTTTTTGAGGAGTTTAAAAACTTTAATTCAAGTAAAAACTGTAAAGTAGTTTATTTAATAAAATTACTTGTAACTATTATTTTTATAACGATTGGATTATTCGTCTTCTAATTTCCAAGTTCTAACCCAATCAACTCTCATGGTATTATTAGCGTCATCAGCTAAATCAGATTTTGCTGGTAACCCACCTAACCAACCTGCCTCATTGGTCCAAACATCAAAAATAATTTCAAGTTCTCTTGTAAACTCTCTATCATAAGTATTTCCATCTAAATGCTCTCCAACAACTACACTACCAGCTGGTTCTCCATCTAAATAAAATTGAATGTTTTTAGAATCTTTCCACCATACGCCATATGTATGGTATCCCTCATTCCATCCAACATTTTTCATTGGGTTAACATCTAATAAATTAGATCTTAAAAAATTTCCATGCTCTCTAACTGTTTGTGGTGATTTATTTGAATCTGCTTGAAAATATTGTGAATTCATTTGATCTGGAAACACATCTGCTGTACAATTAGTACAAGATGGATTAGAGTTATTTTCAATAATGTCAATTTCATCTCTATCATCACTATTTCCATTATTCAACCAATATGTATTATATGCAGAAATATGAGATGTTTTTATACTGGCCTCAGTATACATTGGATAACTAGTCTCTTCAAATGAATGAATTCTGGCAGTCTGAAACCATCTTCCTCCAGCGTTAGCTTCATTAACTGTTGGTTTAATCCATAATTTCCCATCTGTTACCCCAGAGTTTTGTGAAGAATTAGACACAGATACTGGAACTGGATAATCCCAAGTAGACTTAAACCACTTAGAAGAATCCCAAGCATCAAATTCATCAGACATTGCATCAAATTTTACCCATTTTTTACCAGCAGGGGTTGTATCATCAATTGACACAAATGAGGGAAAATTAGAATCTATATTATTAAAATCTTCAGCTGTTGGTCCACCTCCAGACACTTCATTTACTGTAATATTTACAGTAGCAGTATCTTCATCTCCATCTTTATCTGTTAGCGTATAGGTAAAACTATCTGTACCACTGAAATTTGTGTTTGGCACATATTCAAATATCCCATCACTTACTTCAGTCACCGATCCGTTTGCAGGGTCTGTTCCCAAACTATAATTATCACTGTCTCCACCATCATCACCAATATTATCATTAGTAGAAACATCTACTTGATTTGTAGTACCAGCTGCACTATTTTCTTCAACAGTTAATGTATCATCACTTGCGGTTGGCATGTGATCCACAACTTCTTCTTTTTCTTTACTATCATCACTAGAACAACTAGCAAATGAAACTACAATTGTAACTCCTAATAGCACTGTAGCTAACCTTTTAAATTCTGATTTATTGAATATTTTCATTTTAATTTTTTTTGTACTTTCTAATTTAATCAAAAAAGGGGAATGCTCCCCCTTTTTTGATACTTTTATTTACAACTATTATTCGTCTTCTAGTTTCCAAGTTCTTACCCAATCAACTCGCATTGTGTTAATTGAATCATCCCCTAAATCATCCTTATCTGCTAGTCCTCCTAAGAAACATTCATCTGCAGTCCATAAATCCCATATAAGCTCTAATTCTCTGGTAAAATCTTTAGCTGTTGTTAATTTTCCAGCTGGTTCACCATTTAAATAAAACTCAATATTCCTTTTGTCTTTCCACCATACACCAACTGTATGATAATCTTCATTCCAAGTTTTATCTTTCTTAGGATTGTTAGTAGATAACCATCTTGTATCATAGTTAGCTTCGTGCCTAACAGTAACACTGTTTTCTGCAATGAAATATTGAGAATTCATTTGTGTAGGGAATAAATGAGTTGACCAAGGGATATCATCATTCTCGCCAGCATCAATACATGGTTGAGTAGGCTTAGAGTTGTTTTCTACAACATCTATTTCATCACGATTATCAATATCTCCATTGTTTAACCAAAATGTATTAAAAGCTGAAATATGAGCTGTTTTCATACTACACTCGGTATACATAGGATAACTTATCTTAGTTGTTGAATGTACTCTAGCAGTTTGAAACCAATTTGGATCACTTCTAAGTGTAGCTTTTATACAAAGTTTTCCGTCTTCAGTAAAAGAATTTTCATTTCTCATAAAAACAGGAGTTCCTCCATAATTCCAGAATGAGTTATACCATTTTGTTGCGCCATTCGGATCATTTCCAATATCTAACGGCCCATCAAATTCATCTGATAAAGCATCTACTTTTACCCATTTTTTACCTGTTGGTGTTGTATTGTCAATAGACACAAAAGAAGGGAAATCTGGATCTATGTTTTCAAAAGCAGAAGCAGGTGGACCTGTCACTTCAGTTACAGTTACAGTTACAGTAGCAGATGATTCATCTCCATCTTTATCCGCTATTTTATATGTAAATGTATCTTCTCCAAAGAAATCAGCATCAGGGATGTATTCAAATATACCATCACTAATTTCAGTGACATCACCATTAGAAGGAGCATTACCTAGACTATAATTATTAGTATCTCCACCATCATCTCCAATATTATCATTTGTAGAAACATCTATTTGATTCGCAGAACCAGCACTACTATTTTCATCAACTGTAAGCACATCATTACTTGCGGTTGGGGCACCAGCACCTATAAACCCATTAGAATCATTGCTGCTACAACTCATAGCAAAAATTAATAGCATGCACATAGGAACAAAAATAATTCCTTTTTTAAACACAATTTTTTTTAACATCTTATTTTATTTTGTTTTAGTACTAACAAATTTAAAGCTCAACTGTTTATTTTTTTGAAAAATAAACTTGACAAGAACTTAACAATATCTTGACATACTGTTAAACACAGCCATCAATAATACTAAAAAACATAAAAGTAAGATAAAACTTAGAAAAATAAATAGTAGTTAGTTTAAAGAATTAATTGAATCTATTTTCTTTTGAAGTGTTTCAATCTGCATTTCCTTTTCAGTCTTAATTTTAATAGAATCTTTAGTTTTTAAAATAAGATCTGGAGTTTGTGTTTTTTCTTCAGCGAAATAATACCCTATTCCTTCACTAGACCTCCACGCTTCTCCCAACTGATCATACACAGATTTATCCCACCTACTTGGATGTTTTACATCTATCCAAACAACATCCCTGTATTCGCTATCAACCAATGCTAAATCTGGTGTGGCAGAACCATCAAACTTTTCAGCTTCATTATCTCTAATAGCTGATATTGTTCCTAAAAAGAACATACGTTTTCTACCTGCTATGTTCTTAATATATGGTCTAAATTCTACTGGTTTATTAACAGACCAATCAAACTCTTTTCGTGATTCTATAACTTTTAAAGGCATTGCTGATACTCCTGCATACCCTTGTTTTTTAGAGGCATGATCATAATAATATAATTTATCTGTACCATCTGCAGGAATAAATACGCTAAAGGTTAAACTAGTGCGCTCATCTCCTACAGGTTCTAAACCAAACCAATGATATAAACCACTATAGGCATTAGCTTCGGTATCTGAAAAATCAAAATCTGTCACAAATGGTTGCTGATTTTGGTCATCAGCCAACTCAGGAATTTTAACAGCTGTTTTCATATTCCATGGTAACGGGTCGCTAAACCCTCCTAAAAATTTTAAAGATTCAGCTTGTAAGCGAGATACTTCTTCTGCTAATGTATTCTGGCGAGTTAAAAACGGGTAATTACTCATACTTTCTGGACTTACATAAGTACCTTTCCCTATAGCTACACGCTCTAAGTAATCTTTAAAATCATGCGCTCCATTATCTATTATCATTACTCCTCCAAACGTTGGGTAAGGAAATAAAAAACCTTTCCATTTTATCAAACTCACTACTTGTACCCATTGTCCACTATCATTTTTCATATAATAGGTATCACTAGGTTCTAAAGTGAATAACTGAAAAATATTGAAACGTTGAACAACAGCGTTATAAGTATTTCTACTAAACTTTAAGGATTCACCAATTGAAAACGTGACGGGTATTCTATTTTCGCTAGAAAATCTTGGAAAAGGTGTGGTACTTGACACAGAGAACACTTCTTCTGTATTATCGGTCATTCCCTGCCACATATATTTTTCAGTAGGCTGAATGGCCATTGTCCATTTATTTTGATCTCCTATTCTAACTAAATGAGGTAAAGACACATCTTTGGTCTCACCCACACTTTCATTAGCCATTGAAAATATATTTCTTAGCGGTTGTATTCGTTCATTTTGAGTAAGAGGTAATTCGTTAATTTCAACTTTATTTAAGTGATTAAAAACGTTGTAAGTCCTCATATAATCATACATTTTATAATGCCAACCAACTATGTACAAAATTCCAAAGAAAACTACCAAAAGTCCTAGCATACCTAACCTACCTGCTGTACTAACGGTCTTTCTAAACTTTCGTAGACCAAAGGTTAATACTAAAACACTTAATAGAATAACAAAAATGTATTTTCTAACAAATAAAAGTGCTGGTTGGTAATAATCTCTTAAGGCAAAGAGAGCTATTAACAGTATTAGACCCCAAATAATTATATTTCGTTTTTGCTTAGCTCCTTTTTTCCAGTAAGACTTTATCATTTTTAAATATTTTTATTGCCACTAAATTCACAAGTAATTTTCATAACAGCTGACTGCAACTTAGTACTGTCTACTTAAGATACCCTTTATCCTTTAAGCGTTCTCTAGCACTTTTCTCATTATTTTTAGGTGCTTCTTCTTTTTGCTCTTCCGTTATTTCTTCTTCTACATCTTTTGTTTTGATGTCTTCAATAATATCTTTTCCTTTTTCTACTGCACTTTGTACAATATCTTCAAAAGAGTCTGTTTTCTCTTCAATCACTTTTCCAGATTTTAAAACAAAACTAGCAACATAAGTACCTATTAGAGTACCTACTATAACAGATGAAAATGCAGAAATACCATTATAATTAGTAAAAATTTGAAATGGTGTTAAAAATTGAACTACTATACCTATCAACAAAAATACACCTACTATGTAGACAAGTCTTGGTAAAAAAGCTTGTTTAAAAACGAAACCTTTTTTGTTTTCAGGTTTCATTTGTAATTCTTTACTATTGAATATCTTATTAAAAAATCTGTATAATTTATTTCCTTGAGATTCTCTCCAATAAATAAGAATTCCTAATAAAATTGCTCCTATAAAAATTACTAATTCTAGTCCCATGTTTTCTTTAGTTATAGCTTAAAATTTATTCTTTTTGTCATTCCGCACTTGATGCGGAATCCATCAATAACTCCAATCGACAGATAAATCTTCCCATTTCTCATTTTCTTTTTCAATTAAATCTATTTTCCATTGTCTATTCCAATTTTTCAACTGTTTTTCTCTTTTAATTGCATCTGCAATGTACTGAAAGTGTTCAAACTACATAAGTTTCTTCAATCCGTATTTTGATGTAAATCCGCTAACTAATTTATTTTTATGTTCAAACATTCGTCTTTCTAAGTCATTGGTAACTCCAATATATAAAGTTCCATTTTTCATATTAGATAATATATAAACATAAAATTGATAATAATTTCCTCTCATCTTTTTGGATTCCGCATCAAGTGCGGAATGACAAACATTACTATTATGTGTCTAACTTTCCTAAATATTGTTACTAATTGTTTCAACTACCCATTCTTTTAATGACTCATCCCAATTTTCATAACTCTTATAAAAGCTTTCTTTGTCATACCAATACCAATACAATACATCTTTAGGCGCTACATTTACTAATAATTTCCATATTAAATCTTGGTGTTTAGCTTCTAAAGATGAATGTGGCTTATGCAATGCTTCAAATATCTTAGGATCTACAATATCTGCTATTTTATATTGATTACTCGTTTCTAACTTTTCTAAATAGCGTTCTACACTCATTATTTTTTTTCTGTCATCTATTTTGAGCTTATTCAAATAACTTTTAAATAAAATTGGGTTACTCAAAATATCCTTAATGAGATGTTCTGGTTTATTTAAATATTGAGACATCTCATACTTCTTAATACGCTCATACCTATCCGTATTCACTTCTTTTTCAAGATTATATTCTATAATCATATGATCACGCAATTTCACCATTAACTCTTTTTGATGAATATGAAAAATAAATATATCATGATTGGTATCTTTAATCGCTTCTTTATGCCATTTTTCATCTTCAAAAACTACTATAGGTGAGATAAAATCTCTTAATATATACACGCCTCCAAAAGCTCTGGTATAAAAGGAATCTGTAGTAAACTGTAGTTCATGTAATTCTAAATCACGCTCTCTTAAATCTCCATATTTTTTAGCAGAATCTAATAACTTCTTATGAAGATTTTCATCAATAAAATTATTATCGCGCTTAAAGGTTTCAATGAGTTCTAATTGTTCTTCTTGAATAGCATCTAGATTATTCATTAAGTGAAAATGAATATTGACTTTATTATATTTTAAAACATCTAATGGTTCATAAAACACATCAATATCTTGGTCAAAATCTATACAAATAGCACAATCTCTTGTAATATCTTTTATTTTATGACCATGTATTTTAAAAACATATTTCATCATATCCCTATCAAAAGTATGAAAGGGTAAATACACTGGTTTTCCTTTTTGAAGTGGAGAAATTACAATACCATGTGGATTTGCATCACCGTTATTTAAATAATGCAAATCTTCTTTTTCTTCAGCTATTTCTGGGCTCCAACCAATACCATCAATTAAGAAGTTCTTAAGTTTGGTTGGTTTAAATCCAAGTTTTATTAAGCATTTATTATAACGTTCCACCAGCTTTCCACTCACTGGAATTAATTCACTTTTATATAAATTGGCTTCTATTAGTTTTTCCATTTCTGTTATTCCTGCGAAGGCAGGAATCTATTTTATCTTAACTAAACTTTATTTATGGATTCCGCATCAAGTGCGGAATGACAAAATTCCCTATTATGATTCCCGTTTTCGTTTCGACTTCCCTCAATATAACACTCAGTGACCATACGGGAATAAAAAACTATTCAATTAACTTATGAATTATAGCATACTGCAATAACACAATGGTTCTTGTATCAACAATTTTACCATTATGTAATTTATCTACTGCTTCAATAAAAGGTATTTCAAGTACTTCAATATCTTCTTGTTCGTTATCTACACCTCCTCCTTCACTTACTTTCATATCATCTGTATATTCACCAACAAAAAAATGCATTTTCTCTGTCATTACACCTGGTGAAGAATAGCCTTCATATACCTTTTTTACTGCTTTTAATCTATACCCCGTTTCTTCTTCAGTTTCTCTAATTACACAATCTTCTGGGTTATCTTTATCTAACAAACCAGCTGCAATCTCTACCAAAAAGCCATCTTCATTATCATTCATGAAGGTTGGCATTCTAAATTGCTTTGTGAGTATCACCGTCTTTTTTTTCGTATTGTACAATAAAATCCCTGCACCATCTCCTCTATCATAGACCTCTCTCATTGCATTTACCCAACGGCCATCTTTCATTAAATAGTCAAAACTAACTCTATTTAGAGTATAATAATTATCTGAGAGTAATGTCCTTTCTATATTTCTTAGGTATTCCTTAGGCATTATCAAATGTCTTTCTAGCTTCCATTTCAATATTCATCTGGTTGACTCTAGCATCAACTTTTCGTTTAAAATCAGTATCAGCAATAGTTGCTACATTATCTAAATAACGTACGACTTCCTGTCTTCTAATTTCTGAAAAATCTAATCCTTTCATATTTGATCGCATTAATTCTTGCAGCATGTTGAATTTAGTATCGTACTCTTGTTTAAAGTAGATTTCAGGCTTATCAAACCAATCGTCTTCTAAATCAAAATCTGTTAAACGCAATGATATTGCACTTTGAATGTTTCTTACATCGCGAGATGAAAAGAACGGAAACTCTTTTTGCATTGCTTTATACAAATTGGCATAGAACGAATGCTCATTAGACTTATATTGCTTTTCTATTTTATCATAAATCTCATGAACGCGCTCTTCAGAAGGTTTTTCAATAGAACTTAAAATTTCTCCCATGTTTTTTGCCAACCCTTGATTTTGAAGGTATTCATAATCCTTAGGTCCTTGCATATTAACAAAATCAGGCAATGTTTCATCTAATTTTCGCCACCAAAGGTAGTCCTGATCTAAAAAGTCGTGTTCTGAGCGTGCTCCATCAATTTTAAAACGACCTTGCACACGTGAAATCACTGCTTTATCTAACATTTCTGGTAAATTGGTAAATAAACCTATAGAGCTATTACCATAATTAACTGCATATGCTCCTTCAGTATATCTTAAAAACACACCAATAACTTCTTTTACTCCAGCTGAAACACCTTGAACAGTACGCTCTTGTAAATTATTTTCGGCATCATCAATTGGTGCAAATATTAATTTTGAAGGATCTTGTAAAGGTTTCATCCATTCTACCATTTTTTCAGCAGAACCACCTTGAAAGGTACTAATTAACGTATCTGGCATAGGATGAAATAGAAACGGCATATCTAATTCGTCACAATATTCTTTTAATCTTGTGGCAATAGCCGCAATTAACATACTTTTTCCTGTTCCTGGAATACCATAGCCCATGAATACAGGCATAAATCCACCTAATTCTTGAAACGGATTCTTTTTTTCAGTGAAATCATAACTCAACAAACGTTCAGTTAATCTTCTCGCAAAATGCTTAGCATCTCTGTTTCCTACTATTTGCTCAAACTTAATTTTATTAAACTCAACGCTTTTTGCAGTTCCAGAAAACACATTACTCCAACCAGAAATAGCAAACTCAGAATTTTCAAGTTTATATGTCCTATCTTCAATAGTTTCTGTGTATTCTAAGCTACTTTTTCTAAGTTGAATTTCATCTATTAAAGCTTCAAAATAAACAACGGTAAAATCAATAACATCTTTATCAGATTTAATAATATCTGGATGCCCTAAGTATTTATCATAATAAAACAAACTACATGAAACTCCCTTTATAGGTGATAACAATGATACTTCTGGAATACCAGCAAACTTCTGTTTCATCACACTTAAATCATCTGAAGCATGAGGTTTTAAATCATGTAATATTTTATAAGCTTTTGAAAATAACATAAAAGCAGTTGCTGTATGCATTTTACTTTCAAACTCTCGCTTTCCATTAGCATCTAACGCCGATTTGTTTTCACTTAAACTTGATAAACCAGAAGCATCATAGTAACTATCCTTTACCCATATACCCATAGTAATACCTTCCTGCACTGCAAAAAGTGTTTGATTCAACAAAACAGGTATGGCTACAGAATCTGGCAACAAGCGTTTTTTTAGCGCTAAAATAGTTTTAGAAACTGAGGTTATTTCTGTACTACTGCCATTATTAGCACGTGACAAGTAGAGTAAAATAGAATCGTCTTTAGCATCTTTATCTCTATTTTTTGCTCGAGCACCTTGCTCCCACTGTATACTTTTTAGGTATGAGGTTGCTTCATCACGAAGCATATCTAATTCTGTTTGTTTTATGGGAAAAGTTGAGTTGTGTTCCATTGTTTCAGTTTTCAGTTTTCAGTCATCAGTTTGCAGTTTCAAAAACTACCTCTAAAAATACTTCTAACTTTTAATTTTTTTTATCTTCAAATCAGCCATTTCTATAGGAGGTATAGCCAATTTATTCATTAATTCTGGTGTTTTATTATATAGTAATTGAATAATTCTATGCGGAGCAAACACATATTTCTTTCTGAATACATCATCCCAACGTTGTAGCAATTGTTTATTGAAAAAGCCACCTTCTTTAAATTCACTTTTAGAGGCTACTTCATCTATTTTAAGAGATAAGGCATAAGATTCTAAAGGGATTTCCTTTTTACCAATACCTTCTAAAATAGTATGTGTTAATTCATTTTCATCTTTAGCAAACATATTATGTAATGGTCCTAAATCTATACGTTTAATGAGCTTTGGTGATATTTTTGCTAACTTTCTATCAATACCATAAGCCATAGTATCTAGCTTCATTTTTCTATCGGCAGATTTTTTTAGCACCTCGTATATTTCATCTTTAGCATCACTAACATCTGTACCATTATAATTGAAATACATAAAGCAGATAAATGGCCTGTTGCTTGCTACGTCATAAAAACTCCAACTGGTCATGTATTTAGTATCCATTCCTTCAGGTGCTTTAATAATTTTTCCTTGAACAAACCTGTTAAAAATAAAGCGTTTATCAACAGATGAATAATATACAATAGATGCAGCCTGAAAAAGCTTACTACGCTTAATAGGCTCCTTTTTACGCATTAAAGTATCTAAGAATTCATCTTGTAAAACTTCAACGGGAGTTAACTTTTGTAAATAATCATCTCTTAATTCTAAATCATTAAATAAGTACCTAAATTCTAAATAATTTGGGAATCCAGATTCTGTTAAATCCACCTTCATATTATCCTCTTCGTCATACATGTACTTAACACGCATGGCTTCTATAGAATACAGCAGTAAATCACAATACTGTTTAAACATATTGACCTCCTGCTCACTTACAAGTTTATGACGTTGTACTGAAACTATCAATTCTTTAAACACGTAATCTACCATTTTATGGTAAAAAACATAATGTTCTTTGGAATCTAAAATAGCGGAATCTAAAGGTGTGGTTATATGATTAATAGACATTGTTAAGTATTCAGTTTACACTCGCAGTAAGCAGAATGTAACACATTTTAGTTTATGCTTTTAGTTTGCAAGTAAGTGCGTTAAGGATTGTAGTCCTCCGACTTCGCTCAGGATAAACTTCATCTTTTTGAAAAAGATTTAGCAGAAAGCCTGACCACGCTTTAAAAAGCGTGGTAACGCTCTAAATATTTTTTAAGATAATAAATCGTCTTCGCCAGCATCTGGTTTTGGTTCACCTTCAGGAGCTCCGTCACCAGTTGGTTGATTAGCATCAGCTTTATAATATTCTTCAAAGATTTCTTTCATATCTATACCATAACGCTCCGCAAAATTCTTTTGAATATCAACATCCTTCTCACGAATTTCTTGTAAAGCTTCAGCATAACTGCTATATACACCTTGCATTACTTTCTCATGAACTGGAATATTATCCATCATATCTTGTCTTGCTTTAGCACTAGCTGTATGCATTGCCGCTAAAGTTTCACCAATATGTTCATCTGTTTTAACACCTAAATGTTCTAAAATAGCTGCAAACTCTTGATCTGTACGTGCTTTTAATGCCACTATATATCCATCATAATACTTTAAACGTTCTTCTGTATCAGATTTTAATTTAGCTCTGTGTGTTTGTAAATTGCTGCGTAAAGATGTTAATACTTTAATAGTTAAATTATGCTTATGAACAAAACTGTCTTTACTTGCTGCTAATGTAGTGTAAGCATTCTTTAGACCTTCTAGTTCCTCAACTTTTTGCTCTAAACCAGTAACTTTGCCAATAGCCTCAGCATATTCTGTAGATTGCTTGTCTGCAATATCTTCTAGAGCTTGTCTAGCTTGCTTTAATAATGCATATTGTTCTTCTAGCTTACCTTCTACTTCTTTCTTTTTTTCTAAAGCCTTTGTATGGTTTTTGGTAGCTTCTACAATAGCAACTTGTAGTTTATCTTCTACTTCTTTAATCTCTACTTCACGGTTCTTTAAGCGTGTTACCGCTGCTTGACTCTTATAAGACAACTCGCTTAACAATGTTTGTACATCTGCACTTTCAATACGTGCTTGAAACAT
The DNA here is from genome assembly GCA_947487895.1 of uncultured Flavobacteriaceae bacterium. Classification (GTDB taxonomy): domain Bacteria; phylum Bacteroidota; class Bacteroidia; order Flavobacteriales; family Flavobacteriaceae; genus Seonamhaeicola. Next base: position 314,927 of record CANKYF010000002.1, read on the forward strand.
AGCTTTAGCTTTATTATCAGCAGCCGCTCTTGTTTTTTCAGCTACTTTTAGCTCATCTTGCGCTTTCTTAATCTTGCTTTTTCGTCCCCAAAGATTATTCCACCAAGTATCTGGTTTGCTTTCTGCATCTTCTAATTCTACTCTGGCTCTTTCTAAAGCTTTCTGCGCATCATCTATAACTTTTTGCTCTGTAGCATTTAATGAAGAGAATTTTTCAAAAAGAATCCCTACTTCGTCTTGATAATCTGTTAAATCTTTAATAGCGTCTAAAAGAGAAGTTCTGTCTTTTTCTGCCATTGTAACAACATCATCTAAAGTAGCATTTAATATTTTTTGACGCACTTCGGGATCATCTTCTTGAGCTAATTTAGATTTCATAGTGTCAATGGCTTTCCCCCAATTGACATCTACTTTCTCTGTTTTTTCATTTGAATTGGTTTCTAATAAATCAAAATCATCAGACATATTTAAGTTTCTGTTTAAGTTGAACAATTTTACGGACAAGCAATTTCGTTAAAAAAGATGACTTTTTAAATATAAAATGCTCAAATAATTGGTATTAAATATTAACAAATTGTTACACTAATACCGCATTTTCGATGAAATACACTTTTTATTTGTAAGATTTTATAGAGAGTTATTATCTCTAAACTCCTTGCTAACAAAGAATTTACATACACTTAAAAGAAAAATTACTAACAATGATTGTTCATATTCTTTTCATTTTTAGTTGTTTAGTGATTTTATTTATCATTATCTTTGAAATGCTATTAACCCAATTCTATATTTATGTTACTTAACCTAACAATAACATATCTCTCTAAAATACCTTTAATAAGTCAAAAAGCCATTCTCACAGTATTAATCATAGTCGTTATAGTATTTTCCATTTTACTCCTTCTTGGAATAAGAAAATCTCATATGTTAAAAAAAGAAAATGAACGCTTAGATAAAATAAGCGAAGAAATTGCTCGTAAAGAGAGTGAAGAATACAAAGACTTTACTGGCGGACATATGTATCAATAAATACTTTTGCATGAATTAACACTTAGAAAAAGAATCAAACTACAAACAACGCGATCATTTATACGAATAAAAAAAGCTCACTTTTAGTGAGCTTTTACATTTTATATCATCTTTCTATCTTACTAATTTCTTATACTTAATACGTTTAGGCATTAAATCACCACCAAGGCGTTTCTTCTTATTTTCTTCATAATCTGAAAAACTCCCTTCAAAGAAATAAACTTGAGAATCGCCTTCAAAAGCTAAAATATGTGTACATATTCTATCCAAGAACCAACGGTCGTGACTAATTACTACAGCACAACCAGCAAAATTTTCTAAACCTTCTTCTAAAGCTCTTAAAGTATTAACATCTAAATCATTAGTAGGCTCATCTAAAAGTAACACATTACCTTCTTCTTTAAGAGTCATAGCTAAATGCAATCGGTTTCTTTCCCCACCAGATAATAATTTCACTTTTTTATTTTGTTCACTACCTGAGAAGTTAAACCTACTTAAATATGCTCTAGAATTAACTTGCTTACCTCCCATCATTACCAACTCTTGTTCATCACTAAAGTTTTGCCAAATGGTTTTCTCTGGATCAATGTTTGAATGACTCTGGTCTACATAAGCAATTTTAGCGGTATCTCCAACTACAAACTCCCCTTTATCAGGAGTTTCTTCTCCCATAATCATTCTAAAAATGGTAGTTTTACCAGCACCATTAGGTCCAATAATACCAACTATACCTGCTTGGGGTAAATTGAAATTTAAATCTTCGTATAATAATTTATCCTCATACCCTTTGCTTACACCTTTAGCTTCAATGACATTGGTTCCTAAACGTGGTCCGTTTGGTATATAAATTTCTAGTTTTTCATCAAGCTGTTTTTGATCTTGACTCATTAACCTATCATAACTTTTTAAACGGGCTTTCTGTTTAGTTTGACGCCCTTTAGCTCCTTGACGCACCCATTCTAACTCACGTTCTAAAGTCTTTTGACGTTTAGAAGCGGCTTTCCCTTCTTGAGCCATTCTTTTAGATTTCTGGTCTAACCAAGAAGAGTAATTTCCTTTCCAAGGAATGCCTTCTCCTCTATCTAACTCTAAAATCCAACCTGCAATGTTATCAAGAAAATAACGGTCGTGAGTTACAGCTATCACTGTTCCTTTATATTGTGCTAAATGATGCTCTAACCAATGTACAGATTCAGCATCTAAGTGGTTGGTAGGCTCATCTAACAGTAATACATCGGGTTCTTTAAGTAATAATCTGCACAACGCAACTCTACGACGTTCACCCCCAGATAAAACACTAATTTTCTTATCGCCATCTGGAGTTCTAAGAGCATCCATAGCTATTTCTAGCTTGGTATCAAGTTCCCATGCATTTGCTGCATCTATTTGATCTTGAAGTTCGGCTTGACGATTCATTAGTTTCTCCATTTTATCAGGATCACTATATACTTCTTCCAAACCAAATTGATCATTTATACTATTGTATTCGTCAAGAATAGCAACGGTTTCAGCTGCACCTTCACGAACAACTTCCATCACTGTTTTCTCTTCATCGAGTTTAGGTTCTTGTTCTAAATAACCAACAGAATAATCTTGAGAAAAGACTACATCTCCTTGATAATTTTTATCAACACCTGCAATTATTTTTAAAAGGGTTGATTTACCAGAACCGTTTAAACCTAGAATACCAATTTTAGCACCATAGAAAAAACTTAAATATATATTTTTTAAAACTGGTGTATTAGCACTTTGAAATGTTTTAGTAACACCAGACATTGAAAAGATTACTTTCTTATCGTCACTCATTTTTAAAATTTATTGGTGGTTGAGGTACTCGAAACCACATATGATTAAAGGTGACTTCGAGAACCTCAGTCACCAAAATTTATTATTTTACACCCTACCTTTTAAAGCATTAAATACCCAAGCAATTGCAAAAAAACCAATACCTACTGAAGCAAACCCATATCCTGCTACTTCTTCATATTTAAAAGCTCCTAAGGCAATTAACGCTACCCCTACAAAAATCATTATCCATGTTGCCCAGGCTAACACAGTATTTTTATTCATTGCCATAATCTGTACTATTTATTAGTTGAAAAGCAAATATCGTATTTTTAATCAAAAAAAGCATTCAAATTTTGAATGCTTTCTTTTTAGTTATTTGCTAAAAACCCCATTTTTCCCATTTGAAAATCTCTCATTGCTTCTAGTAATTCTGTTTGATTATTCATTACATAAGGACCGTAAGTAGCAATTGGCTCATTAAAAGGTTCTCCAGAAAGAAATAATAATTTACTAGTTTTATTTGCCTTGATACTAAAACCTTCTCCGTCTTGATTAAATTGAATCAATTGATTTTTATCTGTTTCTAAAACCTCAGAACCATTAATTTCTACTTCACCATTTAAAAGATAAATTAAAGATTGATGCGAAAGAGGAACTTCTAATTGAAATTCGCCTCCTTTTTCTGCATCTACCATAAACGCATTTACAGGCGTTTGAGTTTGAATTCTACCAAACTCATTATTAATACTCCCAGCTATAATTCTAACTTCTACCTTATTATCTTCGGAGTAAACAATTTTAAAATCTTCATACTTTTCATGTTGATAATTTGGTTGCATCATTTTTTTAGAGGCTGGTAAATTGAGCCAAAGTTGTATCCCTTCCAAAATACCTCCTTTCTCTACAAAACCTTCTTCAGGTCCTTCAGCATGAATAATTCCTCTTCCAGCTGTGGTCCATTGTACATCTCCTGCTTTTACAAGGCTTTCATTACCTAATGAATCTCTATGCAATTGCTCTCCTTGAATTAAAAAAGTAATAGGCTCAAAACCTCTATGAGGATGTGGACCTAAATCAAACGGGTTACTATCTGCTGAAATCTCATAAGGTCCATAATGATGTAATAAAATAAAAGGATCTATATTGTCTATAGTTCTAGTAGGTATGGGTTGCCTTAATTCTATTGGTCCCATATTTACAAAATCACTCCTTCCTATTTGTTTTATTGTATTTAGTTTCATAATAATTTCTATTTATAATAGTTTCCATGGAAACTATTATGTTAAATTTTTTTACCTCATTTTATCTAAAAGTTCACTTAATTTTTCCGCTTCTTCTTCCGTTAAATTTTTTAATAGATCTTCTTTATGGTCTTTATCTATTTCTTTTAACAAATTCAATCCTTTATTTGTTATTTCTATATGAACCGCTCTCCTATCTCCAGGACAAGGCAACCTATTAATAAGTGCTTTATCATAAAGTTTATCCATTAATCGTGTAGCATTTGGTGCTCTTTCTATCATCCGCTCTTTAATGGTTTGCACTTTAATTGGTTCTCCTGCTCCTCTTAAAATACGTAGTATGTTGAATTGTTGTGGCGATATTCCAAAAGTTTTAAAATAATCATTTTGACGGCTATTTATCCAATTAGCAGTATAAATGATGTTTATCAAAGCCTTTACTTTGGCATTTAAAAATTTCGATTTTATATCTTTTGAAAGGTCTCCCATAGTACTATAAAGCTATTTGAAATGCTTCTACTTGTTTGCTAAGAGCTTCATTTAAATCATTATTTATGATTTTATTTTCTGAAAAATTATCATAAAATGACGGGAAACTAAAATCTGCAACAATATTTCCGCCCATGTACGGAAAACGCCCTTTTGCTACTTCTAGCACTGTTGCTCCTCCTCTTGCTCCAGGTGATGTAGCCATTAATAACATTGGCTTTTCGCTCCAAAGCTTTCCATCAATTCTAGACATCCAATCAAAAATATTTTTGAAAACTGTTGCATAAGCACCATTATGTTCTGCTAAAGACAATATGATTCCGTCTGTAGATTGAATTAACTTTAAAAACTTATGAGCATTCTCAGGAATACCGTGTTCATTTTCATAATCTATACCATATAAAGGTAATTCAAAATCATTTAAATCTAAAGTTGTAGCTTCTACGTTTTCAACTAAACTTGCTGCATATTCAGCTAACTTTTTGTTTATAGAAGTTTTACTATTAGTTCCTGCAAAGGCAATTATTTGTTTCATATTATTATCATTTTTATAGTACAAATATATAATAATTTAATTTATATTCCAAGGAATATATTTCCAAGGATATAAAAGTTCGATGTTAGTTTTGAAAAAAGTTACCGACTTAGAATTGCGAATAACCCCAAACATAAATACAATGAAACATTTATTACCCTACTTAGTAGCTTTACTTTTTAGCTTATCTGGATTCTCTCAAATTATAGATTATTCTAAATATGACGATTTTTTAAAGGATCATGTTTCTAAAAAAGGTGTCGTAAATTTTGATAAAGTTTTAGAAGATATTGATGATTTAAAGAGTATTACCTATAATTTTTCTAAAATTTCTCCTAATAGAAGCTGGAGCAAACGAGAATATAAGACGTATTGGATTAACTTTTATAATGCGAATATTATTAAACTATTAGCTGAAAACTATCCAATAAAAAGTATTAACTATATAAGTGATGCTTTCAAATTAGGTATCATAGACTATGACGGAAGCAAAATTTCTTTAGATTATATAGAACATGATTTATTAAGAACCTTAAACGATCCAAGAGTTCACTTTGCTCTATACTCTACAGCTAATTCTTCTCCTAAATTAAAGAGAACTGCTTACAAGGTTGAAACAGTAGAATCAGATTTAGGAATTGCTACAAGTAATTTTTTAAATGATAATACGAAAAATATTATTGGATTCAACTCCGCTAAAATATCCAAAGTATTTGATTGGTATAAAAATGATTTTCCAGATCTTGTGGCTTTTATAAATTTGCATTCAGCAAAAAAAATGAGTACAAAAACCAAGATAAGCTTTATGGATTACGATTGGAATTTACATAGAAAATAATAATAGAGCACTCTATAATTAAAATACACAAAACCAGAGCTTAGCCTCTGGTTTTATATTTTTAGACTTTCCTACATTATAAAGTACACATCATAATTCATGTAATAATTACAACTTTTGTACTTTAGCAACAAACTAATTTGCATGGATATTAACTTCAACAAAAACGAAGATCACAATAAACTTTTAGTATCAGAATTAAAGCAACGATTTGCCAAAGTAAAACTTGGAGGCGGTAAGAAGCGTATTGAAAAATTGCACTCAAAAGGTAAGTTAACTGCTAGAGAACGTATTGCTTATTTATTAGATGATGATTCAAAAAGCATTGAGATTGGTGCTTTTGCAGGAGAAGATATGTATTCTGAACATGGAGGTTGTCCTTCAGGTGGAGTTGTTGTTAAAATAGGTCATGTAAAAGGTAAGCAGTGCATTGTTGTTGCCAATGATGCCACTGTAAAAGCAGGTGCTTGGTTTCCTATTACAGGAAAAAAGAATTTACGTGCCCAAGAAATTGCCATTGAAAATAAACTTCCTATTATTTACTTGGTAGATTCTGCTGGTGTTTATCTGCCTATGCAAGATGAAATTTTTCCTGATAAAGAACACTTTGGTCGTATTTTTAGAAATAACGCCATTATGAGCAGTATGGGAATTACCCAAATTGCAGCCGTTATGGGAAGTTGTGTTGCTGGTGGGGCTTACTTGCCAATTATGAGTGATGAAGCCTTAATTGTTGATAAGACAGGTAGTATATTTTTAGCAGGTAGTTATCTTGTAAAAGCTGCTATTGGAGAAAGCATTGATAACGAAACACTTGGTGGTGCTACTACACACTGTGAAATTTCTGGTGTTACAGATTATAAAGCAAAAGATGATAAAGATGCTTTAGATACCATTAAAAATATAGTAGATAAAATTGGGGGTTTTCATAAGGCTGGTTATAATAGAATTGAAACTGTAAAACCTAAAGAAAATCCAGAAGATATTTACGGTATTATACCTAAATCCAGAGCCGACCAATATGATATGTATGAAATCATAAAACGATTGGTTGATAATTCTGAATTTGATGAATACAAAGCTGGCTACGGACAATCAATTATTACCGCTTACGCCAGAATAGATGGGTGGGCCGTTGGTATTGTAGCCAATCAGCGTAAATTAGTTAAAACAAAAAAAGGTGAAATGCAATTTGGTGGTGTTATCTACAATGATAGTGCTGATAAAGCTACTAGATTTATTGCTAATTGTAATCAAAAGAAAATTCCGTTACTGTTTTTACAAGATGTAACTGGGTTTATGGTAGGTAGCAAAAGTGAACATAGTGGTATTATTAAAGACGGGGCTAAAATGGTGAATGCAGTTAGTAACTCCGTAGTACCAAAATTCACAGTAGTTATAGGGAATAGTTATGGTGCTGGTAATTATGCCATGTGTGGTAAAGCTTATGACCCTAGATTAATTGTGGCATGGCCTAGTGCTGAATTAGCGGTTATGAGTGGTAATAGCGCTGCTAAAGTATTACTTCAAATAGAAAAAGCATCTTTAGAAAAACAAGGTGAAACATTCACTAAAGAAAAAGAAGACGCGCTTTACAATAAAATTAAGGCTAGATACGATAACCAAGTATCACCATACTACGCTGCCGCCAGAATTTGGACGGATGCCATTATTGATCCGTTAGAGACTAGAAAATGGGTTAGTATGGGAATTGAAGCCGCTAACCACGCCCCTATTGAAAAACCTTTTAATTTGGGCGTTTTACAAGTTTAAAAAACAGGCTTATAAAGCCTGTTTTTCTTAACTCATTACTCCTGAATATTTTTCTATTAATCTAACTATTAAATCATTTAGCTTTTCAACTTTATAATCATCTGTGCTTGGTTTTAAGTGGGCATTACCTATACCACTATCATCTGTTAAGAAAACATAAGTTCCGTTCGTTGATATGCTAAAGTATCTCATTAAAAACTCTACATCTTTATCAGCACCACTTGCCACTATTGGTATTATTTTAATACCTTTTTCTTGAGCTAATTTTATTTGTTCTTTTATAATCGAAACATTTTTTTCATTGAAATGCGGAGGTGCGTCTAATAAAAGAAAAAGTAATTTAGATTTTGAATCTAAATTCCAACTTTTTCCTAAAGATACCTCTAGAGCTTTTTCAACGGCTTCTTCATAATCACCTCCACCTCCAGCATATTGATTGGATAGCGCTTCTTTAACTTCATCAATATTAGTATTAAAATCAAAATCTTTTACCAAATAATCATCTCCATGGTCTCTATAAAATGTTAAAGCAACTCGTTTTTTTTCTATTGTTTTATTTATTCTAGACATTATGTTTTTTAATTCAGCTTTTAAATAAGCTATTTCGTCTCCCATAGATCCAGTTGCATCAATTGTAAACATAACATCTATATCATTAGATTGATCTTTTTTGCCTATTACAAAATTAAGTTTATCATGTTTCATCAAAACTTTTTTGCCCACTACCTTATTTTTATGTTTTAGCTGAACTGTAAAAAAAGTGTCATTATTTTTTCTTAAAAAGCTTTTAAATAAAACTGCATTTCCTGTAATATCTGTCATAGAATTCATTATGAGATTATTAGAACTATCGTAAACTGATACTTTAACATTATTTACTGTTTTTTTTGAGGTATCGCAAACACTTACTGTTAGTTTGTTTTCTAAATAAAAGCCCCAATCATTTTGCTTTTCTTTAACTCCTTTTTGTTTTACTTCTAACCATTCATTCCAATTATCAATGTCATTAATTTCTCCAGCAGTTAATTGTCCAGATTTTAGATCATTAGTACTTATTCTAACACCACTTACCTTACCAGATAAAGAGCTATGAAAGGACTCAGACCTTATAGCCGATACTACCTCTGTTACATCCATTTTTTTCCTTGTCCCATAACCAATAACCACCACCTCTTCTAAAGCCCTGTAATCTTCTTCCAGAGATATTTCTAATATCCTTTGATTTGTGATAATTACTTCTTTTGAAATAAATCCTACATACTCAAAAACTAAAACATCTTTTTCCTTTACTTTTATTTTAAAATTACCATCAAAGTCTGTTTTAGTACCTATAGTACTTCCTTTAATTATTATAGACGCACCAGCTAATGGATACTTATCATTAGCAGAAGTAACTGTTCCAGAGATTAAAATTTCTTGGGCCTCTATTTGTAATGATATTAAAGAATAAATGATAAATACGAATAATCTTTTCATGATAGCTTATTTTAAAGTTTAGTATAAAACTATAAGAGCTTATCAAAAATTAAAACTACCGATGAGTGAAACGTTCTTCCGAATTAGTAAACAAAACTTTAAAATCATTAAACACCTTCTAAATAGATTTTTTAAATTAGACCTTTACAAGTTTAAATATGAGAAAAAAGCCCCTACTCTTACTTTTATCAGCTCTTTTAATATTTATATGCTATCAAGTCTATGATTTTTATTTAGATAATAATGATAACATTCAATCTATTTATTTAGTACCAAAAGACGCTGTGTTTATCATTGAAACCCAAGAACCTATTGATAATTGGGAAGCTATTACAGAAAGTAACACTTGGAAACATTTACAAAAAAACACCTACTTTAAGAATTTAACTGGGCATTTAAATGCTCTAGACACTATTTTCAAACATCAAAAAAGTATACTAGATAGAATTGGTAATAGAGAATTACTTATTTCAGCACATGTATTTGCACCAAAAAAATATGATTTCTTTTATGTGGTAGATCTACAAAAGCTTTCAAAGCTTAATATCATAAAAGATCATTTAAACACCTTTGCTAGTAGTAACTTTAAAATCAATAATCGTAAATATCATAATCATGAAATTCTGGAGATTTATGATAAAACCGAGAGAGAAACTCTTTATATCAGCTTTATAAAAAATCAACTGGTTGCGTCTTACACCCATCTTCTAGTAGAGCAATCAATAGATCAATATGCAGAACCTCAAATAGGAAGAAATCTTAATTATATTGAAGTAAAAAAAGACATTGGTTATAGTGACATGTTTCGCCTTTATTTCCAGTATGATTATTTAGATGATTACCTAAACGTTTTTAGCAGCAAACCCAATGAATTAGTTACAACCATTACCAATAGCCTTAATTGGAGCGGATTTCATTTTGATTTAGACGATAATCATATTATTGCTAATGGCGTAACAAATACCAAAGAAAAAGCAGCGCCATACTTGAAAGCATTACAAAATTCTGGGAAAGGCAAACGTAGCATTCCTGAAATAGCTCCTAATGAAACTGCTTTTTATTTAAGTTTTTCATTTGATAGTTTTTCAAAATTCTATGAAAACTTTGAAACTATTTTACAAGAAGACGCTGAGCAATTTAAAAGTTATTTAGATGGCACTGAAAAAGTAGAAAACCTTCTGGATATAAACTTAAAAGAAGATTTTATGAGCTGGATAGATGATGAAATTGCATTGTTACAACTACCATCATCTGTTTCAAATTCTAGAAAAAATATAGCACTTGTTCTAAAGGCGGATGATGTAGATGAAGCAGAAGAACATCTAGATTTTATATTGAAACAAATTAAAAAGAAAAGCCCTATAAAATTTAAAGAGGTAAATTATAAAGGTTATGACATTAACTTCATGTCTATAAAAGGCTTTTTTAAAATTTTATTGGGAAAATTGTTTAAAGACATTGAAAAACCATACTTCTCAATCATTGAAGATTACGTAGTTTTTAGCAATGATCCTAATACCATTAAAACTATTATTGATAAATACGAAGCCAAAGAAACTTTAGAACACTTTGAAGCCTTTAAAGACTTCAATGCTCAATTTGATAAACGCTCTAGTATTTTCGCTTTTGTGAATACACCTACCATGTATAATTCTATTTACGACTTTGTAGATTATAACAAAAAACAAAATTTAAAATTAAATAAAGACTATTTTATTTGTTTCCCGCAAATAGGATTTCAATTCAGTCCAGATGAAGACCTATTTGATAGCAAACTCATTATTAATTATGAAGATCCTGAGGTGGTAAAAACAAAGTATACATTTAAAACTATTAAAAAAGAGACTGTAACTCCTGTAATAGCTATAGATACAAATAGTTCTTCAGATAAACCTACTATACATGAAGATGCTATTTTTAATATTCCAGAAATGTATCCTAATGATTTAACTGCTAACGAATACATAAAAAAATATCCTAACGGAAGTATAAAATTTAGCGTACAACTTAAAGATGGTATAAAAAACGGAAAATACAGAGAATACTACGATAATGGTACTCTAAAAATTTCTGGCAGATACAAAGACAATAGACAAAAAGGCACTTGGAGAGCCTATGATAATGAAGGTAAATTAACTTCTAAAAAGAACTTTTAAAAACCTAGAATTTCATATTCTTTCTAATTTTCCGTAACTTATAGTTGTAAATCAACACTTTATAAGTCATGGAAACCATAAAAACACTCAATAAATGGGCTAATAGACATACATATTTTCCCATTGATCTTATACGTGTAGCTTTAGGCGCTTTTCTTTTTTTAAAAGGTCTAGATTTTATGACGCATAGCGAAATGTTAGCACAGTTGTTTAAGCCCTTCCAAAATATGGCTGGTAGCATGATAGCAATTCATTATATAGTGCCTGCTCATTTTATTGGGGGCATTTTAATTTTTTTCGGATTACTAACTAGATGGTCTATTTTAGCCCAACTTCCAATTTTAATTGGAGCCGTAGTTATTAATTTTGTTGGAGAAATGAATTCCTCTAACCTTATTTTAGCCATTATAACACTATTTATCTGTGGATTTTTCTTGGTATATGGATCTGGAAAAAACTCTTTAGATTATTACTTCAAAATGCAAAAATAACGACTGTAAAAACCGCATATTTTTAATGCCATTTAACGTGTTTGAAGTATCTTTGTAGTACTTCAAAAACCATGTTATTATGGACAATTTAGACGCAGCCAGACTGCAAATGGCATTTACCCTTATTTTCCACATTGTATTTGCTTGTATTGGTATGGTAATGCCTTTTTTTATGGTAGTTGCTCACAAAAAATGGCTCAATACTAAAAACCCAATTTATTTAACACTTACTAAATCTTGGCAAAAAGGTGTTGCTATCTTTTTTGTAACTGGAGCTGTTTCTGGAACCGCTTTATCTTTTGAATTAGGTTTGTTATGGCCAGAATTCATGAAACATGCTGGACCAATAATTGGTATGCCCTTTTCTTTAGAAGGAGCCGCCTTTTTTGTTGAAGCAATTGCCCTAGGTTTTTATTTATACGGATGGAAAAAACTTCCAGAAAAATTCCATTGGTTTACTGGGGTTATTGTAGGTATTGCTGGTGTAGCTTCAGGTATTTTAGTAGTATCAGCCAATGGCTGGATGAATGCACCTTCTGGGTTTGATTATATAAACGGAGAATTCACAAATATAGACCCAATTAAGGCATTACTAAACCCTGGGTGGTTCACACAAGCCCTACACATGACATTAGCTGCTTTTACAGCAACTGGCTTTGCTGTAGCTGGTATTCATGCTTATCAAATCTATAAAAAGCGTCGTGTAGAACTTCATACCAAGGCCTTTAAAATAGCCATAACTTTTGGTGCTATTGCTGCTATTCTACAACCATTAAGCGGTGATTTATCTGCTAAAGATATTGCCAAAAGACAACCTGTTAAATTAGCTGCTATGGAAGCTCATTATCATACCACTAAAGGAGCCCCTTTGTATATAGGTGGTATTGTTGATAATGAAAAAAAGGAAGTATCATATAAAATTGAAATACCAAAAGCACTGTCTTTTTTAGCTTTTGGAGATTTTGATGCCGAAGTAAAAGGCTTAAACGATTTTCCTGATGATGTAAAACCCAAAAACATAGCCTTAGTACATTATGCATTTCAAACCATGGTTGGTTTAGGAACACTACTTATGTTAGCAGGTATTTTATTTTTTATTAGTTTGAAGAAAAAAGCTTGGTTACAAAAAAAACGCTATTGGTTGTTCTTCTTTTTACTGGCGCCATTAGGGTTTTTAGCACTAGAAGCCGGTTGGATAGTTACCGAAGTAGGCAGGCAACCTTGGATCATTCATAATGTCATGAAAACCAAAGATGCCGTGACACCAGTTCCTGGAATTATTTATAGTTTTTACATGTACGTTATTTTATACAGCTTACTAACAATGGCAGTAACTTGGTTAATGCTAAGGCAAATAAAGTTTTTAAATAACTCTGAAATTAATTAATATGTTGTACGTTGTATTATTCTTTTTAGCATTTTCTTTACTATTATACATATTGCTAGCTGGAGCCGATTTTGGAGCAGGTATCATTGAGCTATTTTCTTCTAAACAAAATAGAACCGTTACTAAGAAAACTGTATACAGAGTTATCGGTCCTGTTTGGGAAGCCAATCATATCTGGATCATTATAGTTGTAGTAATACTTTGGGTAGGATTTCCTAACTTCTATAATATTATTGTGGTGTATTTACACATTCCTTTGACTCTTATTTTATTAGGAATCACACTTAGAGGTGTTGCCTTTGTTTTTAGACATTATGATGCTTACAAAGACAAAACACAATTACTATATGATTGGATGTTTAGAGTTTCAAGTCTTGTCACTCCTATTTTTTTGGGGATCACTTTTAGCGGATTAATTTCTGGTGATATCATAATAACTGACAATTTAGAATCAACCAATTTTTATGAAGCTTATATAAATCCGTGGTTAAATGTATTCTCATTATCCATAGGCTGCTTTTTTACAGGTATATGTGCTTTTTTAGCAAGTATTATGTTAATTGGTGAAGCTGATACAAATGAACGTAAGGTATATGTAAAAAAAGCTAGGATAGCTACTATTACGGTTATAACTCTTGGATTTATCGTATTGTGTATAGGGTATTTTGAAGAAAGAGTATTTATTTCAAATTTTATAAAAAACCCATATAGTTTAACTTTAATAGGATTTTCAGCACTAATCATTTTTCCTCTTTTAAGAAGTATAAAAAATCAAAGTAGAATTAAAACCAGAACGTTAGCTGGTATTCAAGTAGTGTTAATTCTACTCGCAGCTTGCGTGTCGTTATTTCCTGATTTGATTATAACCTCAAACGGCTCTATTAGTATTTTAAATACTGTTGCTACCAAAGAAGTGATAAAAACTCTAGGAATAGCTCTTATAATTGGAGGAGCGATCATTCTCCCAGGGTTATTTCATTTGTTGAAATCTTTTAAAATGATAAAGCTTTTGGAGCGTTAAGAAAATAAAACCACAACTCGATGAGTTGCTCTCCATGCATTTATTTAATATCACTACTAAAAGGAAATAACAATTGAATTCCTTTTTTTTGAGATAAACGCTTTACCTCCTTGATTAACTTATAGTTTTCTGCACCAAGTTCTTCAATAATAATTTGCTCTTTGGCTTTGGCTAGTCCAAATGATTGCAACATTTCATCTAAATCCTTTTCAAAAATGGGATACTCTTTTATTTTATAATCTTCTATTTCAGCAGCTTGAACAGCATGTTCTATTGCTGTATCCAAACCTCCTAATTCATCTACTAGACCTATTTCTAAAGCATGATTTCCCGTCCATACACGTCCCTGAGCTATTTCTTCTACTTGATTTAATGTTAAATTTCTACCATCTGATACACGTTTGGTAAACAGATTATAAACATCAATAATCCCTTCTTTGATATATTTGTGTTGATTCTTGTTTAAAGGCTCAAATACACTGTAAGTTACTGCGTTTGTATTTGTTATAACCTGCTCTGCATTAACTCCTATATTATCTGCTAAGTTTTTAAAATTTGGTAAAGCACCAAATACTCCAATACTACCTGTTATTGTTGTAGGTTCTGCTATAATTTTATCCGCATTAGCAGCAATATAATAGCCTCCTGAAGCAGCTAAATCTCCCATAGATACTATTACAGGTTTTACTTTTTTAGTTAATTCAATTTCTCTCCAGATTAGTTCACTTGCTAAAGCTGAGCCTCCTGGAGAATTAACTCTAATTACAATAGCTTTAACTTTATCGTCTTCTCTTGCTTTTTTAATAGATGTATTCATTGTAATATGCCCAACAATACCTTGCTCACCTTCACCATAAATAATATCGCCTTCAGCATAAATAACAGCTATTTTATTTTGACTAGATTTTGCTTTTAGTTTTGGTGCTACATATTCGGCATAATCTTTAATAGCAATTGTTTTTAAATCTTTATCCATTGATATTCCTAGAGCATATTTTAAGCCATTAATATACTCATCATGATACGCTATTTTATCTACTAGTTTAGAGGAAATAGCTAACTCTGGTGTTCTTGCTAATAAACTATCTGCAATTACATCTAATTGTTCTACTGATATGTTTCTGGATTCAGATACCTCCTTTTTCATTTCAGACCAAAGTTCATTTAAATATACCGAAATCTGTTCTCGGTTATTATCACTCATTTTATCTTCTAAATAAGGCTCTACCGCACTTTTATATTTACCATGGCGTACCACTTCCATTTTTATCCCTGATTTTTCCTGAAAATCTTTAAAATATAAACGTTCGGTATACAATCCTTTAAATTCCATCATTCCAACAGGATTAATATAAATAGTATCAGCAAGAGAACTTAAATAATAATCCTTCTGTGTAAATATATCTGCATATGCCACAATAAATTTACCTGAATCTTTAAAATTAAGTAGCGCATCTCTCAATGTTTTGGTTTGAGTAATTCCAGCTACAATAAAATTATTATCAATTGAAATTCCTTTTATTTTATCATCTGTTTTAGCATAATTAATAGCATCAACTAAATTGAATAATCCATCTTTTGTATGTTCATTTAAAAAAGGGTATTCTTTATAAATGGTTTGTCCTGCATAATCATTAATTGGAAAATCTAATTCTAATTCTAAAATTGAATTTTGTTTTACTTGGACAACATCTTTAGATGAACCACCAAATAACATCCCTAATACAACTAACGCTAAAAAGCACAGTATAAAAAATACAAAAATCCCAATAACCGTTGATAATACTCTTTTTATAAAACTCATTGTTTTTACCTTATTTTTATGTCTTTTAAAGATTGTTATATTGACTACAATCTTTAATTATTTTTGTAGTAATTTTTACAAATCTAGCAATTCTATTACTAAATAATCTTATAGTTTTTACAACTTTATTTTCTTTTTAAAAGAATTATAAACAAATAGAATAATTTACATTCAAGCAAAAACATAAAAAACAAAACCGCAACTCAAACGAGTTACGGTTTCTTATGTTTTTATTATTTTAAACTTAACTTTAACTAGTTTGCTGTAATGTTTTATTTTTCTCTTTAAGTATTGCCAACTGCTTTTCTAAAAACGTAATAGCTTTTTCAGTTGTATAACTTGTTTTAGAAGCAAAGTCTTTTAAATCTTCTTTGAACTTGTCTTTACCTGACTGTGCTGTTTTAGACAAATCTTCTTTAACTTCGGTAAAGTCTTCAGTAATCTGATCTTTTATTTTTAAACCCTCTTTTTTAAGCTTATCTCTGGTTGTTTTACCTTTTTCTGGCGCTAATAAAACACCTATTCCTGCTCCAACTAGCAATCCTAAAGCTAATGTTCCTTTATTAATAATCATTTCTTTTTCTTTTTTAATATTAAACTTGTTTACTTATATGTAGCAAAAACTACTATTATGTTACAAACAAATTCAATGCCAGACATTTATATAAGTCAACTAAATTAATACTTCTTAAAAAAAGAAAACACTTTAAACAAAAAACGCAACTCAAATGAGTTGCGTTTTTTATACTTCTAGCATTTATAGATGCTTCGACTTCGTACTTCGACAAGCTCAGTGTGACACTCAGTATAAGTGATTCACACAATATTGAACAAGTTCAACATTGGTTCTCTACTTACTTTACTTCTTCGAAATCTACGTCTTCAACGTCGTTTCCTTCACTAGCTCCACCTGCAGATGCATCTGGTCCTGGTTGTTCACCACCAGCTTGTTGTGCTTCAGCTTGTGCTTTGTACATTTCCTCACTAGCTATTTTCCAAGCTTCATTTATTTTTTCTAAAGCAGGCTCAATAACAGCTACATCTTTAGTTTCATAAGCTTTCTTTAACTCTTCTAAAGCCTCTTGAATTGGTTGTTTCTTATCATCAGATAATTTATCACCAAATTCTTCTAATTGCTTCTCCGTTTGGAAAATCATAGAATCAGCTTCATTTAATTTCTTAGCAGACTCAGCAGCTTGTGCATCAGCTTCAGCATTCGCTTCAGCATCCGCTTTCATTTTTTGAATTTCCTCTTCAGTTAATCCAGAAGATGCTTCAATTCTAATATCTTGTTTTTTACCAGTCGCTTTATCTTCAGCAGATACTTTAATAATACCATTGGCATCAATATCAAACGTTACTTCAATTTGTGGCGTACCACGTCTTGCTGGTGGAATACCATCTAAGTGGAAACGTCCAATTGTTTTGTTATCTGCAGCCATTGGTCTTTCACCTTGTAATACGTGAATTTCCACTGAAGGCTGATTATCTGCCGCTGTAGAGAATACTTGAGATTTTTTAGTAGGAATGGTAGTATTTGCTTCAATTAATTTAGTAAACACATTACCCATTGTTTCAATACCTAAAGATAATGGTGTTACATCTAAAAGTAATACATCCTTAACATCTCCAGTTAATACACCACCTTGAATACCAGCACCTAAAGATACTACCTCGTCTGGATTCACACCTTTACTTGGCGCTTTTCCAAAGAAATCTTGAACTGCTTTTTGTACCGCAGGAATACGTGTAGAACCACCTACTAAAATAACTTCATCAATATCACTTTTACTTAATCCAGCTGCTTTTAAAGCTGATGCACATGGCTCAATAGTACGTTTTACTAAATCGTCAATTAATTGCTCAAATTTAGAACGTGTTAACGTACGTACCAAGTGCTTAGGTCCGCTAGCAGTAGCTGTTATATAAGGTAAGTTAATCTCTGTTTGCTCAGAAGATGATAATTCAATCTTAGCTTTTTCAGCAGCCTCTTTTAAACGTTGCAAAGACATTGGGTCTTGACGTAAGTCCATAGACTCTTCAGCTTTAAACTCTTCTGCTAACCAGTTAATAATTTTATCATCAACATCATCTCCACCTAAGTGAGTGTCACCATCTGTAGATAATACTTCAAATACACCATCTCCTAATTCTAAAATAGAAACGTCATGTGTACCACCACCAAAATCAAAAACTACAATCTTTTGGTCAGTTCCTTTTTTATCTAAACCATAAGCTAATGCCGCAGCAGTAGGCTCATTAATGATTCTTTCTACTTTTAAACCAGCAATTTCACCAGCTTCTTTAGTTGCTTGACGTTGCGAATCGTTAAAATAAGCAGGCACAGTAATTACCGCTCTACTTACGTCTTGCCCTAAGTAATCTTCGGCAGTTTTCTTCATTTTTTGAAGAATCATTGCACTTAATTCTTGTGGCGTGTATAAACGACCATCAATATCAACTCTAGGTGTATCATTATCACCTTTTACAACTTTATAAGGTACGCGTTCTGCTTCGTTTTTAGATTCAGAATATTTATTACCCATAAAACGTTTAATAGAATAAACTGTTTTAGTAGGGTTTGTTACCGCTTGTCTTTTTGCAGGATCACCAACTTTAATTTCTCCTCCTTCAACAAATGCAATTACAGATGGTGTAGTACGTTTACCCTCTGCATTTGGGATTACTACAGGATCATTCCCTTCCATCACAGAAACACAAGAGTTGGTTGTTCCTAAATCAATTCCAATAATTTTACTCATAATATATTTTACTATTTATAATGTTCTTTTTTAAACTCGGTTTGTATTAGTCAATCTTTATGCCAACAGAAAAAGTATGACACAGTGTCAGCTATTAGTCTCAGTAGGCAGTAGCAGTGGGCAGTATTACAGGAATTTCATGAGTTAGATATACTTTCTGTCATTTCTGGTGTCACTCTTAAACATTACATCATGAGACGTTAGGCGTTCCATAATATTGTGGTTTCGAGAGCACTACGACAAGCTCAGTGTAGCACTTCAACCACCATATTATGTCGGTCTTTCACTACTCAATATTTTGCTAAGGCAAAATGATTTCAAACATGCCGTTCAATCCCTAACGCAAAGCATCAAAATATATTAAAAAGGTAATAATACATTAACACAAACAATTTATATTTGCCTCACTATAACGTTTTCGCAATTATGGAATGTATCTCTGTTTTTGATATGCTTAAAATAGGTATTGGACCTTCAAGTTCTCATACTTTAGGCCCTTGGCGCGCAGCAGAACAATGGATTAAAAAACTTAAAAGCACCCATAAATTTCATCTAGTTGAAAAAGTAACTGTTAACCTTTACGGTTCTTTGTCCTTAACAGGAAAAGGACACGCTACAGATTATGCCATTATGTTAGGATTGAGCGGAGAAAATCCTGAGACTATTCCGCCAGAAAATATCAAAGATATTGTCAATACTATAAACAGTAATAAAACCCTTGTTTTTGGAGGAGAACAACCACTCTCCTTTAACCCAGAAACAGATATTATTTTCAATAAAGAGTTTTTACCCTTTCATGCCAATGGTATGAGTTTTACAGCTCATATTTCTGGAAAAAAATACACTAAAAAATATTATTCTATTGGTGGCGGCTTTGTGGTGAAGAAGAAACTTAAAAGTTCTAAGAGAAAATTTGAAATAAAATGCACCTTCCCCTATCCTGTTGATAAAGGCACTGAACTTTTAGAATTCTGTAAAATACTCAACAAACCCATTTCTGAAGTTGTTTTAGAAAACGAAACATCTATTAATTCTGAAGCTCATATAAATTCTGAATTAAAGCGCATTTGGGATACCATGCTGGAGTGCATGTACATTGGTTGCCATACAGAAGGCACCCTTCCTGGCGGTTTAAATGTAAGACGTAGGGCTTTTGATATGCATAAAAAGTTGGTGGGCAATAAATTGTATTCTAACCCTGTGGAATGGGTATATTCCATTAGAGACACAGAAGTTAAGTTCCGTCAAATTATAAAATGGGTAAGCTGTTTTGCTTTAGCTGTAAACGAAGTGAATGCCTCTCTTGGTAGAGTGGTCACCGCCCCCACAAATGGTAGTGCAGGTGTTATTCCTGCAGTATTAATGTATTATCTGGTTATTGAAAACCATGATGGCAATTTTGAAGACGTTAAAAAATTCCTATTAGTAGCTGGAGAAATTGGCAGCATCTTTAAAAAAGGCGCTACCATTAGCGCTGCTATGGGAGGCTGTCAAGCTGAAATAGGTGTATCATCAGCCATGGCTGCAGGAGCACTTTGCGAATTATTAGGAGGCTCACCAGAGCAAGTATTAATAGCTGCTGAAATTGCCATGGAACATCACTTAGGCTTAACCTGTGATCCCATAGGCGGCTTAGTCCAAGTACCTTGTATTGAACGCAATGCTATGGGGGCTATAAAAGCCATTAATGCTGCTGAATTAGCTTTAGATACCAACCCTGAAAATACTAAAGTGCCTTTAGACAAAGTAGTATCTACCATGTGGGAAACCGCAAAAGACATGAACACCAAATACAAAGAAACCAGTGAAGGTGGTTTAGCTGTAGGTGTGCACTTGAGTGATTGTTAGGTTTTTTTTTGTTCAGGTCGTTGAACGGAGTCAAAACGAACTCAATATTCTACAAAACATATTTTGGCGCTCTCTTACAAATCATTTGACTTTGTAGAAAATTTCAACTAATTTCGTTTAACAGTCGATATACTTCATTAAAATGGAAGTCTATCTTGGTATTGTCATTAATTCGCATATCAGAATAAATAATCTTTCTTTTTACAATAAAGTAATTCCTAGTCTGAAAATGAAAAAAAACCTCCAATTACCATAAACAGTACATTGACAAATTAATGTCGTCCAAATGACGCAAAAAAAACGTAGCAATAACTAAACTTTGACGGCACATTAAAATAACTTAAGCTATATATTTGAAAAAATTATCAATAACTTCTAAATGAGAAAAATAGAATTTTCTAATGCTGTTAAGAAAATTAGAATCGAAAAAGGCTTATCACAAGAGGAGCTATCTGAAAAGTCTGAATTAAGCTTAAGAACAATTCAACGATTAGAAAATGGTAAAAGTGAACCACGTGGAGACACATTAAAAAGGTTGACAAATGCTTTAGAATTACCTGCTAATTATTTTAATAATATTTTGTTTGAGAATAAAAGCAATAAAAAATCATTAAAAATTCCTTGGTTCATATTAGGTTTTCTAATTATCGGTGCTTCAGCTGGTTTTATTTTAAGTTTAGTTCTAGCTAGCACAGGAATTATACCCTATAATGAATTCAGTCTACCATTTGTTATTGCAATTACATTATTCTTCGCTGGAATTGGTATTATAACTGGAAACATTATAGAAAAGAAATATGGAAAATAATCATCTTTTAGATTTAAAACACCAAAATTATGACTAATGAAATATATTAAGACTTTTGCTTTAATCTTTTTTTGTATCTCTTTTACATCTTGTAATCAAAAAAATAATCTATCTGCTGAAATTGTCGGACTTGGAAATGACACTATTTATATAGAAAGCTATAAAATTTCAAATGTTGAAGAAGCCCCTATTATGGACACTATTTATTCTAAAAATGGAAAGTTCTTCTATAACTTACCAGTAAACGAAGCTATTATAAGTATAATAACGCCAAGAAAAGCTGAATATACTCGATTAGATAAAAGCCCATATAGACCACTCGAAAAATCAATATTTCTGATATTAAAACCAGAAGATAAGATTTCAGTATAAGGAAAGCTTGAAAAACTAAATCTTAAATATCAAGCAAAAGGCTCTTTTTTTAATGAAACTTACAGTAACAATAGGAATGAATATACTAATTCGCAAATAAAAAAATCGGAAATTGAATTAGAAATAGACTCGTTAATGTTTAATAATGGAGATATAGAAAAAATTACTGCTCTTTTTAAAAAGCGCAAAAAACACTCTATAATTGAAAGTAACTTTCAATTAAATTATATCAAAAATAATTTAGACAAAGACCTTTCTGCACTTTATTTATCAAGACAACCATTAGACACCATAGGAAAGTATTTAAAAAAATTAGACAAGTCTGTAAAAGAAGGTACATTTAAAAATATATTAAAATATCAATTTACTAGATTTCAAAAATATACAAAAGCCCAAGAGGCTGAATCAAAAATTAAATTAGGAGGAAAAGCACCTGAATTTTCTCTAAAATCTATAAACGGAGAATATTATTCAGTAGACTTTTCAAAAAACAAATACACTATACTCGATTTTTGGGGTAGTTGGTGTGCACCTTGTATTTCTGGTTTTCCAAAAATGAAAGAATATTTTGAAAAACACAAAAACAAAATTAAGTTTATCGGAATAGCCTGTAATGACACAGAAACAAAATGGAAAAATGCGGTTTTTGAACATAAATTAAAATGGAAAAACCTTCTCAATGACAATGAAATTAACAAAGATGTTTCTATTAAATATGCTGTAGAAGCTTATCCAACAAAAATAATAATAAATTCAAGTGGAATTATAGAAGGAGTGTTTAAAGGGGAAGGAGAAGATTTCTATGAAAGACTGGATGAATTAATGAAAAATTAAAAAATCATTAATCCATTAAACAAATAATTTTCCAAAATATTCATCTTTAAACAATTGAGAAATCTATTTGTAATAAATTACAGTTAATTTAGTGCAATACTAAATATTTCAAACCCATAAAATGAACCCATTTAAAGTATTAATCAAATCTGTAATTCTAGCAAGTATATTAATATCGTGTATCTCATTTAATTCTTCGTCTGAAACAGAAATTGATTATTGTAACGAAATAACCAACCTTTCCCAAAAATATTTTGATAGTACAAGTGTAAAGGGAATATCTGTTGGAGTGTATAACTACCAAAAAAATGCTTTTGTGCAATGTGTTACCGGAATATCTCATGCCAATAAAAACGTAACAAAAGATATGCTTTGGGGTATTGGTAGTAATACCAAAACATTTGTTGCTGTTTTAACCCTAAAATTAGCTGAAGAAGGGCTTCTAAATATTAACGATGAAATAGGGAAATATATACCTGTTTATAATAACATTGATCCTACTATTACTGTAAGGCAAATTTTGCAACACCATAGCGGATTAGTAAATGTTTTTGAGTCTAAAACTTTTACCAAAGAACTTTATAGTGATCCAACAAAGGAATGGAAGCCAAAAGACGTTTTAAAATACATTCCTGAACCTATTGGAAAACCAGATACTGTAGATTACTATGCAGATGCTAACTTTATAATTGCTGGAATGATTATTGAAAAAGTTACAGGAATGCAATTGCATATAGCTATGCGAAAGTATATTACAGAACCTTTAGGTCTTACAGACACCTATTTTAAAGTGTTTGATTCTACCACAAAAACACTCACCCACCCTTGGGTAGGCGATAAAGACCTAAATGACCTCCCTCGCACTGCGCTTTATACATCTACTTGGGCAGCTGGCGCTATGGTATCATCTCCCCAAAATATGACAAAATGGTATCAGGCTTTATTTAGCCATAAGTTTCTTTCTGAAACCTATTTCAATGAATTTGTTTCGTTTAAACCTTGGGATGCAGACCAGTTTTATCAATATGTTGGACTGGGCATTTACAAAATAGAACACAATGGAAAAACCTACTACGGGCATGGTGGTGGCGTTGCTGGCTATTTTTCGTTCACACTTTATGATTTAGAGACAAAAAACTCAATTATAGCAATGACTACTGGAGACTTTTTTGTTGCCGAAAAACTTTCTTATGAAGTCGCTGAATTGTTTCAAAAGTAAAATCAATGTATTTAAATTGACTTTAAACTGAAACGCTCTTGATTTTTAACAAACAATAAAACTTCTCAGACAAATCAAATAAATCGCTTTTATATATCTTGCCCTAGTAAATGAATATAAGAACAATAGATTTATTTGGGAAACCACTGTTTATTTGGGTGACGATACCAAATTCAGTGTTAATATTACCATTTAGATAACATTGAAGTTTAATTAATCAAACTGAAAACATATTACTCTTCAACTTTGCAAGTAGACCTTCGTCTAGTATCAATTAAGTAAATAATTTTCCAAGTAGCTCCATCTTTAAATAATTGAAAAGAATTGACCCCGCAATGGCTAAATTTATCATTAAACCAAAACTCATATGGCGTCCAAACGTTGGCCATATTCCCATCAATTTGAATATTATAACTTAATAGGCGTTCATCCCATTTTTGATCTGCTGTTCTGGTAGCTATAGCCTTTAAAACATTTGCTGGTGAATCTTCAACCAACTTATCCTCCCCTTCCTTAGTCCTAAAAGCGGTTTGCATTATTATTTTATCACTCATTACAGATTTCATTAATATAGTATCTCCTTTATGAAATCCTTCAAAAAATGTATCTATCGTTGCTCTTGCGCTTTGCTCTTCTTCGCTTTGCGAAAAAATAGTTGTTGTAATAAGCAAAACAAGGTAAAATATAACTCTCTGCATAATAGTAAGTTTTAAACTAAAATAGCTTTTCACTATGAAAATGTGCTATCAATAAACAAAAGTTTAACAGTTTAATTTATTACTTTTACCTACTATTTAAATACAAAAATATGTCTACAGCAAAAAAACAATACAAACGCGTTACTGTAAAATCATTGGTTGATATGAAAGCTTCTGGCGAGAAAATATCAATGTTAACGGCTTATGACTACACCATGGCTAAAATTGTTGATGGCGCTGGAGTAGATGTTATTTTAGTTGGTGATTCTGCTAGTAATGTTATGGCTGGTCATGAAACTACATTGCCTATTACTTTAGATCAAATGATTTATCATGCGTCTTCTGTAATAAGAGCTATTGATCGTGCACTAGTTGTTGTAGATTTACCTTTTGGAAGCTACCAAAGTGATCCTAAAGAAGCGTTGCGTTCTGCCATTAGAATTATGAAAGAAAGTGGTGCGCATTCTGTTAAACTAGAGGGTGGTAAAGAAATTAAAGAGTCTATAAAACGTATATTACATGCAGGTATTCCTGTAATGGGACATTTAGGCTTAACACCCCAATCTATTTATAAATTTGGTACTTATACCGTACGTGCTAAAGAGGAAGAAGAAGCTGAAAGATTAGTACAAGATGCAAAAATGTTAGAGCGCATTGGATGCTTTGGGATAGTTCTCGAAAAAATCCCTGCAGCTTTAGCTAAACGTGTTGCAGAAAGTGTTAGTATTCCTATTATTGGTATTGGTGCTGGACCAAATGTTGACGGACAAGTGCTTGTTTTACATGACATGTTAGGAATGACTCATGAGTTCAACCCAAGATTTTTACGTAGATATTTAAATCTATATGAAGACATGACCAAAGCCATGGAACAATATGTAGCTGACGTTAAAAGCGTTGATTTCCCAAATGAGAATGAACAATATTAAGGTTGTTAGTTGAAAATTAGTGATAATCTGTGTAATTCGTGTCTAATAAGATCTTATCCAATAAAAGTAACCTACAAGTATTATATGATGATAATCACGTTATTGTAGTTAACAAACGAGCAGGTGATATTGTTCAAGGTGATAAAACAGGTGATAAGCCACTTAGTGATGTTGTAAAAGAATATATTAAAGACAAGTACAACAAACCAGGAAATGTATATTTAGGAACTGTTCATAGATTAGACAGACCAACTACAGGTATTGTAGTATTTGCAAAAACCAGTAAAGCACTAACCAGACTAAATAAACTCTTTGCTTCAAAAGATATTAGTAAAACGTATTGGGCTGTGGTTGATAGAGAACCACCAAAATCTCAAGATACTTTAATCAATTGGCTTAAAAAAAATCCCAAAAACAATAAATCTTACGCTCACATAAAAGAGGTGAAAGACAGTAAAAAAGCCATTTTACATTATCAACTACTAAAAAAATTACAACGCTACTTTTTATTAGAAGTTAATTTAGAAACTGGTAGACACCACCAAATACGATGTCAATTATCAAATCTTGGTTGCATTATTAAAGGCGACTTAAAATACGGTGCTAACCGCAGTAATAAAGATGCTAGCATCCATTTACACGCTAGAGAAATTCAGTTTGTACACCCTGTTTCAAAAGAAGATATAAATATAATAGCTCCTTTACCTAAAGACCCCGTCTGGGATGCTTGCCAATAAATAAGTCATAAACGTCAGATTATACGCAGCTGAAATGCACTTTCAAGAATAGTTCAAATACAAACTATTTTATATCTTTAAGAAAAAACATTGAACAATATCCCTGATATTCTTAAAACGCAAAAAACATTTTTTAGAACACAAAAAACTAAAGATGTTAATTACAGACTACAACTTTTAAAAGCATTAAAAACTGAAATCATTGTAAGCGAACAAGCTATTTATGAGGCTTTAAAAAAAGACTTCAAAAAATCTGAATTTGAAAGTTTTATAAGTGAATTTGGTTTGGTTGTTTCAGAATTAAACCTTGCCATTAAAAACTTAAAAAGGTGGGCTAAACCTAAACGTGTTAAAGCGTCTATGCTCACATTTCCTTCTAAAGATTATATTTATAAAGAGCCTTATGGAATTGTTTTAGTCATTGGTCCTTGGAACTATCCGTTTCTACTAACCATGGAGCCTCTTATTATGGCTATAGCTGCTGGAAATACCGTAGTTATAAAACCTAGTGAATTAACAGAACATACATCTGGATTAGTTGCTAAAATTATTGAAAACGTATTTTCTAAGGAAGTAGCTACTGCTGTTCAAGGTGGTATTCCTGTTGCTACAGAATTATTAGCCCAAAGGTGGGATTATATTTTCTTTACAGGAAGTGTGCCTGTTGGTAAAATTGTGGCTAAGGCTGCTGCTAAACATTTAACACCTGTTACTTTAGAACTC
The DNA here is from genome assembly GCA_947487895.1 of uncultured Flavobacteriaceae bacterium. Taxonomy (GTDB): domain Bacteria; phylum Bacteroidota; class Bacteroidia; order Flavobacteriales; family Flavobacteriaceae; genus Seonamhaeicola. The sequence continues at coordinate 341,882 of CANKYF010000002.1, forward strand.
GGTGGCAAATCACCATGTATTATTGATGATACTATTAATTTAAAATTAACTGCTAAACGTTTGGTTTGGGGAAAGTTTTTAAACGGTGGACAAACATGTATTGCTGCAGATTATCTCATAATTCATAAGAATATAAAAAGTGCTTTTATTGATATACTCAAGGAAGAACTTATCAAAGTTTATGGCGAAAAACCAGAGACGTCTAATGATTTCCCAAGAATCATTAATAAACGTAACACCGAACGTTTAGCTAAAATTCTAGAAAACACTAATATTCTTTATGGTGGAGATTTAGATATTGAAGACTGCTACATTTCTCCTACTTTGATTGAAGTGGCTGATTTAAATAATACTCTGATGTCTGATGAAATTTTTGGACCTATTCTTCCCATTTTAACATATGAAACCGAAGAAGACATTGAAGCTATTGTTTGGAATTTTGAAAAACCACTCGCCTTTTACATGTTTTCAAACAACAAAAACTTTGTGGAACGTACTATCAATAAATTTGAATTTGGTGGCGGTGTCGTAAACGATTTATTAATCCACTTTGGAAATCATAACTTGCCTTTTGGAGGCGTGGGACATAGCGGAATGGGAGCTTACCATGGAAAACTAGGATTTGATACATTTTCTCATGAAAAATCAATCATTAAGCGTGGTAATTGGATAGACCCACCTGTGCGTTATGCGCCTTATAGCCCTAAAAAGTTTAAAATATTAAAGCAAATGTTTAAGTGGTTTGGGTAAATTTTTCGTCAATCTGAAATCGTTTCAGATTCTCATAATGATTCTAAAACTTAAGATTATACAAATGCTATTACTAAATAATCGAATTATGAGACCTTGAAACTAGTCCAAGGTGACACGAACTATTATTCATAAGGATAATTAATCACCAACTCTACCCCTTTTCCTTCTTCAGAATTCAATTGCAATTCAGCATTAATTAAATTAGCCCGACTTTGCATATTTAGTAGTCCTGCGCCTTTTTTAACGGTAGAAACATCAAAACCTTTTCCATCATCTTTTGCAGTAATAATAAGATTGTCAGGTTGGTATTCTAAAGTAATATATAGGTTTTCTGCTTCAGAATATTTTACAGAATTAGATAAGAACTCTTGTATAATTCTAAAAAGAATGATTTCATGTTTTTTATTGCTAAAAGCGCGTTTCTCTCCAATAGTATGTTTTTGCGCCGATGCAAACTTCATTTTTTTGAGACGATCTAACTCATTAGAGACCGATTGCTCAAAGCCAATATTCAATACTACCTCATTATTTAGGGTTCTTGAAAGGGCTCTTACTTCTCTTAAACTCTCACTTAATGCGTCACTAGTATCTTTAAACTTATCCTTAATCTCCTCTCCTGCTTGCATTTTTAAAATACTCAGTTGCATACTGGCAAAAGACAATAACTGTCCTACATTATCATGCAGCTCCCAACCAATATTTTTAAGAGTTTGTTCTTGAGATTCAGTTTGCGCTTGGACTATTTCTTCTTCAAAAGCTTGTTCTTGGGCTATTTTATCTAGTAGTAGTTTATTTTTACGTTTTAAGAACACAATAAAAAAGACGATTACCAAAGTGGTAATAATTACCAAAACGGCAATCATATACACTAATAAATAGCGCTCTGCAGCCGTACTAGCCATGCGTTCTGTAGTTTGCGTCATGTAACAAATATATGCTTAATTTACTATGTATTCTTTTTCAGGCTTGCAAAAAATTAGAGCAAATGTGAAGATAGAATACATCATGATATTTGATAACAAATAAATTTTCCATCTTAAAATCCTAAAATTTAAATCTAGGGTACTCACATCCCCAACTTCATAAGTAAAGTAAACATCATAAAACTCAAGTGGAGTCGTAATTAGCCACCAAATAAATATAACAACACTAATATAAAAATTAAGTGACTTATAAAAAGTCAATACTCTATCACTTTGTAAAATTTCAATGAAATAAAATACCGTACATATAAAAATTATTATAGCTCCAAGGACACCTAAAACTGGAAATAATTTATTAAAAAAAGCATTTCCACTAAATGCTATATATGTAATTGAAAATATTAAATAAGCTATTGCTCCGAATTTTATTATAATTTTCGATAGCTTTTTTTGCAATATTTTATGATAATAAAAAGAAAAAAATAATATTGCTCCAATGGTCCAATAAGATGTTCCCCACCAAAAATTTTTTTCAATTATAGTACCCACTAAAAATTTCAGAAACCCCTTTTCGTGTACGTGCCAAGTATATCCACCTATGAAATCACAAACAGTTAAATAAACCAAAAATAAAATAAAATATTTAGCTGCTGTTAATTTATACTTTGTATAAAGCACTAAACCAGTAACAGCAGCTATTAATTCTACACTATGAGTTAATAATAGATAATTTTCTTTTAAAAAATCATCCATATTATTTAATTCGGATATCCACCACCACCTGTAGATCCATTATTATCAGGCGGAATTGGTAAATTTTTATCGTGTTCTTGCGAATAAAAATTCATAATGCTTGCCTTAGATGTCTTCTCATGACCTGTAGGAACTATAAACATTGTATTTCGATTCTTTTTTACTGGGTTTGGATTTTTACCATAATTACCCATATATACTCTTATACCTGTCATTTTATAGCCTAAGCTATCTGCTTTAGCTTCTGCATAATCTAAATAATTTTTTATATTATCTAGAGACCAACCAACATTGGTTGTCTTTTTTCTTGAGCCTTCTACATCAATTATAGAATCAATTTCTGTTGGGTTATTCTTTTGCCAGTTTTTAAATAATTTAGTGGCTTCTGCTACAGAAATAGTGTCTTTAGGACATTTAATTTCATGAGCCATAGGCTTCATATCTCCTGCTCCTTGTCTGGGGCAAAAAAAGTAAGTAATTAAAGCACCAATAATAACTCCCAGTAGGAGTGGTCTTAAGTTTTTCATAAATAAAATGGTTTAATTAGTTAATTAATAGCTGCCCTAATGTAATAAAAAAATGTTATGATAGGCTTTTTCATATATAAAAAAACATAAAAACCTCTTCTGTAAATGCTGTATTTTAAGAAGGGAAACCTAACATTTCTCCCATACCAACGGTGAAAAGCCAACAACCATAAATGGCATGTTCTATAGAAACCAATAAGGTAGAGTTTGTCTTTTTATAGGTTAATGCAAATAATAATCCACCTAAAAACGTAAGAATAATAACTAGTGTATTTTTAAAAAGTAAATGTGCTAAAGAGAACAATATAGCATTTATAAACAGAAACAAATTGTCAGACTTTAGCATACCATTATACCTTTCAAAGAAAAAGGTTCTGTAAATTAACTCTTGGGGATAAACAGATAAAAACGTATACACAAACAAAATAAAAACCCAGAGTTTTGGCTTGTTCAATAACACCACAAAAAGAGATGTTTTATTTGTTAACCAAACAAATAATATAGTTACCACAATGATAATTGAAAGCTTAAAGAGTGTAGTTTTCCAGAATTGTTTCCAATTAAGGTTTTTGGCTATTTTAAATTTAAGTTTTTCAACTTTTAACAAAACAAAAATCACATAAATAAATCCAATTAGCCCAATGACACCCTTGATTAGTGGTGAATATTTAATAGTAAAACTAACAGGAATTAAAACAAAAATTATAAATAACTCAATACTCTTGTAAACCGTAGATTTCATTTTAAAAATTTATAGCTGTGGTGTGTTTTACTTCGTTTATTACAAACATACTATGTGTACTACCAATATGATTTATAGTCGTTAATTTTTTTACCATAAATTCTCTAAACTCTGCCATATCTGATACTAACACTTTTAAAAGGTAGTCGTAATCGCCACTTAAATGATAACATTCTAGCACTTCACTTAATTTATTTACCTCTTTTTCGAAACTCACCACATATTCCTGAATGTGCTGTACTAATTTGATATGGCAATATACTATAAACGCTTTTTCAACTTTTTGCTTATTCAATAAAGCTACATAACCATTTATAAAACCTGTTTTCTCTAACTTTTTTATACGCTCATAAACAGCGGTTACAGACAAATCTAATTTATTAGAAAGTTCTTTATTAGTTTGTTTGCAATCTTGCTGTAAATACTCTAAAAGTCTCTTATCTGTAGTATCGAACACCATAACTGAAAAATTTTCTTAAATATACAATTAAACGAATTGTTAAATTAATATAATTCTACTAAATAGTTAAAATTAAGATTTATTTTCTATATAAAATTAATATGATTGATTTTAATTCAATAAAATAAGACTTTTACATTATAAAATTAATAGATTATGAGTTTTAAACCTGCAAATCACATTCAAGATCTTCAATACTTTGGCGAATTTGGTGGAGTGAATCCATCAATTTCAGATGCCTCGACATATACCTTTCTTTCTGCAAAAACAATGTTTGATACATTTGAAGGAAATGCAGATGGTTGTTACTTATATTCACGCCATACATCACCATCAAATTTGTATTTAGGTGAAGCATTAGCTGCTATGGAAGGTACAGAAACTGCCAATGTTACTGCTTCTGGCATGGGAGCCATTACGGCAGTTTTAATGCAAATTTGTAATGCTGGAAATCACGTGATCTCTAGTAGAACTATTTATGGTGGTACATATGCTTTTTTAAAAAATTTTACACCAAAATTTAATATTGGTACTAGCTTTGTAGATATTACAAAACCTAAACTTGTTGAAGCTGCAATTACAAAAAACACTAAAGTTATTTTCTGTGAGTCTGTTAGTAATCCGTTATTAGAAATAGCCGATTTAAAAGCACTATCTGCTATTGCTAAACGCCACAATATTAAATTGGTAGTTGATAATACATTTTCACCTTTATCCATTTCTCCTGTAAAATTAGGTGCAGATGTAGTAATTCATAGTTTGACTAAGTTCATTAATGGCGCTAGTGATACTGTTGGAGGTGTTGTTTGTGGCACTCAAGAGTTTATAGACGACTTAAGAAATGTAAATGATGGTGCTTCCATGCTTTTAGGCGCTACCATGGATAGTTTGAGAGCTGCGTCAGTTTTAAAAAACTTAAGAACCTTGCATATTAGAATGCAACAGCACAGTAAAAATGCTTTGTATTTAGCAAAAAAGTTTGAATCTGACGGATTAAAAACAGTCTATCCCGGATTGGAATCGCACCCATCTCATGAATTATTCAAATCTCAAATGAATGAAGAGTATGGTTTTGGCGGTATGTTAACCATAGATGTTGGTTCTATAGACCTTGCTAATGACCTCATGGAGATGATGCAAGAAAATAACCTTGGCTATTTGGCTGTAAGTTTGGGCTTTTATAAAACATTATTTAGTGCACCAGGTACATCAACCTCTTCTGAAATACCAGAAGAAGAGCAGATACAAATGGGACTAACCAATGGGTTAATACGTTTTTCAATAGGCTTAGATGCAGATATTGAAAGAACTTATAATAAAATGAGAGATTGTATGATAGCATTAGGAATTCTTAAAAACAAGCCTGTAACCACCAATATTTAATAACCTTTTGTTCGGGTAAAGATTGTTTCAAATATTCCTTTAAAATCGGCTTCATCTCTTTCAAAAGGCTTCATATTTAGTTTGTTTTTTTCTTCAAATAACTCAAAACTAAATACAGAAGAATTAGGGTTCCCTTCTTCCATCATGGGATAACGCAAATCATTGTATTGATAATTCCCGTTATCTAACTTATAAATACTGTAATAATAATGGCTAAACCATGCTAAACTTCCTATTTCAGAATACGATTCAGCATTTAAATCTCTTTGTTTGGGTAATTTATTAAGTTTAACAAACTCTCGCTTACTATCAAAAACTGAGTAATAACCATAAACATAATGATCATTAGTTTCTGCTACACCATACCAAAGTAAATTACTAAACAAAGATGGTTGTACAAAGTAACGCTCAAAATGTACATTGTTTTTAGCTAATGATTCTTCAAAAATAGTATCAACAGTAAATCTATTTATTAAAGTAAAAAGCATGTAAGCAGAGCTCATTCCTACTCCTAATTTTAGCCATAAACTTCTTTTGTTCTTTTTTTTATTAAAAAACATTAAAATTATGAGACAAATAAGAAAAGGAATGGTATAAAATACATCTACAACTGCAATATTGTTAAATGCTACTCTGTAATTACTAAGAGGCGCAAATAACTGTGTCCCGTAAGGAGTAAAACAATCTAAAATAGGGTGTGTAAAAATTGATAAAAAGAATAACCACATCCAGTCTTTTAAATTTGTGGTACTGTACCTTTTTCCTGAATTGTATAATTTAAAAGTCAACCAACCAAAAACGGGAGATGCTAAAATTGCAAAGAAAATAGAGTGCATAAACCCTCTATGGAATAACATGGCGTCTATTTGGTTATTAAATAACCAATTACCTACAAAAACATCAAGATCTGGAATTGTGCCTCCAATAGCACCGAAGAGTAGCGCCTTGTTACCAATTTTTTTTCCTAATACTGCTTCACCACAAGCAGCACCTAATACAATTTGAGTTAATGAGTCCATAAGGTATAATCACCAAATATAAATTATACCTTTTAAAAATTTTATAAATTTTCGTTTTTTAACTCATTACAATAATCCACAGTATTAGCCCTTAAATCATATTTAGCTTCTTTGTATTTTTCAAAAGTATGATTTGGTAACCTTATAGATTTATAGTCTTTTTCTAATTTATTGAGATATTTTAAAGTTTCAAGGTTTTTTTCAAGCTTCCAATTTTTTAATCGATTGCTATAATTTTCAAAATCCTTGTAATCAACATTTTCATCTGTTTCATAACTAGAAATAGATTCTAAATTTTCTTGATTTCTCATCATAGAAAAATAACTATCAATAAAAAAGAATAAAACTATTAGTACTAAAGAGGCTATGGAAATAATTAAAAATATCATAATGAGAGAGTTTTGAGAGATTTCATTATTATGACACTCAAATTGACCAAAAGTCACTTATGTATGATAAAATAATTAGATATTTTCTTTCTCAGGAGTTTTTTCTAAGGAAAAATCGGTCTGTATTTCCAAGTTTTTACCTTTTTTTTTAGAAGAAAAATAGCTATCTATAAAAAAGAAAACACCAAGTAAAATTAAGGAAGTGATTGAAATAATTAAAAAGTTCATGTTAGGGGAAATTGAGAGATTATTTAAAAACACACTAAATTCTTAATAAAGTGAAAAAATATTATCAAAAATTAATTTAAAACAACTGTTAAGTTTAATTTTAGAAATATTTTTGATCACCTTCTTCCCTAACTAATTCAGGCCAAATATCTAAATTATTAATATCTTCCTTAGAAGAAGTATAACTATCAATAAAAAAGAATGAAAAAAGTAATAATAAAGAAACGATTGATATAATTAAAAAAATCATAACGTGAGAGGTTTAAAAGATTAGCAATTACAATAAATTTGGGTTTGAAAAATTAATCATTAATTAACTTTTACTTAACAAACTTAATTTCTATTAATTAACTACACTACATTTCGGGTTGAAAAACATAAAAATTCGTTACATTACCAAAATATAGATAAAAACATATGACTGAGATAAAAAAACATCAGGATGAAAATATTGTAATTAACAAAGAATTAAGCATTTGGGAGGCTTTAATTCCTGTTTTTGCTTTAGTATTGATGTTATTCTTTAATGTGTTCTATGTTTATGGAGATGATGCTTTAAGCGGTAGTAATCAATTCATTTTACTTTTGGGTGCTGCAGTAGCTGCTGTTGTTGGCTTTTTCAATAAAGTATCTTATAAACAAATGCTGGATGAAGTGGCAGAAAATATAAAATCTACCACTGGAGCACTATTAATATTACTTATGGTAGGAGCATTGTCTGGCACATGGTTGATAAGTGGTATTATCCCTTCTATGATTTATTATGGTCTACAAATTCTTAATCCCACCATATTTTTAGCGGCATGTGTTATTATATGCGCTATAATATCTATTGCAACTGGAAGTTCTTGGACTACATCTGCTACGGTAGGCATCGCCTTAATTGGTATTGCAAAAACCTTAGATGTTTCTGTAGGTATGACAGCAGGCGCTGTACTTTCTGGCGCCTATTTTGGTGATAAAATGTCACCTCTTAGTGACACTACAAATTTAGCACCAGCTATGGCTGGGGGAGAATTGTTTTCTCATATTAAATATATGTCGCTTACCACAATCCCTACTATAGTAATTACCTTAATTGCCTTTGTAATTATAGGATTTAGTATAGATACTACTGGCACACCAGATATTTCAGATAAACTAACTGCTATAGATAGTGCCTTTAATATATCTCCTTGGTTATTTATTGTTCCAGTAATTGTAATTATACTTATAGTGAAAAAAACACCTCCCTTAGTGGCTCTTTTGGCTGGAACACTACTTGGTGGAACGGCAGCAATAATTATGCAACCAGATATTGTTTTAGCAATTTCTGGAGAAGAATCTTTATCTTTTAAATCTGCTTACAAAGGTGTCATGAATGCGATTACCGTTGACGTTTCTGTAGCCACCACTGATGCAAATTTGAATGATTTGTTTTCATCTGGAGGAATGAGCGGAATGCTCGGTACTATTTGGTTGATTATTTGTGCTATGGTTTTTGGTGGTATAATGGATGGTATTGGAGCTCTTTCTAGAATAAGTAAATCTGTTTTAAATTTATTCGATTCTGTTTTTGGTTTATTTGCCAGTACAGTGATTAGCTGTTTAGGATTAAATGCTTTAGCCAGTGATCAATATTTAGCCATAGTTGTTCCTGGAAAGATGTATCAAAAGGCCTATAGAGAAAAAGGCTTAGCACCAGAAAATTTAAGTAGAACTTTAGAAGATTCGGGTACAGTTACTTCTGTATTAATTCCTTGGAATACTTGTGGTGCCTATCAATCTGGAGTATTAGGCGTACCTGTAATAGACTATTTCTTTTATGCTATTTTTAATTGGTTGAGCCCTTTTACTACTTTATTATTTGCTGCGTTCAAAATTAAAATTAAGCAACTTTCTTCTAAATAACTCTAACTTATAGTTTTAACCACAAACTATAACTATTATCTATCGATTAATAGGAAATAAAAATTTTTATTTCCTGAAAAAACTAGAGCGTCTTCTATATTTGCCAACTGAAAATTTTATTAATCATTTAAATATTAAAACATGGCATTTGTAGGGAAAAAATTTCCAAATTTAAACGTAGACGCAATGAACGAAATGGGCGATACTTTTAAATTAAACGTATTAGAAGAAGCAGTAAACAACAAGAAAAAAGTAGTATTGTTTTGGTACCCAAAAGATTTCACTTTTGTATGCCCAACAGAATTACATGCATTTCAAGCCGCGTTAGGTGAATTTGAAAAAAGAAACACTATAGTAATTGGAGCTTCTTGTGATACACCAGAAGTACATTTTGCTTGGTTAAATACTGAAAAAGATAATGGTGGTATAGAAGGTGTTACTTACCCACTTTTAGCAGATTCTAACAGAAACTTAGCATCTACTTTAGGTATTTTAGATATTACAAATGAAACTTATAATGAAGAAACTGGTGTTGTAACTGTTGATGGTGATAATGTAACTTACAGAGCTACATATATTATTGATGAAGATGGTGTAGTACAACACGAAAGTATCAATAATATGCCATTAGGTAGAAACGTTCAAGAATATATCCGTATAGTAGATGCGTTAACACATGTACAAGAAAAAGGAGAAGTTTGTCCAGCAAACTGGGAAGAAGGTAAAGAAGCTATGAATCCTAATGCTAAAGCAACTGCTGAATATTTAGCGGCTCACGTAAACTAAAAACTCCAAAGTTTTAAATTCCAAATTCCAATTTTTACAGTTGGAGTTTGGTTTTTTTAAATTGAAAAATAATTGTGTTATGGTAAAAGAGTTAGAACAGGATAACCTACAAGATTTGGTTACCGAAAATGATACAGTGGTGGTACAATACTCTGCCACTTGGTGCGGTAATTGCCGTATTATGAAACCAAAAGTAAAAAAATTAGCTTCTGAATTAGAAGATATTACTTTTATTATTGCAGATGCTGAAAAATTTCCAGAATCTAGAAAATTAGCTACAGTAGATAACTTACCTACATTTGCTACTTTTAAAAATGGTGCGTTTGTAAATCAAGTTCAAACAAATAAGTTTGATGTTTTAAAAAGCCTTGTTGAGGAAGTTGTTTAATCATCTTTGAGGTAAAAGAATACATTAAGAAGAGATTTCTGCTTACTGAAGTAAATTCTGCTCAGGTCGTGGAAATGACACATTAAAAATCTATTTATGAAGTTACCAGTAATTAAACATTTAACAAACTTCATCGAGGAAAACGATGAAGATTTTGTGGTTGAAACCATTGAAACTTTAGAAGCTTTAACCGAAGTGTCTTCTTTAAAAGATGAAGAACTAGATGTTATTGGTGAACTCATTTCTAATATGTATGGCGCCATTGAAGTTAATAAAATGGTAAAGGACGGCACACCTAAAAAAGAAGCTTTAAATAGTTTTATGGGACGAGTTATGGGATCAATAGATACATAAATACCATTGAAAAATAAAAATTGTATTTAAAAGAGGGCGTCTTCACTTTTTAGACAACCTCTTTTTTTAGTTGATATTTTATGCCAATAAAATTATCCTTTAATAAATTTTTTACTGATACTTCCTTTAATTGTTTGAATATATACAATATAGATACCAGTTCTTAAATTAGATGTTTCAAATGAAATTTTATTATTAGAAAATGATTTAGAGCTAATTAATCTTCCTGTTAAATCATAAATCAATGCTTTTGCAGCTTCTCTATTATTATTAAGTTTAATAGTTATATAATCTCCAGCAGGGTTTGGATATATATCAATTCCAAATTCTAATATATCTTCTTCAATAATATTAAGTAATCCAGAACCTGCACGTTTAGATACTGGTTCCCAATTTACAGGGTCGTTACTAAAAGTATTTTCATTAACTCTTCCCAGAAGCGCATTGTAGCCATCTGCTTCAGTAGGCCATGGCATTTTATCATCATATTCAACTTCTTCAATAATTATGTATTCAAATTTAGTATCGCCTTTTTTAATATATTCTGGAGCAGCTTTTAATAGCTCAATAGTTTCTCCAGAATTACTTAAGCTACCATTCATATTAAAAACTTGAGCACTAGTAGCCAATTCCTGATCTTCTATAAAATCATTAATATTCGCATCTTCTTCTATTATAAAAATGGTTTCATTGGAAGAAATGCTTATTCCTGTTGGGAAATCAAAGCCTATTCCTTCAATTTTCCAAGTGTTATTATTGTTATCGTTATCAAATAAATTAACGGTAGTATTAGTTATATTTTTTATCGCTAAAAATTCAGGTGCATCATCAGCAGGATTATAATTTATTTCTGAAATAATAACGGGCCCTACTCTTGGAAGACTATTAATACTTCCTAAAGTTAGCGCCTCCATAGCAACAAAAAATTCTACTTGCTCACTATTAACATATCTTCCAAAACTAACGCCATTTTCTATTTCACCAAACGATACGTGGGTAGCATAGCCTGTTAAATCATTAGAACTATTTCCCGAATAAAGAACAACATCTTCTCCATGAGAACTTAAAGAAAATTCAGAACCAAATTCATTAGAAGCATATTCCAATGAACCACCATTATAATGACCTTCATTAAATACCAAATAACTATTTGCAGGGATTAATGTGTTTGGGGGAATTTGCCATCTTTTAGGGTTGTCAGTCTTGTCAGATAGAAACCAATAACCAATATCAATCGCGCTAGCTGTAGGGTTATATAGTTCGATAGCGTCTACTTGTGGTTCGTCGGTATGAGATAGTATTTCAGTTATAATTATAGGACCATAAGAAACACCTGAATCATCTGCATTAGGCGAACCATTAATAGTTGAAGAGGCTTTCCAATAATTATAATCAGAAGGGTTACTTGTTGGATTAATATTTGTTGGTACCAGAGAGTTTCCTAAACCATCAGGAGCTGTTGGCCAAGGTGCTTTATCTTCGTATTCGAATGATAGAATAGGATTTCCTATGGCATCAACTAATGAAATTTCTTCTCCAGAATTTTTTAAACTCCCTTCATATATAAAATTAGGGTTAAAACCATATCTATCATTAAAACTAGCCATATCTGAAGCTAAAACAACAAAATCCCCAGGGTTTAATATCATTGTTTCAAATTTAAAATCAATGCCTTCAACAAAATATAATCCTGTAAGATTAATAGCTTCAGCCCCTGTATTTTTAAATTCAATAAATTCAAATAATTCTTTGTCTCCATCATTTAAATCCAAAGGATTATAATGAATTTCAGTTATTTTTAAATCTTCAAAATTATCATCAACAGTAATTCTTAAATCTATTAGAGCACTCCAATCTGCTCCATTTTTGATACGTGCTTTGATATTTGTAGAATAAGCAATTTGAATCGATGCGTCATTTGATATAGAAGACGCATTAGAAGCTGTATTTCCTCCAACTAATCTAGGATCTGTTCCATCTGTAGTATAATATATAGTTCCTGATGGGTTAGGATTGTTAAAACTAACCGAAGTATTTGTAGCTAAATTAGCTTCTCCTCCCACTAAATCTGTACCATTATTAGATAGCACTGGAGGTAATAAACTTGTATAAATCCCTAAGTTTTTAAATTGTTGAATAACAACATCTGTTCTAAATGGCACAAAGTCATTTAGAAGACCTGCGACATTATCCACCCAATTTTGATGATTTTGCTCTCCAGCCCAATACGTTCCGTCTCCCCATCTGGCAGCTTCTGCTATTACAGGAAGATTTATATGATCTCTTTTTTCTTCAAATCTTTTAAGTACATTAGCAACAGTAAATACGCCATTATTTTCAAAATGACGATAGGCTCTATCTGCAAATTTAACTCTATATTCAGCGTTATTCATTAATTCTTGATGAATAGCTATGGGGTTCATCCAAATAAAGTCAGACGAAAAACTTGTTACACTTAAAGGGTAGTCACCGTTAACTGCATACGAATACATACTTTTCTCCATATCGTGGACTATCCACTTAAAACCATCTGGGTTTTCACGATTATAAATAGCTATAAAATTGTTAGGCTTTGTGCCTCCAAATTCTACAATAGGACCATCTTCACTCCCCGTATAAAAAGCTATTAATAAATAATCTATTAGATTATCAATATCAAGTAGTCGTTCTAAATTTTTATTACGAGAACCATCAGGGTTCATGCCTTGAATATCAAAATAATCTGTATTGGAAGATAGACCAGCTTGTACTTTATTCCACATTCTTATGCCCGAATCTGTATTTCCTTCTTTAGCAACTACATTTAAATCATTAGGTCCTAAAGGATCTCCATCAGGTTTTAAGATATCATAATCTTCTTTTTCTCCTCCAAAATAAGTTTCAGAAAAATTTTCTTCAGCTCTTTCTTGTATTTGATAAAGCCCCCAGTACATTCCATTAAGGTATAAATGACAATATCTACTTTTTGTATAGGTATGCCCCATTTCTCCTTGTGTTTCTCTTGCGAAGACTTCTTTAATAAAAGTTGTTAGACCAGGTCCTTCAAAAGAATTCCATGATTGGTTTTGAGCACATCTAAAATCAATTTTGTCAAACGTGTCCGTACCTTCATCTCCAAAAACAGGAAATACTAGTTTTCCATCACCATATTTGTTCTTGAATAACAAGCGCATAGAATGTTTTGGGTTCCCTGGAACACGACTATAACGGCCTCTAATTCTAAGACCTGCATCAACTTGAAAATTAGTGTTATTTTTAGGATCAATCATCTCTACAGAAACAGCTCGTTCCCAATCACTACCTTTATTTGCAGCATTAACATAGATTCCATCATCTTCATCAAACATATCGTCATTATGAAATACTAATGAGTAGGTAGGAATATCTAATAGCGCATCATCAATTAAATTAGAATACCTTGGATCTTCTGTTGTGTATATAGACATTTCGTAATCAATATCTTGTCGCGTTCCAAAGCCATTCCAACCTGCAGTATTATTATATTCTTCTGGCCAAATTCCTGCTGGATTTGTTTGTGAGATAACTTCGTCCTTAAAGATATAAGTATGTGTGATTGTCTTACTAGGGCTGTAGCTATCTGCAATAGCAATAGCTCTTACATGAACTCCTGGTGTCATACCACCTCTGTTTAAAGAGTTAGTTGGATCTATTGTTATTTCTACTGGACTATCTGCTGTAAAACTATTTGAAGAGTTTTTAGGATCACTTCCATCAAGTGTATATACTATTTCTGCTCCATTTAGATTTGAACTAATTGTTAATGTAAACGGGTTATCATAAAATCCTCTTGTGTGCGAAAATGAAGGTTCTTCAACAAAAGTTTGTGCATTAATAATTGTTGGCACTACTAATAATACAGTTAAAACGTATTTTACTGTATTTAAAATATTTTTATTCATAAAGTGCATTTTCAACGAAAGATAGATATTTTATTTTTATTACAAAAAATACTTTCAAATTTACATACAGTATTTCTAAAACATTGAAGATCTTTCACTTACTCCAAAATACACTAAGTGATATTTATTAAAAAGTATGTTTTCTCTTCAACAAGCCAATAACCTCTTTAAAACCTTTGTCTTTGGCATAATCTAAAGCAGTTTTACCATCTTTATCTTTAATAGTAACATTTGCTTTGTGCTTTAAAAGAAGAGAAATCATTTTGGTTTGTCCATACATCGAAGCAAAAATTAGCGGAGTTACACCTTGCGTGTTTATTGTATTAATATCGGCACCATGTTTTAACAATGTAGTTGCTATACTGGTATTCCCTTTAAAAGCAACACCTAAAAGTGCTGTATTCCCTGAAGCATCAGTTGCATCTACTTCAGCATTATAGTTTAAGAGTAGTTCTACTAGGTCTTTTTTATCAAAATAAGCTGCAAATATTAATGGCGTAAAACCACGTTGGTCTTTACCATTTACTAACTCAGGATGTAATTTTAAAAGTGTTTCCACGCGTTCTGGTTCACCAGATTGAACGGCACCCAAGAAAAAATTAATATCATTCATATTTTTTATGTAATTATCTTTTTCATTATTATTCAATAAATTAAAACCCACAAAATAAAAACTGGGATAAATATAATTTTATATTTATCCCAATTTCAACTAACAATTAAAAATCAATAACACTTATTTTAAATCAAATCTATCAGCGTTCATCACTTTAGCCCAAGCAGCTACAAAATCTTGAACAAATTGTGCTTCTCCATCATTAGCACCATAAACTTCGGCAATAGCTCTTAGCTCGGTGTTAGATCCAAAAATTAAATCGGCACGTGTTCCTGTAAATTTTACTATACCTGTTCTTCTATCTCGTCCTTCAAAAATAGTATCATCTGTATTGGTAGCACTCCAAGTATATGCAAAATCTAAAATATTTGTAAAGAAATCATTGGTTAAATGCCCCACATTATCCGTAAACACACCATGATTAGAAGCATCATAATTAGCTCCTAACACACGCATACCTCCTACCAAAGCAGTCATTTCAGGAATAGACAGATTCATTAAATTAGCTCTATCTACCAATAAATCTTCTGCAGATACTTTCAATTTAGGTGTTACATAATTTCTAAATCCGTCGGCTAATGGTTCTAAATATCCAAAAGATTCTAAATCGGTTTGTTCTTGTGTGGCATCTCCTCTACCCTGCGTAAAAGGTAATTCAATAGTATGTCCAGCATTTTTAGCAGCTTCTTCAATACCTGCATTTCCTGCTAAAACAATTAAATCTGCCATAGAAATATCTCCTTTAAACTCTTTTTGAATACCTTCATAAACGTTTAAAACTTTTTCTAATTCAGCAGGGTTGTTTACCTCCCAACTTCTTTGCGGTTCTAAACGTAAACGACCTCCATTTGCACCTCCTCGTTTATCAGAATCTCTATAAGTTGAAGCAGACGCCCAAGCGGTTGTTACTAATTGAGATATGCTTAACTCAGATGCTAAAACCATCTTTTTAATCATGGATATGTCATCATCACTTAATGCATAATCTACTTTAGGAATTGGGTCTTGCCAAATCAATTCTTCTTTAGGCACTTCAGGTCCTAAATAGCGATCTGTAGGCCCCATATCTCTATGCGTTAATTTGTACCAAGCTCTTGCAAAAGCATCTTCAAAAGCTTTATGATCTTTATGAAACCGTTGTGAAATCTCTAAGTATTTAGGATCTGTTTTTAAAGCCATATCTGCCGTAGACATCATTAAAGCTTGCGTACCATTACCTCCTGCTGCTGGTGCTTTTTTAGCATCTTGGTTTTTGGGTGTCCATTGGTGTGCCCCAGCTGGACTTTTAGTTAACTCCCAATCATAATTTAATAATACATCAAAATAGTCATGATCCCATTGGGTTGGATTTGGTGTCCAAGCACCTTCCAAACCACTAGTAATAGCATCATCTAAAACTCCAGAATTATAGGTATTTTTCCAACCAGTACTCATTTCTTCAATAGAAGCACCATGAGGTTCAGATCCCACATATTTATCTGGATCTGCAGCACCATGCGCTTTACCAAAAGTATGTCCACCAGCTACTAAAGCTACAGTTTCCTCATCATTCATAGCCATTCTACCAAAGGTAATTCTAATATCATGAGCTGATTTCATAGGGTCTGGCACACCATTAGGTCCTTCAGGATTTACGTAAATTAACCCCATATGTACTGCTCCTAAGTGCCCCTCTAAATCACCATCACTGGTATCGTAACGGTCATCATTATCTAACCATCCAGTTTCAGATCCCCAATATACATCTTCCTCAGGTTGCCAAACATCTTCACGCCCACCAGCAAACCCAAAGGTCTTAAAGCCCATAGATTCTAAAGCACAATTACCAGCAAGAATCATTAAATCTGCCCAAGATAACTTCTTTCCATATTTCTTTTTAATGGGCCATAGTAGTAAACGAGCCTTATCTAAGTTCCCATTATCTGGCCAACTATTTAAAGGGGCAAAACGCTGCGTTCCTGAAGCTCCTCCTCCTCTACCATCTCCTACGCGATAAGTTCCTGCACTATGCCACGCCATACGAATCATAAAAGGTCCGTAGTGCCCATAATCTGCAGGCCACCAATCTTGCGAATCTGTCATTAAATCAATAAGTTCTTTTTTTAATTTTGGGTAGTCTATACTATTAAAAGCTTCAGCATAATTAAAATCTTGATGTAATGGATTGGGACTTTTACCATGTTGTCTTAAAATATTAAGCTTTAATTCATTTGGCCACCAATCTCTATTTTTAGTTCCTCCCCCCGCTGGTTGCTTCTGCGCGCCACTCATAAAAGGGCACTTACTTATGTCATTACTGTTTTTGTTGTGCATTATATAATAATTTTAGCTGTTCAATATTTATTTTGGAATAGCCTAAAGTTAGTAAATAACTGGATGCAAAACAGTTAAATATATTTTTATAAATTATATTTAAATTGATAAAATTTATGGACATAAAAAAAGCAATAGTTTTTAAATATAATTAACAGATAGATTCATAAATATTTTATAAAGATTGTTTACAATTACTGTTAAACGTATTAATTATTACTATTTTTAATTTCCAAAAATTAAAACATAAAAAATGGCAACAGTAACATTAAAAGGAAACGCAATAAACACCTCTGGAAACTTACCTGAAGTAGGTAAAAAAGCACCAGATTTCATACTTACAGCAAACGATTTATCTTCAAAAAGTTTAGGAGATTTTTCAGGGAGTAGACTAGTACTAAATATCTTCCCAAGTGTAGACACAGGAACTTGTGCTCAATCTGTAAGACAATTTAATACAGAAGCTAGTGAACTTGAAAACACTAAGGTATTATGTATTTCAAAAGATTTACCTTTTGCACATGCACGCTTTTGTGGTGCTGAAGGTTTAGAAAATGTAATTAGTTTATCAGACTTTAAAACTGGTGGTTTTGGAAAAGATTATGGATTAGATTTTGTTGATGGTCCTTTAGAAGGTTTATTATCTAGAAGTATTGTTGTTTTAGATGAAAACGGGACAGTACTTCATACTGAACAAGTAACAGAAACAGTTGACGAACCAAACTATAAAGCTGCTTTAGAGGCTTTGTATAACTAAAATTTATGTCAAAAAAAGAATCCTTCTTAGTAAATAGACTTAAAAGTGTAGGATATGCTTTTAAAGGTGCTATATTCCTAATTAAAACTGAAGCCAGTATTAAAATACAGGTAGCTTTGGCTATTTTAGTCACTACAGCAGGATTCTTTTTTGATATTTCTAGCACAGAATGGATTTTACAATGTTTTGCCGTTGCACTTGTAATGTCTATTGAAGGTGTAAATACTGCTATTGAAGCTGTAGCAGATTTTATTCACCCAGAACACCACAAAAAAATTGGCATTATTAAAGATATAGCTGCAGGGGCTGTATTTATCGCAGCTTTCTTCGCTTCAATTATAGGAGGCATTATCTATCTTCCTAAGATTTTTTGAAATAATCATCAATTTTTAATCGATATACTTTAATTATTCTAAACACACCCCTTACTCCCCTCTTCTAGAGGGGAAACTCATTCTCTATATTATTATGTAACAGTTTCCCTCCTAACAAGGAGGGATTAAGGGAGGTGTATAATTAATTTGAACAAATACCTCCAAAGAATGTTCAAGTACCATTATATCTTAAACCATAAATTATTTAAAGAGCACTTAATTATCATTGAGGTTAACTCAACTATATATTTTGAATTCATTGTAATGCAATTTTTCAAAATAAAGTTTCGTTAACGTTAGTAATTTGTATTTTTGTTGCATCGTGTCATAACCGATGTTATTCTGAAACAAATTCAGAACTCAATAAACCATTAATGGCGAAGAAAAAAACCAGAACCAAAAAATCAACTAATAAAAAGCCTAAAGCTCCAAGTTTCAAACTATCTAATCAACAAAAGCTTGTTTTTGGTAGTCTTTTGGTAATCTTAGGGCTTTCTTTGTGTATTGCCTTTGTTTCTTATTTCTTTCATGGAGAAATAGATCAAAGTGCTCTTTCAAACTTTGGATCAAGAGAGGTTAAAGCTCAAAATTGGTTGAGTAAATTTGGAGCTCATTTAGGAGAGTTTTTTATTCATAAAGGCTTTGGTATTTCTTCATTTATTTTTGCTGGTCTGCTTTTTTTATCAGGCGTGTATGTTTTAATGAACTTACCAAAAGCTAAACTAAGAAAACATTGGTTTTGGGGCTGTTTAATTATCATTTGGTTAGCCATATTCTTTGGTTTTTTTGCAGATAAAAACGACTTATTAGGTGGTGCTATTGGTTTTGAAACAAATACCTATTTACAAGATTATATTGGTAAAATAGGAACTTCTCTCCTATTGCTTTTTGGTTTAATAACTTATGCTGCCACTCGTTTTGGTCTTACTTTTGAAAGTATTACCAATCTTTTCAAATCAGCTAAAAAAGATATAAAGGATGAATTTTCAGATTTAAGAAAAGATGTTATTGTTGCTGTAGATAATAATCTATCAGATGAAGCTGAAGCCTTTAAATCTGCTTTTGAAGTACCTTTAGATAATCCTATTAAAGAAGATACATTTAAAGTAACACCTAAGATTGAAAAACCTGAGGTAAAAATTGAAGTAACACCTCCTGAAGCTGAAGTACCAGCCGAAGAAGAAAATATTGAAATAAAAGTTGAGACTATTGCCGAAGAACTATCGGAAACTGATAACCTAGCAAATAAGTTGGTTGAAGATTTTGGACAATTTGACCCTACTCTAGAATTAGGGAATTATCAATTTCCGCCTTTAGACCTTCTTAAAAAATATGATACAGAAGGCATCACCATTAATAAAGAAGAATTAGAAGAAAATAAAAATAAAATAGTTGAAACCTTAAGCAACTATAAAATAGGTATTGCGAGTATAAAAGCTACCATTGGACCAACGGTAACGCTTTATGAAATTGTACCAGAAGCAGGAATTAGAATTTCAAAGATTAAAAATCTAGAAGACGATATCGCGTTATCTCTTGCTGCTCTAGGTATTAGAATTATTGCTCCAATTCCAGGTAAAGGAACCATTGGTATTGAAGTACCTAATAAGACTTCTACCATTGTATCTATGCATTCTGTAATTGCCTCTAAAAAATTCCAGAGTTCAGAAATGCAATTACCAATAGCTTTAGGTAAAACTATTAGCAATGAAACATTTGTGGTAGACTTAGCTAAAATGCCTCACTTACTTATGGCTGGTGCTACCGGGCAAGGTAAATCGGTTGGTTTAAATGCAGTTTTATCATCTTTACTCTATAAAAAACATCCTGCTGAAGTTAAATTCATTTTAGTAGATCCTAAAAAGGTAGAACTAACTTTATATAATAAAATTGAACGCCACTATCTAGCAAAATTACCTGATAGTGAAGAAGCCATTATTACAGATAACACAAAAGTGATCAATACCTTAAACTCGCTTTGTATAGAAATGGACAACCGTTATGAGTTGTTAAAAAACGCTATGTGTAGAAACATTGCTGAATACAATGCTAAGTTTAAAGCCAGAAAATTAAATCCGAATGACGGACATCAATTCTTACCATATATAGTATTAGTGGTTGATGAGTTTGCAGATTTAATTATGACTGCAGGTAAAGAGGTTGAAACACCTATTGCTCGTTTAGCGCAATTAGCACGTGCTATTGGTATTCATTTAATAATAGCTACGCAGCGTCCTTCTGTAAACGTAATTACTGGTATTATCAAAGCCAATTTCCCTGCAAGAATTGCGTTTAGAGTAACATCTAAAATAGATTCAAGAACCATTTTAGATGGTGGTGGTGCAGATCAATTAATTGGTCGCGGTGATATGTTATACACACAAGGTAACGACATGATACGTATTCAGTGTGCTTTTGTTGATACACCTGAAGTTGAAAAAATAACAGATTATATAGGCTCGCAAAAGGCATATCCAGATGCTTATTTACTTCCTGAATATGTTGGTGAAGAAAGTGGCACAGGTATTGATATAGATATATCAGATAGAGATAAGTTATTTAAAGATGCAGCTATTGTTATAGTAACAGCGCAGCAAGGTTCTGCTTCTTTATTACAACGAAAATTAAAATTAGGTTATAATAGAGCTGGTAGATTGATAGATCAATTAGAAGCTGCTGGTATCGTTGGTGCGTTTGAAGGCAGTAAAGCAAGACAAGTTCTAATTCCAGATCTTACAGCTCTAGATCAACACTTAGAAAATGAAGGTCAATAAATTGGCATAAAAAAAATTACATGAAATACACTAAAACAAATATGAGAATTGTAGTCGCTTTTTTATTAGTAATGTTTACCATAAGCATGTCTGCTCAAAATAAAGGAAAAGCACTATTAGACGAAGTATCTAAAAAAGTAAAGAGCTATGATAATATTTCAATAGATTTTAAATATACACTTGAAAATACTTCAGAAAACATCAAGCAAGAAACAAGAGGTGATGTAGTGCTACAAGGCGAAAAATATAAATTAAACATTCTTGGTATTACACGATTATTTGATGGAAATAAAACCTACAGCATTAGCCCTGAAGATGAAGAAGTTACTATTTCTTCAGAAAGTGAAGATGAAGAAGATGCTATAACACCTAGTAAAATGTTGTCTTTTTATGAAGAAGGATACACCTATGCTTTAGATATTGAACAAAATATTAAAGGAAGAAAAATTCAGTATGTAAAATTAATTCCAATTGACTCAAATTCAGAACTTAAAAGTTTACTATTAGGTATTGATACAAAAACAAAGCATATTTATAATTTGATTCAAATTGGTAAAAACGGATCAAAAACAACACTTACTGTAAATTCTTTTAAAACAAATCAAACTATTTCAAAAACCTTATTTACCTTTGATGCCAATAAATACCAAGACTATTACATCAACAAATTAGACTAGGTTATCTGGTGTGAAAATTTTAGATAGATACATACTTAAAACGTACCTAAAAACTTTTATCAGCGTGTTTTTAATACTCATACTGATATTTATTTTACAAACTATTTGGCTCTATATAAGAGAGCTATCTGGTAAAGATTTAGACTTACTTATAGTTGGGAAGTTTTTACTTTACTTTATGCCAAAACTAATTCCCTTAGTTTTACCTCTTACTATTTTACTTGCTTCTATTATGGTTTTTGGAAATTTTGCCGAAAACTATGAGTTTGCAGCAATGAAATCTACTGGCATCTCTTTGCAACGAGCCATGTCTGGCTTAAGTATTTTTATAATAGGATTATCCATTACTGCCTTTTTCTTTTCTAATAATGTAATTCCATGGGCTGAATTAAATTCTTTCAACCTAAGAAAAAACATTGCAAAATTAAAACCCGCTGCTGCCATTGCTGAAGGGCAGTTCAACCAAATAATGAACTACAATATAAAAGTAGAAAAAAAATATGGTGAGAAAGATAGGTTTTTAGAAGATGTTACAATACACATGAAAAGTCGTGATGGCAGAAAAAATGCTACTACCATAAAATCTGAAACAGGTGAATTTATCAGTGGTGAAGATTCTGATGTTCTAAAACTTATTTTGTATAATGGTAACTATTACAGTGATGTTTCCAACAATAAATCTAAAAATAGAAATAAAAAACCTTTTGCTAAAAGTTCTTTTGAAAAATACATTATCAATATAGATTTAAGTTCAATGAATGATGTTGATATTGATGAGCAGTCTCATACTGGGAAATATAATATGCTACCCATTAGCGGGTTAACTAAAACTATAGATTCTTTAGAACAAAGAGCGGAAGATGAAAATATAGCACTATCAAAAACCTTAATACAGCGATCATCCATAAATGCTAAGCCAAAAAACAAAAAAAATGTAGAAATACATAAAGATTCTCTTTATTCAGGAGAAGTTTTAGACATATTTGAAACTAGAAAAAAAGTAGAACTATTACAGTCTGCAAGCAGAGCTGTAGTAAGTGCGAAACAAATTTTAGTATCCAAGAAAGAGACAAAGAAAAAAGCTAAATCTTGGATAAATAGGCACTATATTTCCTATCATGAAAAGTTCGCTTTGGGTTTTGCATGTGTTATTCTGTTTTTTGTTGGAGCACCATTAGGAGCCTTGATAAGAAAAGGAGGTATTGGCTTACCTATGGTCATTGCCATATTACTGTTTTTAACTTACCATTTCATTGGAATTTTTGCTACTAATAGTGCTAAAAACGGGAGTTTTAGTCCCGTTTTGGCAAGCTGGTTTTCTACGTTGGTTATGCTACCCTTAAGTATATTCTTAACGCGAAGAGCAACTGCGGATAAATCTTTGTTTGAAGGAGAGGGTATTTTTGAATTTCTCAAAAAATTATTTAAAATTAAAAAGAAAATACCAAAGTTAGATACTTCTATATTTAGTGATACTGACACTGAATTTACTACTTTAGATTCTTATGAAAACGATAAGCTCATAAATATAACTAAAAACCACAAAGAGTTTGGGTATAAAGCTATTTATAGAAACACTGCCTTAAAAATTCTAAATGACAGAGGTATAACCAATCAGCAACTAAAGTTCTCTGGTAATTTTAATAATAGAGAATATGAGCAAATAGTCAATCTTAAAAATAAATATGAAGAAGATGCTAAACTCACTTTTATTCTATATATCTTTTCTGTAGTTATATCTATACCTGGTGCTATTCTTGAGAATAACAACTTTCCAAAAATTGGCATAACACTTCTTGTGATAGGCTATTTAGGTCAACTAATACTAATATTTTCTTTTATTAAAACCTGTTTGAGTGAACATAGTTATTTTAAACATACGGGTAAAAGTCTTTCCGCAAGTAATTTCCTTGCTTATTTACTTGGAATCCCCTTATACTTTGTAGTTTATTTTTTTCAGAAAAAAGAGTTTGAAAAAGATTTAGATTTAGGTTTAAGTGATAAAGACAAGACAAATAAAATTGAACTAAGTGAAACTGCTCAAAAATCAAAAATAGATTATAAAGCTCACTCTGTATATAGTATAATTTTATATAGTGTAGGTGTTCTTCTTCTTGTGGCTTATTTTATTTTTAGAAATAATAAATTGCCTCATTTAGCATCAGCATCCATACAATTAAGCATAGCGTCTCTTGTACTCTTTCTAATTTATTATATAAAATCTATTTTCAATTTAAATTCACTTTATTCTTTAGAAAGTTTAAAATCAAAGAAACCAAATATTTTACTTACTATTATTGGCTTTCCATTATATTGGATAACGTTCTCTATTTTTAAAACAAAAATTAAAGAAGACTTAAACGCTTAATAGTTTAGAATCTTTAAAATAAGCAATATCTTTGTTGCATGATAGCAGATACTATGACTAAAGAAGGAAAAGAATTCAAGTTAAATACCATTCATGAAGCTATTGATGACATTAGAAACGGTAAAGTTATTATTGTTGTTGATGATGAAAATAGAGAAAATGAAGGCGATTTTCTGGCAGCTGCCGATAAGGTGACTCCAGAAATGATCAACTTTATGGCTAAACATGGTAGAGGGCTTATTTGTGCCCCTCTTACAGAAAACCGTTGTAAAGAGCTTGAGCTTCACATGATGGTGAATAACAATACAGACCCTATGGAAACGGCTTTCACTGTATCTGTAGACTTAAGAGGCGGTGGTGTAACTACAGGTATTTCAGCAAGTGATAGGGCAAAAACTATAAAGGCCTTAGTAGATCATGATACTAAACCTTTTGAACTGGCAAGACCAGGGCATATCTTCCCTTTAGTTGCTAAAGAAGGCGGTGTTTTAAGAAGGACTGGACATACAGAAGCTGCTATTGATTTTGCAAGACTAGCAGGTCTACAACCAGCTGGAGTTATTGTGGAAATCATGAATGAAGATGGAACAATGGCTAGATTACCTCAATTAATGGAGGTTGCTAAAAAGTTAGATTTAAAAATTGTTTCTATTGAAGATTTAGTGGCATATAGAATGCAACACGATTCTTTAATTGATAAAAAAGAAGATTTTCAAATAGAAACGCGTTTTGGTAGCTATCGTATAAGAGCTTATAAACAAACAACCAATAAACAAGTTCATATAGCTTTAACTAAGGGACAATGGAGAGATGACGAACCTGTGGCTACAAGAATTAATTCCACTTTAATAAATAATGATATTTTAGGAACTCTTACCAATAACGTTGATAAACAATTAGATGATATGTTTAAAACGATTAATAAAGTAAGTAAAGGTGCCATTATTTTTATTAATCAGGAATCGCAATCTATGAACATTTTGAAGCGTTTAGCGTTTTTAAAAGAACATCAAAATGAACATGAATTAACTAAAGCACCTAGAATTAATATGGATACCAGAGATTTTGGTATTGGTGCACAAATTCTACACGATTTAAATATTCATAAATTACGACTAATAACTAATTCAACTCAGACTAAACGTGTTGGTTTAATTGGGTATGGCTTAGAAATTGTGGAATATATTAATTATTAAGAAATCTATTTAATTAAATAGATTTCTTAATAATCTCAACCATTTTATTAGCTCTAGCTTTTACGTCTTCTTCAGTCCATGATAACTTAATAAGACAAGAAATGTTTCTACCTATATAATGATCAGATTCATCATATGTTTTTGTCTCTAAGTACTTTAAACCTTCTTTAACTTCTTGAGAAATTGGAAATAAGGACTTTAACTCTTTTAAATGTTCCCATTTACGAATGTAATGCCAGTTATTGTCATAATAATTCCAACATACATCAATACCTCCGTCTTTAAAACCTTGTATTACCTTTCTTGAAGTTTCTAAGTCTGGTAAAAAGAAATTGAAAAATGCACCACTTTCTTCACCTCCTTCTGGTACTTTTCTATGTGTTAATTCTGGAATTTGAGAAAGTGTTTCTTGAAATATTTTTAAATATTTTCTTTGAATAGCAATGAACTCTGGTAAACGTTGCACTTGTGCTAAACCTACTGCTGCATGTAATTCTGATATTCTGAAATTATATCCTAAAAATGGATGTGTTTCTGCTCCTCTATCATTACCAACATGATCGTGACCGTGATCACTGTAATGATCTGCATTTAAATAGTAATCTTTATTATTGGTTATAACTGCTCCACCTTCACCGCAGGTAATAGTTTTTACAAAATCGAAAGAGAAACAACCTAAGTCTGCAATACTACCTAATGGTTTTCCATTGTAGGTTCCTCCTATAGCCTGACATGCATCTTCTATTAATAGC
Organism: uncultured Flavobacteriaceae bacterium; assembly: GCA_947487895.1. Classification (GTDB taxonomy): domain Bacteria; phylum Bacteroidota; class Bacteroidia; order Flavobacteriales; family Flavobacteriaceae; genus Seonamhaeicola. The sequence goes on from CANKYF010000002.1 coordinate 368,224, forward strand.
AAATCATGTTTTTTACTAATAACTTGTAAAGCATCCATATCTCCCATACTTCCACACATTTGCACCACCATTATTGCTTTAGTTTTTGGGGTAATAGCTGCTTCTACTGCTTTTGGGCTTAATGCCAAAGTATCATCTATATCTACTAACACAGGAATTGCTCCTAATGCCATTATTGCTTCAAAACTAGCTACAAATGTAAATGTTGGCATGATAACCTCGTCTCCTGCTCCAACACCAGCAGATGCTAAAGCTACAGTTACGGCCGCAGTACCGCTTGAAACTAATTGTACATGGTTTGTTTGAAATGTCTTGCTTAATGCACTTTCTAATTCTTTGGCTTTCCAATGCCCGTTGCGCATACCGTCAAATCCGTATCTCATTAAAACACCATTATCTAATACATCTTGTAATTCTTTACGTTCTAAGTCTCCAAATAACTCAAATCCTGGCATAATTTTATTCTTTGTTTTTTTGCGTTAGGCGTTTAAGCTATTCCTTTAATCATTCGTTTCAACTCCGCTAAACGACCAAATAATTTAAAAGAATTAGGTAAAACCCCACCCTTGTGGTAACGCCTTAATATTTTATAGTTCTATTATTGTATCTTTTAATTGCATTCTCACCTTTTGAAAACTAGAGAACATATCGTCTTCGGCTCTAAAACCTACGGGTAAAAGTAACGCAGATTTTAATCCTTTTTGTTTTAAATTAAGCTCTTGGTCATAGGCTACTGGGTTAAACCCTTCCATAGGGCAAGCATCTATTCCTTCAATAGCGCAAACAGTCATTAGGTTACCAAGAGCAATATATGCTTGGTTTTTAGACCATTGCTGCTGTTCTTGAATAGACATATTTGTTAGCATATTAATAAGATTCTCTCTAAAAGGTGCTAATATTTCTTCGGATGTATTTCTAGTATCTTTTATATTATTAAAAAATGCATTGACATCTTCTTCAAAAATTTGTTCTTGAATGCATATTACCAATAAGTGTGACGCTTCTAGTACTTGCGTTTGATTATAAGAGTGTTTCACCAAATTTTCTCTTAATGCCTTATTCTCTATCACCAACATTTTAATGGGTTGCAAACCATACGAGGTTGCGGTTAGATTAAATGCCTCTTTTAAAACGTGTATTTGGTTGTTAGATAATTGTTTAGATTCATCAAACTTTTTAGTAGCATAACGCCACTTTAATTTCTCTATAATATCCATTTACAAATTTTGATTTATGCAAATGTACTATTTGAAATTTCATTATAATACTAATATGACATAAATTGATTTAATAAAGGAATAGCGGCTAATTATTTCTTGAAAAAAGTTGAGTTTTTATTTGATAGAAAAGAAAAAGGATTCTATATTTGCACCCGCATTCAGGCAAATAGCTTGATGAGGCACTCAAGGAGAAATGGCAGAGTGGTCGAATGCGGCAGTCTTGAAAACTGTTGAGGGTCACACCTCCGGGGGTTCGAATCCCTCTTTCTCCGCTGAGAATTTACTAAATTCTACTAAAAGCCCACAAACACTATGTTTGAGGGCTTTTTTAATTTTATTTGTTATCAAATATCAGTATAAAACAACAAATAAAAAGGGGCTAATTAGGAGTCACTTTAAAAGTTCTTCAACTGACCCCGAATTAAATACAATTAGTTAAAAATAAGACAGTTACAACTACTTGCTTTTGTTTTAATTTTTGTAAATTCAAAGTAATTTATCACTAATTACTATGAATAATTCCTTTTCTCTTCTTTTCTATATTAAAAAATGTAAGGCTGACAGTAATGGCAAAGCAAATATTTACCTCAGGATTACATTAAATGGTAAACGCGCAGAATTAAGTATTCGCAGAAAAGTATCCGTTAATAATTGGGATACAAATTCGAATTTAGCTAGGGGAAATTCTAGAGAATCTCATGAAATTAATCGTTATATAACTACTATCAAAAACAAGATATATAACATTGAACAGGAGTATTTATCTCAAGACAAACCTATTACGGCAATCTCCCTTAGAGACTCTTATTTAGGTAAAGATTACAACAAAAAAATGCTTCTTGAAATCTTTGAAGACCATAACAAAAGAGTAGATAAACTTATTGGTAGCGATTTTGCTGCGGGAACTGCTGAGCGCTATAGAACAGCAAAAAGGCATGTTTCAGAGTACATTCTAAAAGAATTTGGAGCTAATGATATTTTTGTTAAAGATGTTGACCACAAGTTCATTAGTGGATTTGAATACTATTTAAAAACGGAAAGAAATTGTAGCCACAATACTGCCATTAAATACATTACCAATTTTAAGAAAATTATCCGTATTGCTCATGCAAATGATTGGATTGATAAAGACCCTTTTCTTCATTGGAAAGCAAAACTAAAAACTGTGGATAGAGAATTCTTGACCGAAAAAGAAATTCAAAAAATGGTAGAAAAAGAATTGCATACTGAGCGATTAGACCTAGTTAAAGACATCTTTATTTTTTGTTGTTTTACGGGGTTGGCGTATTCAGATGTAAAAAAGCTTTCTAAAAATAATATAGTTATAGGTATTGATGGTGATAAATGGATTAAAATTAATCGAACGAAAACTGATACTAGAAGTAATATTCCAATCCTTCCTATACCAGAAGCTATAATTGATAAGTATAGTAATAAAACAAATTTATTAACCGATAATAGATTACTACCTGTACTGAGCAATCAAAAAATGAATGCTTATTTAAAAGAGATAGCAGATTTATGTGGAATTAACAAAAACCTAACCTTTCATTTAGCACGTCATACCTTTGCTACTACAGTAACACTTACTAATGGTGTGCCAATAGAGTCTGTTAGTAAAATGTTGGGACATAAATCTTTAAGAACTACACAACATTATGCCAAAATTTTGGATAAAAAAGTAAGCGATGACATGAAAACTTTAAGAAACAAGCTTTCTTTAAATAAAGAATTGAATGAAGTTATTTAATAGGGATGACAGAACCAGCAATAAACAATATTGTGATTGTAAATAAAAAAATACTTTAATTATTTCAAAAATTCTTGAAAGTCTCTAATTCTACTTGCAGGCTTGTTAACATATTTGCTATGCTACTTAATTTCAATTCTTCCTTACTATACTCTTGGGTATTAATACAACAGGTAAATTCCCAAAGCTCTAAAATATCTTCAATCTTAACTTCATAAGGTTGATAGTCATGATTATCTGATTTAAGTAATAATGTTCCTTTATCTTTTACTTGGTCATAGACACGTTTGTACACTAAACCGTCTTGTTGAGTAAGGATAATGTAGGTTTTACCACTTTTAATATCCGTAATATCCCCAACATATCGAGCCACAATAAAAGACCCTGATTTAACAGGGAGCATGGAATCTCCTTTAATAGGAAATGCTCTATGTGTCCCAGTTGGTAAAAAAGGTAAATTGAATTTTCGTAATTGCTCAATATATTCTGGGTCGTCATAACCACCTAAATAGCCAGCTGATGCTTCCTGGGAGACAATTTCAATAAGCTCTTCGTTATCTTCATTAACAGATATAGGGAATAAAACCCGCTTATTGCCAATATCAATAAAGGATAAATCCTTGGACTTTCTTAAATCAACTTTGATGAGTGTATCAATAGGAATTTTTGTGTATTTAGACAGTTCAACAAGCTTTGTCAAATCTGGCTCTGTCCTGCCTGTTTCAATTGATGCATAGGTTGAACGAGACCAACCTAATTCTTCAGAATAATACTCTTGGGAAAAGTCTTTTATCTCTCTTAAATATCGGACATTGGATGCTAAGTAATTCATATTGATACAAAATTACACAATGTTTGTGTAAAAACGTATCTAAATTTGTAAAAAATAATTCTCCTCAAATGTTTTTAAATACGCATACATATTACAGCTTGCGTTATGGCTCTATAATGCCAAAAAATGTACTTGCTATTGCTCAATCCATAGGAATTAAGGCTTTAGCGGTAACAGATATTAATAATACATCTGCCAGTCTTGATATTATCCGTCTTGCACCCAAATATGATATTAGGCCAATCTTAGGTGTTGATTTTAGAAATGGAGCCAAGCAGAAATTTATAATGCTTGCGCAAAACAACAATGGCTTTGAGCGTATCAATAGCTATCTCTCTGAATTTCTTCATCAAGACGACTTTGAAATCCCAAATACGGCAAGAACATTACCTGATACAGTTGTCATTTATCCCTTTTCAACATTCAAAGAAGGTATTCTTCAAGACAATGAATATCTAGGGGTTAGTATTCAGGACCTTAAAACCTTAAAGTTTTCTCAGTTTCAAGGTGATAGAAATAGACTGGTTATTCTACATACAATTTCTTTTAAGGATAAGAAAGGGTTTAATGCCCACCGGCTTTTAAGAGCGATAGATAATAATACGCTTTTGAGCAAATTGCCTAAATCAGAAGAGGGTAAAGAGTGGCACACATTTAAATCAGAAGCATCCTTGAAAGAAGCTTTTAAAGATTATCCAACGATTATTGATAATACAGTCGCTCTTCTAGAAAGCTGTTATGTAGATTTTAATTTTTCAAAAGAAACACCAAATAACCAAAGAAGTTATACGGGCAATGAGGATTTAGATTATCGATTGCTTAAAAAACTCACCTATGATGGGCTAGCCTACAGATATAAACAGACCGACGATAAAATATTGTCTCGTATTGAAAAAGAACTCAATATCATTAAGGAAAAAGGCTTTGTCTCCTATTTTTTAATTAATTGGAAAATTCTCAAATATGCCCGTTCAAAGGAATATTTCTATGTTGGGCGTGGTAGCGGAGCCAATAGTATAATTGCCTATCTAATTCGTATTACTGATGTTGACCCCGTAGAGTTGGATTTATATTTTGAACGTTTTATCAATCTCTATCGTAAAAACCCACCTGACTTTGATATTGATTTTTCATGGCGTGATAGGGATGATATTACAGAATTCATCTTTAAGCGCTTCAAACATACCGCACTTATTACTGTTTACAACACGTTTAAATACAAAGCTTCTGTACGAGAGTTAGGTAAAGTTTTTGGGTTGCCAAAATCAGAAATAGATACGCTTTCTTCTGGACGATTTAATTTCAAAACTTTAGATAAGCTTTCTCAATTAGTTATTACTTATAGTGAGCTTATTCAGGGTTTTCCTAATTACTTAGGTATTCATGCAGGTGGAATTTTAATATCAGAAAGACCTGTCCATCATTATACAGCTACTTTTATGCCCCCAAAAGGGTTTGCAACAACGCAAATTGATATGGTGGTAGCTGAAGATATTGGGCTTTATAAGTTTGATATTCTAAGCCAAAGAGGATTGGGAAAAATTAAGGAAGCTGTAGAAATTGTTAAATATAACCATCCAGATTTACCTCCAATAGACATTCATGATATCAAAAGATTTAAAGAAGATGAGCGTATTAAATATTTACTTAAAAACGCTAAGGCCATTGGGTGCTTTTATGTGGAGTCTCCTGCAATGCGTATGTTACTTAAAAAACTTCAGGTTGATGATTATCTGGGCTTAGTGGCAGCCAGTTCCATTATAAGACCAGGTGTTGCCAAGTCTGGTATGATGCGCGAATATATTTTGCGTTTTCGATACCCAGAACGCAGAAAAGAAGCCCATCCTGTGATGGTTGATATTATGCCTGAAACTTATGGCGTAATGGTCTACCAAGAAGATGTGATTAAAGTAGCTCATTATTTTGGTGGGCTAACCTTGGGCGAAGCTGATATGCTAAGACGTGGCATGTCTGGAAAGTTTCGTTCCCGAGAGGAGTTTCTAAAAGTAAAGGATAAGTTTTTTGAAAACTGTCTTAAGAGTGGCAAGGAAGAGAAACTTACCAGCGAAATCTGGCGACAAATAGAAAGCTTTGCTGGTTACGCCTTTGCTAAGGGGCACTCTGCGTCTTATGCTGTTGAGAGCTATCAAAGTTTATTCCTAAAAGCCTATTTCCCATTAGAGTATATGGTGGCAACCATTAACAACTTTGGGGGATTTTATATAACTGAACTCTATGTACATGAAGCACGTATGCATGGAGGTGAAATTTTAGCGCCATGTATCAATAAGAGCTATAATGAGACTGTAATTTATGAGACGACCATCTATCTTGGCTTTATGCATTTACAATCTTTTGAATCCAATACGGTCAAAAAGATTTTAGAGGAACGACAGGCCAATGGATTCTTTTTATCCCTCGATGATTTTATTGATAGAGTTTCAATTTCGATGGAGCAAATCAGTATTCTGATTAAGATTGACGCATTTCGCTTCACAGGAGTTAATAAACGAGAATTGCTTTGGGAAGCTCACATGAAAATCAATAAGGTAACGTTTGATGAAGACCGAATGACACTTTTTAATGCAGAACGTATTAACTACGATATTCCAAAATTAAGAACCTCAATTTTAGAAGATGCTTTTGAGCAAATAGAACTTTTAGGTTATCCGCTTTGCAATCCATTTAAACTCTTAAAAGACTCTTTGCCAAATCATTTCAAAGCAAAAGACTTAATCCATCATAAAAACAAGACAGTCACAGTTTACGGCTATCTTGTAACCACCAAGAAAACCAATACTTCTAATGGAAAACAAATGTTTTTTGGTACTTTCCTCGACATCGATGGCGATTTTTTAGATAGTGTTCATTTTCCACCAATTGCTAAAAAACACCCTTTTAGAGGGAGGGGTATATACAAAGTTACAGGGAAAGTCTTGGAAGAATTCGATTGTATCAATATAGAAGTATCTCATATGGAACATATGGCGATTATTGAAGACCCTCGATATGCGGTTAAACCACTTAAAACTAGTGTTGCATGAGAAATGACCGCGCTATAGTCCATATGGATTTAGATACATTTTTTGTATCCTGTGAGCGTTTGCTTGATAGCAAGCTCTTAGGCAAGCCCGTGCTTATAGGAGGAACAACAGACAGAGGTGTTGTGGCGTCGTGTAGTTACGAAGCAAGAAGTTTTGGTATTCATTCAGCCATGCCAATGCGCATGGCAAAGCAACTTTGCCCTGAAGCTATTATTTTAAGAGGTAATTCCGGAACTTATACCAAGTTTTCTGAAATGGTGACGGAAGTGATAAAAGAAAGTGTGCCGCTTTATGAGAAAACCTCCATTGACGAGTTTTATATCGATTTAACTGGGATGGATAAGTTTTTTGGTTGTCATAAACTGGCATCAGAAATCCGTACACGGATTATCAAAGAAACAGGGCTGCCTATTTCTTTTGGGTTATCGATTAATAAAACTGTTTCTAAAATTGCAACTGGTGAAGCAAAACCAAATAACGAGATTAGGATCGTAAGTGGGACTGAAAAGCCTTTTTTATCACCACTTTCGGTAAAAAAAATCCCCATGGTTGGAGATGTGATTTTTAAAATATTGTGTGATTTGGGCATGAAACGAATTAAGAATATCCAAGAAATTCCAATGGAAATGATGCTTAAGGTTTTAGGGAAAAATGGCATTACAATATGGAAAAAGGCCAATGGGATTGATAACTCTCCTGTAGTTCAGTATCAAGAACGTAAGTCTGTTTCTACAGAACGCACATTTGACCGTGACACAATTGATGTGAAGAAATTAGAAAGTATCATTGCTGCTATGGCAGAAGAACTTATTTATCATTTAAGAACCTCAAATAAATTAACAGCATGCGTAACAATTAAGATTAGATATTCCGACTTTCAAACTTACACGCAACAAAAGCGTATTCCTTATAGTTCTGCTGACCATGTGATTTTACCTGTAGTGAAAGACCTATTTAAAAATCTGTTCCAAAGACGATTATTGGTGAGGCTTGTTGGAGTAAGATTTAGTCATTTGGTTGAAGGTGGCTACCAGATTAATCTTTTTGAGGATAATGAAAAAATCATCAACCTATATCAAGCCATGGATAAGATGCGTCAGCGCTATGGTAGTCGTTCGGTGATTAGAGCCGTTGGTATGGAAGCAAAAAGTATTGGTCGCTGGAATCCTTTTAATGGAGAACCCCCTCCTCTATTGGCAAATAGGCGGCAATAATTATTTTCAGTTTATAAACTTTGTGTTTAATAATATTTTTCTGCTCCCATTAAGTTCTGCAAGCTCAATTTCTAACTTTTCATTATCTCCAAGAACAAATTTGGGCAAAACACATACATATCTTTTTGATTGTCCCACATCGATGATTTTGGGCATTTTATACTTATAATCCGCTTGTATTAAAAGCTTCTGATAAGAGGCTTTACGCTTCTTGTTACCGTTTACTCTGTAAATATTTAAGTAATCTATCCCAAAATTGATTTCTGACTTGTTCTTGATTTCTAATACCAGATAAATTTCAGAAGCATTGTAAACCGCTCGCTGCAGCTGTAACTTAACTCTCTTTTTGCGCTTGGTTGCAATGGGACTATAATTTGATTTTAATAAATGACTACTGATTTTTTTGAAATAGTCTAGTCTACCAAGTGGTTGGGCAATTTGCCTTTGCTTTAAAATCACAGGCCGCTCACTTCCGATACTTTCTTTAGTAGCAATAAAGTAGTTCAGCCTCTGCAACTCTTCTTTATACTTTAAAATATAGGAATAGACCAGACCATTTTTGGTAACGGCCAGCAAATTACTATCTGTTCCTGGAGTGGCTTGCAATAATCCAAAATATTGTTCTTTTTCTCGGTTATAGGTAAATACAAAATTAGATGTTCCTGTAATTCCCTGGCGAATGGGTTCTGGAAAAAACAGAGCGACATTCATTTTATCGTTGGCATATATGGTATCCAAGGTTTGCTGAGCAAATACATTGTTAGTAAATAGAGTTATTGCAATTATAATTATAGCTTTCATAGTATGTGTTTTAGAATCAGTTGGTAATTATCGGTTATGGTAACTTTTACGGTACGGTTGTTACGCTGAAATATCCTTTTGATACCACTTACTTGTGGCATACCTACAACATTGATATCATCTATAATATCTCCAGCCACTTCCTGCCTAGCTTCAGCTCTAAAGCTATTTTCAATGTAGATACCTTCACTCCCGTCCTGAAGGTCAAAAGCATTTAGTTTGACGGGTTTATGATTGATGTTTTCAATCTCTAAGATGGTACGATTAGGCTTAAAGCTTACGAAACCATAAATGGGTGTATTTCTTTGAATAGTATTACCATTGATGAGGGCATCTTTGGTCAATCGCATTTGTAAACGATAATTGTTTCTAACCGTTTGTGTACCATCTACTCTCACATATATAAAAGCATCAGTATTCTGAGCTATAAAACTTTTATTGCTCAAGGGATTAGATGCAAAAAACAGCTGATGCTCCAATCCTAGTTCTACAGGAGTGATTTTATCTTCTTTGATATCTATCTCCGAAACAGAATCATTTAGCTTCGGTTCAATTTCAAACTCCGGATTTCTAAAACTTCTATCGGAATAACTGATTCGACCTTCATTATAGATGCTGTCAATGATACGATGTTTTTCATATTCCATATAGTCGGGATTGAAGTAACCCTTTTCATCTATCATATGGTCAGGATAAATTGATGGTGCCGTTATTTCCCGTTCTTCCTTTATGTCATCCAGAGCTTCTAATTTGGAGTCATATTCTTTTTGTCCATTTCCTAATTCCGGTATTGGAATCTGATTGTTTTCAATCGTTGGCTCTTCTTCGTCTCCTAATGCAATAACAGCATAAGAGCCAATAAATAGCACTACACATAAAATGATGGCTGCGAATACGATTTTATTCTTTTCAATTTTCATAGTTTTCAAGTTTTCTTAGTTTGTTTTCAAAAAAGTTAGTTATCAATAAGCCATGAGTATTATTGGGGAAATTTCTATCCACATGGATAATATTTCCTGTTGTGGTCAGCTCATAAACATCAACTATTGACCCTCGATTGATTTCAAAAATGACGGTAGTTTGAAACCCATAAAGTTCTTTCTCTACTACAATCTTAGATTCGACTTTCAGTACCTTTTGAACTAAGGAGTATTGTAATAATCGGTTGTAAACGCCATCCGCTTTTTTCTGTCTGTACAATGCATCCACAGAACTATTACCCAGCCATAAAGCTTTCTCAAGATTCTTTTCATAATTACTCGCGTCGATGTGATAGAAATAGCTATGAAAAAGTTCTAAATGCGATAATATTTCTACCTCCAAGTTTTCATTTTGCTGTACCATTTTAAGGGGAATGACACTTCCATCCGAATTGACCACAAAGGCATTATTAACGGATTCTTTGTGAAGTTTTATGACCATAATTACTGAGATGATACAAGTCAAAACTGCTCCAATAACGACTGCCAAGACAATGAATCGGTTCAAACGGAGTACATTGTAAATATTTTGATAGGGTGTTTTCATATGATTAGGAAGAAAAAAGTTTAAAGACGAATGATGTTGCCCTGCGATAGAGTTTGAATTTTAGAAAAACAATAAACCCGATGGAGCCAAATTGAAGCAATGGCGCAAAAAATGTACTTCCCCAATCCGTACCAAAAAGCGTGTTCCAAAAGTTGGTATTGATTTCTGTATACAGGTTGTTTACAAACACATTGACAAGAAAAAAGGCAGGCACCAACATATATACTCCTGCATAGAGCTTAAAGAAGTTGTAAGCCAATGAACGGAACTTTTCAAATACAGCAAGACTAATCACCAAAGGGAAAAACGCCTGCATGATTCCTAACAAAAAGAAACGTTCTGCAAGGAATAATGGATAGATGAATAAGTCTAATAACCAAAGAAATATCCCGATGATAAACGCCAGCATCTTTAAGCCGTACAGCGGTGTTACCAGAGCTTCATACAACATCGCCATTGCTTTTTTTGCGGCTTCCAATGCGCCCACATCCTGCTCCAAATCGATGTCTTGCATCTGTAGCGGGAGGAGCGCAGGAGCCGTGTCTCGGTATTGAGTTTCGATGGCCACAAGAATGGTATCAAAAACATCCAATACCTGTGTTGAGAAAATAACTAGGATAACCACCGCAAAATTCTTTGCTAGTTCTGCAGGGGTCAACCCCCAGGTATACCCCTCATTGTTGGCAACGCCTTCATTGTACTTTTTGAGGATATTGATGAGAAAGAACAGAATGGCCAGTGTCTTCATTCCAGTAATGGTATACTGTGAAAAGTCACTGTTTTTGATGGTGGTAAACACCGCATCAACATATTCCAATCCTATGCCCAAAAAGATACCTGCCATTAGTAATTGGTTTCCCTGTTATTGATTTTATCTTGCATTTCACGAAAGGCAATAACCTTACGATAGCGTTTGGTCTTGGCTTCAATCTCAGCTACCATTTCTTTAGATTTTAGTTCCATATCCTTAAGGACTTCCGCACGTTCTGCATCGGTCATTTTAAGGGTATTGCTGGACAATATCTGGTCGATATACTCCAATCCATATAGAGAGTTTTCAATAATGGAATTGAAGGATTCTGAGACACGATTCACTTCATCAGGTTTGATGTAGGGTGAGTTAAGAATCTCTCGTAAATCGTCCTGTACAATGTTGAATAGGCGTTGGTTGTTCCTTGCCATTTCCCGAACTGCCTTTAGCTGTCTGATGACATTGTTTACCTTTTCAATGTTCTCTTTTTGGGTCTTAAGAAACTGCACCGTTTTTAGTAATTGTGAGGTCTGTTTTGCCGATTCTATTAGAGATTTGGTAAAACTGATAAAATTGGTATTATCATAAACAGGCATTCCTTGGGCCTCAATGTGGCCAGATGATAAAATAGTTATGGTAAGTGCTAATACTAATGTTTTGATTTTTAATTTCATGGTTCTCGTTTTTTAGATTTATAATTGTTTAATGAATGTGTTTATGGCTTCTTCCATATTATTGGCGTCATTATAAATAGCCATTATGGCCTCACTTTCCTTTCCGTCTGTGAGGTAAGCGGCATAAACCTCTTTGGGTACTTCAAGACGAAAGATGTTGCTCTCCTTTCCAATCTTGATGAATATCTCCGTGTACTTTCTGTCCCCCGTAAGGTTGTTGCGAATAGATTTTAACTGATTCAAATCGTGACTCGAAAGGTTCAATCGCTTTTGAAGCTCATCGTACCCCTTTTCATTTCGTAAACTGTAGATAACTTGGGTATTCTCAAGAATACTTGCCGAAGTAGAATTATTAGGCAATTGATTGATGGATTGGAGAATGATGCCAATAGCTCCGTTCTGCTTTCGGATAGCTTGATAATAAAATTCTACACTTTCTAGAACATTATCGAATTTCAGTTGTTTAGCAAACTCGTCAAAAAGAATGATTCCTCTTTCAGAACGGTTTCTCCAAATGGTTCTTTGGATAGCTGATTTGATGAGCTTAAGCATTACTGAAAGGATTTCTTTATTATCCTTTACTTCATCCAATTCAAAGACAATTATACGTTTATCTTCTATCTTATACGTCTGGTCTTCATCGGTGTTAAAGAGAAAACTGTAAAGACCTTCATCAACATATTCCGAAAGAATGTGCAGAAAGTTGTAGACACTAAAATGTTCTTCCTGTATTTTTAGCTCTTCAATGAGTGTATCCTTTTTGTTGTCAATAAACTGATACAATGCGGCTAAAGAATGATTAGAACGAATGTGCTTATAAAAGTGCAACAACACTTTTTTAACAGCTACTTCTTTAGCTTTTGAAACTTGGCTCCCTTCAGCTAATAATTCCAATAAGAAAACGGCAAGATCCTCCAATCGTTCAGGAGTCAAATCTGCTTCGCCAGAAATATAAAAAGGATTGATTCCTAAATTCTTTCCTTGTTCATACCTAAGAATTATATGATCGTCTGGATAGAGCTTGGCAAATTTAGAATAAGAACCTCCCAAATCAATAATAACCAAGCGAACACCATCCTCATAAAATTGTCTAATTATATTATTTGCAGAAAAGGACTTTCCTTCTCCTGTGGGCGCGAAAATGATAAAATTTCTGGCTTTGATGCGTTTCTTTTGCTCGTCCCATACATCTTTTAAAACTGGAATATTGTATTGTCTGTCATTGAAAATGATACCCTGCTCATCTGACTTATAGTTGCTGTTGTTGATATACAGACACAGGGCATGTTTTAAATCGGTGACGTATAAATCTTCATTAGAGAAATTGGAACTGAAACAACAATAGGAATTCAAAAAGTAGTGCTTTCGTTCTTCCCCTTTCGGATAGTACGGAACAATATCCAGCTCCTTGAACTCCGTTTTGATTTTTGATGCTATCGTATTTAGCTGTTGGGCTTCTGGCGACCAGAAAACAATGTTGAGATGCCCACGTATAATTCTTGAACTATCGTCTTCATTAATTTTAGCAACAATGGCTTCAATTTTCTTTTGAATGACTTTGTTCTGTGTTCCGAAGTTGGAACTCTTACTAAGCTCTTCAATTTTCTTGTCCAGTAATTTTCTCCATTTGTGTTTGTCATCTAGGTAAATGATTTGGTTGATGATATGGTTTTCATTCAGGTTCAATCCCAATCCATCAATAAAACCCTGATGGAAAACAAAATCATCCGAAGTAAACTTGTCATTGGTCTTACTGCTTTGTACTACATCACCGAAACAGAGTTCGCTATTTACTGCCAGTACATCAAAATGGTTCTCTCCAATTTCAATCTCGGATTTTTTCAATTGAACATCGGTATCAAAACCCTCATTAAACCCATTGAAGTATGCACTCGTAAGTTTTAAAATTTCGTCTTCATTTAATTGTCTCAGAGACACCCTGCGGCCGTTATTGATAAAGGAAACAGCATCATTTACCGAAGTAATAAACTCTTGGACATTATGGTCTAGTTGTTTGTGAATGCCCTTTTCCACCTTACGGAACGGGTTGGTAAACTTGGAAGCATTCAGTGCTTTATCCAAAGGCAGCGTGAAGTACAAATAGGATTGATGGGTTAGGCACTCCCTTCCTTTAAAATATCGATAGGTTGCCTTTTCCAGAAAGCTTTCATTTGGTAAATTATCTGCCTCATAGAGGCTTTTCTTATAGATATCCTGCTTATGGATAACCGTACTTGTCGGTAGGGATTTGAATGCCTGAAACCAAGAGCCGTGTATGTCCTCAAAATCGGTTGAGGATAAGGAATAGATTTCTGGCAAGGTTGCTTTATAACACAATATTACATTGCCATTACTGGCAAAAACGATATGCTTTTCTATGCTCAGGATAGGGTGATATGCAGATAGATTTATTTTCTTCATATAGCTTGTCTTTTAAATACCCATTATGGGTCTTCATATTGGAGTTGACTTTCTCGTTTGTTACTGATGGTCGTTGGGAATACTTTTTTAAAATGCAATAAGGCAGGGTGTTTGGTCAGTTGTGTCAATACCACGTATAGACCTCCGTTAAAAAGGAATACTGATATAATGACCAAAAAGCTGAACGAAAAGATGATAAACAGCAATGACCCGATGACGGATGTCATCATCAAAGCGAACAATGAAATGGGTAACCCCATTATCACTGCTCGCTTTCGGATATCCTTATAGATTTCGTAACGTTTCATGTTACACTACGATGCCTATGAGATAGGTAAATATACCCACTACTGCACCCGCAATAAGCACAAAGACCAATACACGGGTAATCCCTTTTTTAAGATCTGCATTCTCACCAAAAAAGTGCCCCGCATTGAAGAGGAAGCCTATTAGAAAAATGACCCCCAAGATAATCGGGAAAATGGCTCTAATGGTATCCGAAACATCGTTAACGGAATCTTCAATACCTCCAATCTGAGCAAAAATGGTATTGGAAATAAAGAGTAAAAAAGCAGTAAGAAATAGTGATTTTTTCATATCGAAATTGATTTAAAATTTGTTGGATTTCGTTGTTTGAAAAATACATTATATTTCAATTCAAAATACTGATAATCAGTATTTTGTGGACAAAATATTATTTATATCAGATTGATTTTCAATGCTATGAATTGACATCAAATCGTATGAAAAATTGAAGTACCTATGTTGATAACTCAAAAACTTTTGAATGGTTCGATGCTTAAAAACGTCAGTTTTGTGATTTTACTGCTAAAAATGTGTTTGGTTTTTGGTCAGAAAAAAGTCGTAGTCATCGACCCTGGTCATGGTGGAATTGATTCGGGTGCCATTGGTGTAAATGGCATTTATGAAAAGGATGTGGTTTTGAAAGTTGTTAATGAGATTTTAAACCTGAACAAATCCCTTTTTGATGACGAATTGGATATTTATCTAACTAGATATAATGACACACTCATTTCTCTATATGACAGAAGCCAATTAACTAAAAGTTTAAAAGCAGATGTATTTGTGTCCTTACATTGTAATGCTTCTGGAAACAATTCCAGAGGTATGGAGGCTTATGTACATCATTCAAAGAATTCAAATAGCAAAACTTCCATTGCCCTTGGTGTTTCTATTCTGAATGAAAGCACCCAAAAGCTAGGTCTTGAAAAACGAGGTGTGAAGTTTGCTAATTTTCATGTGCTACGGGAAACAATTTCGTATTGTCCTTCTATGCTTGTGGAAATGGGATTTATGACTAATACTGATGAAGCTGATTATTTTTTAGAAGCTAAAAATATTAAGGCTATTGTATTGGCTGTTTTGATGGGGATTATGGGGTATTTAAATGTTGGATTATGATAATGTTATTTTAATGAGATTATAAAAGGTTTAAGCAGCTCTTAATAATAGATTTTCAACCCATTCATATCCAGTAGTTTTCATACAAAATTTTACTGCAGATGAATACTCAGAGGTTGAAGACGCAAGAACTAATAATTCTTTCATTTGAGATGCTATTTTTTGCTTACGAGCCATACAAATATTAGTTCGTTGTAATTGAACAAGCTTCTCAGTAGATTTAATTAATAATATTGTTCTTGAATATTTATCTTTCCTTGAATCCTTCATTTCTTGTTTATTAAGATTCATCCTCCTTATTGTATATTCAGCTTGAATATAATTTCTCTCTGTGTTAACCGTAGATTTTGGTGTTACAAGTCCCTCATTAGTAAAAGCTAACTTATCTGGGTCTTCTATTTCAGTAGGATCTAAAAACCTTATATCTTCATTTTCCAAAGAATCAGTGGGTGCATTAGCCTTATTAGCGTTGACATGGAAATAGGCATTTTTTCTAATGTTTTCAGCAGGAGCAGAATATCTATAATTTAGCCATTCAAAAGCAAGCCACCAATAACCACCTTTATCATTACCATTTTCGTCAATGGCTTTTTTCTTAGGTCTAAAATGATCTACATGACAATGGGCACTGTCGTTTTTAGATTCTGAGTACCAACATTTATTATGACTTAAAGCTCTTAAATGATCTTTTAGCTCAGTCCACATGTTTTGATTAGCATCAATAATAACATCACGAGCAGCCTTATCAGCAGCTAGAGTGAGTTGAAGAGTTATAGCATCAGCTCGATCAATCCAATCTTGATCTGGTGGATTATTTTCTAAATCTATATATCTCATTCATTATCTTTTTCGTTAAACAATTCATCTAATATTTCAAGAGCAATTTGATTTTGTTTAACTCTATCTTCTTTAGATACTTTTTCAACTTGAAATTCTTCTCTTTGACTAATAGCACTTATAAATTTTTGATACATAGGGTCTCTATCAGTTGTATTAATTCCAAGGTCGCTAAGTTTTAAAAACAGTTCATTTAATTGTTCTCTTTCAGCATCACTCAATCCTGTATTATCTTTTTTAGTCACTAATCGGTTTCGTTCATTCAAATCTTCTAAGGTGTCTTCATCTAATGTACTTGGTAAATTAAAAAACTCGCTAGTCAAAATACCTGCGACTCCTAATCCTTTCGGGTCAAAATCAGGTTCGAAAGTTTCTATATGCTGATATTCTTTTCCGTTTTCATCTTCTTTCTTAGTAGATTGAAATATTCGAATTTCTTCTTTTGTTAGTCCTCCAATAACTAATGGATCATGAGTAGTCATCAAAATTTGGCTTGAGTCATCTTTCCCTGAATATTCTTCCAACAGGTTCATATATTTCCATTTCCATAATGGATTTAAATGAGTATCTGGTTCATCAAGAAGAATTAATGATTCATCTTCTTTGGTGAAACGTAACAACCCTAAAACAGTCAGTAATTGTTGTTCCCCTTCTGAAAGTTCTTTAAATGTTATATCACCATGTACATTCACTTTTTTAACCTTGACTCGAACTTCTTGTATTAAGTCTGAGATATAAGTGCTTTCTAGACTCTTAAAAAAATTAGTATTTGTACCATATTTTTTAGCGATATTTTCAAGTTTTTCTTGGTTAGAAATGTAGAGGTAAAGTTGTTCTTGATCTGGATGTTTATTGAAATCTTCTCTAACTTTTGTTTTATGATAAATTGGACCTATTGAAGCATTCCATAAATCATTAAGAAATTCTTTAACAATACCTTTTGCATACCAAAATTTAGGATCTCCCTTTTTCTTATCACCATTCCATTGAGGTTTTTTTAAAACAAAAAGAACAGACTCTAAGCCAACAATATTTAAATAATCCTTTAGGAAAGTATTTATTTTTTCTTCTTGAAAAGCGTAAAAAGCCATTAAAACAAAATGACTATGTATTAATCGAGCATAAAATAATGGTCTCGGAGGTACATTATCAGAACTGTCGCTTTTTAATAATGCATCATAAAAACGTTTTTGATGTTTATCAAAATGTTCTAATAGGCGATTACTAACACCAGAATAATATGAGAAAACATATCGAGGTAAATATTTTTCCTTGTTCCTTTTTACCGCTGCCTTTGAAACTATAGTTGAGTAATCAATTTCTTGACCTTTTCTTTTTCCAACGAAAAGACCAAATTTATTTTTAATATCAGGCCCACCATTGACTTTTAAGAGATTGCCTTTGCATTCATATTCAATAGTATAGTTAAAGTCTGTTTGATCTTCTAAATCTAAATCACGAAAAATTATTACTAACGCTTCTAATAAATTAGATTTACCTGCTGCATTTTGACCTAGGAACACGGTACTCATATATTTCTCATTGAGATCAATTGAGAACTTTCTGAGATTTTTAAACTCTTCTATGTAGATCTTATCTATTCTCATACTAGTTCCAAATATCCTTTTTCGTCTACAACTTCTTTGATGGATTTCTTTTCCTCTATTTGCTTTTTTAACTCTGCGTAAAAAGCATCAATATCGTTAGGATATTTAGACATTTTCCAAAGATCTTCTGCGTGTAGTTTGCCGTGTTCTTTTATAAGTTTTACTAAATCCATAAGTACCGTTTTACTATTGTATTTTATTTCTCTGGAGAACTTTTTCACATCTTTTTTAGGAGCTATCTTATTTAATAAGATATTGTTTTCATCTCCCAATAATTCACTTAAAACCGATTGCATTAGTTTATTTGCATTGATTTTATTGGCTATTATTTCTCGCTCTAACACATCACAATTAGCCAATAATTGATTGACTTTTTTCACTATAGCATTCTGTTCCGAAACTGAACATAAGGGAAATGGCACTCCTAAAACTTTATCTGAAGATGTGTGTTTAACCTTCATTCCTGTTGATGAGTCAGTAAGTTCTTGTCTAAAGAAACGACAATTGAAAAAATGATAGATGAAATGTTCATTAACAGAATAATTTACCATTGATATCTTACCTAGTCGTTGGTTATGCAAATACACTATCCCATCATCGGGAATAAAGGCAGGACTACCTAACAGACCAACTGCTTGCTCAGTCATGGGAATAATCAAGTCACCTGGTTTTAGGATAAATTGTGGGTCAACGGATCCTTCATAATACTTTCTTTTTTCAGGTCTGTCACGAAATCCTCCACTTTCATAGAAATTACCAGGTGTCATCAAGACATAATTTGTTTTATGCTTAACATAATACTGGCTTTTAAATGCATATCCGTGTTTTAAAGAACATATATCTCCCAATCTACACCATTCCCAGCTCTCAGGAATTTCAAAAGGGATTTCCTCTTTTGTAATTGGAGGTAACGATTTTTCCTTTTTAATTTTCTTTCCTTTAATGAGTTGCTCTGTCTCGGATTTTATTTTTTTGATTAACTCACTCATGGGTTCCATTTTTGGGTTTTGTTCACGCCATTCTTCGGTTAATTTACCCTGCACTGCATCTTGTAATATGGATTGTCGGAGTTTTACTATATTTTTTTCTTGAGAGTTTATTTCGTTAACTAATTCTTGATTTTTTATTTCAGCCTTTTCAATCTCATCTAATATTTTTCTTTGTTCTTCTTTAGAAGGTAAAAAGATGTCCAACTCAAAAATCTGTTTTGGATGTATACGCCTAGAACCGACACCTTTGGCTATACTTTCAAGCTTTAAATAAAATTTTTTCTTTTTAAAGAAATAAAAAATCCATTCAGGGTAACAGGACTTGTCAATATCAAATGTTGGTATATCCATGCTAGACTCAAAACCATCTAGTTCTTCGGGAATAATACCAAACGCTCCTTTATGTAAATTTTGCTTTCCATATACAAATTGTCCTGCTTTACGTATATAGTATTTTGTTGCTCCTTTTTTATCTTTTGTAATAGGTCTTTTTTCCACTCCAAGGACATTTAGTTTTACCCTAATTCGTTTATCAGTGTTGGGCTTTTCTGAAACAACTTTAGATTCAGTTAAAAGTGTACCTAATTTTACTTTTTTCCAGTTTTTCATAAAAGCGTTTTTTTTATTTCGGATAAAAGATTTGCACTTTTTTGAAATGATGCATCAATTTTCACTAATAATTCTTCTGTTGTGTATACTTGTTCATTTTCAGAAACATGAGGGTTTTTAATATCTAAATTGAAATTTCTTTCTTTTATTTCATTTATGGAGACTTTCCAGGCAAATTCGTTCCTTTTACGATCTTTCCACCATTTCTTAATATCATCAAAATGCTTAATATTAATAGGTCTTGACCTACTAAAATTCTTTACATCTTTCGGATAAGGCATTTCGTAATACCAAATTTCTTTAGTAGGTTTTCCTTTTATGAAAAACAATAGATTTGTATTAATTCCAGTGTAAGGATTGAAAACCCCTTTTGGCAAACGTACTATGGTATGTAGGTTACATTTTGTTAATAATTCTTGTTTAATTCTTGCCTTAACACCTTCTCCAAATAAAGAACCGTCTGGAAGAACGACTGAAGCTCGCCCATTTTTCTTTAAGATTTTTATAATTAATGCTAAAAATAATTCGGCTGTTTCTTTAGTCCTGAATTTTTCGGGAAAGTTTTTCTCCGTATTATCTTCTTCTTGCCCTCCAAATGGTGGATTGGAAAGTACAATATTCACTTGATTTTTACTTTTCCAACTTTCATATGGTACAGTTAATAAATTACCTTTCGTAATAGCTGGTTTTTCAATACCATGTAGAATTAAATTAGTTGTACATAAAAGGTGAGGTAATGGCTTCTTTTCTATTCCTCTAATAGAGTTTTGAATAATTCTAGATTTTTCATTAAATCCATTTTTACTTGACAAATTATCCAAGGTACAAGTCAAAAAACCTCCTGTACCACATGCAGGATCTAAGACACTTTCTCCAATTTGTGGTTCTATCATATCAACCATAAATTGAGTGACAGCTCTTGGGGTATAATATTCTCCAGATGAACCTGCACTTTGCAATTCTTTTAATATTGATTCATAGATATCATTAAAGATATGCCTATCTTTATTTTTACTAGAAAAATCAATTTTATTTATTTCATTAATGACTTGACGGAACAAAGTTCCTTTCTTCATATAGTTATATGTATCATTAAAAACTGATTTCACAATCACAGATTGATCTGTATCGGTAGGTTCAATTGTTTTTAATATAGGAAATAATTCATCATTGATAAAAGTGATTAATTCATCTCCTGTTAACCCATCCTCATCTGCTGCCCAATTTTGCCACTTTAACTTTTCGGGCAATGGACTTTTGTATGTTTTTCTTGATTTTTTCCACTCTTCTTCTTTATCAGCAAATATTTTCATGAAAAGCATCCACACCATTTGAGAAATACGCTGCGCATCACCGTCAACTCCTTCATCTTTTCTCATGATGTTTCTAATAGATCTTACTATTGATGTTACGTTACTCATTAAGTTCTTATATCAATTTAGCTTCTGTCTTTGTTATACGTGAATTATTATTCTTTTTAATTTTCTAATTTCAAATCACTAAAAACTTCTTTAAACATTTTCCCTGGGTCAATATCAATTGCCAAGGCAATCAAATACAATTCATCCGCTCGAAGTTTGGTTGATTGATTAGAAGTTAATTGAGATAAACGCGCCTGACTAATTCCTGTCCGTCTGGAAACCATTGCTTTATTTACAGATTTTTTTGTGAGATATAATCCTAAAGAAGTCATAGTATTTTCTAGTTTGCAATGATAAATATATATTTATTTTATAGAAATACAGAGTTTCTAAATAATTATATTGATATTAATTAATATCCAGAAGAAATCATTCCTGAATTTTAATTATCTCTTATCCCTGCTCCCCCTATCAAAAGCAACCAAATTAAAAAGCTGTCGCATTCGACTACGAACACGAATACCATAGAGCTCTTCTAGTTCTGCAGCATTTAAGTTGGTAGTAGCATGGGTTTTAATTTTCTTCTCTAGGAACAAGTCATGGCGAGATAGCAGTATTTCCCCCATCACATTACAATCTTTACCATAGTGCCTGCCCATTGGCTCCACACCTAAATCATCAAAGCAGAAAAATTGAGTATTGCCATAATCTTCAATGGTTTTGTAACCGATGTGGTTAAATCCAAAAACGATGTTTCGGGTGGGTACAACTTCGTAAGGCTTTCGATGTGGCACTAGATGTTTCAATAAGCGAATCAAAGAAGTTTTACCACAACCTACAGGACCAGAAAGCAAAATACCCTTATCAATATCAATCCCGATTTCTTTGCACGCAATTCTATCCTGGATGGAGTAAAGACATAGTTTGTATAAAATATCTCTGTCTTCTTTATAGATTTTAAATTTCTGCCCGAAAAGTATCTTTCCTTTAGCATCCAGATAGATTAGCATTTTATCAAAATCATATAAAATTTGATGGCCTCGCATGGTACCCAAAGAATACTGTACAGCACCTTCAACAATGATATGTGGTTTTGGATTGCTCATAAAGGGTCATCATAATTTTTATCCGAACTGGTCTTTAGGTTGTCCTGATATGGGACACTTTCCTGATGGTTTTCTTCAGTTTCCGAATTTGAATTTTCTAAAATTTGCAGTTTGTTTAAGTTTTTACTGTTTTCTATAGTTTGTATATGTTTGTTTATAGGTACCAATGCTTGTCCAGTACTTGTCTCAATTTTGGTACGGTTTGAGTACAGAGCTTGTTCGGTACTTGTCCCAAAATTGAACATCTTGATTCGACTTCCCTTAAATGGATTGTGCGATGGTGTATAAAGCAAATAATTCCAATGACTCAATTCTTTTATACACCTGTGATACGTTGATTTAGAACCTATTTTGGAAAAGCCCATGACTTCTTCTCGGTTGATGTAGAATTCATCTTTGAAGAAATTGTGGTTCCAAATCTGAAACAAGGCTACATACAAACTGATGTGGGTTGGATTTAACCTATGGTCTTTGGAAAATTGCTCAAATACCCCATTAAGGTGTTTGATATAGTTGATGTCTTGCAAACCAAAATCTAGAATTTGTTATGAATTCTGTTTTGCTCTAACACCTGCATGATTTCCTGATAGTCATAATACAGTACACCTCCAATTTTGGTATAAGGCAATGTGCCATTGATACGTAAGTTTTGCAATGTCCCTGGAGAGATACTCAAAAGCTCTCTGACCTCTGGTGATTTGAGCCATTTTTTGGCAGGTTGTCCGTTTTGATTTTGTAAAAGTTGCTTAATGTCTTCTAATAATTCTAATTTGAATTCCACAAGATCTTCTGTTGTAACTATAGTTGCTCCCATATTTTTAAATGTTTATTAAACAAAGCCGCCAAATACTATTTTAAATGACGACTTTGTTAAGATTTGACTTTCGTTCAACAAAGATGTTTTACTTTGAATTGCTTTATTCACCATATCACCTTACCTCGGTGAAATTTTAACATTCTATTCTTTGTATCGTTTTGCTATTATATGTTGGTTAGTTAACCTTATACTAGGAATAAAATTGATCAAAAAATAGAATCGAGTTTGTATAAATAAAGAAACCACAGTAGTCCCCTACTCGGCTTTTTTATCAGGATAGTTACCTTTCAGATTTTTCTATTTCATGTATAAAACTCATGGAAAGTTCATCTAAAAATCGAGTTCTACTTTTCTTTCTAGATTTAATTTCAGAATGTATTTTATAAAAATCCCCCAAATCAAAATTAAAGAGTTTTTGAAATGCCATGACAATTTCTCTCTTATCTGTATTTCCATTATTGATGGCGCGACTATAATAAAGAGCATATATTAATTCGGTAAGCGCTGTTTTACTTGAGGTCCATTTTAAATTATACTGCTTGCCTAAGTTATCAATGTTTATTTTTTGTTCTTTCTTTACGAATCGATTTTCTAAGTATTTAATAAAACGCTTATAAGCAAGTAATTTGCCCAACAAAATATCATGCGAAGTATTAAACTCTATTTCTAAAGTGTAATCTTGTGTAGGGATAATTTTTAATTCATTATTATACGATCTCGTAAAATACCATGAATCTAAATGGTCATGATTTTGCTCTATATAATTAATAAAATCTAAATGTCTTGCGAAGAAGGTTTGTATTTTATGTTTTGATTTTGTGATGAATTTTTGCTGTTCTTTTTTTCCTATTTTGGGATAATGTGTTTCAAAACTATAGACCTCCAAATGATAAATGAGTGTTTTTAAAGGTATTTGTTTAGTATTTTTAAAGAATTGAACTTCTTCATCTATAGAATTAAAGTTATTTTCAGAAACTA
This sequence comes from uncultured Flavobacteriaceae bacterium, assembly GCA_947487895.1. Classification (GTDB taxonomy): domain Bacteria; phylum Bacteroidota; class Bacteroidia; order Flavobacteriales; family Flavobacteriaceae; genus Seonamhaeicola. The sequence goes on from CANKYF010000002.1 coordinate 392,184, forward strand.
CTTTTTTAAGGTCTAAAAGGACCTTTCTGCATAGTAAAATGACTTTTCGGGATTGTCGTATAGCATCATATTCAAATTGATCTATGTCTTGTAATTGTCTTTTAAATTCACTTATAATTGAGAGAGTTTCCATTTTATATTTTCCACTTAACAAATAAGGCTTTATATAGATTTGTCACGATTTGTTTAAACCTATTCTTTTTTGTTAAAATTCGTTATAAAATGACGTTTTAAAAAGTAGTCTCTCCTTAAATTTATAAATATGAACCCTTGATTTATAAAATTCTATAGGAAAACTTCCTTTTTACATTTTAAATAATAAAAAAATGGATAATACCAGAATAAGCCTGATTTACCCATCTTAATGTCTTAATAAATTTAATCTCTTCTTTATTTTAGTTGATAATCAGGATTACCTGTTTGCCAAAATACGTACGAAAAAATATTAGCCCAGTCTTCATATATTTTTGATGCATTGGAAGTATCTCCGTGACCAGTTTCAAAATCTGCTAATAATAAAACTGGATTTTTAAGTTCTGTTTTATTTTGCAGTCTGGCAGCAAATTTACCTGGCATCCAAGGTTGAACTTGAGGGTCATTCATTCCAACTGTAAGATAAACAGATGGATAAACAACATTATCCTTAATATTCAAATATGGATCCATGTTAATTAGAGATAAACACTCTAGAGAATCTTTTGCAGAACCAAACTCTTCAGAATTGGTACCAGCAGAACCTATAATTTCTCCGCGAAATGGGTTTAAATAACCATATTCAGATATAACAACCTTAAAAAGATCAGGACGTTCAATCATTGCCCGCCCTACTAAAATTGCTCCTGCGCTTGCACCATAAATGGCTATATTTTGATTTGAAGTAATCTTTTTATCGATCAAGTACTCTGTACATGAGATCAAATCTTTCCACGAATTTGGTTTTGTTAATTTTAGACCTCCTTTGTGCCAATTATCTCCTTTTTCTCCACCTCCTCTAACATGAGCAACACAAAACAAACCTCCTTTTCTAACAAAAGTCAACATTATTGATGAAAAATAAGGGCTTTCAATATCCCCATATGCTCCATATCCATAGATAAAAACAGGATTATTCCCATCTAATTTTAAATTTTTATTTCTAATGATTGATAGTGGAATTTCTTCTCCGTCATGCGATTTTACGAGAACTTCTTGTGCTATAATATTTTCAAATTCTGGGTAATTTACTTGTGACGAAAACCTATCTTTTTCGAAAGTTTTATTTTGAGTATTATAGGAGTACCTTACATAAGGACTTGTCCAGCCCTCAATTGATACCCATAATTCATCTGAAAAGGCTGATTTATTATTCAAGTTAATTAAACCAGCTTGCTTAGGAGTATTAATTCTTTCTTCTTTTCCTTCGAAAACTCTATAAAGATTGGCGTCAACACCATTTTTTAGGGTAGAATAATAAATACCATTACTAGTTATCTCAAAGTCATTTATTACTTCATTATATTTTTCTTTAGCGAGAGTAACTGCTTTGTTAATATTTAGCTCGGAGCTTTTAATTGACATTATTTTTTTATTGTCAGCTCCTTTGGCAGATAGGAAAACAAAATGATTAGCAGTGAAATATCCTTTAGTAGTTTGAATTTTATCTTCTTTTACATATAATTTTTTCCAACTGAGCTGACCTTTTTTGATATCCGAAATCTTTGCATAATATGCATTCCAATAATTATCAACATCAGATAGATAACCGATTATATACTTGTCCTTATCAGAGTTTATTTTTGTAATAGGATAGATCTTTTTCGAGATATTTAAGTTTTCACAAGTCTTATTACCGAAGATGTAATTTACCCTACCGTCATTATCTTCTATAAAATGTAATACCGATTGAGAATTTTCTTTAAATCGAGGGTCTGAAATATCAATATCAGAAAATCTTAAATACGTAAATCCACTATTATCAGGTAGCCAATTTACTCCCCAAAAATTAGAGGGCCAAGCATTGGTTAAAGTTTGAGGTAGAGCCTTTCTTTTTTCAACATCTAAGATAACCATTTCGGATAAATCTCTCCCTGAATATGAAAGCGCAATTACAATATATTTCCCATCCCAACTAGGCTTAATATAGCTTATGTAATAATTATATCCTGTTTCTTTCTTAAAATCTTTGGGTGAATATAAAAGGTGTTCTTCTGAATGTATATTATCCTTAAAGTAAAGTTTGTAAAAACTATCATTAATATCCTTTTTTAAGAAAAAACATTTATTATTGGAAGTAACATTAATTCTTTTGAAAGAGCTTTTCCTTCTTTTACTTAGTTCAAGTAAGTCATTTAGCAAAGGCTCTCTTCCAGGTAACACCTCTAAGATATTTTCTGCATATTCACTTTGTTTTTTGTACCAATCAATATTAAGTGAGTCATGATAATCTTCCATATCTCTGTACGGATCAATTACATTACGACCAAAATACTTTTCCGATGAATTATCAATACTGACTCTAGGTGGAGGGTTAAACTTTAAATAATCATCTCCGCTTTTTTTGCAGCTCGATATAAATATCAGAAATACTAATATTATTTTTTCTCTCATATTTAAAAAAAGACCTCTTAAGATTAAGAGGTCTGATTAATTACAAATTAATTACCACTACCTCCGCTACCTTCACTACCTGGACGTTTTATTCCTTTTCTTCCACCTCCATCATCATCGCCTCCACCAAATATTACTTTAGAGTTTTCTAACTTAAACTTCCCAAATTTAGCAAAATTATTGCTAGCTAATGTCTTTGTTTTCATTGTTTCTAATTTTAATGTTAATTAACCAAACATACATAAAAGGATTATTTTTTAGAATATAGATTTCTATCAGTTCGTCTAGATTTATAAATTTAGATTAAATTTTAAACATCATTTAATTGTTTAACAAAGTAAGAAGGATAAATTCCTGTTTTCTTATAAAATGCTTTTGAAAAAGACTCAGGGTTATTAAAACCAATATCTCTAGATATAGCTGAAATAGTATAATTTCTAAACTTAGTATCATCTTTCAGTTTTTTAATTGCATAATCAACTCTTAAATTACTTAAGTAACTAGAAAAAGATTCGTTTTTGTAATGATTAATTATTTTAGAAAGATATGCAGTATTAGTATTAAACATTTTTGAAACCTTGTTTAAAGATATATCATTATTTGTAAATTCATTTTCCAGTTCAAATTTGTTAAGCTTTTGTAGTATATCATCAATGACTCCTTGGGAAATATTCAGTTTTACTTTTTCTGATTCAGCTATTGAATCTTGTAATTTATTTGTTTTGTTAGATTTATCATCGTTCAATATTTCTTCGAATCTTTTCCTGTATAATTTTTGTTTCTTATTCAACAAATAAATTATTATAGCAGAAACGATTAGAAGAATCAAAGATATACTGATGATATTTGAATTTTTTTTGTTTTTTTGAGATAATTTTACTTCTAATTCATTTTTTTCTTTCTTTAATTTCGGGATTTCATAATTTTTAATAACTGAAGTATTTAAATGTTCAAAATCGACATTTATAATACTATCAACGTATATTAATTTTTTGACACTTTCTAACAGTTCTTTTTCTAACCCTTTTTTAGAGTAATAATTAGAAGTCATTTTATAAACATCTCTTAAATCACTAAAAAAAAGTTTGGTGTCCTGATATATTGAATCTACTTTTTTTAGATAAAAAATACTTTCATTATCCTTATTTAATTTTTGACAAATTCTTGCTTTATAAAAGAAGCATACTGCTTGATTAACATCAATCAACTCTTCTTCAACTTTATTTAAACTATCCAAAGCTCTTAGATACTCGTGTTTATGATACAATATTGTGCCACTGTTTAACAAAAATTTCTCATACATTGTGTTATTTCCTGACAATAAGCTAGTCTTAATCCCTTTTTGAGTTGAAATTAAAGCCGAATCCAATAATGTCATTTCCATGTAATTTTTGGATATATCATCTAGAGCTATTAGATAATCCAATTTATATTTTTCTTTTAAAGAAGAGTTACTTTCGAAGTATAAAACTTGTTCACGAAATATATTTAAGGCATCTTTATAATTACCTGAATTATAATAAATCCCCCCCATAAATTGTTTTATTTCAATTTGTTGTTCTACATTTTTATTCTTTAGGGAATATTCAAAAGCTTTTAAATAGAACTCCAATGCTGCTTTATCATTTCCTTTCTCATAGTAATAATAGCCCTTTAGCATAAACCCTAGTGCTGGAAATTTATAGTTGTGATACTCTTTAGTGAGGTTTATTATACTATCGGAATACTTTATGGCTTCTTCTATTTCAAGAAGATAGGACTTATATAAATAAGCATAAGCTAGATTAAACGTATCCGATTCAATCTTTGCTTTTTTGATCCATGTGTCAGCGTAAATTGAAGCTATTATTGTATCCTTCTCATTCTTAAAAAACCTATCCTCTAGATACTCATATGACTTACCTTGTAATGAATCTTTTCTGTAATCTTGGCTTTTAACAGAATCGAATATAAATACTAAAAAAAGTAAAGGAAGCCAGCGAGAGATTATATACATAACATTTTATTTGTAAGTCCAAATTTACAAATTTAGACCCAAAATTTATAAATATGGATTTGTTCTATTTGTACACCTCCTATATACATTGCAAATTTGACTTATGCTAAAATTTATTTACACATAAATTATTGAGGGGTTAGTCATTTATCAGGTGTAATAAAATTTACACCTGTTTTACTAAGTCTGACTTATCTAAATAATGAAAAGTATAATTAATATGATTTTTTATTGGTTTACCCTTATACATCTCTGAATAGAAAAACAGAGACAAATTTTCTCAAAGTGTTCACGTTTAAGGCGAAAGTTTCTCTTCTTAATATTAGAGTTATTTTCTCTAGTTTAAGATGATTTACATTCTAGACTTATGACCAAAATATGATGGTACATCTATGGATATAAAATCTAACAATTAAAAGAAAGGAGGCATTAATAATAAGAAAGTAGAAACATAAAATAAAAAAAGGCAGAGTGCTAGTACACACTGCCATGAACTCCCAACAAGGTTGGATAACGTTCTAAAACAAAAAATTAATATCAATTAATAATTTTATTCTAATAACAAAAGTAATGAAAAAAAAGATTTCAATATTTTTTGGTTCAATCTCATTAGTAGTTGTATGTCTTGCCATGATGTTCAGTTTAACTAGCAAGAGGCCTCCTAATTTTGAAGAGCCACCTATACCATGTGATGACCAAATTCGAGATAATATGGGTACAGCATTTTTACAAATAAATTTTGACCCAAGTGCACAAAATCCGTTTAGAAGAGCAGGGTATGAAAGTTATATCCCAAGTCCTGACATTAGGTTTGGTGATATAGATGGCACTGGTTTTGGGGTAAGTGACGTTGAATATGCATGCTCAGTAACACTTACATCTCCTCAATGCAGTGAATGGGTATGGACTGGATTTATGAGTGATCAAAATACAACTAGTGGTGGAAAAATGACCATTCCTATGCCTCCATCTAATTATGATCTAAATGTTAAGGTTGAATATAGTGAGAAAGGTGAGTCCAATAAAGACCCCAACTTTAATATTCCATTAAATGGGAATGATTTTACTTCTGTAGTATATACTTTCGAAATGACTTATTTAGGAGGATGGTCATCAAATATTCCACAGCCAATTTATTTAAGACCTTCACATCAAATTTCAGGCTACTGTATGAATAACAGTTGTGGTAAAGGTAGTGTGAAACGTTCTGTTAGAGCCAAAGATTACGGAAATATTAATGAGTATTTGGATGCTCATGGTTTATTTGGACATTAATAATAAAAACTTAAGAACAATGAAGTTAAAAAATATACAAAAGTACTTTTACATAGGAATGGCGATTTTTATTATGTCGTGTAGCCAAGATAAGAGTGATATTGAACTCGGTTCAGAAGAGCTAAAGGAAACAAACCTAAAATCATTTGTAGACTATCTACAAATTTATTCGCAGCCCACAGAATTTGGTTCTATTTTAATACAGTCGAACGGTATTGCCTCAAGGCCAGATGATCCAAGTTCGGTTGTAATTTCTGAAAAAATATCGCCCGAAAAAGGAAAAACTATTCAGTTAATTGACGCTAAGAGAAATGAAATCAATCCATCTCAGAACGGAAAATCTACTGTTTCTTCTAAATCAGAATATGTTAATATTTTTGGGAATGATTTGTCTTATAGAGCTGTTGGAAGAACTAATAAATCAAGTACACAATCAATGTATGTACCACAATTAATTAATTTGGAGCTTAGCTCAGAAGTTGGTAGAGCTGGTAGTGTGGTTTCTTGGAATGTAGATCAAAGCAATAATGAAGGGGTAGTATTATATGCCACTTATCATCCTTTACATCAAGCAGATTTGATGCTTGCTGAGCAAAATCAAGATAGAATTGTTAGAGGAATAGTTCTTCCTGATAATCAAGGTAGTTATACAATTACTACAGAGGACTTAGAAAGATTTCCTAACAACTCTTATGTTGAAATAACAGTAGCCCGAGCAGCAACGACCACAGTGGATAAATCTACAATAAAGGCGGTGACAAAATCTTCTACTAGTATACAAGTTCAAAGGTAGATATTTTGATGGTCTTTAAAATAGCAAAAATAATGTCAAAGCAGCTAGTTTTTCTAGCTGCTTTGTTCAATCGTAACTTATTGTTACAGTTCATTGTAATGTTCTTAATATCTTTTATTTCATGGAATTATTTTGGAAGTGTATTTGTTTTTTATATCACTTATCTAGTAATAAGAATAGAAAAGCACATAAGTGAAGAAACAGGAGTATTTTTACTTGTTGGAAATCTTATAATGTATATCTCTGCTTGGCATTTTGGAGGACTCTTTTGGATGCTTGAAATAGATCAAGGTATTTATGGGCTTCTAACCAATATGCTATTATACCTTTTTCCTTTAGGAGTGTATATCTTTCTGAGGAAAAAAAGAATGATTGGCAAATGGGCATTTGTTTTCATCATTCTACTTTACGAATATTATCTCAATATTTCTGATTTTTCTTACCCTTGGATGACAATAGGGAATGTCTTTTCCAATCAACTTTATTTAATTGAATGGTATGAAATAACTGGTGTATTAGGAGGTAGTTTTTGGATACTCATTTTGGGAATGATTTGGGCAGGTAAAAGTAAATATAAAACACCTATTTTAATCTCTTTAGTTACTATTCCTATATCAATTTCTTTTTATATAAACCAAAGTCATACATATGAATTAAATGAGCCTGATAAAAACGAAAGAATATTAACCTTTAATTTAGAATCTAAAGAAGGGTTAGTTGATGAAAGTGAATTGGCTTTTTACATAGCAAAAAGGGCTAAAGATAGTTTGATAGAGACAATATTAATACCTGAATTAACCTTTAGTGGTGTAGTTGAAAAAAAGATCAATAAAAAACTCTCAATTAAATATTTGAAAGGATTAACTATTAATAATCCAAAAAAGAAAATTCTAGTAGGAACATCAGTTAATAAGGGAAATAGAGTAATAACTAATTCTTCTCTTTATCTTAACAATGGAGATATTTTACAAAAAGTAAAAAAGAAGCTTGTACCGCTTAATGAATACTTACCTACGGGAATTTCAAAATATTTTAAAAAAACATCTTTTCATTTTAACGTACCTGATGATACTGAAACAATAGTTAGTAATCATAATTTTTCACCTCTGATTTGCTATGAATCATTTTATAGTTTCTTTGTTGCAAGCCAAATCAGTAATGCAAGAGTAATGTATTTGCTATCTAGTGAAAAGTTCTTCAATCACTCTTATTTTGGAAGATTGCAATATGACAATATTATTAAATTGAGGGCTATAGAAAATAGACTTCCCTTAGTTAAAGCATCAAATCATGGTACATCTCTTGTAATCAATAAATATGGCAAGATTATTGATTCAAATAATACGGAGTTTTCTATATTTGATGTTAAGATTTATCCTCCAAAAAAAACTATCTACAACAGTTTTTCCCATAAAAGAATATTGTTGTTAATCGTTTTTTTATTGGGTATTCATATGATGCTTTATAAATTAAAAAAACAATGATGAGATTCATACTTGTATTAATTATTTTTTTGTTCATTGGTCAGAACTCGTTCGGTCAAAATAACAAAACAGAAATGGCTTTATATAACATAGGTCTTGGTGGCTTTGTTAGTGGCATTGGAGCCCTAATTAATAAAAAACCAAATGATAAATTTGGAAAGACCTTCTTCAAGGCTTTTACTAAAGGAGCTTTTGGAGGGTATCTGGTTTATGAGAGTAAAAATCTTGTTGGGAAGATTCAAGAGAAAGAAAAATTGGAATATAGCTGGGCGGCAAAGGTTGTCAATTCCACAGGTATATCAATTATTGAAAATGCTTCACTAAACAAAGAGTTTTTAGAATCTTGGCATATGAACATTGGTTTTAACAGGCTTGAAGTTCAAACAAGAGGGGACGTCAAGTTTAAATATAGAATAATGCCATTTTCTCTAATTGAAATGGCTCGAGCTGCGTACGGAAACAAATTTGAATTAAATAAGACAATTAGGTCAGGTGAATTTATTTTTTCTGCTACCAACTTGACAAATGGCTCGAGAACTACCAAAGGAGTTAACTATACCAACTCAATTGTGTATGATAATGGTATCCTCAATTTATATGATGTAATTTCTCATGAAATAATTCATAGTTACCAATATTATGACTTCAACTTTGTAAACACTTATTTCAATAAAACTTTTACAAAACTGGAAAATAAGTCCAAATTTTTCAGAGGTTTAAGTTCAATTTTATATTATGATCTTAATGCACCTATTTTTAGAGGCATATATACTTTAGAAGACATAAATAATAATGCTCCCTTTGATAACTTTTTTGAGAACGAAGCTGGGTTTTGGTCTAATACTTTAGACTAAAAGTTTTACATTATTTTCTAATAATATTTTAGAAATGATGAACTCAATAACCAAGGGAAAAGAGCTTTTTTACATAACAAAACCTGTGACTTTGATCCTTATAAAAAAATGGAACTCAAAATGATTTCTTACAATAATTGAAATGCATTCACTAATTTAACCTACTGAAGTAATTTGAGCTAAAATTATGAAAATAATCTACTATTTGTCCATACTAATAATCATCCTGACTATTTCTTGTTCTCCAAAACCTAGAAAATTATTAAAAGATGAATTTACCAATAATTATAAATTTGATTTTGAAATACAAGAAACATTTTTAAGTGATTTGGCTAACCCAGATTATCAAGGAGCAGCAACTTCTTTTTCTGCAAAAGGTGATTATAAAAACGCTCTTATTCAGTGGGATAATGAACCTATGTTTGAGCCTAAAATAGAATCTTATTCAAAAGCAAGAGTCGATTCTATCAATGATAAATTTAAAGTCTCTTCCGCAAAAGATTATATTAAAGAACAATCTAAAAATAACAAACTTATAATTATCAATGAATCCCATCATAATGCCAAACATAGAGTTTTTACAGAATCCCTCTTGGAAGATTTATTTAATAATGGTTATAGAAACTTATGTCTAGAAGCTCTCAACAAAGGTTTTAAGGAAGATAGTTTACTCAATAGCAGAAAGTACCCTATACAAACTACTGGATATTATATAAAAAACCCTCAATTTGGTAATTTGCTAAGAACAGCATTAAAAATAGGTTATAAGTTATTTCCTTACGAAACCACTCAGAATATTGGAGGAGAAGTAAGGGAAAAAGATCAAGCAGAAAACATAGCAAAAATAATTAAAGAAAACCCTAATGAGAAATTTATAGTTCATTGTGGTTCTGGACATACTCTTGAAGGGGAAATACATTTTTTTGGAGGTGCAGCTTTAGCTGGAAGATTAAATGAATTAACTGGCATAAACCCTTTAACTATCGATCAGGTTTTCTATTCAGAAAAAAGCAAAAAAGAATATAGAACCTCCATTTTTAAGTCTTTCGAGATAGATAAGCCTTCTGTTTTGCTAGATCAAAAAGCCAATCCTTATTCTTATAAGAGAGGAAATTCTTGGATGGATATTGTTGTTTTTCATCCAAATACAGAATATATCAATAATAGACCTAATTGGCTGATTCAGAATGATAAGAAATTAGTTCAAATTGAAATGGATAAAATCGACTTAGATTTTCCTATTATGGTTATGGCTTTTGCTGAAAATGAAAACTTAAAAAAAGCAGTGCCAATTGATATTTATGAAGTCGCTAATAAAAAGTCTGAATGTTTTCTAGTTTTAGATAAGGGGAAATATAATATTATTGTGACTAATAGATCAGGTGATGGACTGATAATTCTAAAAAAAGTAAACTGAAAAGTTCTTTCATCAAGTTCCTTAGACTATGAAGAAATTCCCACATTATAATCAATATGATAATAAAGACTGTGGCCCTACCTGTCTAAAAATAATTGCTAAATATTACAAAAAGACAATATCACTTCAAGAGCTACGTGAATTAACTGAGACAACACGCTTGGGGAGCAGTTTAATGGGATTAAGTGAAGCTGCAGAACAAATAGGTTTCCGTTCTACCGCTGTAAAAATTTCATTGGAGCTATTGATGGAAGCTCCTTTACCTTGCATAGTACACTGGAATAAGAAACATTTTGTGGTGTTATACAAGATCGAAAAAGATGTGTTTTACGTTTCAGACCCTGCACATGGACGTCTTAAATATTCTAAAGAGGAATTTTTAAAGTTCTGGATCGGCAATAACGCTAATGACCAAACAGAAGAAGGCGTAGTATTGCTTTTAGAAACCACCCCTAAGTTTTATAGTCCAAACTATGAGGACAAAGAAAAAAGCCTAGGGTTTTCTTTTTTGTCTAAATATGTTTTAAAGTATAGAAAATTCATTTGGCAGCTAGTTATTGGACTTATTGCAGCTAGTGTTTTACAGCTTATCTTTCCTTTTCTAACACAAAGCATTGTAGATGTAGGTATAAAGAATCAAGACATCCATTTTATCTATTTGATCCTTTTTGCCCAACTCGCCTTATTTATTGGTAAAACAGCCATAGAAATTATAAGAAGTTGGATTCTTTTACACTTAAGCACACGTATCAACATATCTTTAGTTTCAGACTTTTTCATCAAACTCATGAGCCTGCCCATAGCGTTTTTTGATTCTCGAATGACTGGTGATATATTACAGCGAATTAACGACCACAAACGTATTGAACAAGTACTTACCACATCTTCTCTAAGCGTACTGTTTTCAATGGTAAATTTAATTGTATTTAGCTTTGTACTAGCTTTTTATAACTTACAAATTTTTGGGATTTTTATCGTTGGAAGCACACTATATTTCTTATGGATACTTATATTTCTAAAAAAACGTGCCGATCTGGATTATAAACGATTTTCCGAAGTTAGCCAGGAACAAAGTAAAGTAATTGAGCTAATTAGCGGCATGCAGGAAATAAAACTCCACAATGCAGAAAAACAAAAACGATGGAGTTGGGAATTTATCCAAGCAAGACTATTTAAGGTCTCTATTGATGGTTTAAAACTAGAACAATATCAAAGTGTAGGGTCTGGTTTTATAAATGAATTAAAAAATATTTTAATTACAATTTTAGCAGCTAAGTTAGTTATAGATGGTAATATAACACTTGGTATGATGTTAGCCATAAGTTACATTGTTGGTCAGCTTAATGCTCCAATTGTTCAACTTATAGAATTTATAAAAGAGTTACAGGACGCTAAGATTTCTTTAGAACGTCTTTCTGAAATTCATGACAAAAAAGATGAAGAACACCCAAATAGTGAAAGTATACATGACATCACTAAAAACTCAAATTTCATACTAGACAAAGTATCATTTAGATATACGGGTTCTAACCAAAATGTATTACAACATTTAGATTTGGAAATCCCTTCAAATAAAATAACTGCTATTGTAGGTGTTAGCGGAAGTGGAAAAACAACGTTAATGAAATTACTTCTAAAATTTTATGATCCGAATGAAGGTCAAATAATCATAGGAAATTATAATTTAAAAAATGTATCGCATAAAACTTGGAGAGATCACTGTGGTGTGGTAATGCAAGAAGGGTATATTTTTAGTGACTCCATAGCAAACAACATTGCTGTTGGAGAAGATTATATTGATAAAAAGAAGTTGGCCCATGCTGTAGATATAGCTAATATTAAAGGCTTTATAGAAAGTTTACCGCTATCTTATAATACAAAAATAGGAATGGAAGGAATCGGTTTAAGCACTGGTCAAAAGCAACGTCTTTTAATAGCAAGAGCTGTATATAAAAATCCTGATTTCTTATTTTTTGATGAAGCCACAAGTGCTTTGGATACCAATAACGAAAAAGTAATCATGGAGAAATTAAATGTGTTTTTCGAACATAAAACAGTGGTAGTTATTGCACATAGACTAAGTACTGTTAAAGATGCACATCAGATTGTTGTTTTAGACAAAGGGCTTATTGTAGAAGTTGGAAACCATAATGCTTTGGTTAAGCAAAAAGGACAGTATTATAACTTAGTTAAAAATCAATTGGAGTTAGGGAAATAAATGGCAGATAATAGTTTAGATAATATAGAATTAAGGAGCGAAGAGGTACAAGATATACTCACTAAAGTACCCAATTGGATGATACGTTGGGGAAGCACTCTATTCTTAGTTTTAATTATCTTATTACTGCTTATTGCCTGGTTTGTTAAATACCCAGACATCATTCCCTCTGAAGCCCTTATAACAACAGAAGCTCCTCCCCAAAAAGAGTATGCTAAAATAACAGGAAAACTAAAGACCATTTTAGTTGAAGACAATGATAATGTAACAATAAATCAGCCATTAGCAGTTTTAGAAAATACAGCTAATTATAAAGATGTTTTTGCATTAAAATCAATTATTGATACCTTAAAAGTTGATACAAAATCGTTCAAATTTCCTTTTGACAGCCTGCCTGTACTATTTTTAGGCGATATAGATGCGCAATACGCTCTTTTTGAAAATAGTTATATTCAGTATAAACTGAATAAAGAACTACAACCTTTTTCCAATGAATCTATTGCTAATAAAATTTCTATTTCTGAACTTAAAAGGCGATTAAAAAACTTAGAATCTCAAAAAGCGATTAGTAAAACAGAATCAGAGTTCAAAGCTAAAGACTTAAAACGAAACGAAACCCTCTTTAAAAAAGGCATCATTTCTGAACAGGATTATGAAAACAAACAAATGGATTATGCTAGAACCAAACGGAATTATCAAAGTTTTGAAGCTTCTATTTCTCAAGTAAAAGAAAGCATAAGTAATGCCCACAAAAACTCCAGAGGTACAGAAATAAATAAGGTGAAAGAGGAAATGACCTTACTTAAGAATGTTATTCAGTCTTTCAACCAAGTAAAAAAAGCCCTTAAGGATTGGGAGCAGCAATATGTATTGCAATCAAATATTAACGGTAAGGTGTCCTTTTTAAATTACTGGAACGAAAATCAAACCGTAAATCAAGGCGATTTGGTATTTACCATTATCCCTAGTGAAAGTTCTTCGTTTATTGCTAAATTGAAAGCACCTGCACAAAATTCAGGAAAAATTAAAGAGGGACAACATGTGAATATAAAATTAGAAAACTATCCTGAAACTGAATTTGGCATGCTCAAGGGGACTGTTAAAAACATCTCCTTATTGCCCAATAAGGATGGGTTCTATGTTATTGATGTTACATTGCCCAAAAAACTCGTTACTACTTACAACAAAGAAATTAACTTCAAGCAGGAAATGAGAGGCACTGCTGAAATTATTACGGAAGATTTACGTTTGATAGAGCGTTTTTTTTACCAGTTTAGAAACATATATCAACGATAAGAACTAAATTGTAACAGAAAAGGGATTTAAACAACAAATAATAAAAATTAAATTTTTCTATTATGTTCCAACTTGACATTAAAATCATTTTGCCAATTTTAATCGGGTTGTTGTACTTTATTATTAGTAAGCGAGAAGAAATTTTGTTATTTTTTTATATTAGTCGAAGAGAGTTAAAAAAATATTTATACCTCAATGATAATGTAGAATTCAAGAGTGAAGAACTTAAAAAATTTATTGATAACCAAATCCAAAAACATGCTTTTAGAGTTAGTACAGGTCTAAAGTTTTCAAAAATGAATATAGAAATTTTAAATTGGTATAATTTATACATGAAAGATGTATTTTCGCCTCCTCAACTCAGGGATATAGCGGAGTTTATGAAAAAAAACGGGAACAATTTCATTATAAATATAGATGAAGTAAAAAAGAAAACTATTTACAAGATTATATTTTGGAGTATTTTATTTACTAGCATATTAATACTAATATTACTTATATATTTTAACTTTTTCCCTGATACTAAAAATGACTGGATAATTTATGGATATTTAGGTTTCGTATTGTTCATTTCTCAATGGAATCTGATGATTCATTATTTCAGACTAAACAATGCTAAAAAATTTATTAATCATTTTCAAAAAGAAGAAAAAATATTAGAAAAAAACATAAATACAGGTGAAACTTCCATATCGTAACTCAGAAAACTGGAAACTTATCTTAATTGTTTTCAAAAATTAACCGCGCTTCTTTATGAATCTTTTTATAATTTGATCGCAGGTCTGTCTCGGCAAAAGCGAGACCTTTTTTAGGTAATTCTTTTTGGATTACTTGTAATTTGAATTGTACCTTTTTATCCTTCCCATCTGCAAAGGTTACAAACTCACCTTGCTTTAATCTAAAGAAAATATCCGCCCTACGTTTTGAAACTTCCTTTTCCCCTTTTGTGATTCGGCTTTCAAAACTCAGTCCACTACTTTTACTAATACTTTTGGTGGGCTGCTTAATAAGTTCAAAAAAACGTTCATAATATTTCGCTGTATCCGGGTCATTCACCTTTCCGAAAAACTGATAGGATAGATTACTTAATATTGCTTTACTTGCTTTATCTCCGTACATCATATCATTTTGAATCTTATCCTGCATCACATAGACCGTTGAGATATTATAACTCCGTAAAGTAGCTGGAATACGGTGCATGTTTAACAATCGAATAGTTGGAGCCTCTTCCATCATCAAGAATGAAGGTTTTGCATGTCGCACACTCATCTGCTTAGTTATGGTATGAACTACGGTAGCTATAATCGGAGAATAAGCAGATTCGTATTTGGGGTTATTTACCACGGAAATCACACCTGACTTTTCTTGACTATTGATATCCAATGGTACTTCATCCGCGGATAGCGCCATAAAAATACGTTGCGTACTTATCTTTTTAAAGGCATTGGCCAAGGTACTTTTAACACCAGCCGTCTGCCTGTCAGAATCTTTACCACTTATAAAAGCATCTGCCATAGCTCTTGCTGTTACATTAGACTCTAGAAAAGCAATTAGACTATCTGTATCCAAAATTTGATAAATGGCTATTAAATGAGGGAGCGTACAATATTCAGGATAGGATGATTTTAGTTTCCAAATTAACCCAGCAATCAAACCCTCTGCGGCATCTGTAAAGAACTTAGTCGTTACTGAACTACCTGATTCTTTTTGCTCTAATAAATTTTCAATCAATACCCTTGATACTTCATTAACACTTTCTTCATTTTCCATATACCTTGGAGCTATAGGGTTGACTCGGTGGTATATAGTGTCAAATGAAATGATATAGAATGAAACTTTGGCGGTTTTGAATAATGGATAAGCAATCTCTGTAAGTTCAAAATGTTTGTAGTCATGGATAACTCCACAAAAGGCATATTGACTGAAATGCTTTAGGAAATTATAAACTACACTTTCGGTTTTACCACTTCCTGCAGAGCCTATAACTGATGCCCCCCTTTTTATATTATCAATTTGAAACTTACCCGATTTGACCTTAAACATCACTTGGTATTTCTTATCTGCCCTTTTACTTGAGGAGCTGGATAGAAAAACATAAAAAAAAGTAAAAATGAATAATACAGGAACTATTATATAAAGTATGATATGTACCCATGACCAGTTCATATACCTATGGAACTTGATTTAATGGCCACATCTACCCCTTTTTTGAGTCGTTTAAAAGCTTTGACAGCCAATTGTAACTTATTGGTTGGAATATTCATCATGGGAACTCCTGACTTCCCCAAGATTTTAAATGCTGCTGCTTTTTCGTTGGTAGGCAGACCCATCAATACCGAAAAGTATAACTTGGGATTTTTAATAAAATCCTTTTTAGCTTGGTAGGTTTCAGCATAATTCCGTTTATACCCAAATTGCTTATCAAAGGTTTTTTCAGCCTTTGCAAAAAACGAATCCCTATCGAAACCACGTTTTATTTTCTTTCCGTTCATCATAACTTCTGAAGCTTTGTATTTACTTCCAGGAGACAGACTCACCGAATTTGAAGCATCTTTGCGACTCACAATGATATGTATATGACTTTGGTTACCTTCTTTTTGCATCCCTTGGACAATCCGTTTTCCATTTTGTTGATGCGGTGCTTCTCTTTCAAGTTTGGTAATTCTTTGTTTTAATTTTGAAATGTTGCCTACCTTTTTGCCATTTTCAATTTTTCGGATATCTTGTTTCAACTGAAGAATTTTGGCGGCATAAGGTTGATTTTCCTTAACCTGAAAATCGGTTCCCTTAAACTTCCGTTGATGTTCAATCTTAGCATAGTATTTAATGTCATCAATAGTAATGGGTTTTCCATTGATTTCCCTATTGAACGATGTCACATAGTCTTTCATCACTTCACGGGTGTAGGCTTTTAAATCTTTACTGCTATTCTGTAATTGTTTCAGTTCATATTTGCTCGGACTTATCGTAATGGAATAAAACTTAGGTTCTGTCTTTTTTAGTTTTGCGGTGTTCCCATCAATTTCTTTGATGACTTCTTTCGCATTTATCTCATCTCCATATTGATTGAAAAAATGTTCCATATCCTGTTGTTCTAAACCTTGATTTTCTTTCTCGAGATAGTCCACATAATCTGCAACACTTTGTGAATAAGAGCCTCCAAGTTTTTGTGGTGTTATGGTGATATACATTTTGATTACAATTGATTTTCGTTGTTTTTCTTTTCCTGAAATAGTACCTTCTTTTCAACCAATGTCGGTTTGTTTTTCGGCTCTGCTTCTTCAAAAAGAGATTGCATCATGGCCACAGTGGGTCGGGTCTGACTTTTTTCCATATCTCTTAGAATGGCAATGACTGCACTAACTCGTTTTTTGATAAGATTTTCAAGGGTATGGACTGTAGGACCAATGGACTCTTTTGGGGAAACATTATTGGTTTCAAAAAAGTCCAACATCATCAATAAGGTCATTGAATTTGATGCTCCCATTTTCTTGCTAAATGCTCGAAACTTTTTGGCTATCGAGCTTTTAAAACTGATGGTGGTAAATTCTTCTTTTTCGTATCCGTTATCCATTTTTACTCTAAAAATTCATTGGTTTTTCTGGGCTGAACATCATTTTACTCTAAAAATCAGCGCTTTAAATATTATATCTGTTAAATTTATGTTTTTAAAACACTGTAAAACAGTGTTTTAAAAACAAGGGGCTTGCTGAAACATCGCGCAGCGTGTTACCCTCTTGCTTTTCCATTTCGTTCGCCACAAGCGAACAAAATTCCAAACAACCTGACTAAAAAGCCAGTTGCTTTTAGCTGTAATTTTTGACGAGTACGATTATTAGGAAAGTCAAATCACAATAGGATAATCGTACATAAAAATTGTCGGGTTTCGACATTCTAAATTTAAGCTATTTAGTGAAACCTGACCATAGGTAATTCAAGTCAATTACCTTCAAATTATATGATTATCGGCAAAACTATAATAGTTTCCGTCAGGTGCTATGATTAAGTGGTCTAGAACTGAAATATCCAAAAGCTTTGCGGCTTTTTGTATTTTCTTGGTCAAGCGAATGTCCGCTTCACTGGCTTGTAATTTACCTGAAGGGTGGTTATGAGCCAAAATAATGCCAACGGATAGCGATTTCAAAACGGTAGCAAAAAGGATTCGAATATCAACTAACGTTCCCGTAATTCCCCCTTTAGATAGTTCGTAAATTCCCTTTACCATATTGGAGTTGTTCAATAACAACACCTTGAAACTTTCATGTAGTGTAATAGTACCTTCATCCCAATTATTAAAAAGTAATTCTGCAGCATCTACGGAACTATTAATACTCGATGCTCTCGATGTACTTGTCTTTTCTTTATAACTAATCTGTATTTCATTAACTGTACCATTCATTCTTGATTTACTTATTATATCCAGAGTGTTTTCCCTTTTTTGATTTTTAGTTCCACTTCCTTTTTGGATGTTTTGAGATGATTTCATAGTTCGATATTTTGATTTACTTCCCATAGAGCCTTCGTTATTACCTTTTTTTGATGCCATGTATGATTCAATATTCAGATTTGATAAGACGTATAAAAAAGAGCGAGGTGTGAGCCTGGTTTATGCCGTAGTTCAAAGCTGAATGTTGTTGTTTTGCTGACAAAAAAAGTGATAGTAAAGGCTCGGTAAGTGAATTAAAAACTACATGAAATTTAAAATGGAAGGAAGTTGGACTTAATAGTAATAGAATTCCAAATAACTAAATAAGATTAAAAGTGTAATTTTCACTCCTAGCTATTTAAAAATTATAATATGACATCTTTATTCCTAAATGCTGAAAAAGCACATAATCAATTACTACCTAAGAATTACATTTACAAAGAATTAAAATGGTTTAGGAACCCAACATACATTCATCATTCTATATTGTTCTTTACTGCCATTCCTATGTTATTTTGTATAAAGAGTAAATTTATCCCTTACATATTCCTGGTTTGGGGTCTACTAATGGGGATTATTCAATTTATCCTATTTCATTATGTCAATAAATTAATCTCTAAGAAGTACAGTTTTAAACTAAAAAAGAAGAGGTGGCTTTGGCAATTTCCTACTAATAAATACAATAGAATAAACAATAAGTTATTTTATGATAAGTTGATTGCACAAAAAGAGTTACAAAATAATAAAGGAGATATTAAGCTTCTAAAAAAACTTGAAAAAGAAATTATTGAAAAAGGACTGAAACCGATTTCGTCATATATTCTCCAATCCTATTTCAAAAAAGTATTTCCGATTATTACACTAATTTTTGGAGTATTCGCCGCTGTAATTTTGGACAAGTCTAAGGATTTTATTGCTGATTCTAAATTATTTCTTGCTTATGGTTTTTTAATAGTTGTTGGTATTTGCATTGCGATTTATTTTGATAGAATGATTCTTGACATCCTTAATTATAAATATAGAAAACAACAAAATTTTTTAAGAAGAGTTTCTAGGTTAAAAGAATTTTTAAAATCAAAATACTAATCAAAGTTGTTTTTCTACTTAAATTATAGCTCAAAGAAATAAAAATTAGCATTAATATGCTCAAAAAGCGTTATATATGTTAAAGAATAGTTAAAAAGGGGCTAATTCGGGGTCGCTAAATTTTTAGACCTTTGAAAACACCTTTAAAATCTAATAAATTGGAATTTTTGGATAGTTCCTCTTTCTCCGCTGAGAATTTACTAAATTCTACCAAAAGCCCACAAACATAATGTTTGTGGGCTTTTATCATTTTATACCATATAATATCAAATAAAAAAAAGTATCTCAAAACATAATTTTACTGAAATTTAATTAATCTTTCCTTAACCTCAAAAAATATCAAATAAACTCTTGAAAACCATACATTTATTAACTACTTTTATAAAAGTTTCTTTTTCTATTAAAATCTTAAAAAACGAAATCATTGAATTTCAAACTAAGACTCTTACCGCCAAAAACCTCTAAATGGAGAACTATTGCTGTTTTTTTTATTGCGGTAGTCATTGGTTTGGGTTTATTTATGGCAAGGGAGTCTAGGATAATATCTTATATGTCTGATGACCCACAAGCCTGTGTAAACTGTCATGTAATGACTCCCGTTTACAATAGTTGGATGCACAGTTCTCACCGAGAATGGGCAAAATGTAATGACTGCCATGTACCCCACAACAACATTTTCAATAAATATTATTTTAAAGCAAAAGATGGTTTATACCATGCATCTGTTTTTACAGCCCGTGCAGAACCCGACGTTATAGAAATGAAAGAAGCGTCACAAGAAGTGGTTCAGAATAACTGTATTCGTTGCCATGTACAACAAGTTACACAAGTAAAATATAATGGTTGGCTAGAAGGCCATAAAGAAAATAGAACTGGCCGACAATGTTGGAGTTGCCATAAGCAAGTGCCTCATGGAAAAGTACATGGTTTAACCACTATAAAATTTAATGTTGCCCCATTGCCTACCGACGAAGAAGACGAACTTGTTATACCTTCTTGGATGAAAAAACAGATTAAAGATTAATAAAAATATACAGTATGAAAAACAAAGTATTATTTATCGTAACCATTATTGTCGTTTTTCTGCTAGGGCTTTTGGCATCTAGTATTGTAAATAGAAAGTCTGAAGCAAAGTATAAATATGTACCACAAGTAAATATTGGAGAAAATGAACCAAGAAATGCGGTTTGGGGAGAAAATTTTCCTTTAGAATACCAATCATCTTTACAAACCTTAGACACATCTTTCGCTACCTATCAAGGTGGTTCAACTATGCGAGATGTTCTTGAAGAAGACCCACGTTTAGTGGTACTATTTGCAGGCTATGGTTTCTCTAAAGACTACAATCAAGGACGCGGACATGCTTATGCTATAGAAGATATTCATAATACTTTGAGAACTGGTGGCCCTAAAGGAAAAGGAGACGGCCCTATGCCTGCAACATGTTGGACTTGTAAAAGTCCAGATGTACCGCGCTTAATGAATGAGATTGGTATTGCTGAATTTTATAGTGGAAAATGGGCAGATAAAGGCGCAGAAATAGTCAACCCGATTGGGTGTGCAGATTGCCATAACCCCGAAACTATGAAACTTCGTATTACAAGACCCGCTTTAGTTGAAGCTTTTGATGCAATGGGAAAAGATATTAATAAAGCAACACACAATGAAATGCGTTCTCTTGTATGCGCACAATGCCATGTAGAGTATTACTTTGACAAAAAACTACCTGGTAAAGAAGGTGTTCCTTATTTGAAATTCCCTTGGAAAGGAGGCTTTACAGTTGAAGCTATGGAAGAGTATTATGATAATATTGAGTTTGCAGATTGGACGCATAAATTAAGTAAAACACCAATGCTAAAGGCACAACATCCAGGATATGAAACTTTTGTTACTGGTGTACATGCAGACCGAGGCGTATCATGTGCCGATTGCCATATGCCATATAAAAGTGAAGGAGGTCAAAAATTTACAGACCATCATATTCGCTCACCTTTATCAAATACATCTAATGCGTGCCAAGTTTGCCATAGAGAAGAATCTGATAAACTCATTGCCAATGTTTATGAAAGACAACGTAAAGCTACCGAGAATAGATTAAAATTAGAAGACCTTCTTGTAAAAGCTCATTTAGAAGCTAAAAAATGCTGGGATTTAGGAGCAACTGAAGAACAGATGAAGCCCATATTAACAGACATCCGTCACGGACAATGGCGTTGGGATTATTCGGCAGCTTCGCATGGCGCATCATTTCATTCTCCTGTTGAAACGGCAAGAGTTATTGGTAGCGGATTAGTTATAGCCCAAGAAGCTCGTGTTAAACTTGCACGTTTATTGGCTGACTTAGGGCACAATAAACCAATAGAAATGCCTGATATTTCTACGAAAGAAAAGGCACAGGAATTTATAGGTCTAGATATGGAAAAATTAAGAGCTGAAAAAGTGGAGTTCAAAAAAACATTATTACCAAAATGGCTTGAAGAAGCAAAAGCGCGCGAAGATAAAATGCCAATAAATGCAGTATCTTCAGTAGAAAACTAATTTATTTTCAAGATTACTATATCAAAGATACCTTATTAAACAAACAGTAAGGTATCTTTTAATTTATATGCTACCAATTACATGAATAAACTTTTACGCCTATTCTCCTCTCCTATTTTAGCAGTGTTATTCTTATTTACTTTCGCAATTTCTATGGCTGTGGCCACATTTATTGAAAACGATTTTGGCACTGCTACGGCTTGGAAACTTATTTATGATGCTTGGTGGTTTGAACTCGTTATGCTAGGGTTAGGCTTTTGTTTTATAATGAATATTTATAAATACAAGCTTTGGCGTTTAGAAAAATGGGCTTTGTTGATGTTTCATTTAGCATTTATAGTCATTTTAGTAGGTGCCAGTATTACACGCTATGCGTCTTATGGTGGGGTTATGAGAATTCGTGAAGGTGCATCGTCTAATATTATTGTATCCAACAATAATTACCTTCGTGTACATCTATCAGATGGTACGACCACAAAAATCATTAAAAAGCAGCTTAATTTTTCTCCATTGAGCGATAACGATTTTAGTATTACTACAGAATTCAATACGACTCCTATTACCATTTCTTATAATGAATTTGTTGCAGATGCCATACCAGAAATAAAGGACGATGCAGAAAACGGGAAAGCCATGATTCAAATGGTCGTTTCAGCAGGAAACGGAAGAGAAACTGTGTTTTTAGAAAAAGGAGAAGTTGAAGCTATTGGTGCGCATAAACACAAAGTAGGTTTTGAAGTTGACGAACCTGATGTGATTAATATTATTGAAAACGATGATGTTTTCAGCATCCTATCTCCTAGAAACTTAAGCACGTTTGTGATGGCTACCGAAATAGCAGGAACTATAAAAAAAGATAGTTTACAAAACATGTCATTACGAACATTGTATCGCGATGGCGATGCATCTTTTGTACCACTCTCCTATCATCCAAATGCAGAAATAGCGCTTGTAAGTGCTGCTGAAAAACCAAAAGACAACGATGAGCAAAAAGATGATGCTTTAGTTGTAAATATTCAAGTAAACGAAACCCTAAAAAAAGCAACATTACTATATCGTGAAGGCTTTTTACCAACAACACACAATGTAGACATTGACAATATTAACGTATCGCTATCCTATGGTGCTGAAGCTATAACTATACCTTTTTCAATTCATTTAGACGATTTTCAATTAGAGCGCTATCCTGGATCAACAAGTCCATCTGCATATGCAAGTGAGGTTAAAGTTCTTGATAATAACACAGAAACACCACACCGCATTTTCATGAATAATGTATTGGATTACAAAGGCTATCGTTTTTTTCAAGCCAGTTATGACACAGACGAATTAGGAACCGTATTAGCCGTTAATCATGATGTTATTGGCACAAATATTACTTATTTGGGTTATTTTTTAATGATGATAGGCATGTTTTTTACCCTCTTTGGAAAAACATCTCGTTTCACATTAATCAATAAGAAATTAAAAAAACTGAAACTAAAAAATGCTCTAATACTCCTACTCTTCTTTAGCCTTTCAAATACCTCTTTTGCTCAAAATGAAAACAGTAAAACACTAAAAATTGATTTACAAACTGTAGCCCAACAGCATATAGATGTACAACACGCAGAATTGTTTGGTCGTTTAATGGTACAAGATTTAGACGGACGTATAAAACCAATGAATACTCTGGCCTCCGAGTTTTTAAGAAAACTATCACGCAAGCCTTATTTCAAATTTACACAAGATGGAGAAAGTATTCGCTTTAGTGCAAATCAGGCATTTTTGGCAATGCAATCTGCATCAAATGTTTGGCAATATATCCCGCTTATAAAAATAGACCCTAAAAAAGGAGGCGAACTCTTTAAAAAATTAAACATAAGCGAAGATGGCTTAGTGGCTTTTGTAGGCTTATTAGACGATAACGGAAAGTACTTATTGGGTCAAGCTGTTGAAAAGGCTAATAAAAAGAAACCTGCAGAGCGGAGCGAATTGGATAAAGAGGTTTTAAAAGTAGATGAGCGTTTCAATATTCTTTACAACGTATTTTCTGGAAACTATTTAAAAGTATTTCCTAATAGTAATGATGAAAATAACAAATGGCATAGTCAGACACATCATTTTCAAGATTTCCCTTCTGAAGATGGTACATTTGCTAAACAAATTATACCAACCTATTTTAAAGATGTTACTACTAAAAATTGGGTAGATGCTAGTGAAAAATTAGGCTATATTAAAACATTTCAAGATGTTTTAGGAAAGGACATTATACCAAGTAGAAAGCGTATTGAAGCAGAATTATGGTATAATCAACTCAATCTAAACTTTTGGTTGTTTCAGGTGTTTTTTACTTTGGGAGCCATCTTATTGTTTTTAGCCATTAGCAAGATTTTTATAAAGAAAAAAGTAATTGAATTTCTTTGGAATAGCTTTATCATTATAACCCTTATCAGTTTCCTCTTATTTACAGGAAACATTATCCTAAGATGGTATATAGCACAACATGCGCCTTGGAGTAACGGTTATGAAATGTTGGTGTTTGTATCTTGGGTATTACTACTCTGTGGGTTAATGACGTTTAGAAAATCTGATTTTGCATTACCACTTTCCACGCTGTTTTCAGGAGCTTTATTATTTGTAAGTTACTTAGATTGGTTAAGTCCAGAAATAACCAATTTAATGCCTGTACTAAAATCGTTTTGGTTAAAAATTCATGTAGCTACCATTGTAAGTAGTTATGCGCCTTTAGCCCTTTCTGCTATATTAGGCTTTATGGCATTATTGCTCATGATTTTTAAAACTGAAAAAACAAAGAAAGAAATAGATATTAGAATTAAAGAACTTACATATATCAACGAAATCTCAATGACTATCGGTTTATTCGTGTTAGCTGTAGGCACATTTTTAGGAGGTATTTGGGCAAATGAATCTTGGGGACGTTATTGGGCTTGGGACCCAAAAGAAACTTGGGCTTTAATTAGTATTATAGTCTATGCTATTGTTTTACACCTTCGTTTAATTCCTGGTTTAAAAAGCAATTACATGCTAAATACTGCAAGTGTATTCGCATTTGGCTCTATTATCATGACATCCTTTGGCGTTAATTATTATTTATCTGGTTTACATAGTTACGCTGCTGGAGACCCCTTGCCAATACCAACATTCATTTACGTTTTAATTGTTGTAGTCATCATTGTATCTGTGTTAGCTTATTACAGAAAGAAAGCTTTTTCTCTTAAATAACTCATGCTCAATCTTCAGGTTTCTACCTTTCTTTTAAAATCACAAATGGGTTACTTGAACTTTAAATACGGTTCACTTTCACTATAAAACACTTCACTTTAGATTTTAGTCGCTTCACTTAAAAAGTCATGATTCTGCCTTTAGTCATGGTATACATTTGTATAAGAATTAAAACAATAACGTCATGAAAAAGTTAAAATCAATTTCAAAAAAATGGAGTTTTGTAAGACAGTTTTTAAACATAAAACACTCTAAAAATGATACCTCAGCTAGATTAAATTTAATAAACAGAGACATTAATGACATACATATGTTTATATAAATACACTAGAAATCATGAAAACAATAAACAAAATATTAAGCATATTAACACTAATTGTTATGGTTACAAGTTGCTCAACGGTAAGAGTTGTTAGTACTTGGAACAATTCAAAAGAGCTCAATTTAAATGATAAACGTATCATGGTAATAAGCAAAACGGATGACAATATTGTTAGAAGTCAGTTTGAGAGTGACCTTGTAAACAAGTTAAGGGAGCATGGTCTCAATTCTATGGAAAGCTTAACCGTTTTCCCAAAAATTGATACTGAGGTAAAACTTAACGAAAATGAAGTGCAAAAAATCGTTGAGGATTTGAAAAATAAAGGCGTAGACATCATTATTCTTAATACTTTAAAAGATACTCAAGAATATACCAGAACAGAAACAACTGGTGGTGGCTACTCAACACTTTATTTTCCCACATACTTTAGAGGGCCTAATGGAACATTCTATCGTTACTACAATAGTTTTCATGTAAAATCTGAGCCTGAAAGCACTATTACCCATACTGGTAAAAAATACATTCTAGAAACTGTTATTTACGATTTAACAAAAACTGATAACGAACAATTAATATCAGTTATAACGACAGAGATTGATAATCCTAAGTCTTTAGGAACTATTTCTAAAGATTTTTCAAAACAAATAATAAAAAAATTGATAAAATAATTTTCATGTATAGTTAGTTTGGTTGGTTAGTTTGACTGCCAGAGAATCATTGAGATCCCTTTCATACTTCTCTGGCAGTTGTTTTTAACTTCATATTTAAACTATACAAATAACTTATATTAATTTTAACTATATTAGTTATGATCTTCATCAATAACACTATAACTATTTTGACGACCAAATTTATAAAGCAAAATGTTTTACTAGGTATAGCATTTATAATATCAATACTCTTAACCTCTCCTAGAATCTTAATTATATTTGATATTGTAGATGACTTATCTACAGCTTTCACTACGGCTTCTGTAAAAGATATACTCTTTCGATTTTTATGGTTTACCTTTTTTTCTTGGTTGTTATTAGAGTTTAATGCAAACACTAAATATTTTTATTCAAAATTACAAAGCGTAATAAGAGGGTTAACAACCATCATAATTAATATTGCTTTATACTTCGCTTTATTACATTTATTCTTCTTTTTGTACCCAAAGTTAGTAGGGGAATCAATGGTTTCAGAAGAACAAGGATTAACCTACTTCGTATACTTTATTGTAGCAATAATAATCATATTTATTGCTAGAATTTTAAGGTATCAAATGAGCCTTAAAGAAAAATTAATCGAGCAAGAAGCTTTAAAACAACAAAGCTTGCAAAATGAATTAATGGCTTTAAAAAATCAAGTTAACCCACACTTTCTATTCAATTCACTAAACTCATTAAGTGCTTTAGTTAAAGACAATAAAAATGCCACTATCTTTATAAACAAACTCTCTTCTATGTATCGTTATATATTACAAAGTAGCGAACAAGACTTAATACCATTAGAAGAAGAACTTCTGTTTTTAAATAATTACATTCATTTGATAAAGACAAGATATCGTAATCGTTTTAACATCACTTATAATATTCATGAAAAATGGCTAAAAAAAGAAGTACCAGTTTTGGCGCTTCAATTGTTAGTTGAAAATGCCATTAAACACAATGAAATATCAGAAGAGAATCCACTTCAAGTCAACATATATTCTGAAGATGAGTTTATAATTATTGAAAATGAAATAAGACCTAGAAAAAGTTTAGCTTCAGGAACAGGAAATGGTTTATCAAACCTTAATAAACGGTATTATGCTCTAAAAAAGAAACACATATCAATAAGTAATAAAAACAACACCTTTAAAGTTAAACTTTCTTTAAATTGAATACCATGAAAGTAGTTATTGTAGAAGATGAATTAGCAGCAAGTGAACAACTCACTTACTTAATAAATAATATAGATGCTAGCATAGAGATACTAACTGTTCTGGACTCTATAAAATCTGCCATCGATTATTTTTCTAATCCAAGCGAAGCCGTTTTAGTTTTTATGGATATACACCTTTCTGATGGTATTTCATTTGAAATTTTTGAACAGGTAACTATCAATATCCCTATAATATTTACAACAGCTTATGATCAATATGCTTTAAAAGCATTTAAGTTAAATAGCATTGATTATCTTTTAAAGCCAATTAATGAAGAAGAATTAAGTAGCTCAATTAAAAAGTTTAAAACTAATGCTAAAATTGACACAATCTCTTATGATAACATCCAACAATTAGTACAATTAATGCAATCTAAAAATCAGGTTTTTAGAACTACATTTTTAGTACATCAGAGAGATGAATTAATTCCTGTTAAAACAGAAGATATTGCTTATTTCTATATAGAAAACAGTATTGTAAAAGCTGTGACACTTAAAAATCAAACTTACATAATAGAGAAAAAACTAGAAGACATTGAAAACGAATTAGACCCGTATAATTTTCATAGGGCAAACAGGCAATTTATACTTAATAGAAATGCCATACAGAATATTAAATTCTACTTTAATGGAAAACTAATTATTAATGTAAATCCACCATCTAAAGAGCGCATTACAATAAGCAAAGCCAAATCTTCCGAAATAAAAAATTGGATAAATAATTAGGCTCACTAAAAACGCCTAACTATCAATGATTTAATTTGAAATCTAGACATTATAAAATATTACGGGATTATATCATAGGTTGGTTAATAGCTAGCCTCGTCTGGCAACTCCTGCGAGGATCTCAGGACGTTAACACCCCTTATATGGAGGATTCTTTCTCCAATATATTTTTTATATTCATTATAGCATGGATAACCCAAGGGTTACTTTACGGCACACTCCATATTTTCCTTGAAAAATTGGTTAGAAAACGTATTCCATTATCTAAGTTATTGGTATTTGCACTTATACTACAAATTATATCTGCTATTGGGTTTTATATATTTATATTTTATTTGTTTGTTAAGATTGAAATATTTGTAGACACTACTTTTAAAATATCAGAGTTTATTCAATTATCTGTTATTTGGGTAAGCTTTATTTATACTATAGTAGTTAACTTCTTTATAAGCCTTTTTCTCAATATTAATTTAATGCTAGGTGAAGGCAATTTGATTAAATTCATTTCAGGAAAATTCTATACGCCAAAAGAAAAAGAGCTTATTTTCATGTTTTTAGACCTTAGAAAC
The DNA here is from genome assembly GCA_947487895.1 of uncultured Flavobacteriaceae bacterium. Taxonomy (GTDB): domain Bacteria; phylum Bacteroidota; class Bacteroidia; order Flavobacteriales; family Flavobacteriaceae; genus Seonamhaeicola. Next base: position 420,900 of record CANKYF010000002.1, read on the forward strand.
TCTACCACAATCGCTGAAAAATTAGGGCATATAAAATATAGCAAACTCCTTCAAGACTGTTTTTATGATTTAGCCATAATTAATACATATAAAGCTTCTATTTACCAATATGTAGGAGATGAAGCGGTATTAACTTGGTCTTATAAAGAAGGTATTAAAAACGCTAAAAGTATTCGTGCTTTTTATGCTTTTAAAGACCAAATTAATAGTAGAACAGATTACTATCTAAAAACTTATAGTTTAGTACCAGAATTTAAAGCAGGTATGAATTGTGGTATTGTAACTGTTGCAGAAGTTGGAGAATATAAACGTGAAATTGCATATCATGGTGATACTATAAATACGGCTTCAAGAATCCAAGACCAATGTAATCGATTAGGGTTTGACCTACTTATTTCAGAAAAATTTTTAAAAGTCATAGAAATCGACTCATGGACGACATCTAAACTTGAAGGTAATGTACTTCTAAAAGGTAAACAAGGAACAATAAATATCTATTCCGTAACACGTATTGAGGATACGCTTCAATATGAGTAGCATTTTTGAATTCATGCCATTATAATTAGCCCATCAAAACACCCCTTTTCTTCAATTCTTATCACTTACCCAATACTAATATTTTAAGTTCACTTTCAATTAGAATCACTTCACCTAATTATTTGGTCACTTCACTTAAATAGCTCCGATTTCTTCTGTTGCTTCAGGCTACATTTGTACCATAAATAATAATTAAATACAAATAGATATGAGAACTCAAAGCACAACAATTAACAAGACTCAATTCAACAAGGATCTTTACAGATTTATAATAGAAGAAAAACCAACATATACACTACTGGAAAAAGTTAAAATAAGTTTCAAAAACACTATCAAAGGGTTTATCAAAACGCTAGAAGAATATGGAACAGCTGCAGGAGTAGCTATGAGACAATAAACACTAAAAGTTATGGCTATTTTATTAGAATACCTGAAAATTATAGTATTAGTGTCGGCATTAATTCAAATAGGAGTTTTTGGATACACTAAAACAAGAGAGAAAATAAAATCATTATTAACATTAAACACTTCAAATGAATCCATTAAAAATGTAAAGCACGGGTACATTTGAATAGAAATTAAAAATAAAACAAGATGAAAAGATTTAAGTATTTATTAATTACAATCGTTGCCCTTTCTATATCTGTATTATCATGCAGCAGTGACAACGATAACGACCACGACTACCACTTAGAGTATTCAGGTGTTATAAACGCAGAACTTCCAAATGAATTTAATTACGGGAGTACTTACCAAATTAATATAACCATATCGCTACCCAATAGTTGCTATTTTTACTATGACCAGTTTGATTACATTTATGATGGGCCAACAAGGCTTATTTACCCCATAGTACATGTAGATGACGGTATTGGTTGTAATGAAGTTATTACTGAAACAACATTTTCAATACCAGTAAAAGCGTTACAGAAAGAAACTTATGTTTTTAAATTTTATCAAGGTGAAGATTCTGATGGAAAAGATACCTTCTTAACTATTGAGGTTCCTGTTAACACTAGAAATCAAAAGGATATTGAAAATTTAAAAACAAGTGATATTATATTTGAATAAAAAACAGAGCTTAAAAAGAGGTGTGAAAATGTGAAACGCACCTCTTTTCATTTGAATAGACTTTAGTTTTAACTATTTTAGTCCAACTAACTTCTTTTTATAATTTATGCTTACACTTTTAATTATTTTGGGTATTACAATAGGACTTTTTGTTTGGGGTAAATTCACACCAGATATTGTAGCGCTTATGTCCATGTTAAGCTTATTTTTATTTGGCATCTTAGACCTTCCTGAAACTCTTAGCGGGTTTAGTAACCCTACAGTAATAATGATTGCTTCCTTATTTATTATTGGAGAAGGTTTGTCTCAAACAGGATGGACAGCATTAGCAGGACAGAAATTTGTAAAATGGGCTGGTAAAAGTATCCCCAAACTATTAGTATTAGTCACCTTAGGCTCTGGTATTCTGTCTGGTTTTGTAAGCAATACTGGAACTGTTGCTACATTATTACCAGTTACTGTATCTGCCGCATATAAAATGGGCACATTGCCTTCAAAATTATTAATGCCTGTTGCTTTTGGATCAAATACGGGAGGTTTATTGACATTAACGGGTACACCTCCAAATATTATTGCCAGTAATGCCTTAGTAGAAAATGGGTTCGAATCCTTTTCATTTTTTGAATTTGCTCTCATTGGCTTGCCATTGCTACTTATTTCAATTTTATATTTCCGTTTTATTGGTTATAAATTATTGCCAAAAAACACCTCTGAAAATCAGCCAATAAATATAGATTCTGAAATGCATCAATGGATTGAAAACTATAGCATTGATGAAAACATCTACCGCTTAAGAGTACGTTCAATGTCTCCTCTGTTAAATACTACTATTGGTGAATGGGATTTTGATAATAAATACAATGTTTCAATAATTAGATTAAGAAGACGATTTCCAAATGTTATAAAAGGCGTAAAACCATATGTTGAATTTCCAACTCCAGATACCATTTTACAATACCATGACATTATTACTGTAAAAGGAAACACAGAAGATGTAGATAAAATGATTCTGAAGTTTAAACTCAATTTGATTCCTTTTAAAAATAATAATGATGAGCTAAAGGGTGAGTTTATAAATCAAGAAGTAGGTATGGCAGAAATGATTGTGACACCCAAATCGCTTTTTTTAGGACACAACATACCTATGGGATTGTATTTGGAACAAGCAGGCATTCAATTATTAGCTGCATCAAGAAATAACAAGCCTTTAAAAGATAAAAACGTAGCCGTAAAAGCTGGAGATGCCTTTATTATTAGAGGCACTTGGGAGCGTATAGAACATTTAAAAAGCGTTTATAAAAATTTAGTGATTTCTGGAAACCCTGAAAGCATGTCTAAGGATGTAAATACGTTAACCTATAAATCGTACATTTCATTAGCAATGCTTTTACTAATGATTGCATTACTCGTATTTAAAGTTGTTCCTGGAGCCATTGCTGCTATGATTGCTGCGGGTGTTATTTTATTAACGGGATGTGTGCCCATGGCAAAAGCGTATAAAGGGATTAGTTGGATAAGTGTCGTAATGATTGCAGCAATGATTCCTATGGGTATTGCGCTTCAAAAAACAGGTGTTGCAGAACTTGCTGCTAATAGCTTGGTTACTAATTTAGGAAGTATACACCCTATTGTTTTATTAGGTGGCATATTTTTATTAACTACTGGTTTTAGTCAAGCCATTAATAATTCAGCAACTGCTGTTTTAATGGCACCAATAGCTATATTAGCTGCAACATCATTAAACATTTCGCCCGAACCATTTATGATTGTTGTTGCCATTAGTGCATCTACTGCTTTTTTAACCCCCGTTGGCACAACAACTAATGCCATGGTTATGGCTGCGGGCGATTATAAATTTATGGATTATGTAAAAGTTGGTGCGCCTTTACTATTATTGTTTTTCATTTTGTCTTTGATTTTAGTGCCTTTGATTTGGCCTTTTTGATTCAAGATTTATTTCTTAAAATGTACTATTCATATTTTAAAGCTTAATTTTAACAAAAACCATATCTCTACTAGCTATGAAAAAAATAATTAGATTAATTCTAATATGCTTATTTACCATACATTATACTAATGCCCAAGACCTATCTTCTATTTATGAAAGGGTAAGTCCTGCCGTTGTTGCTATTTACACTCAAGAAAGCAATATAGCGACCTCTCAAAATAATGTTTCTCAGACAGTTACAAATTCTGGATTAGGCTCAGGGTTTATGATATCTAATAAACTAGTTGTAACAGCTGCTCATGTTGTAAAAGTACCTGATACTTTAGTTGTACAGTTTTCAGATGGAGAAACTATACCAGCTAAAGTAATTACTTCCTATGATAGTGCAGATATAGCTTTATTAGAATTATCAAGACAAAAAATAAATGCTACAGTTTTAAGGTTCGGCGATTCAGACCGAATGAAAGTTGGACAACGCGTGTTCATCATTGGTGTGCCTCTTGGTGTCGGTTTATCTCTATCTTCAGGTTACATTAGTGCTTTTAAAAAACAATTTTTAGGAAGAAATCCTTTTACTAATACAGAGTTTATTCAAACAGATGCTGCTATAAATCAAGGTAACTCTGGAGGTCCAATGTTTAACTTAGAAGGTGATGTTATAGGTATTGTAAGTCACATAAAATCACTATCTGGAGGTTCTGATGGTATTGGTTATGCTTCAACGTCTAATTTAGCTGCCAAACTCCTTTTAAATAATAAAATGCCTTGGTTTGGTGCTGAGTTATATTCCTTATCTGAAAAAGAAGCTAAACTGTTTAATCTGCCTCAAACAAGTGGTTTATTAGTGCAACGTATTGCTTCTGGGTCTTTGTTTGACAAAATGGGCGTAAAAGAAGGCGATACTGAGGTAACTGTTGGTAATAAAAAACTAATTTTGGGCGGTGATATTATATTGGCTTTTAATGATATAAAGTACGAAGTTACAGACTACACCTTATTGAAAATTGCTGATTTTGCAAATAGCTTAGAAAAAAAACCAAAATTTGAACTAACAGTTTTACGTGAAGGAAAAATTATTACTTTGCAAAATAAGTAAGGATTAATTAATTTTAATAATTTGAAAAAAACAAGACATAATGTATTTATAGTCGTAGCTATTTTTATAATCTGTAATATATCTGCGCAGACTACCGATAGTTTAGAAACAGCTTTTAGAAAAGGACGGTTTCTTACGGGTTTATCAGGGAGTATTAGTTCTACTACAACAGATGCAGGTAACTTAAATTCAAAAGCTACCTCTAATAATTTTGGTATAAACATACAAAGTGGAAAGTTCTTCAAAAATCGTCTTTTAATTGGAGGTATATTTCAAGCCAATAAAATCAGTAATTCTGGCGCTTTTACAAAAACAACTGAAACATTTTATATAGGCCCATTTTCTAATTATTATTTTATGGATAATAAAACGGGGTCTTTATTTACTAGTTTATCATTAGGCTATGTTAGGTATAAAGACAAAACAGAGCTAGAGGGAATTGAGCCTTTAATAAATCAAGCTACACAGCAACTTTCTGAAGGTGGTGGTTTAGGGAGTATCATAGGTTTTGGCTATTCATATACTATAAACGATTTTATAGCTTTTGATTTAGGTGTGAATGTGAACTTATTTTGGGTTGACATAGAACAAAAGTTACTACCAAACCAAACAATAACAAATACTAGTATTTCTTCGAATGATGTTTCTTTTTCTTTTGGATTTAACGTTATATTGGATGATTTCTTTTTTTAGATGAAAAAAACAACCCTATACATCCTTTTAATATTCTTTTCTTTTACTGCGCTAGCGCAACGAAAAGATGAAAACAATCTCGTTAAAATAGATACTATTTCAACTACAAAAAACTATCAACTTATAGCAATACCTATTGCGTTTTATACACCTGAAACGGGTTTTGGATTTGGAGGAGGTGGACAACTTTTCTTTCTAAATAAAAAAAACACATTTAAAAACAGATTATCCAACGTTCTTTTTAGCGGTATATATACATTGAACAAACAGATTATGTTTGAAATTACGCCTCAAATTTATTTTGGCTCAGGAAACTATTTTATTGATGCACATTATTTATTAGAAGTGTATCCCAATCTATTTTGGGGCATTGGAAACAATACATCAGACGAAAATGAAGAAGTGTATAATCAAACAACTCACGCGCTTAGTATTTCGTTTTTAAAACGTCTACCTCCCGATCTTAATTTTGGTTTTCAATTTGTATTTAAAAATCATGAAGTAACAGAAATTGCTGAAGGAGGTATTTTAGACACACAAAATGTAATAGGAAGCAAACGTACTGTAGTTGCTGGATTAGGAGCTGTTTTTAATTATGATACTAGAGATAATACAGGTTCACCAAACAAAGGATTTTACTATCAGGCAAAAGCACAGTTTTCTAGCGAGCTTTTTGGTGCAACTTCTGGTTTTAATAAATTTATTTTAGACTTAAGAGAATATCAACCTTTAAGTAGCCGTAGTCTTTTAGCTTTTCAATTATATATAGAAAATAATTATGGTGATGTACCTTTTCAAGCTTTAGCAAGTTATGGAGGTGGTAATCGTGCTAGGGGTTACTTTTTTGGTCGCTTTCTTGATAAACAAATGTATGTCTCTCAAATAGAATATCGCTGGCGATTTAAACCTAGATGGACAATAAATGCATTTGGTTTGTTTGGAGAAGTAGCTGAAAAACCTGAAGACTTTTTTAGCATTAATAATCTAAAACCTTCTTTTGGGTTTGGAACTAGATATAAAATATTTAAAGACAAAGACACCTGGCTACGCTTTGACATAGGCTCTGGTATCGATGGTAATTCTGGCATTTATTTTGGTATAAATGAAGCGTTTTAAATAGAAGATTACAGTCCTTTTAAAATTACATCATTATATTTTTGATACCGTCTTTATAGCCCTCTAATGTTAACACATTGTTTGCAGTAAACATGTCTAGAGATTTACCAACTACATATTTAATATTGCTTGGGTCAAATCCAATAGCAATGCCCATTCTACATAACCATTTTTCTTTCATCAATTTTGATATGGCATCATCTTCATGTAAAATTTGCGTTATTCTATACAAACTTTCTAAACGCTGACTATATAAGTAAGGCGCTTTTATTTCATATTCCATATACATATTGTCATCATTCAACTCAAAATATTCCGAGCTTGTAACTCCTAATTTTTTGCCAAAATGTTGTAAAAACGACTTTTCCTCATCAGTAGCATCATTATCTCTTAAGGTAATTTTCATAATGGAGGCAAAAGCCTCAAAATAAGTACTTCTTGCATTGCTCATATCTAAACTTATTTTTTTTGATTAAATAAACTTGTTTTTCTACTTACACTATATATTATTCTATTAAAAGTTTCAAGATGAATAACATATTGTTCTGGTGTTAATAATATCTTCATTTTTTCATTCATTTTAAAATGCAAAATATTAAATTTCTCTAAAATTTCTGCTTGTGTGTAGTCTTTATCCTTATCATCAAGTCTAGACATACTATGGGTATAAAATAATAAAGTGCTATAATATTCGTCCCTTTCTTCTTCAGATAATTTCATTTTATCTACTTCTTCTGCATAGAAGTCTTGTAAATTATCTTTTTCTTCTGGAGTATAAAGCTCAACTTTATTCTTTTCTCTTTCTTTCTGTTTTTGAGTTTTCTTTTGGGAAAATCCATTTATAGTTACTAAAATTAAGCTAAGTAATAGGATTGATTTAAGTGGGTTCATGATTTATTATTTAAATTGTTTTGATATCAATGTTGTGAATTTATTTAATACTTTTTTTCCTGATGAAGGATCAGTTGCTTCTATTTCGAATACACCCACTAATTGTTCCTTTTTTGCCAAAGCTAAATCATAAACAACAGCTTCAAGAACATAAGTAGTTGAGGATAGTTTAGTCCCTAAATCTTGATTATCATTATATACAGGCTTTAGACCTTTGCTTATATATTCTATGGAATGTACACTATAATAATCGGTAAAACTAATACCATATCTACCAATATTAGCTGTAGAAATGTAATTATTAGAATTGCTTTGAGATTGAGATTCTTCAATTTTTGTGTCTTTTAGTGCAGTTAATATAATTGCATTAATGCCTTTAGATTTAAAATTTTTAACGATGGCATCAATCTCTTCCTCACTTCTATTTTTATTTTCTTTTAAATCAGGAAATAGTTCACATGCAGCAACGGCGTTGACACCTTCTTCCTTTAATTTTGAAGCCATAGCGTTTTCATAAGAAGTTCTTACATCCATATCATTGTCTCTTGACACAACTAAAATTTTTCTAGTTTTCGTGGTATCGAAATTTTCAGAATTCCATGAATTTGCAAGCTTTACTGATACACAATTAGTCACAAATATCACTAAAACTAATAATAGGGTTATTTTTTTTATTCCTTTCAAATCTTTTAAATTATGGGTTATTTTTTTACAAGATACATCTATTTTAAAATTTATTAATCGTTAGAAATTACATTTTTATAAATTACTTTGACGATTGATTAATGTACTTTCCAACAACAATCGCAGTTATAACAACCAAATAAATCTGCCCCATTAAACCAATTAAAATAGCTGCTTTATGCGCTAATGTACTTATGGGTAAAATATCGCCATATCCGATAGTTAATAAAGTGATATAGCTGTAATACATTAAGTTTTCTGTAATTGAAATACCTTCTATTAAGCCTGAAAACGAATTGGGGTATGCCATTTCAATACTTAGACAAATAAAAAAACCGATTAAACCCAATGAAATATAGCCGCTTACCAAACCAAAAATCACATTTTTACTTACCTTTTTTGCTTGCCAAACCTGTTTTATAATCTCTTTAGTAACAACAATGTAAAACAAAAAATAGGTTAACATTTTGATAAGACCAACTGTAGCTTCATTAGTTGTTTTTATTAAATCTGAGCCTAATAAAAAAGTACCGATGACCAGTAAGGCAACCAAAAACCACATGGTTTTCCTTTGCTTTAATAAAAGTACTATACCAGCCAATAGATTTAATAAAAATAGCACAGGTGATAGAAATGTTTCAAAGACCATAGATGGTACAATGAGTGACCCAAACAAAATAGCTATCTGACTAAAAAAGAAAATCTCAAAACGGTATGGATATAAGCGCTTTGACATTTTAATCTAAAAGTTGTTCATTAAACTCATAACCTTTATAATTTACCTTATACATCACACTATAAAATGCTGGAATAAATAGCAATGTAATTACAGTTCCAAATAATAAACCAACCATAATAGTTACTGCCATAGGTTCCCACATTTCACCTCCACCAAGATATAAAGGCACTAAACCTAAAACGGTGGTAAAAGTGGCTAACAAAATAGGTCTAAAACGTTGTAAACATGCTGCTATTATAGCATCTTGTGGTTTACGTTTTAATTCCGATTCTTCAATTTCAATCCTATCCACGAGTACTATCGCATTATTAATAACAATACCTGCTAATGAAATAACGCCTAAAAACGCCATAAACCCAAAAGGCACACCGAATAGTAAAAGTCCTAAAACCATCCCAATAACTCCCAACGGAATGGTGCAAACAATCATCACCATTTTTCTAAATGAATTAAACTGTATGATTAATAGCATGACAATTATAAAAGCTGAAAGTGGTAAATACTTTGCTACAGCACCCATATTTTCTGCTGAACTTTTTGCATCTCCTCCTAATTCATAAGTGTAGTCTTTACCCCAAATTTCTTTCTGCTCATCAAGCCAAGGTGTAATGGCTTGTGTTACTTCGGAAGCATTACCCGTTGTTGTTAATTCACTTGATACTTTAATTGTTCTGGTTAAATCAACACGTTTTATTTTTGAATACTGCCATTGAGGAATTATAGATGCTACTTGAAGTAAAGGCACACTTTTTCCTGAACTTTGTGCATATATATTTAAGCTTTCTAATGACGATAAGGATTGCTGTTTATTTTGATTACTCTTCATTACAATAGGGATAGATTTATCACCTTCGCGATATTCCCCTGCTTGAAAACCATCTAAAACAGTTTGTAAAGAGGTAGCAATATCTTGATTGGTAACCCCCGCTGTTTGCGCTTTATTAGGGTCTATATCTATAACAAACTTTTTCCCTTTAGGACCCCAATCATCTTTAATATTTTTTGTACCAGAAATGGTAAACAATTTCGCTTTAATGGCTTCGGAGATACTTGCTAATTTATCGGGGTCATCTCCTGACACTTCAATTTCAACAGGTGTTCCACCTCCACCTGAACCTAGCAAACCAACTTTAATATCGGCATTAGGAAAGTTTTCAAAACTGAAGGCATCCAATTTTTCAATCATATCATTATTTACTAAAAACGATGATGTATTAATTAATATATGTGCGTAGTTTGAATTTGCTTCATCTGCATTATACCCCAAATCGTAAGCTGAAGGACCTTCACCAATGTAAGCTGACCAATCTACAATACCATTTGGTTTATCTTCTGTAACTTTCAGCTCTTTCTGCATAAAGTCTTCAAGTGCTAAAACCACAGATGTTGTATTCTCAATTTTAGTATTCTCTGGTAAATTGATATCAACCGTTATCATATTACGGTCACTATCTGGGAAGAATACAAAGCCTAAAAGCCCAAATCCGAAAATGGATAAAAAGAACATAAAAACAATAAGAACTAAAACCGATTTTTTCCAATTAAGAGCTAATAAAATTAAATTTTTATACTTGAGTTTTAAGCCATTAATGAGTCTATCTAAGAAGCTTACTTTTCCTGCTTCCTTTGGTTTTACTTTTAGGAAAAAGACACAAAATAGTGTAATGATACTCAATGCGATAATCCATGACGATAAAAGCGCAATAGTAATTACCACGAAAATAGGCCCCATAATATCTCCCATCACAGATTCTGCCATAAAGAATGCTAAAAAGGCCGCAGATGTTGTTAATGTTGAAATTAATAATGGTGTAAATAATTCTGAGCATGAATCAATGGCAGCTTTCTTAACGGGAATACCTGCTTCCATTTTTACCATGACCGATTCTGCAACAACTATGGCATTATCTACCATCATTCCCAAAGCCATAATTAAAGCGGCTAACGAAATTTGATTCAGCCCCACATCTATTAACCCCATAACCATCAATGTTGTTATGGTAACTATTGGAATTAAACTTGCGATAACCAATCCTGTTCTTAGTCCTAAAAAGAAAAGCATGACAGCTAAAACGATAGCAATAGCCTGTAATAGGTTGCCAATAAAATCACTAATCTTTAAGTCGATGTATTTATCAATGGATGCTAAACGAGATACTTCTAAACCAACTGGTAATTTATCTTGCCACTCCCCAAGTAACACATCAATTTCCTCACCTAACTTAATGATATTGGCACCTTCTTTTAAAGATACATGTAATGAAATAGCATCCATTCCATTAATACGTACTTTTTGTTTTGGCGGATTGATATACCCTTTTTTTACTGTAGTAATGTCTTCAAGAGCTATAACTTGTCCATTTTCTCCAACAGGGATTAACATCTCCTGTATGGACTTTAAATCATTGAAATTCCCTGTGGGCTCCAAAATAATACGTTCCGCTTCAACATTAATTGTTCCTCCAGAACTAAGTATATTAGTACTGCCTATAATGTTTTTTAATCTGCTCGATGTTAATCCGTAGGTTTTTAATTTGGTGTTTTCAAACTCAACAAAAACACGTTCTTCCTGAGCACCATTCAATTCAACTTTAGCAGCATCTTCAAGTTTTATTAAATCATCTCTCAAGTCATCTGCATAATCTTTCATTTCTGTATAGTCATAACCATCAGAAATTAAACCAACAGCAATACCAAATACTTCACCAATACCATCATCCTGTAATTGAGGGCTCACATTACTTGGTAAGCCCTGAATGGTGCTTAACTTTCTGCGAAGTCTATCCCAAACAGGTTGTAGTTCTTCTGGCTTAACTTCCATTTTAAGTTCTACCTGAACGACCGAAAGTCCTGTACGAGATGTACTTTTTACTACTTTTAATTCGGGTAATTCCTGTGCTACTTTTTCAATTTTATCACTAACTAATTCTTCAACACGTTCTGGACTTGCCCCAGGGAAAGATGATACAATTGATGCTACTCGTATGGTATAAGGTGGCATACTATCTCTCGACAATGAGGCATAAAACAACATACCCATCACCATAACTACAGCCAAAATACTTAATACAACACGATTACGATTTATTGAAAATTCAGTAAGATTCATAAGGTTAATTTTTTAGTTATTATAATCTTACTTTTTGTCCATCTAACAAGGTCTGCAAGCCAGCAGTAGCTATTTTATCGCCAGAATTTAAACCTTTTTTTACTTCAAATCCAGATGGTGTTAATTCACCAATTTCAATTTGTTGTTTTTTTACAGTTCCCGTTATCCCATCGCTTGATTCTACTATAAATACAAAATTACCGTTACCATCTTCTCCTACAGACTTAACAGGAACTACCAATGTATCATTTGCAATACTTTCATCTTGCTCAAAATCAAAAATGACATTTGTTGCCATGCCTGATTTAATTTCTGGAATAGGGTTAATTATTGCAACTGCTGTAATATATGTAGACGAATTGGGGTCTATACTTGGTGACACTTCAAAAACTCTACCTTCAAAAACTTTGCCCTCAATAGCCGAGAACTCAATCTTGGTAGGCATATCTACTTTCACTTTATTAATGACTGCTTCTGGCAAACCAACCTCTACCTTCATACCTTTACCTGCATTTAATTCTGCAAATTGATGTCCTGCTGAAACTTGCTCATTAACTGCGCCATCTGTCCAAACGATTACACCATCTTTTGGAGCTTTAATGATACCATAACTTAATTGCGTAGCTTGTATACTTTTATTTCGCTTTGCAGATTCAAATTGGTCTAAAGCAGATTGATAGGAGTTTTTTGCTTGTTCATAGTCACTCAATGAATTACTTCCTTTTTCATATAGTGATTTAATCCTATCTAAACTCGACTTAGCAGTATTCATGGCAGATTTAGCGGCATTTAAGGATGAAACAGATTGCTCATAAGCTAAGTTTGCCTCAACATTATCCAACCTTGCAATAATAGCTCCTTTTTTAACCTGTGCACCTTTCCAATGGTTTACTTTAGTAATGATTCCACCACTTCTAAAACTTAATCCAATGGCGTTACTAGATTTTGCTGTTCCGCTATATGTTCTTGTGCCTTGAATATTTGGAGTTCCAACAACTTCATATTTAACAGGTCTCAATACTTCTTCTTTAACCTCTACTTTATCCTTGCAGGAAGAAAGGTTTATAACTAAAGCTAAAATTGACAATTTATATATGTGTAATTTCATAATGGGTTAGTTTTTATTTAAAATATATTGGTTGGCTCTTTGAATAAATGCTTGATTGTTATCTTCAGAATGGGTTAAAAAGAAGTACCCTATAGCGCGTTCTAATTGCATAGACGTGATTAAATAGTTATAGTTAGCAGTGGATCTTGCTAACTGCGCTTGCAAATAATTAGTCTGTGCATCAATTAACTGAATAATGGGAACTGCTCCTTCTTGATAAGCATTTTGTGTGAGGTCTAAACTTTCTTTTGCTGTTTCTTCTGACACTTTAGAAATTTCGATGTTTGCTATTTGATTAATCAAATCTAGCACCACATCATTCACATTTTTCTCAATGTTTAATTCAATATTTTGTCTTTCATAACCCAATTGTTCCTCTTGAATTAAAGCTGATTGTCTATTAATATTTCTTTGGTTCTGGTTGAATATTGGTAACGAAACATTTAATCCAACATTATAAGTGCCGTCTGGTGCTGTTGGAATTCCAGACGGTATGGTAGAACCTTTTCCAGACTGAGAAATTGCCAGATTGTATTGCCCCTGTAAAGCAACTGTTGGTATAAAACGACCATAATCGTTTAAGTCATAGGTTCGTTTTGTAACATTTAAATTATAATCTATATTCTTTAACTCAGGTGAGTTGGTTTTTGCTTCTTGTACCAAAAATTCAATTAAAGTGGGTTGTAATTTCGGGTCGTCTAGAATCTTGTAAAAGTCATCATATTTATAATTCTTAAAAACACCTTCGGAAAGTTCAGCATCCAGAATATCTATGTCTTTATTAATTGATACATTCATCAATTGATTAATAGTGAAAAATGCTTGTTGCAATTGATTTCTAGCCTCTATAAGACTTTGCATGTTTTGAGCTAATTGACTTCTGAAACGCAACACATCTGATTTTCCAGATTCACCTGCTTCAAAGTTTTGTTCTGCTATTTCTAAATTACGCTTAGTAACTTGTAAATTTTGATTCTGAATACTCGTATTAGTCTTTAAAATCAAGGCATTAAAATAAGCTACAGTAGCATTCAATAAAGCATCGAGTTCGTTTGTATCATAAATAGCTTGTTCTGCTTTTTGTAATTCTTTCCTAATATCGATATTGGCAGAAGCACTTTCTGAATAGATGAGTTGCTCTAAAACCACATTTCCCGATGTTGAGAACTCTGGATTTGCGCCATTTGAAATTTCCGCCACTCTAGGGTCAAGATAAACCCCACTTACCCCAGCAGACACATTTGGCAAATAACCACTTTTAGCTGTTTTAACATCCTGCCCACTTAGCTCTACACTCTTTTCACTAGAAGATAGACTTAAATTCTTATCGAGAACACCATTCATAATATCCAATATAGACATCATGTCTTCTGAATTGGGTTCTGATTTACCACCTATAAAGTCGGCAGTCCCCAACATGGCATAACGCAATGGAAAATCAATTTTTTTAGCAGTGTTGTAATTAATGGTTAGCTTGTTTTTATACTCTAACAACAAGGGTAGTTCTGAGGCGTTAGCCCCATTTGTAATAGCTTCAATATTTAATGCAATACGCCTGAAAAACTGATTTAAATTTGTTTGGGGCTGGTTAGTAGCCAATATACCACGTTCAACATCCTTAACTCTGTTCGCTGAAAAAGACGGTAATTTTTTAGAATTAATAGCTGATGTTAATTTGTCAAATTGAGTATCGGTAAATTCAAAACCACCTGCTAAGTAAACTGCATCAAGACCTTCCAAATCAGATGCACTAATACCATTTTCAGATAAAGGTATTAAACGGTACTTTTTTCCTTCCTTCTGAAAATATGGGTCAAATATCGTTTCTAGAGGCAATGCATCAATAATGTACTGCTCAATTAAAACCCCGATATTCTTATAATCATAAATTGTTTTAAAAGCATCCAAGTCCTTTTTATAAGACAAAGGCGCTATGATGTATGTGATATTATTTATTTCTGATGTTTTGCGTTCTGGGGGTAGATTTATAAAGTCTGAATTAATCGAACCAAAAACAATAACTGGTTTAGTATAACTTTCTTGTTGGCTTAAAACAATATTATCCATAACCCCAAAAGCCAAAATAATATCTGCATCACCATTAACTAACGATTGATAGTTCTCTTTGGCTTTCTTCAGACTAAAATTATTAGAAAGTACCTTTTGAAAATCCACTGTTTTATCTTGTCCTAAAACGGCTCTAATTTCAGTTTTTAACTGTTCTAACAAAGGTTGAACTTCTGGCGTGTCACTGTCTGTTAAAAGACCAATATTTATATTTTGAGAATAACTTAATTGCAAAAACAATGCAACGAAAAATATGAGGGATTTTTTCATTTTGGCGGGTTAGTTTTCCATAAAAATAAGAATTTCATACTTAATACTATAGCCCTCTATTAGTTTTATTTACTTGTTTCGAATCATTTAGAAACCCTATTTTTAAAGTAAAGCATTTGCATACCAGAAATTCACATGATTTTAATGAGATATAAAAAAGGTTTCAATTTATTGAAACCTTTTCTTTGTTTGTAGATATTATTGGACTCAAACCAATGTTTTCGGATTATGACTTCGACTATTCACAATAGTCAAATACCTCAAATTTCACCAAATTAAATATAAAATTTTATAAAGAGGTGCGTAAAAAAACTGATGCGATAATTACCTCCTATTGGCGTTATAAAAATTAAAATTTGGATAGTTCCTCTTTCTCCGCAAAAAGAAACCCATAACAAAAGTTATGGGTTTTATTTTTTAATAAAAACTTGTAGAATTATTTCAACTCTAACTTCTGCGTTACATTATAATCCTCACCTCTAAGTTTAATAAACTTAGCGTGCATTTCTTTCGCTTTTTCAGGGTTAGATTCGTATAAATTTGTTGTTTGACTCAAATCTTGCTTTAAATTATAAAGCAATGGCACATCACTATTACCTAACTCAATATTCACTTGAGTATTTACTTCTGGACCTTTATAAGACGGAATATATAACCAATCTCCACTACGTAAAGCTGTTCTTGATGTTGCTTCAATTATTAAATCTTCTCGTCCTTCATCGCTTTTTCCTAAAAAGGCTTCTAACAACTCTTTGCTATCAGTAGAATTTTCTTCAACGCCCACTAATTTAGCTATAGATGCTAATAAATCCATTTGGCAAACCAAAGCATCTGAAACTCCTGGTTGTATTTGCCCTTTCCAATAAGTAATAAATGGCATTCTTATGCCTGCTTCAAATAAACTATATTTCCCACCTCTTAAAACTCCTGCAGGTGTATGCTTTCCTATTTTAGTATCAGAATCATCAAAATACCCATCATTTAAAACAGGGCCGTTATCACTAGAAAAAATAATTAGTGTATTATCCAAAACACCCTCTACCTCTAAAGTTTTAATAAATTCGCCAATACACCAATCTGCTTCTAGAATTACATCTCCTCTTGGTCCCATTCCAGATTTACCAACAAATCTTGGATGTGGTGTACGTGGTACATGAGGTTGTTGCATAGCATAGTATAAGAAAAATGGTTTGTCTTTATGACTTTTTATGTAAGTCTTGGTCTTTTCTAAAAAATGATCTGCCATATCAATATCACTCCATTTCGCAGCATCTCCACCTTTCATGTATCCTATTCTTGGAATGCCATTAACAATACTACTATTATGACCATGATGCCATTTCATAGTTAATAATTCAGGATTGTCTTTTCCTGTTGGTTGACCTTCAAAATTAGTTTCGTAATTAATTTCAATAGGATCATTAGGATCTAAATTAACCACATAACCGTCTTTTATATACACAGTAGGTACTCTATCTTGTGTAGCTGCTAAAATATAAGATTCATCAAAACCAACTTCATTAGGTCCAGGAGATACTCTTTCATTCCAATTAACAAAACCTGTTCCTAGTCCTAAATGCCACTTACCTATTATAGCTGTATCATAGCCTTCTTTCTTAAGCATTTTAGGTAATGTTTGTTGTTCTGTACTTATTATTAATGGAGCTGTTCCTGGTAATATTTTAGCACTTTTATTTTTCCATGGGTACATTCCTGTCAATAAAGCATATCTACTAGGCGTGCAAGTTGCAGAAGAGGCGTAACCATTAGTAAATTTAAGACCACCACTTGCTAATGCATCAATATTTGGTGTACTTATTTCTGTGGCTCCATATGCACTTAAATCCCCATAACCTAAATCATCTAAGTAAATAACTACTATGTTCGGTTTTTTAGATACTTCATTAACTTCTTTTTCTTCTTTTTTAGTTTCAACACAACTTAAAACAAATAATACCCCAAAAAGTATTAATATAGATTTCTTCATTTTAGTTTAATTAGTTAGATTATTTTGACTTGATTAACAAATATTAATATTTAATTCTTAAATATACAGTTTGTGTTACATTTAGAGTACCACAAATGGTTTATTTATAGAGGACAAATAATGCTAAATCTACTATACTTTACATTAAACAAAGCCAATAACTTGATCTAGTAATATAAATGAAGTATTTATTTCTTTTGAAGCTTTAACTGTATATCTTCAATACTCAAACCTTTGGTTTCAATAAGATATCTTGAAAGTATTAGCATCCCTATAAATACAGCTATGGCATAAAAAAGAATAGTATTACTAATGCCAAAATTATCTAGTTGAACTGGAAAAAATGTTTGTACTAACCAGCTTATTACACTGGAAACAAACGTAAAAAAGGGAATTGCTATTGTTCTTATAGAATTAGGAAATATTTCTGAAAATAACACCCACATAATAGGTCCTAACGAAAAATGAAAAGCAGCTATAAAACTTAGTATTCCTATTAAAATGAGGAATGAATTAATTTTTACTGATTTTTTAACTAGTTGATTAGAAGCTTTACTTGCTTCATGCTCTCCTAACAATTTTATAAGACTACTTTTAAGTTCAATGTCATTTGAAAATTCAACACCAATAATATCATTTAAAGTTTCAGTATTAGTGATTTGAGTTACTTCACTAACAGCTTTTTTTGTAACAGTATATGTTGCTGTTTTAAAACCGTAGTAAGTAATACCTAAACTTAAAACCACCCATAACATACCACCAATAATCATTGGTTTCCTACCTAATCTATCTATGCATATTAATCCTAAAACAGTAAAAATTAAAGCGGTTAAACCAGTCCAAATAGCTTGAATAAATGCTGTATCCTTCCTTACTCCTATTTGTTCAAAAATAGAAGGCGCATAAAATAAAATAGCGTTGATACCCGATGTTTGCTGTGCTATTGCAAGTGTTATAGCAATAATAAAAATCACCTTGTACTTTTTACTAAAAATATTTTTGAATTGTAATATAAAAGATTCTCTTTTAGAATTTAATACACTTTTTTTTAACCCCTCAAAACTCATTTCAGCTTCTTTAATAGGCATAAGTTTTAATAGCGTTTTCGTAGCCTCTTTATTTTTTCCTTTTGAAACTAGCCAAGTAGGACTACGAGGTACTATAGTAAGTAAGACCATCCAAAGAACTGCTGGTATAACTTCTGCTCCTAACATCCACCTCCAAGGATAAGTATCAACTCCTAAAACGGATGCTAATTGAGTTCCAGATGCACCCCATTTCAATATTAAATAATTAATAAAATAGGCTCCAAATAATCCTATAACTATATTAATTTGTATAATAGTTACAAGTTTCCCCCTGTAGTTTGGCGGCGCAATTTCACCTATGTACATAGAAGCTAGTGAAATTGAAGTAAATGCCCAACCTCCAATAAATCTAAATACCAATAAAGACCAATAGTCTATAGCAAACGAAGATCCTAAGGCAGAAATAATATAAAGTGATGCTACAATTTGTAATGTTCGTTTTCTGCCAAACATATTACATGAAAAACCAACAAAAAGTAATGCTAAAATAACTCCTAAAGCGGGTGCTCCTACAATCACGCCCAGTTCAAAAGTGCTTAAAGCAAAATCTCTAGAAATAAAATCTATTGTTCCAGAAATTAGTGCGGCATCTAATCCAAAAACAAAGCTTCCCATAGCTACAATGGCAGAATATAGATAAGCTTTGTTTTTGTACAAGTTCATTATAAATTAGTATAAAACTAATTTAGGTGTTTCAGTTTGTATTATACTTTTAATTTTGAAGTAATATATTTAAAAGCATTCATAATTAACCCAACATCAACAGCATAAGAGATGTATTGAACACCAATATCTTTCCACATTTTAGCTTTTTCAGGAGATTCAGTAAATGTACCTACCGCTTTCCCATGTTTTTTAGCCACTTCAACTGCTTCTTTCATGGCATTAACAACCTTAGGATGATCTACTTCTCCTGGCACACCACATGATTGCGACAAATCATAAGGCCCTAAGAAAATAACATCAATTCCATCTACCTTTACAATTTCAGAAAGATTATTAATACCTTCCATACCTTCAATATGAATGATTGATATAACCGAATCATTAGCCTTACCAAAATGATCTGTAGGCCCTATATTTGTATATTCTGCAGCTCTTACATATCTGCACATACCACGTTCGCCCTTAGGGTAAAACTTAATGGCTTTCACCAATTTATCGGCATCTTGTTTAGAGCATATTTGTGGTACTTGTATACATCTCACACCAATATCTAGTATTCTAAGAATTAAAGTTTCTGAGTTTTCTGTAACTCTTACCACTGGAGTAATTCCTCTAGCCTCTGCAGCTCTAACCATATTTTGAACAGATTCCACACTATAAGGACCATGTTCCATATCTATGATTATAAAATCAAAACCACTTAAAGCAGCTATTTCTGCAATAGCAGGGTCTTGTAGTTTACAAAATGGACCAACAACAGTTTTTCCCTCTTTAAGACTGTTTTGTAATATATTTTTTATCATTTTTTTAAATTGTTGTGCTTTGGATTAATTATCCTCTTAATTTTTGTCTGAAGTTACTTTTGAAAGTTTCGCAACCAAGATTTCACAAATTTATTACAGCAATTCTATTAAACAAATATTATAACAGTAATGACTGATATTTGACCAGTATTTTAACATCTAAATTCATTTTAGAGATTAACAAATACAGTTCAATAGTCTAGAAACAAAAAAAGTTTAATAATTGTATTAATTATTAAACTTTTGATCATAGTATTCTTTAAAAAAGTCGGGGTGGCAGGATTCGAACCTGCGACCTCCGCGTCCCAAACGCGGCGCGATAACCGGGCTACGCTACACCCCGAAAATAATAATGCGGAGAGACCGGGATTCGAACCCGGGCAACACTTGCGCGTTGACAGATTAGCAATCTGCTCCATTACCACTCTGGCACCTCTCCTAATTTTCTTTTTAAGAACTTTCGCAACTAAAAATTGCGGTTGCAAATGTAAATTAAACAATAGAAGAACGCAACTATTTTCTTTAATTTTTTATAAAAATTATTCTGGATATTCAATTCTTAAATGGTAAATGTTTGCTAGCTTTTGTTTTAGCACTTTTTTTATAGATTGAATTTCTTTAAAAGTAATATTTGCATTTAAGAATTGACCTTCTTCAACTTGCTTAGAAATTATATTTTCAACAAAAGCATCTATTTTAGTTGATGTGGGCTCTTTTAGACTTTTTGATGCAGCTTCTACACTATCGCACATCATTAAAATAGCCGTTTCCTTACTAAATGGTTTTGGGCCTTGATAACTAAAATCATTCCTGTCCACTTCTTCAAACTCCTCTTTTTCCTTCATATAGAAATAATACACTACACTTGTACCGTGATGTGTTCTTATAAAGTCTATAACTCTATCTGGTAATTTGTTTTTTCTGGCTATTTCTATTCCATCAATAACATGATTTACAATTATTTGAGCACTTTCCTTAGATGACAACTCATTATGAGGGTTAATACCTGTTGATTGGTTCTCGGTAAAAAACGTTGGGTTTTTCATTTTACCAATATCGTGATACAATGCGCCTACTCTAACTAACATAGCATTGGCTCCAATTTCGTTAGCCGAAGCTTCTGCCAAATTTGCAACATTTAACGAATGATGAAAAGTACCTGGAGCTTTATTAGATAGTTCTTTCAATAATTTTGAATTGGTATCTGACAACTCCAACAATGACACATCTGAAACTAATCCAAATAATTTCTCATAAGCATAAATTAAAGGTTGCACAAATAGAGTTGCTAATCCACATAAAATGAACCATATAAAATTTTCCCATTTTATAGTTGTTACATTCCCTTCATGTATTACAAAAAATGCAAAGTAAGCAATGATGTATATTAAAGTAATTTGCCCAACCGAAATAAACAAATTAGCACGTTTATAAAGCTCAGAAACTGTTAGTATGGTGACAATACCTGTAATAATTTGTAAAAACATATACTCATAACTATTAGGGACTATAAACCCCAAAAGAAGTACTGTTAACACATGTGTAAAAAGTCCTAATCTAGCATCAAAAAAAGCTTTTAAAACCAATGGAAGTATACAAATTGGAACTACATATATATACTTTGAATTATAATTTACTGCCAAAGTGGTTATAAAAATTAGTAACAGGACATTGAAAAAGATAAAAGTAACCTTTGTGTTATTTTCATAAACTTCGGTTCTATACTTTCTTAAAAACAATAGAAGCATCAATAAAACCAGTGCTACTAACAGTGCATATGCAAAAAGCACCCAGTTATAATTGGCCTCATTCCAAACTTGAGATTCATATTCAGATTGTAAAGATTTTAGTTTTTGATATTTATCTCCTTCTACAACTTCACCTTTAGAAATAATTAAAGTGCCTTTTGCAACACTTCCCCTTGTTAATGAAATAGTTTCTAATTCTTCTTTTATAGCCCTTTCTGTAAAAGATTTATTATACGTTAAATTAGGCTCAATTAAATCAAAAAATAACGATGTGAATTCAGTTTTGTAGTTTATTAAATCATTCTTTCTTAAAACGCCATCTATTATTGCAGAAACTCCATTTTGCTTAATTAAATTAGAATAAAAGGCATCTTGTTTTTTCGTTCTATCTTCTAATATTGCAACTACTTTTTTATCTGAAAAACCATAGTTTTCATGAAGTACTCCAAAGGTGTACAAATCATTCAACACAATTTCTCCAACATTCTTTAAATTTCGTGTGGTTCTCCGAGTAATAGTATCTGAAAAAACTCTAGAAAATTGTGTTTTATATTTTGCTTTTACCTTAGCTTCTATACTATTGTCTTTATCAAAATACAACACGCCATTATCTACAACCTTTTGCTTTTCTGAACTAATTTCTTTATCTGTCTTTCTTATTGCAAAATCAAATGGTGCTTGTAAATCTTCAGACTGCCAAGGTTTTCCTTTTTCAAAATCATACTTAAATTTTCCGCTCTTTGGAAACAAATAAACTATCAAAAAGGTGGTTATTATAAATAAAAGACATTTATAAATCAAGGAATGATTACGGTATAGTTTGTTTATAAAGTCTTTCATTTAAAAAATGGTGTTTTCAGTGATTTAAATCATAAATCTTTAATGAGTCAAATATAATTCAATATTAATCAGTAGTATTAAAAGAATATTTATTCATTCTGGCTCATTTCAAATGTAATAAATTCTATGGTTTCTAGATTTTTATAATTAGGGAATCCTTATAAAAACTACTAAAAATTGATTATTTTCGTTGCAATTATTTCAAAAGTTTAAAAAATGAGTAAAGATGTAGTAATTGTTTCGGCAGCTAGAACGCCTATTGGTAGTTTTTTAGGTGCCTTATCAACTATTCCAGCTCCAAAATTGGGGGCTGTGGCGATTGAGGGAGCTTTGAAAAAAATAGACTTAAAACCTGAAATGGTCCAAGAGGTCATAATGGGAAATGTTGTTCAGGCAGGCACAGGTCAAGCACCTGCTCGACAAGCTGCAATTTATGCAGGTATTCCTAATACAGTTCCTTGTACAACGGTTAATAAAGTATGTGCTTCTGGTATGAAAACGGTTATGCAAGCTGCACAGTCTATAGCATTAGGAGATGCAGACATTATAGTCGCTGGAGGCATGGAAAACATGAGTTTAATTCCACATTATCTCTATACTAGAACAGGCACTAAATTTGGTCCAACAACTATGGTTGATGGTATGCAAAAAGACGGTTTGGTTGATGCTTATGATGAAAACGCTATGGGTGTTTGTGCAGATGCTTGTGCTTTAGAATATGAATTTTCTAGAGAAGACCAAGATGCCTTTGCAATTCAATCTTATAATAGATCTAAAGCAGCATGGGACAACGGGAAATTTAAAAATGAAGTTGTACCTGTAGAAGTTGCGCAAAGACGAGGTGAACCTTTATTAGTTGATACAGATCAAGAATATACAAATGTAAAAATTGAAAAAATTCCAGCTTTACGACCAGCATTTACAAAAGAAGGGACTGTTACAGCTGCAAACGCTTCAACTATAAATGATGGTGCAGCTGCCTTGGTTTTAATGAGTAAGGAAAAAGCAAAAGAATTGGGATTAAACCCCCTTGCAACTATAAAAAGTTATGCAGATGCTGCTCATGAGCCAGAATGGTTTACTACTGCTCCGGCAAAAGCTTTACCTAAAGCATTAGTTAAAGCTAATATTTCTATAGAAGATGTTGATTATTTTGAATTTAATGAAGCATTTTCTGTTGTTGGTTTGGCTAACATGAAAATTCTAAATCTAAATGATTCTAACGTAAATGTAAATGGTGGGGCCGTTTCTTTAGGGCATCCTCTAGGCTGTTCTGGTGCTAGAATTATTGTTACACTTTTAAATGTTTTAGAACAAAACAATGCTAAAATTGGTGCAGCTGCTATTTGTAATGGTGGTGGTGGTGCTTCTGCAATTGTTTTAGAACGTAACTAAATTGATTTAATGCAGTACGGAATTTGTAGTTTAAGTGTTGTTCCTTTAAGAAATGAACCTGCTGATACCAGTGAACTTGTAACACAAGTTTTATATGGCGATTTTTTTAAGGTTATTGAACAACGTAAAAAATGGAGTAAGATAAGGCTAGCCTTTGATGCTTATGAAGGATGGATTGACAATAAACAATATCTTGAAATTTCTGAAGACAACTACAAAGTATTAAACAAAGAAACTCCAAAGTTATCTTTAGATTTGGTAGAATTTATACAGGATTCTAACAACCAATTACATCCTATTTTATTAGGAGGGAGCTTAAATGGTCTTTCTCTATTAAATCATTCTTTTGACGGTAACTTAGTTGAAGGAAAGAGTGCAAAAACCAATATTGTTAAAACTGCTTTTTTATACCTAAATACGCCTTACCTATGGGGAGGAAAAACTCCTTTTGGAATTGACTGCTCTGGATTTACTCAAATGGTCTATAAATTAAACGGCTATAAATTACTTAGAGATGCTTCTCAACAGGCAACGCAAGGAGAGGCTTTAAGTTTTATTGAAGAAAGTGAACCTGGCGATTTAGCTTTTTTTGACAACAATGAAGGTGTAATTACACATGTAGGAATCATCATGAAAGATAACTATATTATCCACGCCCATGGACAAGTAAGGATAGATAGGCTAGATCATTCAGGGATTTACAATGCCGACAAAAGAACTCATACACATAAACTAAGAGTTATAAAAAAGATTATTTAAAATAAAAAAGCCACTTTAAAGCGGCTTTTTTATGATATCTATATACAATTAGTTTCCTGCTTCAAGAGCATCAACTTTTGCCTTTAATTCTTTATACTTATCGTTTTCTTCTAGAATACTGTAAATACTCATTAAAGTCCTTGCCGCATCTATATTTTTAGAATCAATTTCTAAAACTTTTAATAAATAAGGTTGAGCTGCAGCATATACATCTCTTTTTTCCTTTTTTAATACCTCATAACGTCTTTCATCGGCAGCAGATAAACCTAAATTACCCATTTCTTCAGTAATTATAGCATCTCTTTCTAAAATTAACGAAGATAAATTAATATAGGCGTTCACGTAATTAGGATCTAAGTCAACTGCTTTCTCATAGTAAGCCTTGGCTTGCTCTTTTTCACCTGATTCAGCAGAAACCACTCCTAAGTTATATTGCAACTCTGCATTGTCAGGATCCATTTTAGTAGCCTTCTCTAATATATTTTTAAACTCTTCCTTATTACCCATTTTAAAATGAACATTGGCTTCAGAAAGCATTAAATCAATATCATCTGGAGACTCTGCTCTAGCATCTTTCATTGCTTCAAGCGCTTTTTCATTATCACCTTGACTTATATATATAAGAGCAACATTCTTAACAATCTCTGGCTTCTTTGACTTAGTTACTTCCTCTGTTGCAGTTGTATGTGTTTTGGCTTTAACAGAAACATCCCTTAACTCTTTATTAGGAAAAGGTTCTTTCTCTCCTGTTTCTTTGTTAATTGCAAAATACTGAGTAGTAATACCTGTATAACCTAATTGCTTTAATTTTTCATACAATACTAAAGCTCTATCGTACTCCTTAACATTTACAGATGTTGCAGCAGCGTAATAGAGTAAAGTGGTATCTTTTTCAGTTACGTTATAAGCTTTTTCAAAATATTTTGATGCTGAAGAATAATCGTTTTTTTCATAAAAACCATTCCCTTTTTGTAGTAAAGAGTTCGCTATATCTTGCTTTAGTTGAGTAATCTCCGTTGAATAAGCAGATTTAACATTTCCAAAACTTTCTAATGCTTGGTCTAAATCATTTAAATTTCCTGCACCACCAGCATAGAAAGCTTTTCCTTCTAAAAAGTAAAACTTGTCTTTAGTCTTATCATCCATTGCAGACATCAAAGATTTTGCTTGATTTATAGCTGCTTTAGCTTCTGCAAATTTACTACCTTTAATAGCTTTTTCTGCTTCTTTTAACTCTTTTTTCTGAGCGAATGAAAAGCTACATGCTAATGATAAAGCTATAATAAATTGTTTTTTCATTTTTTAAATACTATTAAATTATTAATTATCGGTGTTGTCATTATTCACATTTGTATCAAGAGTTGTGCCATCTTCCCCAACACCTTTATTTTCAATGGTTTCCTCTCCTTCAGTTTCTTCTACATCATCTTCATCATGCATTACTTTAGCTACCGCAGCAATAGAATCATTGCCTTTTAAATTGATTAATTTAACTCCTTGAGTAGCTCTCCCCATAGTTCTTAAGTTTTCAATCTCTAACCTAATAGCAATACCTGATTTGTTAATGATCATTAAATCATCATTATCTGTTACTGTTTTAATTGCAACAAGTTTTCCTGTTTTTTCCGTTACAGATATGGTCTTAACCCCTTTTCCTCCTCTGTTAGTAATTCTATATACAGGTTCTCCATCTTCTGGATCATCAATATATGTACGTTTACCATATCCATTTTCAGAAACAACTAATACAGTTTCTTCTTGCGGATTATTAACTGTAATCATACCAATCACTTCATCTCCTGGGCCTGCTAAGGTTATACCTCTTACACCAGAAGCTCCACGACCCATAGGTCTTGTTTTAGCTTCTTCAAATCTGATAGCCTTACCAGATTTAAGTGCCAACATAACTTGACTATCTCCTGTTGTTAATTTGGCTTCTAAAAGTTCATCACCTTCTTTAATGGTGATGGCATTAATACCATTAGTTCTAGGTCTAGAATATTGCTCTAAAGATGTTTTCTTAACCTGACCATTTTTGGTAGCCATTATTACATAATGATTATTTATGTATTCTTCGTCTTTTAAATCTTGAGTACAGATAAAAGCTTTTACTTTATCATCTTGTTCAATATTTATAAGGTTTTGAATAGCTCTTCCTTTAGATGTTTTGCTTCCTTCAGGAATTTCATAAACACGCATCCAGAAACATTTTCCTTTTTGAGTGAAGAACAACATATATTGGTGATTAGTACCTACAAATAAATGTTCTAAGAAATCTTCATTTCTAGTTGTTGATGCTTTTTGACCAACGCCTCCTCTATTTTGTGTTTTATATTCTGTTAAAGATGTTCTTTTAATATAACCTGCATGAGAAATAGTAATCACTACTTTTTCATTTGGAATCATATCTTCAATACTCAAATCTCCACCTGCGTATTCTATTTGAGAACGACGTTCATCTCCATATTTATCTCTAACAACGATGAGTTCTTCTTTAATGATATCCATTCGACGATCTTTTCTATCCAAGATATCCTTAAGATCCTCAATTGTTTTCATGATTTCATCATACTCTGAACGTAATTTATCTTGTTCTAAGCCTGTTAACTGACGCAAACGCATCTCTACAATAGCTTTCGCTTGAATTTCAGAAAGCTCAAAACGTTTAATTAAATTTGCTCGCGCTTCATCAGCATTAGAAGATCCTCTTATGATTGAAATAACTTCATCAATATTATCTGAAGCTATAATTAATCCTTCTAAAATATGAGCTCTTTCTTCAGCTTTACGTAATTCATATGTAGTACGACGAACAACGACTTCATGTCTATGTTCTACGAAATAATGAATCAATTCCTTTAAGTTTAATAACTGTGGTCTTCCATTAACTAAAGCAATGTTATTGACACTAAATGAGGATTGTAGAGCAGTATACTTAAATAATTTGTTTAAAACAATATTTGGTATAGCGTCACGTTTTAATACGTAAACAATTCGCATACCATTTCTATCAGACTCATCACGAATAAGAGAAATACCTTCCAGTTTTTTATCGTTTACCAAGTCAGCAGTTTTCTTAATCATATCTGCCTTATTAACTTGGTATGGAATTTCATCAACAATAATACATTCTCTACCGTTAACCTCTTCAATATTGGCTTTACCACGCATTACAATACGACCTCTTCCAGTATGAAAAGCTTCTTTTACACCATCATACCCGTAAATAGTTCCGCCAGTTGGAAAATCTGGAGCCTTAATGTGCTGTATAAGCTCATCTATTTCTATCTCATTATTATCAATATAAGCTACCGTTCCATTTACAACTTCTGTTAAATTATGAGGAGGCATATTAGTTGCCATTCCCACAGCAATACCAGATGCTCCATTAACTAAAAGCCCAGGGATACGAGTTGGCAAAACTGTTGGTTCCTGTAAAGTATCATCAAAGTTTAGCTTATGGTCTACAGTCTCTTTATCAATATCTGCCAACATGTCTTCCGAAATCTTACGCATACGAGCTTCCGTATAACGCATTGCGGCCGGACTATCACCATCAATTGAACCAAAGTTTCCTTGACCATCTACTAGCATATATCGTAAACTCCATTCTTGAGCCATACGAACCATCGCATCATAAACTGATGTATCACCATGAGGGTGATATTTACCTAAAACCTCACCAACTATTCTTGCAGATTTTTTATGTGCCGAACTTGCTCTAACACCTAGTTCATGCATACCATATAACACACGTCTATGAACAGGTTTTAAACCATCTCTAACGTCTGGTAAAGCACGTGACACAATGACTGACATTGAATAATCAATGTAAGCCGATTTCATTTCATCTTCAATATTAATAGGAATCAATTTTTCTCCTTCTGCCATATATATTCAATTAGTATTTTAAGAGTTTTTCAAAACATGCTAATATAATTATTTCATTATTGTGAATAACTGATTTTAGCTAGTTTTTTAAGACTATTTATTAACAATTTTACACCTAATTTTCGTTAATAAGTATAAGATTGAAAACTTTGATTTATTAAAGTTTTTTTTGTCAATTAGCACCTGACACATAATTTGAGGTATAGTTTTTGCCTTTAGTTAAATGTTTTACTATTTTTAATGCAGAAAGGAACTTAATTATGGATGATAATTTTTCACCAAGAGTAAAAGATGTAATTGCATACAGTAAAGAAGAAGCATTGCGTTTAGGTCATGATTTTATTGGAACTGAACATTTAATGCTAGGACTCTTACGTGATGGAAACGGAAAAGCAATAAATATATTGAATGCTTTAGATATAGATTTAAACCATTTAAGAAGAAAAGTTGAGATTTTAAGTCCCGCTAATCCAAATATTGCCATTGCCACAAATCAAAAAAAGAACTTACATCTTACAAGACAAGCAGAACGCGCATTAAAGACGACCTTTTTAGAAGCCAAATTGTTTCAAAGTACGTCTATTAATACTGCTCATCTGTTGTTATGTATTCTTAGAAACGAAAACGACCCAACTACTAAACTTTTAAATAAATTAAAAGTTGACTACGATAATGTTAAAGAACAATTTAAGCTTATGATTACAAACGATAACGATTATATAGATCCAAAAGCAGAATCTTTTCAAGATGACACTCCAAATCCAGAGGACGAATCATCAAAAGACATTTTTAATTCGCCTTCAGGCAAAACAAACAAGAAGTCTAAAACACCCGTTTTAGATAATTTTGGGCGTGATTTAACGGCCTTAGCTGAAGAAGGTAAACTTGACCCTGTTGTGGGGAGAGAAAAAGAAATACAGCGCGTTTCTCAAATTTTAAGTAGGAGAAAGAAAAACAATCCGCTTTTAATTGGAGAACCTGGTGTTGGTAAATCGGCTATAGCTGAAGGGTTAGCACTTAGAATAGTAAAACGAAAAGTCTCTAGAATTCTTTTTAATAAACGCGTAGTTACTCTTGATTTAGCTAGTTTGGTTGCAGGTACAAAATACAGAGGACAGTTTGAAGAGCGCATGAAAGCTGTTATGAATGAACTTGAAAAGAATGATGATGTTATTCTTTTTATTGATGAAATTCACACCATTGTTGGTGCTGGTGGAGCCACAGGAAGTTTAGATGCTTCTAATATGTTTAAACCTGCTCTAGCACGTGGTGAAATTCAATGTATAGGTGCCACTACGCTTGATGAGTACAGGCAGTACATAGAGAAAGATGGTGCTTTAGAACGTAGGTTCCAGAAGGTAATAGTTGAGCCTACTAGTGTTGAAGAAACTATTGAAATTCTTAACAATATTAAAGGTAAATATGAAGAACATCATAATGTTGATTATACACAAGAGGCTATTGAAGCATGTGTTAAATTAACTAATAGATATATGACCGAACGTTTTCTTCCAGACAAAGCTATAGATGCTTTAGACGAAGCTGGGTCTCGTGTTCATATTACCAATATTGATGTTCCTAAACAAATCATTGAGCTTGAAAAGAAGCTTGAAGAGATAAAAGAAACTAAGAATGCTGTTGTTAGAAAGCAGAAATATGAAGAAGCTGCTAAGCTTAGAGATGATGAAAAACGTATTGAAAAGGAATTATCTGTAGCGCAAGAAAAATGGGAAGAAGATACCAAACAACATCGTGAAGTAGTAACAGAAGACAATGTAGCCGATGTTATTTCAATGATGACGGGTGTTCCTGTAAACAGAATTGCTCAAACAGAAATTAACAAATTGGCTGAATTACCTAACCTTATTAAGGGTAAAGTAATTGGTCAAGACGAAGCCGTTTCTAAAGTAGTAAAAGCCATTCAGCGTAACCGTGCCGGATTAAAAGATCCTAATAAACCAATTGGGTCATTTATATTTTTAGGTCAAACTGGTGTTGGTAAAACCCAATTGGCTAAAATTTTATCTAGAGAATTATTTGATAGTGAAGATTCTTTGGTTAGAATAGATATGAGCGAATACATGGAGAAATTTGCTATTTCTAGATTAATTGGAGCACCTCCAGGATACGTTGGTTACGAAGAAGGTGGACAATTAACCGAAAAAGTAAGACGTAAACCTTATGCTGTTATTCTTTTAGATGAGATTGAAAAAGCACATCCAGATGTATTTAACATGTTATTACAAGTTCTTGATGATGGGTACTTAACAGATAGTTTAGGTAGAAAGATAGATTTTAGAAATACTATAATCATCATGACATCTAATATTGGAGCCAGAAAACTTAAAGACTTTGGTACTGGTGTTGGTTTTGGTACAGCTGCTCAAAAAGCTCAAGAAGATGCCAATGCGAGAAGTGTCATAGAAAACGCTTTAAAGAAGTCTTTTGCTCCTGAGTTTTTAAATAGAATTGATGATGTTATTGTGTTTAACGCTCTTGAAAAAGAAGACATCAACAAAATTATTGATATTGAATTAGAAAAACTTTTAACACGTATAAAAGGTCTTGGTTACATTTTAGAATTAACAAAAAAAGCCAAAGACTATATTGCCGATAAAGGGTTTGATAAGCAATATGGTGCAAGACCTTTAAAAAGAGCTATTCAAAAATATATTGAAGATGCACTAGCTGAAGAAATTGTAGCTTCCAATATTCAAGAAGGCGATAAAATTAAAATAGATTTAGATAAAGCATCTAATGAACTGCAAATTACCATTGAAAAAACAGAGAAATCTGCTTAAATAAAAAAAAGCTCGAAAGTTATCTTTCGAGCTTTTTTCTTTATAAAGGAACTATATGTGAGTTCTTTATTTCCCCCATTACAAATGTGCTCTTAGCGCTCCCAATGTTGTCTATATCTCCAAGATGATTTAAAACAAAATTCTGATAAGATTTCATGTCCTTTACGAGAATTTTCAACAGAAAATCATAGTCACCAGATATATTATAACATTCTACAACTTCTTTAAAAGACATAATATCATTCACAAATTGATTGCCAATTACTCGTGTATGCTCTTTTAACTTAATATTACAAAAAACTATTAATCCTCTATCTAATTTTTCGGCATCAAGAATAGCTTTGTATTTTTTAATATAACCTTCTTTCTCAAGTTTTTTTACTCTTTCAAAAACAGGAGTTACAGATAAATTAACTTTAGCTGCCAACTCTTTGGTTGTTAAATTTGAGTTATTCTGAAGAATATTTAAAATGCTTAAATCAATTTTATCTAAAACCACTGTAGATTTTTTTTCTGTTGAACTTCATTTTAAAACAAAATTAAGTTTTTAATTCTTCATTTATGACATTAAAAAGTATAATTAACCAATTTAAATTCATTTTATGGTGTAAAAATTCTTTGAAACTAAATTTGTAAAGACAAAAACACTATTATATGAAAACTACAACCTTAGGATATCCAAGAATTGGTGCAAAACGAGAATTAAAAAGATCATGTGAAGCTTACTGGTCTGGGAAAATAGATCAATCTCAACTTCTAAAAACAGGAAATGATATAAAAAAAGAAAACTGGTTGCTTCAAAAAAAGCTTGGAATAGATAGTATTCCTTCTAACGATTTTTCGTTTTACGATCAGGTTTTAGACACCTGTTTAACAGTTGGGTGTATTCCTAATCGATATGAACCATTAAAAAGTAAAAACCCGTTAGATTTATATTTTGCTATGGCACGCGGTATACAAAACAATACCGTTGATTGTACCGCTATGGAAATGACAAAATGGTTCGATACTAACTACCATTACATAGTACCAGAATTTGAAAAAGATCAAACTTTCGAGCTTTTTTCAACTAAGATTATTGACGAGTATAAAGAAGCTATAGAATTGGGAATTAAAACCAAACCTGTACTCATTGCTCCTGTTACATTTTTATTATTAGGAAAAGAAAAAGACCCTAATTTTGACAAGCTAGATTTACTAGAAAAACTACTCCCTGTATATTTTGAAATTATTTTTCAGCTTACACAATTAGGTGTAGAATACATACAGTTTGATGAACCCTGTTTAGCACTAAACTTAAATAACAAAGAACGAGAAGCAATTAAACTTACTTATGAAAAGATTAATGCCAAGTTTCCAAATCTTAAAATTTATTTAGCAAACTATTTTGATTGCTACGGTGATAATTTAGAAACTGTTCTTCAACTTCCTGTAGATACATTACATTTAGATTTAGTTAGATGTCAATTACAATTAAATGACATTTTCAATTCTAAATACTTTAGAAAAGATCTTAAACTATCATTAGGCTTAGTTGATGGTAGAAATATTTGGAAAAATGATTTTAAAGCTTCTTTAGAAACTATTGAATTTGCCATTTCTAAACTAGGCGAAGAACAATTATGGATAGCGTCGTCTTGCTCGTTACTTCACACACCGTATGATCTTGATTTAGAAACGAATGAAAACAACTTATCCAAAGAAATAAAACAATGGCTAGCTTTTGCTAAACAAAAACTACATGAAATAAGAACTTTAAAAGGATTAGCTTCATCAGAATACAAGCAATTTGAAAAGGAATATGCGGACAATAAAAAAGCTAATGAAAATAGAAAAACATCTAAGCTCATTCATAACAATAATGTAAAAAGCAGAGTTTCAAATTTAAATGATAACGATAGCGAAAGAAAAAGTGAATTCAAACACAGACAGCTTAAACAAAAACAAACACTAAAACTCCCTTTATTCCCTACTACAACCATTGGATCATTTCCTCAAACTAAAGAAGTAAGAAATTGGAGATCAAAATTAAAAAAGGGACTCATTGCTGAATTTGAGTATAATGCATTTATTTCTTTAGAAACCGAAAAATCTATAAGATTTCAAGAAGAAACAGGTATTGATGTACTTGTTCATGGAGAATTTGAACGAAATGACATGGTAGAATATTTTGGAGAAAAATTAAACGGTTTTGCCTTTAGCAGCTATGGTTGGGTACAAAGCTACGGAAGCAGATGTGTAAAACCTCCTATTCTTTTTGGTGATGTTTCAAGAGAAAAACCTATGACAGTAAAATGGTCATCATTCGCTCAATCACTAACAGATTTACCCGTAAAAGGAATGCTAACAGGACCTGTTACAATTCTTCAATGGTCATTTGTGAGAAATGATCAATCTAGAGAAATAACCTGTAATCAAATAGCCCTTGCCATAAGAGATGAAGTTGTAGATTTAGAAAACAATGGCATAAAAATAATTCAAATAGACGAACCAGCTATTAGAGAAGGCTTGCCGTTAAGAAAGGAAATATGGAATGAATACCTTAATTGGGCTGTAAAAGCATTTCGAATCTCAGCTAGTGGCGTAAAAGATGAAACACAAATTCACACACACATGTGTTATTCTGAATTTAACGATATTATTGAAAACATTGCCGCTATGGATGCAGATGTTATAACTATTGAAACTTCAAGATCTGAAATGGAATTACTGGACGCATTTGTTAATTTTAAATATCCCAATGAAATTGGCCCTGGAGTATATGATATACACTCCCCTAGAGTTCCAAATGTTGAAGAAATAGAATACCTAATAACAAAAGCTAAAAATGTACTACCCAAAGAACATATTTGGGTAAATCCAGATTGTGGCTTAAAAACTAGAAATTGGCCCGAAACTAAACTAGCCCTAAAAAGCATGGTAAAAGCCGCAAAAAGGTTAAGATTGGCTGAAACAAAAACAGCTTCTTATGTATAAATAATTAGCTTTTACAAGATGTTTTTCCTCAAAAATGGAAAAAATCCTTATTTATAATCACCTAAAAAACTATATTTCATTAAGAATATAGTTTTTTTTTGCTGAAACTGTAACAAACTTAAAATGTACTTATCTATAATGTAAACATTTGTTTTTTTGACGCCAACCAACTTTAATATTGATCAATTAATAGCTTTATGCATATCGGGCAACCAATCTGCACAATTGGAAGTTTACAATAGATATTATAAAGCTATGTATAATACAGCTTTTAGAATTGTAAAAAACAGTTATGAAGCTGAAGATATTATGCAAGATTCGTTTTTAATGGCATTTACAAAGTTAAAGACACTTAAAGACACCTCTATTTTTGGGTCATGGTTAAAAAGAATAGTTGTTAATAATAGCATATATCAATATAGAAAACAAGTAAAACAAAATGAAGTTCCTATAGATGATATGTTATATAAAGTTGAAGGAGATTCTAGCGGGTTAGAAACTGATTATGAGTTTACAAGCCTTAAAGCTAAACAAGTTTTAGAAACACTTAAAACATTGAAAGATAATTATAGAATTGCTTTAACACTTAACTTAATTGAAGGTTATGATTATGAAGAGATTGGAGACATTTTAAATATCTCACAATCTAATTGTAGAACTACTATATCTAGAGCCAAAGAAAGTTTACGAAAAAAGCTACTGGCAACGGTACAAGTTTAAAATGAAAGCCTATGAGTAAAGATAATATTGAAAATCTGTTTAACAGATTAGAAAATGAGTTCGATATAGAACAACCAATTCTTAATCATGAAGAACGCTTTTTAAACAAACTAAATAACCAAAGCGAGTTAGCACTGATTAAAGAAGAGGATAAACTATGGCGTCGTTTATGGAAACCTTTAGTTGGTGTTGCCGCTGCGGTAACCTTAATTTTCACAGTAATTTTTAACAGTGCAAATGAAACAGGAAGAGACTTAGCAAGTGTGTCTCCTAAAATGGCGCAAACACAAGATTTTTTCTTAACCTCTATTAATGAAGAATTATTTAAACTTCAAGAAGAGAAAAGTCCAGAAGCAAAATTAATTATTAAAGATGCTATGGAAAGACTAAAAATTTTGGAAAATAAATATGAAGTACTAAAAAATGACCTATCTGAAAGCGATGACGACAATCGTGTTATTTATGCTATGATTTCAAATTTTCAAAATAGAATAGATATTTTAAAAAGTACTATTGAAAAAATTAACCTTATTAAACAATTTAAAAGCCAGTCAAATGAAACAAACAATACTATATAGATACTTCCTTATACTACTTATGCTGCCAATATTTGCAATGGCATCAGGAAAGCATGAAGGTAAGTATACCAAAAAGAAAACCATTAATAAAGAATTTACCGTTAATAAAAATGCTACTTTAAAGGTGAATAATAGTTATGGTAATTTAGATATTATTACCTGGGATAAAAACACTACCGCTTTTGAAATTACCATAACAGCATCTGGAAATGACGAAGAAAAAGTTGAAGATAGATTAAAAGATATCACAGTTAACTTTGATGCGTCTCCTAGTCTAGTTTCAGCAGTAACAAAGTTTAGCAAAAAATCGAGTTCTTTTTGGACTTGGGGAAAAAGCTCAAAAGTGAGTATTAATATTCATTATATCATTAAGATTCCTATTACCAATCATGTAGATCTAAAAAACGACTATGGCAGTATTAACTTAGATAAATTAGAAGGCGCCGCTAAAATTAGATGTGACTACGGAAAAATAACCACTAAAG
Organism: uncultured Flavobacteriaceae bacterium; assembly: GCA_947487895.1. Lineage (GTDB taxonomy): Bacteria > Bacteroidota > Bacteroidia > Flavobacteriales > Flavobacteriaceae > Seonamhaeicola. The sequence goes on from CANKYF010000002.1 coordinate 456,966, forward strand.
AATTAATGAATAGTGATAATAGTTTGTATTTCGACTATTCTCAAAACTGTTATTTTGAATATATAAAAAGTGGAAGTATAAATGCAGATTATAGTGGGTTTACAGTTTCAAAAACTAAAAATCTAAACATCAATGCAGATTATACAGGTTCTAAAATTGAATTTGCTGAAAACCTGAGTTACAATTGTGATTACGGAAGCTTGAAAGTAGAAAAAGTAAACAACATAAGCGGTAATGGAGATTACCTAACCACAGTTTTGGGTGACGTTTATAAAAGTGCTGATCTTAGTGCAGACTATGGTTCTATTAAAATTGCTCAACTAAATGAACACACTAAAAATGTTACTATTAATGGAGATTATTCAAGTATTAAAATTGGATATGCTCCAACCTATAATTTTAATTTTGATATCAATTTAAGCTACTCTTCTTTAAGAGATAATAGCGGATTAGAATTCACCAAAACAAATAAACAATCTTATTCTAAACACTACCATGGGTATCATGGAGATGCCACATCTAAAAATTTTGTAAGCATAAAATCAGACTATGGAGGGGTATCCTTAACTAAAAATTAATTCTATCAAACAATCTATAAAATCATAACAACATGAAATCATCAATCAAAAAACAAACAGTATTATTTATAATATGTTTATTTACAGTTATAACTTCTTATGGACAATGGGGAGGTATAAAAGGAAATGGTAACATCACAACAATTACTAGAACAACAAATAATTATGATGGCATTAAATGTGCTGGAAATATGGACTTTATTTTAGTAAATGGTAATGAAGGAAACATTACAATTGAAGGTGAAGAGAATTTATTAGACTATATAGTTACCGAGGTAAAAGGTAATAATTTAGTTGTTAAGGTTAAAAATGGTAAAAGCCTAAAGCCAAGTAGAGGTAATAGCATTAAAATAACAATTCCATTTAAAGATATTAGTAAAGTATCTTTAGCTGGCTCTGGAGATTTATGGAATGAAGATCCTATTAATAGTTCTAATTTAGATGTGTCATTAGCGGGTTCTGGAGATATTGTTTTAAATATTAACACGTCTTATACAAAAGGTGCTGTTGCTGGTTCTGGGGATCTTAAATTAAAAGGAAGCACTAACAATTTAGTTGTAAAAGTTGCTGGATCTGGAGACTTCCACGGTTTCGATCTTAATTCAAATAACACTGAAGTTTCCGTTGCTGGATCTGGTGGTGCTGAAGTTGTAAGCAATGAGAGTATCACAGCAAAAGTAGCGGGTTCTGGGGATGTAGTTTACAAAGGAAATCCTGGAAAAGAAGACACAAAAGTAGCAGGGTCTGGATCTATAAGAACCTACTAAAAGTATTTACAAATAAAATATGTTTAAGGTCGCTCTGCAAAGAGCGACTTTTTTATGCCTTTTTTTCAGTTTTACGAACTCTTAGCAATAAAAACACACCAGATAAAAAGAAGACGATTAAGAATAAAATGGCATTACGCATACTTCCTGTAACTTGAGCTATAAAACCATATAAAAAAGTCCCTATCACAATACCTACTTTTTCAGCTACATCATAAAAACTAAAGAAAGACGTAGTATCTTTAGTTTCAGGTAAAAATTTAGAATATGTAGATCTAGACAATGCTTGTATACCTCCCATAACAATACCAACAAAACCTGCAGCTATATAAAAATCCATAGGAGTAATTAAAAAATAAGCATAAACACAAATACACACCCAAAGTATATTTATAACAATTAGTGTTTTTATATTTCCATATACTTTAGAGGCTCTTGCTGTTATTAAAGCACCAGCAATTGCAATAACTTGAATCAACAAAATACTAATAATTAATCCCATGGTACGCTCATCATCCGTTCCCCAATTAATTTCTTCTTCACCAAAATAGGTTGCTATAAGCATAACGGTTTGTACTGCCATACTATACACAAAAAAGGCTACTAAATACCTTTTTAATTTGGGCTGATCTAATAATTGATTCCAAACCAATTTTAATTCTTTAAAACCATTAAAAATGATATTCTTTTTATCAGAACTTTCTTTTTTGTTTCCCTTTGGTAAATGAAAAAATGTGTACTGACTAAACAACATCCACCATATTCCTACTGTCATGAAAGACACTTTCATTGCTTCAATTGATGCCTCCCCTTTTGCTTTGTCTATAGCTTGATTAATTAAAGTTTCATTGCCTGTTTGTGTAATTGCTTCTGGTATACTCATATCAAAACCAAAAAACTGAGGAAACATAACCATTGCTAGATTTACTAGTAACAATAAAACACTTCCTGCATACCCCAAAGAGAAACCTTTAGCACTAATTTTATCTTGTTGATGTTCAAAAGCAACATCAGGTAAGTAGGAATTATTAATGGCAAAACTTACCCAAAATCCAACTAAACCGAAGAAATAACAGGTTAATCCGAAATAAATATTATCTAATGCAAACCAATATAATCCAATGCAAGACAGCCCTCCTAGATAACAGAAGAATTTCATAAAGACTTTCTTATTTCCTATATAATCAGCAACTCCAGATATTAAAGGTGTCACTAAAGCAATAAAAACAAATGCTAATGAAGTAGTGTAACTAATAAGTGGAGCTCTTTCAATTTCGCCTCCAAAAATTAAAATCTTTTCTATTCCAGCCTTTCTAAATAAAGCACCATAAAAAATGGGAAATACAGCCGAAGTAATAACTAAACTATACACTGAATTTGCCCAGTCATAAAATGCCCAAGCATTGAGTAACTTTTTACTTCCTTTTTCTAATAGTGCCATAATAAAAAAGCTGCCCTTTTATGAGCAGCTTCTAAAGTAAACAAATATTTTTATTTACATGTAAACTATATTTTATCAAATTTACATAATGAATTTTGATACTATTTTCTAAATGATGTCACACCAAATTTAGCAGCTTCTGCTCTAGCCTTTGGCGCCCAAGCTGTTAAATGATTTATTCTAGTATCATTAGATGGATGCGTACTCATAAATTCAGGTGGTGCTTGTCCGCCACTTCTAGCTTTCATACGCTTCCATAACTCTGCAGCTTCAGATGGTTCATAACCAGCTATTGCCATTAAATGGATTCCTATATTATCAGATTCTGTTTCATGACTTCTGCTAAAAGGCAAAATACCTAAAACTTGAGAACCAACACCATAATATTGATTGAATGCATTTCTGGATTGTTCATCTTTTATAGCTACATTTCCAGCAATTGCTAGTCCTGCTTGTAAATACCCTGCACTCATACGCTGCTGACCATGATTAGCTAAAGCATGTGCCACCTCATGTCCCATAATAGCAGCAACTCCAGCTTCGTTTTCTGCAATTGGTAAGATGCCTGTATAAAAAACAATTTTACCACCAGGCATACACCAAGCATTTACTGTTTTATCATCTACTAATTTGTATTCCCATTTGTAATCTTTTAAATAACCTGCGTGTCCGTTAGCATTCAACCAACGTTCTGCAGCAACAGCTATTTTTTGGCCAACGCGTTTAATCATTTCGGCATCCTTAGTGCCTGTAACCACTTTATTTTCAGTTAAAAACTGATCATACTGCGCAAAAGCCTGAGGAAACAACTGTGAATTTGGCACTAAAGCCATAGTTTTCTTTCCTGTAAAAGGGTTTGTAGCACATGCAATACATAATGCTGCAATTCCTAATAATATAAATACGTTTTTTAGTTTCATTTTAGTAAGTTTATTTCATCATAAAAATACAAAAATTGTATCTCGATATATTTTAGACACCGTATTTTTTTATTCGTCACTTTAATTTTAAGCTTTTTATAGTAAAAAACGTTATTAAATATCATATTCATCGACTCATTTAAGAAATACTGAAAAATGAAAAATTTATTTGCTTTAATTATCTGCTTTTCTCTATTTAGTTGCAATTCTTCAGCTCAAAAAAAAGAAGAAAAAAAGGAAACTTTTAAGATTACTAAAACTGAAGAGGAATGGAAAGCTCTACTAACTACTCAAGAATTTAATGTACTGAGAAAAGCTGGTACAGAAAGACCTTTTACAAGTCCATTAAATAAAAACTATAAAGAGGGTGTTTATGTTTGTAAAGCATGTGAAACACCATTATTTAAAAGCGAGCACAAATTTGACTCTGGTACTGGATGGCCAAGTTTTGACAAAGAAATAGTTGGTAATGTTACATTTTCTACAGATTATAACATTGGTTATGCTAGAACTGAAGAACACTGTGCTACTTGTGGCGGACATTTAGGCCATGTTTTTAATGATGGACCTAGTGAAACTACAGGAAAAAGACATTGTATAAATGGTGTTTCTTTAAAATTTATTCCGAAGAAATAGTTACTTTTATTAGATGGAAAGTTATCTATCTAGTATTATCAAGCAATTTGAGTATTATAAAAGTTTAGGCGATAAAACTTTTAACCAACTGAGTTTTGAGGAAATGCAAAAGGAATTTGCTGAAGATTCTAATTCTATAACTATTATAGTGAAGCATTTGGTTGGAAATATGTTAAGTAGGTGGACTAACTTTTTAACCGAAGATGGTGAAAAAGAATGGCGTCATCGCGATGCTGAATTTCTAGATACCTACATCTCAAAAGAAGTACTAATTGCCGACTGGAATAAAGGATGGGATTGTCTATTTAATGCTATAAAACCTCTAAAAGAAACCGATTTAGAACGTATCATTTATATTAGAAATCAAGGTCACACTGTTACTGAAGCTATTAATCGTCAACTAGCTCATTATTCTTATCATACTGGACAAATTGTATTTTTAGGGAAACTTATTAAAGGTAAAAATTGGACATCTCTTTCCATACCGAAAGGCGATTCTTCAAAATATAATAAAGAAAAATTCAGTAAAGAGAAAACAAGGAAACATTTTACAGACGATCTATAGCCTACTCAACATTTTTATTTTTAAAAGGTCTAATAATTAAGCGTGCTTCTCTATCAAAACGTATGTAGTTATACACCCAATTTACAAATACAACCATACGGTTTCTAAAACCAATTAAAAAGAATAGGTGTACAAACATCCATACGTACCAAGCAAACACACCTTGAAACTTCCATTTCTTTAAATCAACTACAGCTTTGTTTCTCCCAATGGTAGCCATAGAACCTTTATCTTTATAAGTAAAAGGCTCAAGAGATTGGTCTTCTATCAACCTTAACAAATTATCACCTAATTGTTCTCCTTGTTGAATAGCTGGTTGTGCCATCATTGGCAAACCTTCAGGACAATCTTCAGTCTTCATACAAGCAATATCGCCTATAGCAAAAATATGTTCAAAACCTTTTACTTGACTAAATTCATTCACCTCTAATCTATTGCCTCTAGTAATAAAATCTTCAGCATCTAAACCATCAATTGTAGCACCTTTTACGCCAGCAGCCCAAACTAGAGTACCAGCTTCAAAAGTTAAATCTGTATTGGTGATTACTTTTTTCCCATCGTAATCAGTAACTCTAACGTTCTTCCAAATATTTACACCTAATTTTTCTAAAAAATCTTCTGCTTTTTCCGAAGCTTTTTTACTCATTCCCTTTAAAATTCTATCTCCAGATTGTATGATATGAATTTGTGCTAAACGTGTATCCAAGTCTGGGTAATCTTTGGGCAAAATGCCTTTTTTAATTTCGGCTAAAGCCCCTGCAAGTTCAACACCAGTTGGTCCTCCTCCAACAATTACAAAATTCATTAACGCATTACGCTCATTTAAATCTGAAGTTAATAATGCATCTTCAAAATTTTCAAGAATTAAACTTCTTAAATTAAGAGATTGCGGTATGGTTTTCATTGCCATACTGTATTTTTCTATAGCAGAATTACCAAAGAAGTTTGTAGTAGATCCAGATGCAATTACTAAATAATCGAATTTTAATTCACCTATATTAGTGCTTAAGGTATTACAAGTAGTATCTATTTTTTCAACATTTGCCAACCTAAAATAAAAGTTAGGAAAATTTTGCAACACCTTCCTTATAGGGTATGCAATAGAATCTGGTTCTAACCCACCCGTAGACACTTGATACAAAAGAGGTTGAAACGTGTGGTAATTGTGTTTATCTAATAGCACCACTTGTACCTCTTGCTTAGATAACTTTTTTGCTAAAGCCACACCTGCAAAACCGCCTCCAATAATTACAATTCTAGGGTAACTTTTTTTCGGAATATTCATATAATTACGCTTGGTTTGCAAATGTAGTAAAAGATACAAATTTTAGGTCTTTCTAAATTCTTTATTCGAAAACCATTTTGTAAATTCGTAACCTAAATTTTAACACATGAGTAAATACGATATTATAGTTCTTGGAAGTGGACCAGGTGGATATGTAACAGCAATTAGAGCTTCACAATTAGGCTTTAAAACCGCTGTTGTTGAGAAAGAAAACTTAGGTGGTGTTTGTTTGAATTGGGGATGTATTCCAACCAAAGCGCTTTTAAAATCGGCGCAAGTATTTGAATATCTTAAACATGCTGAAGATTATGGTTTGAAAGTTAAAGATGCTGAACATGATTTTGATGCTGTTGTAAAGCGTAGTCGTGGTGTAGCTGATGGCATGAGCAAAGGTGTTCAATTCTTAATGAAAAAGAATAAAATTGATGTTATTGAAGGTTACGGGAAACTTAAACCTGGTAAAAAGGTAGATGTTGACGGTACAGAATATAGTGCAGACCATATCATTATAGCTACTGGAGCACGTTCTAGAGAATTACCAAGTTTACCTCAAGATGGTAAAAAAGTTATTGGATATAGAGAAGCCATGAGCTTAAAGAAGCAACCAAAGAAATTAATTGTAGTTGGTTCTGGTGCTATTGGTGTTGAGTTTGCATACTTCTATAACTCTATTGGTACTGAAGTTACTATTGTAGAATACTTACCAAATATTGTACCTGTTGAAGACGAAGATGTTTCTAAACAATTAGAGCGCTCTTTTAAGAAAAGTGGTATTAAAGTAAAAACATCTGCTGAAGTAACTAGTGTTGATACTTCTGGAAAAGGTGTAAAGGCTACCGTAAAAACTAAAAAAGGTGAAGAAGTTTTAGAAGCTGATGTTATTTTATCTGCAGTAGGAATTAAAACTAATATTGAAAATATTGGATTAGAAGATGTTGGTATTGTGGTTGATAGAGATAAAATTTTAGTAAACGATTTCTACCAAACTAACATTCCTGGGTACTATGCTATTGGTGATGTTACACCTGGACAAGCATTAGCGCATGTTGCTTCTGCCGAAGGTATTTTATGTGTAGAAAAAATTGCGAATATGCATGTTGAAGCCATCGACTATGGTAATATTCCAGGTTGTACTTATTGTTCTCCTGAAATTGCAAGTGTTGGTTTAACAGAAAAGCAAGCTAAAGAAAAAGGGTTAGACATTAAAGTTGGTAAATTCCCATTCTCTGCTTCTGGAAAAGCAAAAGCTGGCGGAGCTTCAGACGGATTTGTAAAAGTAATTTTTGATGCTAAATATGGTGAATGGTTAGGTTGTCACATGATTGGTGCTGGTGTAACCGATATGATCGCTGAAGCTGTTTTAGGTAGAAAATTAGAAACTACAGGTCATGAAGTATTAAAAGCAATTCACCCTCACCCTACTATGAGTGAAGCGGTTATGGAAGCTGTTGCTGATGCTTATGATGAAGTGATTCATTTGTAAAATAGACAACTTAGACTGATTTATTTAGATAATCAGTTTTATAGATATAAAAAAAGTTCCGATTAAAATCGGAACTTTTTTTATATTATAAGATAGTATTGGTATAAACTAATTTTTTAACTAAAACAATTTCAATATTTATTGAATAAATAAATTAAGAATTAATTAACATAAAAATTACGGTTTATTCTTTTCTAAAAAAGAATACATTTCTTACATTTGATTTATCTAAATTTGACTATCAACTTAGCCGATGAAAATTAAATTTAGATATAAAGATTAATCTTAAACTAGCGCTAGTTTTTAATTTTAACACTTCGGCTAAAACACTTCGGCTAAAACACTTCGGCTAAAACACTTCGGCTAAAACACTTATATCGTAGCTATAAATAATGCTATACAGTATTAATATTTTTAAAATTTAAAAAAATGAAAAATAGAATAATCTATTCTTTGAGCCTTATTATTGCCTTATTTTTTTCTTGTGAAAAAGAGGATATAAATTCTAAACCATCTAATATTAACAATTTAGAACAGGATATTGTTTATGATTACAAATCAGAATTAAAACGAGATTTTGCGAAAGCCCTTGTTCAAGCTTTAGAAGATAACGAAAATTTGAGGTCATTCATTAAGAAGGAAGCCTTAAAAATGTTTGATAAAGATTATGATATCTTATATCAACTAGTAAAAGATGAAACAATTTCAGATTCCAAGTCTTTTAGAGATATTCTAACTGAATATTTTGATGATAATAATAAATTAATTGAAATAGAAGATAACTTACCCCTTTTAACCATTTTTGTTCCCAAACTTCCTGAAAATTCATTTTCAGCAGAAATTTGGAATACTGAAACTGAAACCCCTGAAGTCGCAATTAGAATGACTACAACAAATAATGTTCCTATGTTCACTAGTGACAATAGAGAATATATTCTCAAGGGAGGTGATATACCTGCATTTCCTGTTGTTGTAATAAAAGAGAACGAAAGATTGATTGTTAATGCTTCTAGTATATCAAATAAAGGAATATATGGAAGTACTCTTAAAAACCCAAAAAGTATTATAGAATTTAGGTTTTTAGATGATGTTTTTAATAATACTTCAAAAGAAGTTAATAATACCAAATCAAATCCTACAGCAAGAGTAGCTATCAATTTAGATCAAAAATTAATAGACGCATATAACATCTATAAAAATGCTGATGGTTGGCAAAGAGATTATATCTATTATAATTTAACCCCTACTAACACTAAAGATCAATTTCAATATGATTTTCAAGAACACATTACACAGTTTAGTATGAATGGTGATGCTCTTGCAGCATACAATAAAATTTCTGATCAAACTGGTGACCCTACTTTTATACCATTAAAAAATAGTGCTTCAGCATCAAGTTGGACTGGTGGTAATTTTGAATTTAAAGTAAAGATACTATTAAATGCAAAAAACGGTATTGGAGCAGAAATAGTTACATATTTTTCTGCGAATGCAGAACAATTATTTAACGCAACTTATCGCAAACATTTATGGTTTTACCTAATAGATGATATTTCCTTAAAGTCAATGGATATAAATCTACCTCTTTTTAACTGGGATTTGAATCAATATGCTTCCTCTATAAAAATTGAAATTGAAGAAGTTGATTTAACCGTAACTACTGTTTTAACAGATACTAGATCGGTAAAATTTGCCAACAACTTTTCTATTGACCCTACAGATGGTATTCTTAAAAAGGTTGGTTTAAAATTTGGATCATCATTAGAAACAAACACTACTCAAACTATCCAAAAAACATTTACACAAGGTAACGACCAACTTGGTAGCGTCATTATCAATTTTGCAGACGATGTAGTTCTTAATCATAGTACTTCAAATAATCAATCTACAACAAGGGACTACCAAACAGGGTGGTATAAAATTAGTTTTGAACCAAAAAGAGTTCAATAAATAGATATAAAAAGTTTATACACAAGCTAGGTGATACAAACCTAGCTTGTGTTTTTACAAAAAGCTTTCCAATGCTAACTCATAACTTTGTAAACCAAAACCAAGTATAACTCCTTTAGCATTTGGTGAAATATAGGACTGATGCCTAAACTCTTCTCTACCAAATGTATTAGATATATGCACTTCAACTACAGGTGTTTCTATACCTTTAATAGCATCACCTATACCAATTGAAGTATGCGTATAAGCGCCAGCATTTAAAATAATACCATCATAACTAAAACCCACTTCATGTAGCTTATCTATAAGCTCTCCTTCAATATTAGATTGGTAATACTCTAAACTTACATTAGGATACTTTTCCTTGATTTCTTCAAAAAATTCCGTGAAAGTCAAACTCCCATAAATTTGAGGTTCTCTTTTACCTAATAAGTTTAAGTTAGGTCCGTTTATGATCATTAGTTTTTTCATACTGTAAAAGTATTAATTTTTGAGTATAAAAAAAGGAAGCAAAAGCTTCCTTTTAAATTATTAATTAATGATTTTAAAAACCTCTTCTATAACCTAAAAATATCCCGTCTATAGAAAAACCGTTTCCTCCAGATACAGATCTATAAGTTAAAGCAAGATCACTATCCTCATCTAAATTATAGGCAAAACCAAATTTCCAATAAAAATCAGTACCGCCTCCTGTTTCAAGGGAAATAGCTAAACCAGCTCCTGCTTCTGCAGAAAAATCTTCCGATAAATCATAATTAGCAACCCCATTGATTGGAATAAAACTAAAATCATCAAAATTGTCTTTACCAAAGTAATTAGTATATCCTGTTTCAACCCCTGCATCAAAATCATCAGATATTTCTAAAATATATCCCAAATCTATCGCTATGGCAAAAGTAGCCAAGTCACCTGCATCTCCAATTGGAATTCCCCCATTAATACCAGCTCTAAATCCATCTTGTGCATTTATGCTTGTTAAAGTTCCTAAAATTGTAAAAAGTGTTAAAAAGATTAGTTTTTTCATATCTGAAAAATTTATAGTTAGTAGCTCTAAACTAGACTATTTATATCAAAATGATAAAAAACAAACACTATTATTACCGATTAACTAATATATTTGCGTTTTTAATATACTAAAATTACTAAAAATTTAATTTTACTGAATTTTCTTAAACAAAAAAAAGAGTAGCTAAAGCTACTCTTTTACAATTTTATTTAGATAATAATCAAATATTATAATCCAAACTCAACTCCTAAAGTAATAGTATTGAAACCTAAAGTAACTGGTCCCGCATCTATACTAACACCTCTGTATGCTAAAACAACATCTATTGTTTCACTTACACCATACTGAGCTCTAGGCGCATAATAGAATCCTCCGTCATTACCTTCGTTAATCCCTAATGCATATCCTAAATCAGCTCCAACTGAAAATTTATCAGAAATGTCGAAACGTCCAGCGGCAGCTATAGGTAAAAAGCTTACGTCATCAATATCAAAACCATTTACATCTTTTCCTAAAGAGTGTGAATAACCCGTTGCAAGTCCTGCATCAACGTGATCAGATACTTCCCATAAGTAAGATAGATCTAAAGCAATATTTAATGAATACCCATCACTAAAATCACCAGTTATTAAACCTACGTTAACACCAGCGTTTAAATTTCCTTGCGCATTAACACTTAGTAAACCAAAAACTGCAAATGCAGCGAAAAATAAAATTTTTTTCATTATAAATAATTTAAAGATTAGTTACAACAAACGTAAGACATTGATTTCAATTGACCAAAAAAAAGTTACATTTTATCGAAACATTTGTATATTTCACCGATATTAAATGATATTTTACCGTCTATATTGTTCGTTTTGAAAGAATTAGAAAACAAGGTTTTTAGCCTATAATTTTGTGTAAATTTACTTATTTTTACTACTTATGAAATGGGAACATGCACTTAAAGACTATCAGCTTTATTTAAAAATTGAAAGAGGGCTCTCAGAAAATTCAATTGACAATTACTCTAGAGATGTTAATAAACTTATTAGGTATCTAGAAGAAAATAAAATTTCAACATCACCAATTGCCATTTCCGCAGAAACTATAAAGCAATTTATATATGAAATTGCTAAAGAAGTAAATGCAAGGTCTCAATCAAGAATTATATCTGGGCTTCGCAGTTTTTTTAGTTATTTAGTCTTTGAAGATTATAGAAAAGATAATCCGTTAGAACTTATTGAAGCTCCAAAAATTGGTAGAAAACTCCCAGATACACTATCTGAAGAAGAAATTGATAGTATTATCTCTGCTATAGATTTAAGTAAACCTGAAGGTGAACGCAATAGAGCGATACTAGAAACTCTTTATGGTTGTGGTTTGCGTGTTAGTGAGCTTATTAGCTTAAAATTATCAGACCTGTTTTTTGAAGAAGGCTTTATTAAAGTAACAGGTAAAGGTGATAAACAACGTTTTGTTCCTATAGTTGACACTACAAAGAAATATATTAATATTTATAAAAATGAAATAAGACCTCATATACCAATCCAATCTGGTTTTGAAGATACGTTGTTTTTAAACAGAAGAGGTAAGCAACTCACTAGAGCCATGATATTTACTATTGTAAAACAATTAGCTGAAAAAATTGGCTTGAAAAAGAAAATATCTCCACACACATTTAGACATTCTTTTGCTACTCATTTGCTACAAAATGATGCCGATTTACGTTCCATTCAATTAATGTTAGGGCATGAAAGTATAACTACTACTGAAATTTACGTACACGTAGATAAAAGCCATTTAACTAAAGTGGTTGAAATGTATCACCCAAGAAAGTAAAAAAATATACCATGTCATTCTGAATTTATTTCAGAATCTTAATTATCTGAAATAGAATCTGAAACAAGTTCAGATTGACAATTTGTGGCTTTTTTAGAAAGCATTTTAATTGATATGCCTCGGCTACTCTTCAGCTTTGGTCATCTTTTGAACTAGTAAATAAGAGTTATTTAGCAATATTAACTGCTCTCGTTTCTCTAATTACAGTTACTTTAACTTGACCAGGATAGGTCATATCTGTTTGTATTTTTTGCGAGATACTGAATGACAAATCAGCTGCCTTATCATCATTTACTTTTTCGCTTTCTACAATAACACGCAACTCTCTACCTGCTTGAATGGCATACGCTTTTTTAACACCGTTAAAACCAAAAGCAATATCTTCTAAATCCTTTAAACGTTGTATATAACTATCTAATACTTGGCGTCTAGCTCCTGGTCGTGCACCAGAAATAGCATCACATACCTGTATAATAGGAGCTAAAAGAGATTTCATTTCTATCTCATCATGGTGAGCTCCAATAGCATTACAAACATCTTTCTTCTCTCCATATTTTTCAGCCCATTGCATACCTAAAATAGCATGTGGCGTTTCCATATCTGCTTCGGCATCTGGTACTTTACCTATATCATGTAATAATCCGGCACGTTTGGCTAATTTAGGATTCAGTCCTAATTCTGCAGCCATCACACCACACAGTTTTGCAACTTCACGTGAGTGTTGTAACAAGTTTTGCCCATAAGATGAACGGTATTTCATTCTACCTACCATTTTAATTAATTCAGGATTTAGATTATGAATTCCTAAATCAATTACAGTACGTTTACCTACTTCTATAATTTCTTGTTCAATTTGCTTTCTTGTCTTTTTAACTACTTCTTCAATTCTAGCAGGATGTATTCTTCCATCTGTAACTAATTTATGAAGTGATAAACGTGCTACTTCTCTACGCACAGAATCAAAACAAGATAAGATGATAGCTTCAGGTGTATCATCAACTATAATTTCCACACCAGTTGCAGCTTCAATTGCTCTAATGTTTCTTCCTTCACGACCAATAATACGTCCTTTTACATCATCAGATTCAATATTAAAAACAGAGACACAGTTATCTACCGCTTCTTCTGTTCCAATACGCTGAATAGTATTAATGATGATTTTTTTAGCTTCTTGCTCTGCAGTTAATTTAGCTTCTTCTAAAGAACCTTGAATAAATGACATTGCATCATTTTTAGCTTCGCCTTTTAAAGACTCTACTAATTGTTCTTTAGCCTCGTCTGCTGATAAACTAGAAATAACTTCTAATTGCTGAACCTGACTCTTATGAAGTTTATCAAGTTCTTCTTGTTTTTTCTCAAGTACATCACGTCTGTGATTATAATCTTTTATTTTATCTTCTAGACTTTGATTTAATTTTTTCCCTTTAGAAAGCTCATTAGATACCTGAGACTCTTTATCTCTGGTTCTTTTTTCGGCTTCAGCCATTTTTTTATCTCTTGATAAAATGACCTTCTCATGTTCTGCTTTAAGCTCTATAAATTTCTCTTTGGCTTGAAGAATTTTATCTTTTTTAATATTTTCTCCTTCACTTTTTGCTTCTTTAATTATGCTAGATGCATCTTTTTTAGCGTCTCTTATTAATTTTGACGCCTTGTTTTTCTCTAACATTTTAGCAATAATAAAGCCTATTACTAAGCCTAAAATTGCTGCCCCTACTCCAATTATAATTGAATTATCCATCTTTGAATTTAGTTGTTTATATAAAAAAAGCCTACACCGGTATAAAGTTTTGTATAAACTCCTTAAAAACAAGTTTAGGGCTAACAAGCTGATCAAGGATCCTCTAACTAGGAGGCCTGCTTTTACAACTTAAACTCACCCTTTTTAAAGAATTAACGTTGAGTTTATCAAAAAAAATAACCAATGTAGGCAGTAACTTTTTAGTTTATTTTAAAGAACGTTTAAGAGTTTAAATATGAATGCAGCAAATCATCGAGTGCTTTTAACTTATCCTCAACATGTACACTAACATTCTTATTATCAATAGATTTCTGTTCTACTTGAGATGCAAACTGTAATGCACACATGGCTAATACATCTTGTTTATCTCTAACAGAATAACTTTGCTCAAACTGTTTTATCATAAAATCAATGTTCTTTGCCGCTTTACGTAAACCTTCTTCTTGATTAGGTTCAATTGTTAAAGGATATAACCTATTTGCTATAGATAGCCTTATTTTAAGCTTTTCTGACATTGATTTGAATTACATTAATCTGAGAGTTGCGAAATACAATAGTCTATGTCTCTTATTAATGCGTTTATTTTAAGCTTAGTTTCTCTTTTATTTTCGTCACCACCAAGTATTGAGTTTGCCATTTTTAGAGATTCATATTTTTCTTCCCATTCTAAAATTTGCAATTTTTGTTTTTGATTTTCTTGTTTTGAAGTGTCTAATTCTTCAGCCAATTTTAAATTAGATTGCTTTAAAAGCTCTAATTTGTGTAATACTTTACTAATTTTGTTTTCTAAAGAATCTACAATATCTTCAATATTACTCATTTACAAAAATCAATACTTATCTCACAAAGTTAACATACCTGCTTATAAATTACAATTGTTTTTCAATAAAATTTAAAAATTAGTTATCATAAGTTTTTTGCTAGATATAATGGCTTGATTTTTGAACAAACCTTTGTGAATTCATATCAAATTAATATTTTCGCTTCAATTCACACCTATGAGATTAATTCAAGTTTTCCTATTAGTTTTTGTTTTAAATCTAAATGCCCAAAATAATTATCCCCAAGATTATTTTGACAACCCTTTAGAAATTCCTCTTATTCTTTCTGGAACGTTTGCAGAGTTACGCTCTAATCATTTTCATTCTGGGCTAGATATAAAAACGCAAAAACGGGTAGGATTGAAAGTAAAAGCTTGTGCTGATGGTTTTGTAAGTAGAATTAAAATTTCGCATTATGGCTACGGAAAGGCGTTGTATGTAACGCACCCAAATGGCTATACCACTGTTTATGCTCACTTACAAAAATTTGCTCCTGAAATTGAAGCTTATATTAAAAAGCAACAGTATGAGAAGGAATCTTACACAATAGAATTGTTTCCAAGTGCCGAAACGCTTCCTGTCACTAAAAATAGTTTAATTGCTTATAGTGGTAATTCTGGTGGTTCTGGAGGACCTCATTTACATTTTGAAATAAGAGATAAGAAAGAACGCCCTATAAACCCTATGCTTTTTGGCATCGAAATAGCAGATACTAAAATGCCGTATATTAAATCTATATATGCGTATCCATTAGATGAAAATTCTTTTGTCAATAACTCAAATAAAAAACAAAAACTACGATTAATACCTTTAAAAAATGGCGATTACACTGTTGAAAATATAAAAGCTATTGGTAATATTGGTTTTGGTATTGAAACGAACGATAGACAAAGTCTTTCAGCGAATTCAAACGGCGTTTATAATATAAGTTCTTTTGTTAATGGTGCTAAAAACTTCGAATTAGATTTTAGGCGTTTTTCATTTAGTGAAACCAAACACATCAATCAACTTATAGATTATGAACACTATGTTTCGCAAAAAAAGCGTGTTCAAAAGCTATTTAAAATTAATAACCCACTAAGTATTTACAAATCACTTTCCAATAATGGCATTGTTAAAGTAGAAGATAGTGCCTATTTAGTTTACAAAGTTAGAGTTGCAGATTTTAAAAATAATGAGGCCTGGGTTAATTTAAATATTAAAGGGGCAAAAAGCATTGAAACAAAAACAGAAAAACAAAAAACGACGCCTTACTATATTAAAACAGATCAAACAACCAACTTAAAAGAAGACAATATTTCTGTAGATTTTTATACAAATACCTTCTACAAAAATTTCTATATTAATTTTGAGGTTAAAAATGATACTTTAACACTTCATAAAAACACTTTGGCTGCCAAGAGAAAGTTTAAAATAACCTATGATATAAGTAAATACAAGGAAGCCGATATAACTAATTTATTCATTGCTAGATTACTAGGTTCAAAAAAGCACCCAGTGTATACCTCTACTAAAAGAGAAGGTAAGAAACTAATTGCTCATACCAAAACATTAGGAACATTTGCCTTGGCAACAGATAGTGTTCCTCCTAGTATAAAACCAATAAATTTTAAAAAAGGCCAATGGTTGAGTAATTACCGTTATTTAAAAATTAAAATAGATGATGGTCTTTCTGGTATTTCAAAATATAGAGCTACTGTAAACGGAAAATGGATTTTAATGGAGTATGATTACAAAACAAAAACATTGATTCATGATTTTAAAGATGGCATCATAACAGATTCAAAAAATAATTTAAAAGTAATTGTTACTGATAATGTTGGAAATAATTCTACATTTGAAACGTTCTTTTACAGAAAATAAATTGTAACCAACATTGAGACCAAAATTACTTCTTCTTTTTTCCTTGTTTTTTTCTATTGCTTATTCTAGTTTTTCGCAAACAGCAACTATAAGAGGTGTTATACTAGATGAATCTAATAAACCTATTGAAGGCGTTAATATTAAAGGGGAAAACATTGGTACACAAACCAATACTAACGGGTTTTATATAATTGAAATCCCTTCTGATATAGATCTAACTATTGAATTTACTCATATTTCATTTAAAAAGATTACTAGTACATTTAATCTTAAAAATGGTGAAGAGCTAGAGTTTAATCCAGTAATGAAAACATCTGTAGAACAAATTGCCACAGTTGTGGTTAGTTCTAAAAGACGAAAAGAAGTTGAAGGCATTATAACACTCCAGCCAGAAACTATTAGAAAAATTCCTGGGGCTAATGCTGGTGTAGAAAATTTATTAATGACACTTCCTGGAGTTAGTAATAACAATGAATTAAGTACTCAATACTCCGTTAGAGGTGGTAATTTTGATGAAAATTTAGTTTATGTAAACGATATTGAGGTATACAGACCATTTTTAGTAAGATCTGGACAACAAGAAGGTTTGAGTTTTGTGAATACGAATCTAGTTCAAAATGTGGACTTCTCAGCCGGTGGTTTTCAAGCCAAATATGGCGATAAGTTGTCTTCGGTGTTAGATATCACCTATAAAACACCATATCAATTTGAAATAAATGCGGATTTAAGTTTATTAGGTGCTAGTGTTTCTTATGAAGATGTGAGCAAAGATTCAAAATTCACAAGTATTGTGGGGGCTCGATACCGTGATAATAGTCTTTTTGTAAATGCTAAAGAAACGGAGACGAACTTCACTCCTACTTTTGCTGATATTCAGGCGTATTTCACCTATAAATTTACCAACAAATTTCATTTAAGTTTTCTGGGAAATGCTTCATTAAATAAATACAATTATGAGCCGCAAACACGTCAGACAAATTTTGGTACCTTAAGTGATCCTATTGCGCTTTTAGTATTTTATGAAGGTCAAGAAAAAGATCAGTATCAAACCTATTTTGGAGCGTTTAAAGGAACTTACTTTGCCAATGATAATTTAACATTAAAATTAATTGCTTCAACGTATCATACTACAGAAGAAGAATATTTTGATATTTTGGCGCAATACAGATTGGGCGAAGTAAATACTAATATTGGTGATGAAGACATAGGTGAAGTTGAATTTAGTGAAGGTATTGGTAGTCAATTAAATCATGGAAGAAACGACTTAGATGCACTTATAACAAATATTGAACATAAAGGAGACTTAAAAATTAATGATGATCGTATTGAGTGGTCTTTAAAATATACTAATGAAGATATTAGAGATAGACTTGTAGAATGGGAAGTGATAGACTCTGCTGGTTTTTCAATTAGACCGCCAAGATCAATACCAAACGAACAGCCTTATGAACCATTTACTGGTCCTCTAGAACCTTTTCAAAATGTAAGAGCAACAAACAATACGCAAATAACAAGATTACAAGCTTATGCACAGTGGAGCAAAAGGTCTACATTGGGGAACAGTGATGTTTGGTATAACGCAGGTGTGAGAGTTCATAACTGGTCTGTTAAAGGTACAGGGATTGCTTCTTCTAATCAGACAGTTTTTAGTCCAAGAGCACAATTTGCAATAAAACCAGATTGGGAAAAAGACATGCTATTTAGAGCTGCAGCGGGTATGTATTATCAGCCACCATTTTATAGAGAATTAAGAGATGCTAATGGTACTGTACAGCCTGATGTGAAAGCTCAAAAATCGTTTCATATTGTTTTAGGAAATGATTATAGTTTTAAAATGTGGAATAGACCATTTAAATTAACCACAGAAGCTTATTATAAAAACCTGACGAACGTTAACCCTTACACTGTTGAAAATGTACGCATTAGATATAGAGCTAATAATAGTGCAAAGGCCTATGCCTATGGTTTAGATATGAGGCTAAATGGCGAATTTGTACCTGGCACAGAATCTTGGTTTAGTTTTGGTTATTTAAAAACAGAGGAAAATATTGAAAACCGTGGTTATATATCTAGACCAACAGACCAACGCTTAAAATTTGCCGCCTTGTTTCAAGACTATGTGCCTAACATGCCTAATTTTAAAATGTACCTGAATTTAGTTTATAATACTGGAGTTCCTGGAGGTTCGCCAAGTTATGCAGACCCTTACGTTTTTCAAACTAGGTTACCAGATTATAAAAGAGCTGATTTGGGAATACAACTAGTATTAGCTGATGATAAAAAGCAATTTAAAAGTGGTTGGAAGAAGCCTTTTAAAGAGTTATCTCTAGGTTTTGAAATTTTCAATATTTTTGATGTACAGAACTCTATTACAAATACCTGGGTAAGAGATGTTTATAGCAAGCGACAGTTTGCAATACCAAATTTTTTAACACCAAGAGTATTTAATGTAAGAACTACTATGAAGTTTTAATAATGCCTTTTAATTCAAACATTATAATAAAAGCTGAGTTTAATCCTAAGATTAAAACATATATACTTTTATTTGTTGCTTTTTTTCTTTTCATTTCAATTGTAGGTATTCCTATTTTAATTATTTGGTTTCTAGGCCTTGGACAATCTATGAGCAATAGATATTATCAAAATTTAAAATGCCAACTAACCGAAAAACATTTAGAGTTTAAAAAAGGGATTCTTTTTAGAGTTGAAAAAACCATACCATTAGAAAATATTCAAGATTTAACATTTATAGAAAACCCTCTTTTAAGAGCTTTAGATTTACGTATTTTAAAAATAGAAACTGCTGGACAAAGTACCCCTCAAGGTAGTGATATGAAACTTGTAGGTATTATTGATTCTATTGCTTTCAAAGAAGCTGTTTTATCACAACGAGAAATTTTAAAATCTAAAAGTTATTATACTACTGAAAATGTTTCTTCTACAAAAACTGAGAAACTTCTAGAAGAGATTAGAGATTTACTAAAGGATATTAATAATAAATAACTACGCGTTTACTAAATCTTTTAAAACACTTACAACGTAATCTACTTCCTCTTTTGTATTATAAATACTGAAAGAAAATCTTAATGAAGGTTTTTGTAGATTTGTTTCATTTAAAATTTCAGCTAAAACATGAGATACTTGCGTACTTCCACTTTGGCAAGCGCTTCCTCTAGAGCAAGCAATACCTTTTAAATCTAACTGAAATAAAATCATTGAAACCGCTTCAGGTGGCATAGGTAGACATACGTTTACTAATGTGTATGTTGATGCTTCAAAATCTTCTGAAAGTCCATTAAAACTAACCTCTGGAATAGCTTCGGTTATAGAATTAATAAAATAACGTTTCAAGTTTTTAATATACGTAGACTCAGATTCTAAGTTATTATAGGCTAATTTTAAGGCTGTTTCCATGCCTACAATATTATGTACACTTTCTGTTCCTGCTCTAAATCCACGTTCTTGTTCTCCACCAATAATTGATGGTTTCAATCCTGAGTCCTTTCTAAAAAAAGCAAACCCTACACCTTTAGGCCCGTGGAATTTATGAGCTGAAGCCACTAAAAAATCAACCTTTGTCTTCTGTAAATCTAAGTTATAATGACCAATAGCCTGAACTGCATCAGTATGAAATAAAGCGTCGTGTTCTTTACACAAATTAGCCACCTTTTCAACATCTAAAATGTTTCCTATTTCATTATTAATATACATTAGGCTAACAAGTGTCTTCTCTTTAGTATTTAATAATTGCTCAAGGTGATTGTAATTAACTGTTCCTCTAGTATCAACATCAACAAAGCTAAGCCTTATATTATGCGTTTTCTCTAATTGTTCAACGACCTTCAAAACAGCATGGTGCTCAATTTTAGAAGAAATAATATGTGTAACACCTAAATCTCTAACCGCACTTTTAAGAATTAAATTATCGGCTTCTGTACCTCCTGAAGTAAACACTATTTCGCTAGTAGTTACATTAAAAATATTGGCAATAGTTTTTCTAGATGTTTCTAAAAGTACTTTTGAAGATCTACCAAAACTATGTGAAGAGGACGGATTACCATAATTATTTTGCATAACTTCTGCCATAGAATTAATCACTTCTTCCCTAATTTGAGTGGTAGCAGCATTATCAAAATATACGGTTTTCATGGCGTAATATCTAAAAAGTAAATTCTAAAGAATTAAAACTCTAAAATCTCAATTATTGAGTCAAAAATACTTGAAATAAAATTATTTTCAATAACATACGTTATAAATAACAATTCTATTATTTTTGCTCTAAAATTGATACCAATGCGCAAATCATTCTACGCTTTATTAGCTTTGTTTTTTGTAACCATTTTTTCCTGTGATGATGGAGATGTTATTACAGTTAATTTAGATTTTGATAATGAATATGAAGCTTGCAATGGTGTAGATGGTTTAGTGATTTTTAAAACCAAAGATGACCCTTCAGAATCCCTATCGTTTTTTATAAGTAATTTTACTATTGCCGAATTACTTGAGGTTGAAAGTGACGATTCTCTTAAAGTCACTAAAAATGGTACTTTGTTTTATAGAACCTATAGTAATGAGAGAATTGGTAGTTTAGATTTATTTTGTAGCGATGTACCTTCTTCTGATATTGATATTATAAATAGTGATGAAAGTTCTAGTTCTGTAGAATTTAGTACCGTTTTAATAGAAGACGATAATGATGGTGTACCAGCTGAATTAGAAAGTACTAATGGTATGAATCCTATTGGTGATGATGATAATGATAATATATTGAATTATTTAGATGATGCACCAAATGATGATTCAATTGGGGATGAGAATGGACAAATAGAAGATGGTTTTGATACCGATGGCGATGGATTAGCAAATTTTGTTGATTTTGATGACGATGGTGATAATATACCAACCAGTGAGGAAAATCCTGACCCAGATGGCGATGGTGATTTAAGTGATTCACAAAACTCTGATACAGACAACATTCCTGATTATTTAGATGATGATGATGATGGAGATGGCGTACGTACTAGAGATGAAGAAAACTTTACTCAAAATGAAGACCCTACTGATGATGAAACAACTCCGGGTGCTGGACCTGATTATTTGAATCCTGATATTTTAACCTCTGTTACTGCTACTCATTACAGAGCGCATTCTTATAGCAGAACTTTTTTTGTTAGAGCAACAATTTTGGATGTAGATTTAACTGAAATTTCTCAAGTTCAACTAGATTTTGGTACATTAAATAATTCTGCCACTAATGGAGATAATGGTGGATTTTCTAGAAAAGAAATTAATTAGGGTTTCACATTTTGATAAATATAGACTTCTGTAGCTCCTAAGCCATATTTTTGGTAATTAGCATCGTAAAATTTCACATTCTCGTAACGAGAAAATAAGTATTCTAATTCTAGTTTTAAAACGCCTTCACCCACACCGTGTATAAATACTACTTTTTGTATACGCTTTTTAATGGCAAATTCTAATTGCCTTTTAGCAGTATCTAATTGTAAAGTTAACATATCATGATTAGTCATCCCTTTAGAAGATTTAACTAATTGATTAATGTGCAAATCTACTTCTAAAGTTGGCTGAAAACGCTCCTTAGCTTTTACTTTAGGTTGTTTTCTCTTTTTTGAAGCTTCTTTTTGAGAAATGACACTATTTAAACTTGTATGCGAAAAAATATCGGTTTTAAAAGAGGTTGGTTTACTTAAAACTAAGGCATCTTCACTAAAATCAATTTCAAAGCCATCTTCCGTTTCAATAGAAATGATCTTTCCTATTATCTTGGTTATGACACCTGATAAATCTTCGTCTAAAACAGACACATTATCTCCAACTTTAAAGCTCACTGTCTTCTTCAATATTAGTTAGTTCATCATTCTCTCTCTTACTAGGAATGGTTCTAGATATTCTGTAAACTCCAATCATTAAAAATACTATACCAACAATAAGGATATAAATGTTCTGTTGTTCCTCACTATTTGCATAAAAAGCTACAATAGCTCCTAAAAGAATTAACACGTAGTTTAAATACTTCATTTTAAACTTAAAATTATTTATAAAGCAAATTTCGGTAAAAACATTTACTTAACTAAAAGCTTAAGAAACTTTATAATATTATTTATTTTTGGTACATGCAGAACTTAGAAGAATATATGTTGCCATGTTTAAATAAGAAACTTTTAGGTGTAGAATGCTTTGGGTGTGGTTTGCAAAGATCTGTTGTACTTGTTTTTAGAGGACAATTTGTCGAGGCTTTTTATATGTATCCGGCAGTATATAGTTTAATACTCCTTCTATTTGTAAGTATTATCAATATTTTCTTTAAATTTAAACACACTAATAAAATTATAACTATTTTGGCTATTATTACTGTAGCAACCATCATTATTAGTTATCTAATTAAAATAATCAATTAAAATTAACATATGGAACAACAAAAACTCAATCCAACAATAGTATATGTTTTAGCTATTATTGGCCTTTTATGCTGCTGTGTTGCTGGTTTAGGATTTATTCTTGCTGGTATCGCTGTAATAATTGCTTCTTCTAAATTAAAAGATGCGAAACTTAACCCAGAAAATTATGATGCAGGTAGCATAAAGGCAATGGATACCGCTAAAATTGTGGCTTTGGTTATTTTAATAATTAACGTACTTTATTTCATCTATACTATCTACCAAATTTCTACTATTGGATGGGATGAAATGATGAGAAAATCACAAGAAATCATGGAACAATACCAACAAGCACAATAAAAGTGTTTTATAAATAATTAAAAAAGCGACCTCACTTCAACTACGCTCAGTGACCAAGGTCGCTTTTTTAATTAATATATTTTTTTAAATCTAATTAAATAATGATGCACCAACTACTACACCAATAATTGTTAATATATAAAGAGAAATTATTACAATTGAAAAAATACCTATAAACTTATAATGAGATTTTAAGTTCAAGAATGCTTCTTTGAAATCATTGTTATTATTAAGTTTTAATGCACTTTTCATTTTTTTAGAAAACTTAAATAAATATAATACTGGGAAAAAATATATAAGAGCCAAAACTATATATATAATAGCAATACCAACTGTAGAACCTAATCCATAAGCAGTTTGCAAAGTACTACTCGCTACTCCCTGAACTAAAACCAAAGAGATACCACCAAACACCATAAAGCCAATACCAACAAAACCCAGTATTGATACAAAATTACCCCATTTTACTATTTCGCCTAAATATCCTTTAATTTCCTGATTTACATCTAATTCAAAACTTTCAAAAGCTGATTTCTCTTCCATAAATTAATTTTCAAATTCTTTAAATGTTCTTGTTATTATATCTACACAATCTAATAATTGTTCTCTGTTCATTACTAACGGTGGTGCAAACCTTATAATATTGCCATGAGTTGGTTTAGCTATTAAACCATTATCACGTAGTTTTAAACACATATTCCAAGCTGTTTTACTATCCTCAGTATCATTTACTACCACTGCGTTAAGCAATCCTTTTCCTCTTACTTTAGTAATAATGCTGCTTGTTTCTATGTATTTATTTAATTCGCTTCTAAAAAGTTCTCCTAAAACTTTAGAATTTTCTGCCAGATTTTCTTCTTTAACAACCTCTAAAGCTGCTATTGCAATTACTGCTGCCAAAGGATTCCCTCCAAAGGTGCTTCCGTGGGTTCCTGGAATCATAACTCCCATTATATCATTATTAGCTAAAACCGCACTAATAGGATAAGCACCACCACTTAAGGCCTTTCCTAAAATTAATATGTCTGGTTTAACGTTTTCATGATTTACGGCTAGTAGTTCTCCTGTTCTGGCAATACCAGTTTGAATTTCATCTGCAATAAATAATACATTATATGCTTCGCATAATGCTTTTGCTTTAGACAAATAACCTTCTGAAGGCACATAAACACCTGCTTCTCCTTGAATAGGTTCTACTAAAAAACCTGCTACATTAGGATTGTTTTTTAAAGCAGATTCTAATTGCTCTAAATTATCATATTCAATGTTTATAAATGCATCGGCATAAGGTCCAAAATTAGTATTCGAAGTACTATCACTTGAAAACGATACAATAGTAGTGGTACGACCGTGAAAATTGTTGTTACAAACAATAATTTTTGCTTGGTTTTCGGCAATTCCTTTTACATCATACGCCCATTTTCTACATACTTTAATAGCTGCCTCTACACCTTCGGCACCGGAATTCATGGGTAATAATTTATCAAACCCAAAATATTCGCAAGTGTACTTTTCGTAAAGTCCTAACTTATCGTTGTAAAATGCTCTCGATGTTAATGTTATGGTTTGTGCTTGTTCTACCATAGCATTGATAATTTTAGGGTGACAATGCCCTTGGTTTACTGCTGAATATGCAGATAGGAAGTCATAATACTTTTTTCCATCTACATCCCAAACAAACACACCTTCTCCTCTACTTAACACCACAGGTAGCGGTTTGTAAGTGTTAGATCCGTACTTTTTTTCTAATGAAATAGCTTCTTCAGATGTTAATTTTTGTAAAACAGCCATTTTAAAAAATTTTAATTGTTCATAAAATAACCATTCCTACTCTACCTTTATCCTTTCATATTTCCGATAGTTATCGAAACGAAAATTCAGCGTGGGAGAGAAATCATCCCTAGATAAGGTTTGCAATTTAACAATTATTAAGCTGTTTTTACTAAAAAACTTATTAAGAGATTTTACTCTTAAGAAAAGTAATCAGTAACTCAATATATATTAACGAAAGGAAGCTCTATATGTGTCTTTTTAAAATAAACCGTGTCTAAACATATATTAATTAACCATTTAAAACAAAATTTATCATGGATTACTTATCAAATCTTTTAGACAAATTATCAGAATCAATCGGTGGGAACCTATCTAGCGCTATTGCTGCAGTTATTATTGTAATTTTAGGTTGGTTTATAGCAGGAATTTTAAAAAGATTAACTGCAAAATTAATCAAAAAAACAGGAATTGATGAAAAGCTAAATAACGATAAAATTAACCTATCAAACTTTATAAGTAAACTTATATTCTTTTTGGTCATGATTTTTGTATTTACACTTGCTCTTGAAAAATTAGGCATGAGTAACGTATTAGATCCTGTAAAAAACATGCTTTCTGAGTTCACTAGTTTTTTACCAAACATAATTGGTGCAGGGTTGGTATCTTACATTGGATATATGCTAGCTACAATTGTTTCTGAACTTGTAGAACTTTCTGGAAATTCTATAAGAAATTTTACACCAAAACTTAAGTTGCCAGAAAATATTGATTTTGTAAAAATTGTTAAGAAAATTATTTTCATCTTTATTTTCATTCCTCTTCTTATATCTGCGTTTAATATCTTAAACATGGAAGCTATATCTGAACCAGCAACATCAATGCTAAAGGACTTTTTTAGTGCCATTCCTAAGGTATTGGTTGCTAGTATCATTCTAATAATATTTGTTATAGGAGGTCGTTTTTTAAGCGAGTTAATAAAAGACCTTCTTAACAGTATGAATCTAAATAACTTCTTAAACAAAGCTGGATTAGCTAATATAACTGGCAACACTAATCTTGTAAAGATAATTGGCAATTTAGTATACTTCTTTATTATCCTTTTTGGTTTAACAACTGCTCTAGAAAAATTAGAATTTAATCAACTAACAGATATATTATATACAATTACTAACTACGCAGGAAAAATTTTATTCGGATTAGTTATTTTAGTAATTGGTAATTGGATTTCAACTATTGCCGCCAATAACTTTTCTAAGAATGAAAATAATGCATTTGTTGCTTCAATAATTAGAATAGCAATTATAGCCATATTCTTAGCTATTGGTTTAAGAACTATGGGAATTGCTGACGAAATAATAAATTTAGCTTTTGGTATTTCATTAGGTACAGTTGCCTTAACAATTATCTTATCTTTTGGTTTAGGAGGAAGAGAAGCTGCTGGTAAACAAATGGAAAAAATATTATCTAAATTCAACTATAAAAAATAGATTTACTTTTAGTATTGCAAGAGCTACTCATTTCAGGGTAGCTCTTTTTAATTTTATCAAGATATTTTACTGGAAAGTGAAGAAATCTGAAGTTCCAAACGTTTTATCTCCCTAGTTAAGGCATTTCTATGAATTTGCATCCACATATATATTTTTATCATACTCATAGTAATAAAACAAAATAATACTGCTCCTAACCAAAGAATTAAATCGTTAGTCTTTTCAACCTCCATCGTTTGTATGATACAATAAATTAACAATACTAATAACAAACCATTAACTGCATTCATAATAAAAGTAACCCAAGAGTTTTTACCTTTATATAAGCCTAATATCATTTGAAAAAAGTTTTGTTCATCTAATTCATCATAAAACTTTGCTTCTTCTTCAGTTAACGTTTCTCTAATTAATTTATCAATGTCTTCGCTATTACTTTTCATAATTTCTATTTTTTAAAATTTGTTTTAATTTCTCTCTAGCATGAAATAGTCTAGATTTTGTTGTTCCTACAGAAATATTTAATGTTTTACTTATTTCTTTTAATGAGTATGCTTCAGTATAAAATAGTTTTATAACTTCTTTTTGATGTAATGGTAAAACTTTTATAGCCTTTAATAAAACCTTTCTTTGTTGTTCCCTTTCGTCATCATATTGTAACTCTTCAACATCGTCATTATGCTTAAGACCATCTAAAGCTTCAATTGCTTTTTTATGTTCTCTAAGCCAATCAAAAGACTTATTGCAAACTATGCGTAAAGACCAACTAGCAAATGTATTTGGGTCATTCAAATCATCAATTTTTTCAATAATAGTTTTCCATGAATCTTGTGCAATGTCTTTTGCGACCTGTTTATCCTTTATAATCCAATATGCCTTATTACAAAAAGCTTTATGCCACCTTTTAACCAATTGCGTCAAAGCTACAGTATTACCCGACTGATAACTTATTACAAGTTTAGCATCAATATAGTATTCATTTTTACTCATTTAAAAAGCATGCTTTTACTCTAAAGACAGTAAAATTTATAAAAGGTTCATTTTTTTAAAAATAAATTTCGAAACAGTTTAAAGTTAAGTCAAATAAAACTACTTTTTTTTATTGCTATTGTTATTTTTGCAGCATGCCTAGAAGAGAACGAAATAAGTTTGTAAAACGCGGAGAAATAATTGAAATTCTAATTGAGGACTATGCTTTTGGTGGCAAAGGTATTGGTCGTATTAGAAATGAACATGGAGAATTTGTGGTCTTTGTTCCAAATACCATTCCTGGACAAACGGTTAAAGCGCAAATAAAAAAATCTAGTAAGAAATATGCCGAAGGGAAACTCCTAGATGTCATTTCTAGGTCTGAGGACGAAACCGAAACACCTTACCAAGACATTCCTGGAGCCCCCTATATTTACTTACCAATAGAAAAGCAACACGACTACAAGTTAAATAGTACTTTAGAGCTTTTTAAACGCATTGGAAAAGTAGCTAATATTGATGATGTTTTTGATGAGTTTGTGAACTCTCCAAATACATTCCATTATAGAAATAAAATGGAATATGGCTTTTCAGCAATTGGTTATGATAGAATTGAAAAAACCGATATTGATGCCTTTACTCTTGGTTTTAAAAAACGAGGCACTTGGTGGTGTGCCGAAAATTTAGAAAAAGATAGTGGACTGTTTGATACTGGTGTAGAAAACAATTTAAAACATATTAGAAACTACTGCGAACAAACAGGGTTAGCGCCTTGGCATGCTCCCAGAAAAGAAGGCTTCTTTAGGTATTTTATTGTTAGAAAATCATATAAAACCAATAAGCTTTTGTTTAATTTGGTAACAACCTCCTATGATTTACCTAAGTTCAACCTTCATAAATTTTCAAATTATTTAGTTGAATTATTTGGTGATAGAGTTGCTGGGTTTCTACATACCATAAATGATGAAATTGGAGATAGAACTATTGCTACTACTGGAAGTATTAAGCTCGTTTATGGTGATGACAAAATAGTTGAAGAACTTTTAGATTTAAACTTTGAAATTAGTATTAAAAGCTTCTTTCAAACAAACCCTAAATGTGCTGAGAAACTCTATTCTAAAGTGATTGATTATGCTCTAGAAAACAAAGAAGCAATAGATAATACGGTCGTTTTAGATTTATTTTGTGGTACAGGAACTATTGGTCAAATTTTAGCATCTAAAGCCAATAACACAAAAATAGTGGGAGTAGATATTGTTGCCTCTGCAATAGAAGATGCGAAAGAAAATGCTAAAAGAAACAATATTAAGGGCTTAGAATTTTATGCAGCAGATGTTGGGAAGTTTTTAAACGAACACCCGCAGTATAAAAATAATATAAGAACCATCATTTTAGACCCAGCTAGAGCAGGAATTGCACCAAAAACACTAAAAAAAATCATAAACTTAAATGCTGAGCGTTTAGTTTATGTATCTTGTAATCCTGCTACGCAGGCAAGAGATGTAGAACAACTAATTCTAGAAGGTTACAACATAAAAAAAATGAGTTTGGTAGATCAATTCCCTCATACCTCTCACATAGAAACCGTAATGCTTTTAGAAAAAAATAAAGCCTAAGTGTAAAAGAAAAATTTGCTAATGAAATACCTAAAGTTAATTTTTATACCAGTTCTTCTCTTCATAATTGGTGTAACAATAAGTTGTGAGAGAGATGATATTTGTCCAGATAGTACACCCACAACCCCTAAATTAATTATTGATTTATACGATTTTGAGAATTCTGAAAACTTAAAAAATGCAGCTAATTTAGTTGTAGCTGGTGTTACTAATACTGATGAACGTATTATCTTGCCCGATTATAATTTTGTGACTTCAAGTGATTTGATACTACCTTTGAAAACTACTGAAGATATGACGCAATATGTTGTTGTAAAAGATGCTAGTGTAAATGATAATGATACTCCTGATGATTTAAATGATGATTTTGTTGATGGAAATTTTGATACAATTACCATAACCTATACTAGAAGAGAAGAATATGTATCAAGAGCCTGTGGTTTTAAAACTGTCTTTGAAAATGTTGAAGTAACAATTGAAGATGACGACAACAACTGGCTTTTAGGAACTCCAGAAAATTTAACTGATAATGAACCAATTGAAAATGAAGATGCAACGCATTTTAACTTATTTCATTAGTCTTATAACAATTTTATTGTTGAGTATTTCTACTTACGGTCAAAACGATACCATAGTAAATGTTGCTGATTCTCTAAAGATTAAACAAAAATATGGTCTTAGAGTCTCTGGAGATGTTGGTAAAATTATACGTTCTTATTTAGATGAAGACTATAAAGGTTTTGAAATTGCGGCAGATTATAGGCTTAAAAAAGACTTTTACATTGCGGGAGAAATAGGTTTTGAAGAAAAAAACACCGTAAACCAATATTTAGATATTAGTACTTCTGGTTCGTATATTAAAGCTGGAATAGATATTAATATGTATGAAAACTGGTTGGATATGGATAACATGGTTTATGCTGGATTTAGAGTTGGAGCAAGTACATTCAGCCATGATTTAAATAGCTTTAATGTTTATAGTACCAATCAATTTTGGGCACCACAACTTACTTCAGAGGAAGTACAAGAATTTAGTAGTTTAACGGCTTTTTGGGGCGAATTTATTCTAGGAATGAAAGTTGAACTTTTCAATAACCTTTACATGGGACTAAACGTTCAGCTAAAATTCGTAGCTAGTGAAACGGAGCCTGATAACTTTGAGAATGTATATATTCCTGGTTATGGTAGAACCTATGATAGTACAGGTATAGGAACGGGTTATAGTTATACCTTAGGTTATAGAATACCGCTTTATAAAAAGAGTAAATAACTGCTTCTATTATGTTTAAAATTGGAAGTAATATTTAAACATGTTGGATAATCTAAAAACATATTTAAGTATACTTTTGTCAATTTTTATTAATGTGAACTAGAGAATTTAAAAGAGAGGATTATTCCTTAATGTATTTTCCTTTTTTACTACCTTCATATATCTCATATTTCACCAATCTAGACTCTAATTTGGCATTAAATAATTGTATTTTTCTTGAAGGGCGTAAACCTACATGTTTTAAGGCTTCTAAATTACTAGTAATAAACCAAGCTTCTGTTCCTGGATAATTTTGCTTAAATGTATCCCCTATACTTTTATAAAACGCGTGTAAGTCTATATTTAGACGTTCTCCATAGGGTGGATTAAAAACCATATGCAACTTATCGCTACCTCCTTTTTGAGTTTTAAAGAAGTCTTCGTGTTTAACGGTTATAAAATCATCTAATTGCGCATTTTTAATATTGTCTTTAGCTTTAAATACTGCACTAGGCGCTTTATCATACCCCATAATTTTATAATGAAAATCTCGTGTTTTTTTAAGAAGAGACTCTTCTATTTTTTCAAATAAATCTACATCCCAATCTTGCCAGCGCTCAAAAGCAAATTCTTTTCTCATTAAATTTGGTGGGATATTACAAGCTATCATAGCGGCTTCTATGAGCATAGTACCCGAACCACACATAGGATCAATAAAATCACTTTGTCCGTCCCAACCAGAAAGCATGATCATACCAGCCGCCAACACTTCATTAATTGGTGCTATGTTAGTAGCTGTTTTATAGCCGCGTTTATGTAAAGAATCTCCAGAAGTATCTAAAGATATAGTACATTGATTTCTATCTATATGTACATTAATTTTAAGATCTGGGAATTTTAAATCTACGTTGGGCCTTTCTCCTGTATTATCTCTAAATCTATCTACAATAGCATCTTTAGTTTTTAAAGCTATAAATAAAGAGTGCTTAAATAAGTGTGAATGTATAGTAGCATCTACCGCTAAAGAACCACTAGATTTCAAATAGTTTTCCCAAGGCATTTTGTATATATTATTATACAAATCTTGTTCATTAAACACTTTAAACGAATGAATAGGCTTTAAAATTTTAATAGCCGTGCGTAAACCTAAATTAGCCTTATACATAAAGCCTTTATCGCCTACAAAACTTACATTCCTTACCCCTTTTTTAACTTCTTGTGCACCTAGCTGTGTAAGTTCTTTGGCTAATAAATCTTCAAAACCAAATAAGGTTTTTGCAACCATTTTGAAATTCTCTTTCATAAAACAACTCTATAGTTTTCAAAAGTAAGATAATAGAT
Source organism: uncultured Flavobacteriaceae bacterium (assembly GCA_947487895.1). GTDB lineage: Bacteria > Bacteroidota > Bacteroidia > Flavobacteriales > Flavobacteriaceae > Seonamhaeicola. The sequence goes on from CANKYF010000002.1 coordinate 489,036, forward strand.
TTAATAAAAATTAGTATTTTTAAACATTAGCCTAAGTAAATTATAACTAATTATATTTTTTTGTTTACTAATGAAACTATTAGTTTATTTTCTAGAAAACCTGAGATACATTACTTTCTGGAGTATAGATTTTTTAAAAGGAGCTAAAATATATAAGCATTACAAAAATATTTCCTATTTACTAAATGACTTTTCAAGTGAAAAATCACGTAATTTTAAGGAAGAAAATTTAAAAAATATTCTAGACCATGCCGTTAAAACTACACGTTTCTATAAAAAAATAGAAAACTATAATGCTGTAGAAGACTTTCCGGTAGTAAATAAAAATATTATTAACAACAATTTAAATACTTTTATTTCTAAAACATTTATTAATAGAAAACTTAAAACGGTTCAAACTAGTGGATCAACTGGTCTTAGATTCAAGATATATCAAGATAAAAATAAAATATATAGAAATACCGCAGATACTATATATTTTTCTAAAAAAGCAGGCTTTAAAATAGGGTATAAATTGATCTATTTAAGACTTTGGGATGAATTTTTGCGCAAAACCCCATTATCTTATTTTATTAAAAATATACAGCCTGAAAATATTTTAAATTTAAATGATGATAGGATTGACAAACTAGTTAATGACTTGAAAAATGATACATCAAGAAAAAGCATTATGGCATATGCATCTGGCTTAGAACAAATATGCAGATATTTAGACACTATAAAGTTCAAACCCATAAACTCAAATATAAAATCAACTATAGCTGTTGCCGAAGCTTTATCTGAATATACAAGAATATCTGTAAAAAAATACTTTAATTCTCCAATAGTATCTAGATATTCAAATAGTGAAAACGGTATTTTGGCACAACAAAAAAATAATGAAAGTTTAGATTTTTGTATAAATTGGGCAAGTTATTATTTTGAAATATTAGATTTTAATACCGATACCCCAGTAAAGAATAATGAGCTGGGAAGAATTGTAATCACTGACCTTTTTAATTATGCTACACCTCTAATTAGATATGATACAGGAGATATAGGAAGAATGGATTGTAGAAAGACTCCTCCTGTATTAACTAAAATTGAAGGTAGAAAAGGAGATTTAATTTTTAATACTAAAGGAGAAGCCATTACAAAGTTTATAACAATATGCCTTATTCCATATAAAGAAATTAAACAAGGCCAATTAATTCAAGAGGATAAATTAAACTATACTTTAAAATTAAATGTGTCTAAAAACTTTAATCAGGAAAAAGAACTTATACAAGAGTTTAAAGGGTACTTAGGAGCAGATTCTAACGTAAGCTTAAAATATGTGAATGAAATTCCCGTTTTATCTTCGGGGAAAAGAAGACTTACAGTAAATAATTATATAAAATAATTTACAATTTGGTTTACTTTAATACTTGCCAAAAAAGACTTATTTTTGTGTTAAATTTATGTTAATGAAAGTTGGGTTAAGGATTGAGTTATCTATTTGAGTTCTTTATATTTTTATCACTTTAAACACAGTTTAAAAGGTTATAAAAATATAAAAACGAGTAGTGAGAGCCTGACCACGCCTTAACGTGGTAACCCCATAATAGTGATAAATGAAAATAGATACAACTACCTGGTTTTCTTCATGGTTTGATACTCCGTATTACCATATTTTATATAAAGACAGAAACGATACCGAAGCACATGCGTTTATGGATATGCTTACCAATTATTTAAACATCCCTGAAACTGGTACTATTTTAGATTTAGCTTGTGGACGTGGAAGACATGCTAGGTTTTTGAATAAAATTGGGTATGATGTTACAGGTGTTGATTTAAGCGAAAATAGTATTGCTTATGCTAAACAGTTTGAAAATCATCGTTTAAAGTTTGATGTTCACAACATGTGTGAATCCTACGGAAAGCAATTTGATGCCGTTTTCAACTTATTCACTAGTTTTGGATATTTTGACAATGAAGAAGACAATTTAAATACCATAAAATCTATTAAGGCTAACCTAAACGAATTTGGTTTTGGAGTTATCGATTTTATGAATTCTGATTTTGTAATTGATAATTTAGTTCCTGAAGAAGTTAAAGTTGTTGATGGGATTGCTTTTAATTTAAAACGCTTTGTAGAAAATGGTCATATAGTTAAAGATATTTCTTTTAATATTGAAGAGCGCCCTTATAATTTTCAAGAGCGTGTTAAAGCATTTAATTTACAAGATTTTAAGACATTATTTGAAAAAGCTGACGTACATTTGCTGGACGTTTTTGGAGACTATAAATTGCAAAAGTTTAATAACACATCTTCTGAACGTTTAGTAATGATTTTCAAATAGTTCAATAATCGATATTTTAGTACTCTTATTGTTGAGTTCATAGTTTACATGAATAATTACCTTTTCCCCTTTTTAGCTGTAGTTGTTGGAATTATTATTGCACGTTTTACTAAAGATAGTAAATCTTGGAATAATAAGCTATTACTTTCTTTTAGTGGTGCTTTTTTATTAGCGCTTACCCTTTTTGAATTATTGCCAGAAGTATACAATCATTTAGAAACAAAAATTACTGGCCTCTTCATTATGTGCGGTATTTTATTGCAAATAATATTAGAGTTATTTTCAAAAGGTGCTGAACATGGTCATGTGCACGTTAATAAAAAAAGTAGTTCATTTCCTTGGTTGTTATTTATTAGTTTATGTATTCATAGTTTTTTAGAAGGGTTTTCTATACATGATCATAACGATATGGTTTATGGCATTTTAATTCATAAAATCCCTATTGCTACCATTGTAAGTATGTTTTTATTTAAATCTAGTTATGATAAATTTCAAATAGCAGCTTTTTTAATAGCCTTTGCTATTATGACACCTCTTGGTACTTCTATATCCCATATATGGCATGACTCTATTGGCAATTTTATTCACATAATTAACGCATTTGTTATTGGTATATTTTTCCATATTTCTACCACAATTTTGTTTGAAAGTAGTGACGGACATAAGTTTAATCTTTCCAAGTTAGTTACTATTATATTAGGAGTTGGTATTGCGTATTTAATTTAAGCTGCCATTCCTGCGAAGGCAGGAAAACTATTAAAATAACAATTAGATTCCTGCCTTTGCAGGAATGACAAAACGAGATGTTCAGTAAAGAAGAATCAAGAATATTAAGACAAGAATTTTGGACTAGTTTTGGAAAATCGTTTCCTAGAAAATGGCTATTGTATAATACTAAATTAAAAGGATTTAGTTTTAAGTTTCATTTTGATACTAAAAAAGCATTAGTAACACTTGATCTTGAAGATGATTTAGAATACCGTATTAAATACTGGGAAAAACTTTCTGCCTTAAAAGCAATTCTACTGGATGAATATTTACCAGAAGCCATATATGATGAATCATATATTTTAGAAAATCACAAGGAAATCTCAAGAATCTATGTGCCTTTAGAGCAAAAGGTTTCTATTCACAATAAAAACTCTTGGCAAACGGTAATGGAATTCTTCAACGAAAAAATGAACCTTTTTGAAGCTTTTTTTGAAGAGTATAAAGAAATTATTGAAGGCTAAATAATCATTTAAGCGCTACAAACTTCACACTTCCCTTGAATTAATATTTGTGATGCTACAACCTCGCGTCCAGATAATTCGGGAATTTTCATACTAATATTTAAGCAATCTACTTTACCACAATCTATGCATTGAAAATGCGGATGCACATCTATATGCCTAGATTTAGAACAACCATTACATTTTGCATACCATTTAATACCACTATTACCTAAAAAAGAATGTAATACGCCGTCATCTTCTAACTTCTCTAAGACACGATAAATAGTGGTCTTATTCATTTGTGAATCCAGACGTTTTATTAATTCTTTAGCAGAAATAGCGCCAGAATCATTTTCAAACTCTGCTAATAAAATCTCTAATGCTTGTGTTTTACGAATGACACCCATAGTACAAATTTATCACAACTTTGTTGCAATAACAAATCTTATATTTATATTTGCAACTCAGTTGCATTTATAAACACATTTAATGAGATTAGTAATTCAAAAACCAGATACTTTTGGTGCTATAGCTAGTACTTTATGCATATTACATTGCATAGCTACACCTCTACTTTTTATAGCACATACTTGTGCAGAACATGGCTGTGCTTCGGCTCCAGTATGGTGGAGAAGTTTAGATTATTTTTTCTTGTGCATTTCTTTTGTGGCTGTGTACCGTACTACCCAGACCACTTCAAAAAAATTCATGAAATCATTATTATGGCTGAGTTGGACTACTCTATTCTTGGCAGTAATAAACGAAAAATTTGAATTTTTTCAATTTCCAGAAAACTCTACTTATGTTCCAGCTATAACACTTGTAGTTCTACACTTATACAATCAAAAATATTGTCAATGTAAAACAGAAAACTGCTGCTCTAACAATGGATAAAGAACAAATAGACATAATAGGTGACAATCATATCTCTACAAATGTAGAAACACCATTACGTTCAGATGCTTTTGATACATCTGATGATGAAAAAATTAAAAACATTCAACATCATTTTGGAAAAATCATGGAAGAGTTAGGTTTAGATTTATCTGATGATAGCTTGTCTGGTACTCCATATCGTTTTGCCAAAATGTATGTAAAAGAATTGTTTTATGGCTTAAACCCTAATAATAAGCCTAAACTTTCAACTTTTGAAAACAAATATGGTTATAAGAAAATGTTAGTAGAACAAAATATCACCATAGATTCTGCTTGTGAACATCACTTTTTGCCCATTACCGGACATGCTCATATTGCTTACATACCAAAAGATAAAGTTATTGGGCTTTCAAAAATTAATAGGTTGGTAGATTATTATGCACACCGCCCTCAGGTTCAGGAACGACTATCGTTACAAATATTGAAAGACCTTCAAAACATTTTAAAAACAAAAGATGTGATAGTCATGATTAGTGCTAAACACCTTTGCGTCTCTTCTCGAGGTATAAAACATAAAGATAGTTTTACGACCACTATAGAATATGGTGGACGCTTTGAAAATAAAGTATACCGCGATGAATTTTTAAATGTAATTAACAATTAAAATTTATAAAAATGATTACTAAAGAACAAGTATTAGAAGCTCAAAACACCTGGGGAAATGGTGTTGTTAAAATTGGATCATTAAAAGATAAGAGATCTGAATGCGAAGAATTCTCTAATAATTTTTTGGATAATTTGTATGCATTTGAATTAGGTGCTGTATCATTTAAACCTACTAAATGTGCTATAGAGCAGTTTAGACCAACAAAACCAGAAGCCCTATCTTATTTTATTGCTGGTGAAGATCGTGCATGTAAAGAAGATAAAGGTTTTGCAATTCAACCTTGGACCAAAGTAAGGTTTGAGAACTCTAACATTATCTTAGAAGAAAACCGTGCTATTGCTATGGGTAATTACTTTTTTACCGATTTAAATGATAATGAGGCAAAAGTAGAATACACATTTGGTTACATATTAATTAATGACGAATTAAAAATTGATTTGCATCATTCTTCATTTCCTTATAACCCAAATGCTACTAACTAATGCATAAATGCCTGTATCTTTTATGTCCCACAGACTGTTTAGAGTCTGTTATCAATGAAAAATATAAAAATGAAAATTATTTTTATACTTCACTTGGTAATTCGTTTGCCTATGATAACGACACAATAAAACACATAAAAGATACAGTTTACAAAAATAATATCAGAAACATTTATTTCATACTTTCAATTGACAACCAAATCATTTTAGATGCATTAGGACGTCAAGATTTTTCTCATATTAGAAGATTAAGTTCTTTTTATGACGAAATAAACCATCAAAAAAAGTATGTTAAGATGTCTTGGCGTAAAGGCAATATTCAATTTTCTGTACTTTCTTATTATTTAAATAAAAAAATAAAAGAGCTCAACGCCGTTTTAAACTTATCAAGCAACCCAATTAAAATTTATGGTAAAATATATAATAGGCATTATGATATATTTTCAAACATTTATTCAGGTTTAATTTATCTGGAAAAACATCACTTAAACTAAAACTCATTTAGAAATATTTAGAAAATGAAAAAACTACCAGTTACTGTATTAAGTGGCTTTCTTGGAGCAGGAAAAACTACACTTCTTAATCATATATTGCACAATAAAGAAGGCTTAAAAGTGGCCGTTATTGTCAATGATATGAGCGAAGTTAATATTGATGCGCAATTTATTGAAAATGAAAATACACTTTCCAGAACCGAAGAAAAGTTGGTAGAAATGAGTAATGGTTGTATCTGTTGTACTTTGCGTGAAGACCTTATGGTTGAAGTAGAAAAACTAGCCGCTCAAAATAAGTTTGACTATTTATTAATTGAAAGTACAGGTATAAGCGAACCAATCCCTGTAGCTCAAACTTTCACCTTTGAAAGTGAAGATGGAACAATAGATTTAAGTCGTTTTAGCTATGTAGATACTATGGTAACCGTGGTAGATGCCTTTAATTTTATAAAAGATTTCTCTAGTTCAGACTATTTAACAACAAGAGAACTTACTGATATTGAGGGAGACGATAGAACTATTGTTAATCTACTTACCGACCAAATTGAATTTGCAAACGTCATTTTAATTAATAAAATTGATCTTGTTGCTAAAGAACAATTAGAAGAGCTTAAAGCTATTATAAATTCATTAAATCCTGAAGCAAAAATTATATTTACTAAACAATCTGAAGTTGAGCTTACTAAAGTAATTAATACAGGATTATTTGATTATGAAAAAGCAGAAGCATCTGCAGGTTGGATAAAAGAATTAGAAAATGAACATGTTCCAGAAACTGAAGAATACGGTATTAATTCCTTTGTTTTTAGAAGTAAAAAACCATTTCACCCAGAACGCTTTCTAAATTATCTTAATCAAGAATTCCCTCAAAATATTATTAGAAGTAAAGGCTTATTTTGGTTGGCATCTCGCTCAAATCAAGCTCTTATTTGGAGTTCTGCAGGAGGGTCTTGTAAAGCAGATAATGCAGGTGTTTGGTGGGCATCTATGTCTTTTTCAGAACGTATTAACTATTCCGCATTTATCGAAAATCAAAAGCAAATAGAATCAGACTGGGATATACAATTTGGAGACAGAAAAATAGAACTTGTTTTTATAGGTCAATATTTAGAGAAAGAAAAGATAATAAATCATTTAAATAATTGCTTACTTACAGACACAGAAGTAAAACTCTGGAATGATCAATTATTTCCTCAAGTAGATCAATGGCCCATTCCAAACTATGAGCACTCAAATTCTTAATTGTTAAGATATCTAAAATATGTTGACTACTAAAATAGGAATAATCACAGTAAGTGATAGAGCAAATGCTGGGGTTTATGAAGATATAAGTGGAAAAGCAATTATTGATACTCTAAATGAATATTTAATTTCACCTTGGAAACAGGTATATGAAATTGTTCCTGATGAACAAGAAGTTATTGAAAAAACCATTATTAATATGGTTGACAACCAAAATTGTTGTTTAGTTGTGACTACAGGAGGTACAGGACCAGCAAAAAGAGATGTGACCCCTGAAGCCACAGAAACAGTTTGTGATAGAATGATGCCTGGGTTTGGAGAACTTATGAGAGCTGAATCACTAAAATATGTGCCTACTGCTATACTTTCAAGGCAAACTGCTGGTCTTAGAGGTAGTAGCTTGATTATTAATTTACCTGGAAAACCAAAATCAATACGTCAATGTTTAGATGCCGTTTTTCCTGCTGTTCCATATTGTATAGATTTAATGGAAGGCCCCTATTTAGAATGTAATGAAGAAGTGATAAAACCTTTTAGACCCAAGAAAAAATAAAACCAAAAACAACTTTTAAAAGTTACTATCAAGATATGGAAGCTCTTATTACTGTAGTTGGTTTTTTGGGATCAGGCAAAACAACACTATTAAAATATTTAACGACTCATTTTATAGATAAAGGCTGGAATCCTTTTGTAATTCTAAATGATTATGAAAATGCTTATATAGATGCGCAACAATTTACAAAACAAGTAGAATTGCAATCTATTAAAGCCTTAAGCGGAAGTTGTATATGCTGTAGCGGTATTGTTGAGCTAAGAAACATAGTTAACAGAATTCCTGAAAGGCCAAACGGGGTTACTCTAATTGAAGCCAATGGTACTTCAGATGCTTGCTCTCTAATGGAATTTCTGGGTGTTGGAATTAATGAGCGGTTCCTCCCTCCTATTCAAATATCCGTTGTTGACGTAAAAAATTGGCAAAAACGTGATGAGCATAATGACCTTGAGGCAAATCAGATTCAAGTATCTTCTCTTCTGGTGTTAACACATCTTGAAAATATAACATCCAATAGATACAGTGAGGTCTTAATTGAGTTAAAAAATTTTAACCCAATGGCAAAAATTGTAACTATAGATAATTTGGATGTTACACTTCTTCCAGAACTTTTGCCTACAAATAATACAGCTAAAAAACTTGATCACTTAAAAGCTCATTGGGCTTCTTGTTCTGTCGATTTACCTAATCTGCCAAATACAAATTGCATTCATATTATTTGCAATACTTTACCAAAAAGTATACTTCGCGTTAAAGGTTGCACCAAAATTGGACAAGATGAAAAATACACTTATTTTGAACGTAAACCTGATGGCGAAATACATATAAGACCATTCAATGGTATTCCAGTAACTGGAGCAAAACTTCTATGTATAGGAGTAAAGAGCGAACCATCTATACTTGAAAATGCAATTAGAAAAAGTTTAACTAATATTAAATGAGCTTAATCATCTCAAAATCATCCATCACAAAACCATTACCAATATCGGTAACAACAGAACCATTATTCTTAAATCCCAGTTTTTTATAAGCAGCTATAGCATTTTCGTTATGAATGTTCACAGTAAGTCTTACTTTTTCTAAATTATATGTTTTAGCTTTTTGATTGATGAAGTTCATTGCTGATTTACCAATCTTTTTTCCTCTTTGAGAACTCAACACATAAATTTTACTTAAAAACAATGCTTTTGTTTCTTTTTTGAAAGATATATAACCAACTGGCTCAGTATGAAAATAAAGTATGTAATATTCAAAACCGTCAATAGCTTGCAGCTCTATAGCATGTTTGGTTTGAAATTTATTTAACATGTAGTCTACTTGGGCCTTACCTATTATTGGAATATAATGTGATCTCCAAATAGTATCTGCTAAAGTTTCAATAATATCAAAGCTTTCAACAGAATTAGCAGGAATAATTGTAATCATTTTACTAAATTATATAAAAGAAGATCATTAAAAAATGACAGATAGCTCCTGCTAAAACAAATAGATGCCAAATTACATGATTATAAGGTATTTTTTCTATAGCATAAAAAATAATTCCCCCAGTATAAGCTATACCTCCAGCAAATAGTAATAATACAGCATTATCATCTACTAGTTTAGAAAAATTACTAAAATCTAAAACAATTAACCACCCCATAACGACATAAAGCAATGTTGAAAAAATGCTAAATCGTCCTGTAAAAAACAACTTTAATATTACACCAAAAGCGGCAATACCCCATACTGTCCAAAAAAGAGGCCAACCTAAACTATTTATTAATGTAATGAGTAAAACAGGTGTGTAAGTTCCAGCAATTAGTAAGTAGATACTAATATGATCTATGATTCTAAAAGAATGCTTCTTCTTTTTGTCTTTTATAGTATGATATAATGTTGAAGCTGTAAACAATACAATTATTGAAACACCATAGATTATAACACTAAACAAACTCCAATTGGTCTTTTTAGTATCAAAAAGTATTAATAAAATAAGGGCAACTACACCTAAAAGAGCACCAATTCCATGAGAAACAGCATTGAGAGTTTCTTCAAAAGAAGTTTGTTTACGCATTAAACTACTCTTTTACTTCTTCTTGATTTTTCCACTTGTCTATAAGATCATAAAAATCAAACTCAATTGCAGGTTTTTGAAGTTCCAATCTTCCTCTTTGAAAATTACGCAGTAAAATATCTTCAATTATATAATCTTCTTTAACATTTACGGGGTCGTATTCGCGTTTTAAAGAAATATCAAACATACTAGCAGTAGTATTATACCAGAAGGCACGCCAACCATTACGTAATTCTTTAACCAGCTCAAAAGCAGTAGTTCCTGTTTGCCTGTGAATTAGCTTAACTAGTATTTGTCCCTCTGTACGTGTCATTTTCTTTAATTCATCAGAAAACTCGCCTTCAATATATTTTTGTACACGTTTGGTATATTTCTTTCTATCTCTTTTTCTTTTTAGTTGCGCCAAGCGTTTGTTCATAGAATCTAATCGCTCTGCAGCTAATTTGGCATAAGGATACACTTTAAGGGTTTTCCTTCTCAAAATTAAGTATCTAATACGTTCTTCTTTATTTTCAAACTTTAATCTGGGAAGTAGTTTAACTTCATCTAAATTAATACTTGTTCTTGGTATAGAATCACCTTCAATAATCAAGTACTCCACTGTAGATGTAGAGTCTTGCTCCTTCTCATCGACTTGAGCAATTAACAGAATTGGACAGAAAAAAAATAAATACTTTAAAAAGTTCATCTATAAAATGAGGCATTTATAATTCAAATTTAACAATTTAGCTTAATTAAACGTTTTTTTGAGTTGTTATTTTCAATTATTACGTTCTAGCATTCTATTTATATTCTTATTTTAGTGCAAAACTTATTATTTATGGCTAAGAAGAGTATTCTTAATAAAAAATCTATAGAATTTTTAGAAAACTATTTAAACAACGCCGCTCCTACGGGTTATGAGTGGGACGGACAAAAATTATGGATGGACTATCTTAAACCTTATGTTGACGAGTTCATTACTGATACCTATGGTACTGCTGTAGGTGTTATAAACCCTAAAGCAAAGTACAAAGTTGTTATTGAAGGACATGCCGATGAAATTTCTTGGTATGTTAATTATATTAGTGATAACGGACTTATATATGTTATTAGAAATGGTGGGAGCGATCATCAAATTGCGCCTAGTAAAATAGTAAATATTCATACTAAAAAAGGCATCGTAAAAGGCGTTTTTGGTTGGCCAGCTATTCATACTAGAAATAGAGCTAAAGAAGAACCTCCTAAACCAGATAACATTTTTATAGATTGTGGTTGCAAAAACAAAGAAGAAGTTGAAAAACTTGGAGTTCATGTTGGCTGTGTTATTACCTACCCAGATGAATTTCATATTTTAAATGAAGACAAATTTGTTTGTAGAGCTATTGACAATAGAATGGGGGGTTTTATGATTGCTGAAGTAGCAAGGCTTCTTAAAGAAAATAAAAAAGAATTACCTTTTGGTTTATATATTACTAATGCTGTTCAAGAAGAAATAGGATTACGTGGTGCAGAAATGATTACGCAAACCATTAAGCCAAATGTGGCTATTGTGACCGATGTAACTCATGATACTACTACGCCAATGATTGAAAAGAAAAAAGAAGGTCATTTAGAAATTGGTAAAGGACCTGTTGTGGCATATGCTCCCGCAGTACAACAAAAACTACGAGATTTAATAATAGATACAGCCGAAGACAAAGACATCCCTTTTCAACGCTCTGCATTGTCTAGAGCAACAGGAACAGATACAGATGCTTTTGCTTATAGTAATGGTGGTGTAGCTTCTGCTTTAATTTCATTACCTCTTCGATATATGCATACAACAGTAGAAATGGTACATAAAGAGGATGTTGAAAATGTTATTAAGTTGATTTATGAATCGTTACTAAATATTAAAGACGGAGATACATTTAGCTATTTTGAATAAACCAAATTCATAGAATTATAATTCTGAACGAAGTAAGAACGAAATGAAGAATCTCTTGAAGTTATCCAAAAGATTCTTCACTTCGTTTAAAATAATATGTTAATACTTCTTTTTAAGGATGGATGAATTAATAGATATTGTAGACAAAAAAGGAAATCCAACTGGAAAAACAGAGTTAAAATCTGTAATCCATAGAAAGGGTTATTTCCATCATACAGCACATATATGGTTTTACACAAAAAAAGGTGAGATTCTGTTATCACAACGTTCTGCTCAAAAAGTAATTTGTCCATTAATGTGGGATGTGTCTGTTGCTGGACATATTGATGCTGGTGAAACTATTAAGCAAGCAGCTATAAGAGAAATAAAGGAAGAAATAAGCGTCATTGTTTTAGAAAAAGACTTGAAAAGCATTGGTGTTTTTGAGTGTTTTCAAAGTTATGATAATGGTATTCAGGATAATGAATTTCATAATACATTCATTACAGAATTAAAAGTACCTCTAGCTGGTCTAATACCGCAAGAGGGTGAAGTTGATGCTTTAAAATTGGTGTCTTTAAATGAATTTCAAAACCTAATCGATACAATTCACAATAATAACAATCACTTTGTGCCCTCCAACAAAAACTATTATCAATTGGTATTAGATAAAATACAAGAAACACTAAATTAATGAATTTGCTCTTACTCGCCGTAGCTCCTGTTTTTATAATAATTCTTTACATCTATTATAAAGATAAGTATGAAAAAGAGCCTAAAAAACTACTCTTTTTCAATTTTTTATTAGGGGCCATAGTGAGTATTATAATCACCACAATATTATATTATGTATTCGATATTGTACTTCCCTTACCAAATGAAACCAGTGTTTTTCAGCAGTTTATTAAGGCCTTTTTTGTAGTAGGGCTAACAGAAGAATTCAGTAAATATATAATAGTAAGGTACTATGCCCAACCAAATTCAGAATTTAATGAACATTTTGATGGTATTGTATATGCCGTAATGGTTTCAATGGGGTTTGCTGCTACGGAAAATATTTTCTATGTATTAGAGGGTGGTTATAAAACCGCATTATTACGTGCTTTTACGGCTGTTCCTGCTCATGCAACTTTTGGTATACTAATGGGATATTACATGGGAAAAGCTAAATTTTCTAAAAATAAAATATTTTTAAATTTAGTAGGCTTGCTGATGGCAGTCATTTTTCATGGTGCGTATGACTTTTTCCTATTTATAAATTTTATTCCAGGTATTTGGTTAGGTGCCTTCGTTTCTCTTATTATAGGCATAGTACTTTCAACAAAAGCTATCAAAAAACATCAAGAACGCTCTAAATTTAAGTCTTAAAAGATGTTTTCCCTTTAAAGTAATAGAAATAGATTACGCGTTTTTCTATATTAAAAACCTGTAAAGAATCAATTCAATTTATCATAAAAGCCATTTAAAACTAATACCCCCTCTACTTTACCATTTATTGAATTTGTTTTTGAACATGGGCTTTCAGCCCTATTCACTTAGCTACTCACTTCGTAAGAATAATTACTTGACTGAAATACTTTAAAAAAAATTCACAAATTAACTATAATAACAGGTTCTGTAACTTTAAAATAATACTTGACAAACCTAAAAACATTAAGACTTTTAAACTAGAACTAAGTTAAACTAATGTATTACACCAACAAGTCTAAAATATCTAATAAAACTATATTAAATATAATTAGGTAATACTAAACATGTGTTATAGATGAAGTAACTTTGTTTTAAATTACTAGACGAAAGTATATTTAAACACTTTATATTTAAGAAAGGAAAATTATAGATATTTTAAAACGGAAATACATTTATTTTTATTCTTTACAAAATATAATAAAAGTAAAAAGGAGGCTCCCTAACTTGCCTCCTTTTTGTGTTTTCTACCAACCAAAAAAATAAATAACGAACATTATCTATTCAGTTAGAAATTAACCTGCTGTTTGTCATAAACAAAAATTTAAAAAACAATATGTCTATTAAAAATTCATCCAACCAAAAAAACAAAGTCGCAGGTTTTTGAGAGATTTAACTGTTGATTAATAGCATTACAAATATGCTAAAAGATGTGGGAAAACCGAAGAAAAATCACTACGCATTTAGTACGCACTTGTGTATTTTGTTAACTTTTAAGTGATATTTTGTTAAACAAGACTTAAAAACAGAAACTTAATTACTATTCAATAAAAATGTCTCGTAAAAAATCAACTAAGGTAGTTTCTTGCTTATTGTAGTTGATTTTTTTGGTAATTCTGTAACGCTTACTTTCAATGGCTCTTATAGAAGTATTTAAAAACAAGGCTATTTCCTTGTTTTTAAAACCTATATAAATATAATAACAAATTATGATTTCTGAGTCATTTAATTTCGGAAAAAGTTCTTTTAATTTATTGAAGAAATTTATATTAAAGTCATTTACTAGTTCAAAATGATTATTACTTTCATCTAAAATAGTAGAAGACCCCAAGTGTAAATTCTTATAAAACTCTTTTATCATCTCCTTTTGGGTATCTACATCATTTACCGAAGAAATGACTTTAACCTTACTTTTCATTCCACTTATATAGTCTTCTAAGCCTTGAACTTTAACGGTAAGTTTTTCATGATTGGTTTTTAAATGAATTAAGCTTTTGTTTTGAGAATTTAGTGCTTCGAGTTTAATTTTTTGTTTTCTGTAAAAAACAAAATAAACAGCACTTAATATAAAAAGAGTTCCAAGAAGAAATAAACCAAAGTATTCAAAATAATTTTTTTGCTTTTTTGTTTCCTCTAACTCTAACTCAGCTTCAAGTAAATTTCCATTGATTTGATAACCAGAATCTAATACGTTATCAAACATCTTCTCTTGATACAATTTTAAAGAATCTAAATATGCTTTTGATATATCTAACTTTCCTATTTTATTATATAAATCTGAACACAAGGAATAATAGTCTTTTTTAATACTATTCCCCATATAATGCTGCTTTTTATAAGCTAATTCTTTATAATAAAATGCTGAGTCTATATTCTTTTCTTGAAAATGTGTATTTGCCATATTGACCATAATATCCACATCAAAAACGTGATAATTATAAGAAGAGATTGTTTTATCTCCTTTTAATGTTTTAAACTCATGATAATACTTAAAAGCTTCTTTAAAATCTTTCAAAGAAACATTATTATTAATCAATATATAAAGAGCATATAAATGATAATATTTATATTCTGTAATCGCTCTATAAGAGTCTAATTTCTTTTTAATTAATAAATTACATTCTTCGTATTTTTCATCTGAATACTTTTTATAAATACGCGTTATTTCAACTTCAGGAACACCATATTCGTAATCTGATAATTCATAATAATATTTTGCTTTATCTAAATAAGCATTTGCTATTGAATCTTTTTTTATAGAATTTAAAACTGAAAACAAATAAATACATGCATCAGCTGCTGCCAAATAGTTCTTTTCTTTTTCAGCATATTTTAATGATAAAATGTAGTATTGAGATACTTTAGAGTGCTCATTTAAATCATCATGAATTAAGGCCAAAACCGCGTAATATTTAGACAGGTTCCCTTTTAAATTATATTCAATAGGCTCTGGTATGGAATCTAAAAATTGCTTTGCTTTAAAAGCATTTTCTCCAAAATAAATATCAGCAGAATCAACAAATCGCGAAAAATCGTTTTGACAATATCCAGATGACAAAATTAAGGTAAAAGCCAACACAAGTAACTTCACTATATAATTGTTTTTGAGAGATTTAAACAAAGTAATTTTTAATTTAAAGTGAAAATATACAATCATTTTGTAGGTCTAAAAGTACAAGAAATTGTTGTTCCACAAAAAAAAACTAGAACTAATACTTAAAATATAATTCTAAAAGTAATTTTAGTGATGTTATAGACATTTGAATATTCTATTTAAAATTAAATCACTTCCAAAAAAGACAATTTCTAATACTGTCATTTTAAAACATATGTACAAAAAAAGCGCTTCCAATAGGAAGCGCTTTTCTAAAACTTAATATTATAAGAAACTATTAAAATTCTAATTCTGTAGCTAAATCAAATTCATTATCAATAGCCTTATCTTTTAAATTGTCAAAAAAGCTAGCTGAACCATACTTTATGTCATATTTAGTTCTATCGATCTTTAAAGAGGTAGTAGCCTTGTTTTTATTGATTGCAATAGAAAATACTACAGGGTGTGTCTTACCCTTAATCGTTAGGTCTCCTGTAACATTATAACTTCCTTTTTTTTCTGAATCTACCTTTGTGAATACTAAAGAAGCAGTTGGATGTGAAGCCACTCCAAAAAAGTCATCAGATTTTAAGTGTCCATCTAACTTTCCTTTCCACTCACCTTCCAAATCTGTTGAGCCAATGGTTGTCATATCTATTACAAACTCTCCTCCTACTAGTTTTCCATCATCAAATTTCAAAAAACCAGATTTTAGATCAACTGTTCCTTCATGAGAGCCAGTTACTTTATAACCTTTCCAAGTTACTTTACTTTTATCAACTTTAATTTCTTTTTTACCACCGTGAATTGTTGTAAATGATAATGTTAAAAAGGCTAAAACAGCCATTAATGCAGAAGATTTAATTATTTTTTTCATGATTTATTTTTTAAATTAATTAACTATACAAATATCTAGAAGTAAAATTAAGTTTTAAATAAAGTAGTTTATAAAATAATGTTAAACTAGATTAATATTTAATTATTCTGATATTATTTGACGTTTTATTTTACTTAGAAACTCTTTTGTTATTCCTAAATAAGAAGCTACCATATATTGAGGTATACGCTTTTCTATTTTAGGATATTGTTTTTTAAAAAGAACATATTGCTCTTTGGCCGTTAAACTAAAGCTTTTAATAATTCGTTTCTGTGAAGCTACAAAAGCTTTTTCTAATATTTTTCTGAATAATCGCTCTAATTTTGGAATTTCTTTATACATTTCCTCATCTGTCTCATAAGAAAACTGCAGTATCTCTGTATCCTCTAAACATTGTACATTATAATCTGCAGGGGTTTGCGTGATATAGCTTCCTAAATCTGAAGTCCACCAGTCTTCTATAGCAAACATAACTATATGTTCTTGTCCCTTCTCATCAACTATAAATGTTTTGGTACACCCAGATAATACAAAACAACTATTTCTACAAGTATCTCCTTGCTGCACCAAGTATTGACCTTTCAAATATTTTCTATAAGTAATATAAGAAAGTAATTTTTCAACTTCGTCATGAGTCAAATCTATATGATTAGCAATATAATCAAGTAAAGGCTGTGCTTGTTCTTTGGTCATTTTATTTTAATAGACTTCTATTGGACTTATTTAGAAACATCTCTTATTTGAATATAAATTCGATAATACTTTACAAATTATCATAAATTTAAAATTGTGAGTTCTTTAACTTATAATAGCTATCATTAAAGACAAAAGTAAATAATATTGAAGTACTTTTGCCTAATGCAAAATGAAAATACTTTTAAAATAGAATTTGTGGCTTTAATGGCCTCTTTAATGTCTATTGTTGCTATTTCTATTGATGCCGTATTACCTGGATTACCAGCTATTGGAAAAGATTTAGGTGTTACCAACCCTAATGATAACCAATGGCTTATTACAATGATTTTCTTGGGTATTGGTGTGGGGCAATTAATTTTTGGACCATTATCCGATAGTTTTGGAAGAAAACCTATGGTCTATGTTGGTTTTATAGTCTTTGTAATTGCCACATACATATGTCTTAGTACTAAAAGTTTTGAAATGATGATTTTTGGTAGAATATTACAAGGCGTAGGACTATCTGCCCAAAGAACACTTAGTCTAGCTATTATAAGAGACTCTTATAGTGGTAATTATATGGCAAAAATAATGTCTATAGTAGTAATGGTATTTATTTTAGTTCCTGTAATTGCACCTGCTTTGGGGCAATTAATACTTAATTACTCAACGTGGCACACCATTTTTTATGTAAATCTTATTTACGGATTTGTTATTATAATTTGGTTTTGGAAGCGGCAACCAGAAACACTTTCTGAATCTAATAGAATAAAATTCTCATCAAGCATATTTGTTAACGGCACAAAAGAATTCTTTAAATATAAAGACGCAGTAGTTTATACACTAGCTTCTGGTTTTATTACTGGTTCTTTTATGGTTTATTTGAGTACTTCACAACAAATTTTTGAACAACAATATAATTTAGCCGACTTGTTTCCATATATTTTTGCGAGTTTAGCAATATCTATTGGTCTTGCAACCTACTTAAATAGCCTTTGGGTTGTGAAATTTGGTATGTGGAAAATTGCCTATGTCTCTACAATAGCGTATGCTGCAATTTCTCTTTTATATGTAGTTTTATTTTGGTCTGGAGTAAACCCTAGCATAGAAATTCTAATTGGCTTTTTTGTTGCTCAATTTTTCTCTGTTGGCTTTCTTTTTGGAAACTTAAGAGCTTTAGCTATGCAACCCTTAGGACACATTGCAGGTATAGGTGCCGCTATAAATGGATTTATTTCTACAGTCATGGCTGTACCAATTGCAAATTATATTGGTAGTCAAGTTACAACCTCTGTATTACCTTTATTTATAGGATTTTCATGTTTTGGCGTGCTAACTTTTTTAACATTTACTTACTTAAAAAAATCAAACAAAACCGTTACAAATAACGCTCTTTAGTAATGTTTATATGATGTTGACAATGTCCTAAATTTATAAATGCGAAAGCTCTTGCTGAAGTATTAGCTCCATTTGCAACTCCTACTTGTTGTAAATCTTCTTTTGATAAGCTTTTTATTAATGTAACAAACCCTAAACGAACTGCTTTAAATTCTTCTATTAAATCTTCTTTTGATTTATTATTTGCTTTTGAAGGTTCTATGTAATCGTTTTGTTCAAACCCAGGTAATGGTGTTTTATCATGTCTAGCAATGTGAAAACACCTAAATTGAAACACACGTTCTGTATCAATTAAATGCTGAAATACTTCTTTAATACTCCATTTACCTTTAGCATATTTATAATTAAGCTTTTCTTCCAGAATTGATTGAAAAAACTCTAAAACTGCCTTTGTATTAGCTGTAAAACCAGAGGCTAAATCTACTTCGCCAGGTACTAAACTTAAATATCCCTCATAAAAACTATTGTATTCTGAAGTGTTTAATTCTTGTCTTGTCATATTGTTACTTAATATTGAAAAAAGTGAAATACCTTAATCCATAAATAATTTTGGAAGATATAGTGATATTTCAGGTATTAACGTCACCAAAACTAATACTAATAAGCTTGTTATTAAAAACGGTAAACCTGCCTTACTCACTTTACCAATAGATACTTTACCAATACTTGATGATACAAATAGACAAACGCCTAATGGTGGCGTAGTAAGCCCAATCATTAAATTTAATAATGCAATTACTGCAAAATGAATAGGATCTACGTCTACAGCTAAAGCTACTTTTAATAAAATTGGAAATAGTATTAGTAGTGCCGCAATAGTTTCCATAAAAGTGCCAACAAATATGAGTAATAGGTTTATTAACAACAGAACTACATACTTGTTGTTTGAAAAACCAAGTATTTCTGAAGATACCATTTGTGGCAATTGCTCAGTTATTAAAATCCAACCAAAAAGGTTTGCAAATCCTATTAGCACCATAAGAGATGCCGATGTTTTCATGGAATCTAAAACAATTACCTGAACGTTTTTAAAATTGAGCTTTTTATAAATAAAAACACCTATTATTAGTGCATAAACTACTGCTATAATTGAAGCTTCAGTTGGTGTAAAAACGCCTCCTATAATTCCGAAGAGTATAATAAACGTCATTAATAATGACCAAAAAGTATCTTTGAAGCTGAATAATATCTGCTTTAAACTACTTTTTGGGTGTTTTGGGTATTTTTTCTTTTTTGCAATTATATACGTAACACCCATCAACCCGAATCCTAATAAAAACCCTGGAATAGCACCTGCCAAAAACAACCTCCCAACTGATAAACCACTCAAGGTCGCAGCAATAATCATTGGTACACTAGGTGGAATAATAGGCCCTACGGTTGACGATGATGCAGTAATAGCACATGAAAAATCGGCATCATAGCCTTCTTTTTTCATAGCTGGTATCATGACAGAACCAATACTTGCTGTATCAGATATAGCTGTTCCTGAAATTCCTGCAAATAACATAGAAGCTCCTATGTTAGCTAAAGCTAATCCTCCACGTATATGACCAGTTAAATGATTACAAAAGGTTATAATCTTTGCAGTTAATCCTCCTTGATTCATAAGATTACCTGCTAAAATAAATCCAGGGACACTTAAAAGCACAAATACATCTATACCAGAATATAGTTTCATTGGTACCACAATTAACGGAATACCTTTAAATAATAAATATACTAAGCATGAAAACCCTAAAGAAAATGCAATAGGAAACCTGAATACTAAACAGATTACAAATACAAGAATTAATATCCAGATCATAATTATTGCTTTAATTTTTTAAAGACTTTTAGAAAATCCCAAATGGCATAAACAGTAATAAATACTCCCATTACTACAATAGAACTAAAAGCTACTGCCATTGAAAAACCAACACTCGGTGATCGTTCTGAGATACCAACATTAACAAAGTGTATGGCATATATTGTTAGTATTAAAAACATGATAATGATAAGCAATGACATGACGAATTCTAAAACATGCTTTTGTCTTAAATTCAACTTATCGTAAACCACATCAAATTTTACATAATAATTGCCTTTCATAGCTAAACCAGCTGCAAAACTCATAGCATAAATGAAGAAAAAACGAGCCGCCTCTTCTGTCCAAGATGGAGCACTTTCCATAAAAAAACGCGCGTAAACTTGTACCAGAGTTACCAAAACAAAACATAAGGTACTTATTAAAGTTCCGTATTTTAAAAATTTACCAATGCCTTTTTTAATGGTCATTCTTTTCTAAGTTTTAAAATATCATTGTAAATGTTCTGCATTTCTGGAGATAAACTTTTATAAATAGAAGCTCTGGCAGCTTCTCCAAAGGCATCTTTATTAACCTCAACCATGGTCATACCAGCATCTTCCAATTCACCTATAATTTTTTGTTGACTTTCTAGAAATAATTCATGCTCATATTTTACCATGTCATCAATAGCTTTTAAAAAAATCTCTTTTAAATCATCAGGAAAAGCTTGAAACTGTTTTTCTCCTATAACTGGATACGTCCAACTTACTACATGTGATGTTAAATTCAAATATTTCTGAACTTCATAAAACCCACCAGCTTTTATCATGGCAAAAGGATTCTCTTGTCCTTCTACCGTACCTTGCTGCAATGAGGTAAATACTTCTGAAAACGCCATGGGTGTTGGTTTAGCGCCTAAAGCTTCCCAAGCTATTACAAACGATGGTACATTGGGTACTCTTACAATTAATCCTTTTAAATCATCTGGGTGCTTTATTGGTCTGTTAGACGTTAAATGTCTTGGACTTCTTGGAAACACTCCCAAAGGTCTTAACCCAACTTTATCCATCATTTCTTGTTCCATTCGCTTACCAATATCACTATTAATAAGCTGTCTCATATCTGTAGAATCTCTTAAGAGAAATGGTAATTCACAAAAAGTTAATACCTCAACCCAGTTACTTAAGGGAGAGCCTGTTGTAGTCATATCTATAACTCCCGCCCTTATTAGCCTTATAGCTTCCAGTTCTTTAGCTAATTGCTCAGAATGATAATTTTCAAGAATGATTCTACCATTAGTTCTTTCCTCTAAAATCTCTGAAAAGTATTCGAATGCTTGAAACCAAGTATGGTTTTCGTTTACTAAAAGACTAGCTCTTAAATGAAATTCTGGTTCATGTTTTTTATCACATTGTAAAAATAAAAATGATAATAAAGTGATTATAAAAACTCCTTTAGCCTTCAGAATACAATTTAAAAATTGATAAAATAACTTTGTTAGATATTTCAATGGTTAATTTTTGAAGTATAGATTGGAAAGATATAAAAAATGGTTAGTTTATACCACAAATTAAAATAAAAAGAGCATTTTACTCTCTTTCATTTTAGTATTTTTAGAGCTTGAAAATTAAACAAGATACACATGAAAATTATTGGTATTGGTAAAAACTACGTTACCGACAAAAATGAAATTGCAGATTTAAAAGATGGACATCAACTTATCTTCTTAAAGGCCGATAGTACATTGGTTACAGATAATAAAGATGTTGTATATCCTTCAGACATTACAAACCAAATAGTATACGAAGTAGAGTTAGTTGCCAAAATTGGTAAAGTTGGAAAAAATATTTCTGAAGCTGATGCGCCTTCATACATCAGTGAAATTGCAATTGGAATAGATTACACTGCCAAAGATATTTTAACTGAAAATAGAGATAAAAAATGGCCTTGGGCATTAGGTAAAGGATTTGATGGCGCTTCTCCTATTTCAGGTTTTAAACCAATATCTAATTTCCCTAATTTGAACGATATTAACTTCGATTTAAAAATTAATGGAGAACAAATTCAAGTTGGAAATACAGATTTCATGATTTATAATTTTAGTGAAATCATTGCTTACGTTTCTAAATACATGACATTAAACCCTGGGGATTTAATTTTTACCGGAACACCAGCTGATGGTATAGGTTTAATTAACAAAGGAGACCATTTACAAGCTTCTATTGAAGGTGAATTATTATTAGATTTTAAAATGATTTAAAGCTTTTTCACTAAATGAAAAATTCAATTGCAGACCGCGTTGCTCATTTTTTAAGCGGATTTCCTCCCTTTAATTTACTTAGTAAAAATAGCTTAAGTAAAATAGCTATTGAAACCAGTATTACTTATTTAGATAAAGGAGATATCCTATTTAAAAAAGATGAGAAATACCACGAACACTTTTATGTAGTTAGAGATGGTTCTGTAAGTTTATTTCATTTAAATGAAAACGAAAAACATATCGCTGGTATTAATGATACTGGCGATATTTTTGGTTTACGAGCACTTATTACTAAAGAAAATTACAAGTTGAGTGCTATAGCAAACGAGGAAGCTATAGTCTATGCGATACCTATTGAAACTTTTGAATCTGTAACCCGCAATTTGGTTAAAATTCAAAAGTATCTAATCACCGCCTTTGCAACTAATTCTTACGATCCTTATACCGCTGAAGAAAACAGTAAAATATTTGTAGATTATATACCTAGTTCTTCTCAAGATATCGCTAATTTTCAAACAGCTCGTTATACAGAAAAACCTGTTACTTGTAATGCAAATACAACTTTACAGCAAGCTGCCAATAAAATGTGTAAATACAACATTAGTTGTATTGTGGTTATAAATGAAGAGAAACACCCTATTGGTATTATTACCAATGGAGATATTAAAAATAAAATAGCTACTGGTAAATTTCCTATTAGTACTTCAGTGACCAATATAATGACACCTGCTGTTGTAACAGACTCACCTAGTATTACCGTTGCAAATGCACAATTACTAATGATACAGCATGGTATTAGCCATATTTGTATCACTAAAGACGGTACACAAAACTCTAAACTTGTTGGTATACTAACGCACCATGATGTTTTGGTAACGCTGGGTAATAGTCCGTCTGTTATTCTTAAGGATATTAAACGTGCTAAAAAAATCAAACACTTACGTAAGGCTAGACTTAAAGCCAATACATTACTTAAAAGTTATTTAGAGCAGAATATTCCTTTATCACATATTCTTAAGATTATTTCTAAAATAAACGATGTATTAACAGAGCGTATTATTGTATTATCTGTTGAAAAGATGCCAACAGAACCACCAACAACATTTTCTTGGTTGTCTATTGGTAGTCAAGGAAGAAAGGAACAATTACTATTTACAGATCAAGACAATGCCTTAATTTTTGAAGATGTAGCAGAAGAAAAACAAAAAGAAACACAGTCTTATTTTATAGAACTATCAAAATTAATAACTAAAGGTTTAAATGTTATTGGTTTTGAGTTCTGCGAAGCAGATATGATGGCTAGTAACCCTGCTTGGTGTAAACCTGTTTCAGAATGGCAAGAACAATTTAGTAATTGGATTGTAAGGCCAAATGAAAAAGCCATTTTGTTGTCTTCAATTTTCTTTGATTACAGTCATATTTATGGTAACAAAGATTTAGTTGATACTTTGACTACAAGCATATTTACATCTTTAGAAAACTCCTCGTTGTTTTGCAGAATATTGGCTAAAGACGCCCTTAAAAACCCTCCACCTTTAGGCTTTTTTAAACAATTTTTAGTTGAACATAATGGTGAGCATAAAGATTTATTCAACATAAAAAGTAGAGCATTAATGCCTTTAATTGATGCTGCGAGAGTCTTAACATTAAGCCATCAAATTAGAGATATAAATAATACTTCTGAAAGATTTGCCAAACTTGCTGAAGTTGAACCTAATAACGCTGAGCTTTTCAATTCTTGTGCGTATGCCTTTAAAGCGCTTCTTAAATTTAGAACCAAACAAGGACTACTTAATGATAATTCAGGAAAGTTTATTGAGCTTCAGACTTTAACTAAGGAAGAAAAATTAAAACTAAGACGCTGTTTCAAACCTATTCATGAAGTACAAGAATCCTTAAAAATTCGATTCGATTTAAAGAATATATTATAGATGGTTTTTAAATGGTTCAAGAAAAAAGAAGATCACTTTCCAGACTTTTGGAAAAACTACTTAGATTCTTTTAAAGAAAAAGTAGCTAACCCCATTGAGGAGACACGATTTGTTGCTTTTGATACTGAAACTACAGGATTCGATCAACAAAGAGATAGAATTTTATCTATAGGAGCTGTTACCATTCAAAATAAAACCATTAAGGTGAATGAAAGTTTAGAACTATATTTAGAACAAGATATTTTCAATCCAGATACCGTAAAAATTCATGGTTTAATGAAAAAGGGGACTTTGCAAAAAGTATCTGAAACTGAAGCCATAGAAATATTTATTAATTATATTGGCAATGCTGTTTTAATAGCACACCATGCACGTTTTGATTTTGCAATGGTAAATGCCATGTTGCAAAGACACGATCTTGGAAAACTCAAAAACAAATTTATAGATACTGGTGTTCTATTTAAGAAATCTAAACATATTATTTATCAAGAAGATCTAGAAAACTACTCTTTAGATGAATTAGCTAATTTACTAAATGTTCCTATTACCGATAGACATACGGCTTCAGGTGATGCTTTAATAACCAGTATCATTTTTCTAAAAACCCTTTCTAGACTCAATAAAAAGAAAAGCGATTTAGAATGGAGTTATTTACTTAGAACTTAGCTTATAAATTCTACAAAGCATTATCCATAATATCTTGAACAACTTCTGGATTGAGTAACGTACTAGTATCACCTAAATTACTGGTGTCTTTATGTGCAATTTTACGTAAAATACGTCTCATTATTTTTCCAGAACGTGTTTTAGGCAACCCGTTAGTAAATTGAATTTTATCTAATTTAGCAATAGGACCTATATGCTCTGTAATAATTTGATTAATTTCTTTACGTAAGTTATCATGATTTCTACTTTCGCCTGTATCTTTTAAAATCACATAACCATATAGTGCATTTCCTTTTACATCATGCGGAAAACCAACTATAGCTGATTCTGCTACTGCAGGGTGTTCGTTTACAGCATCTTCAATGGGCGCCGTTCCTAAGTTATGACCAGACACTATAATTACATCATCTACTCTACCAGTAATTCTATAATACCCAACCTCATCACGCAAAGCACCATCACCTGTAAAATACATGTTTTCAAAAGCAGAGAAATACGTATCCTTATAGCGCTGATGATTTCCCCAAATGGTTCTTGCCATACTTGGCCATGGAAATTTAACACATAAACGCCCATCAACTTGATTTCCTTTAATTTCTTCACCATTTTCATCCATTAAAGCGGGTTGAATACCAATAAATGGCAAAGTTGCATACGTTGGTTTTGTTGGTGTTACATATGGTATTGGGGTAATCATGATACCTCCTGTTTCGGTCTGCCACCAAGTATCAACTATTGGGCTTTTCTTTTTACCAATATTATCATTGTACCAATGCCATGCTTCCTCATTGATAGGTTCACCAACAGAACCTAATGTTTTTAAAGATGATAAATCATACTTTTCAACCAATTCAGTACCTTGCTTTGCTAACGCTCTAATAGCCGTTGGCGCAGTATAAAACTGGTTAATTTTATGTTTTTCTACAATTTCCCAAAAACGTCCAAAATCTGGGTAACTTGGCACACCTTCAAACATAACTGTTGTTGCTCCATTTGCTAATGGACCATAAACAATATAGCTATGGCCTGTAATCCAACCAATATCTGCCGTACACCAATAAATATCATTTTCTCTATATTGAAATACATTTTTAAACGTATATGCTGTATACACCATATAGCCAGCAGTTGAATGTACCATTCCTTTTGGCATCCCTGTTGAACCTGATGTATATAAAATGAATAAAGGGTCTTCGGCATTCATAACCTCAGCTTTACAATCAACAGAAGCAGCATCTAACAAAGGTTGTAACCATTTGTCTCTACCCTCTTCCATATGAATATCTGTTTTAATTCGCTTTGCAACTAAAACGCTTTCAACACAAGAGCAATCTTTTAAAGCTTCATCTACAATTCCTTTTAAGTCGATGGTTTTAGCCCCACGATAAGATCCATCGCTAGTAATCACCATTTTACACTCAGAATCATTAATTCTGGTAGACAATGCTGTAGATGAAAATCCTGCAAATACCACAGAATGGATAGCGCCTATTCTAGCACAAGCCAAAACTGATATTGCCAATTCTGGAATCATTGGTAAATAAATACAAACTCTATCTCCTTTACCTACACCTTGTTCTTTTAAAACATTGGCAAATTTGTTGACACGTTCAGACAGTTGATTGTATGTGATTTTTTCTGCTGCTTCGTTAGGATCATTAGGCTCAAATAAGATAGCTGTTTTATCACCTCTAGTGGCCAAATGTCTATCAATACAATTCTCTGTAATGTTTAATTGTGCCCCTTCAAACCATTTTACTTCAGGTTTGGTAAAATCCCAACTCAGTACTTTGTCCCATTTTTTTTGCCACATAAAATGTTCTTCGGCTATTTCCTCCCAAAAATTTTCGGGTTCTCTCACCGATTTTCTATATACCTGATAGTATTCTTCTAAATGTTTTATGTGGTAATTACTCATATTTTCTTTATGAAATTTAAACGGATAACAAAAGTGTGCTCGAAAATAACTAATTAAATTCTAACTACTAAATTTAAAAAATTAATGGTTAACAGCTTCTCCTGCTCCACTAGGTATTCTAATATTTTCTACAATGTCTTGAACATCTTCTGGTGGTGCTTTTGTAAATTTCATTACTACAATGGAAACTATAAAGTTTAATACCATTGCTACGGTTCCAAAGCCTTCAGGAGAAATTCCAAACCACCATTCACTTTTATCTGGCAACACGTCATCAAACCAACCTAGTTTAAACTTCATCATGTATAATAACATAGACATAATGCCAACGACCATACCTGTAATAGCACCTTCTTTATTCATTCGCTTATAGAAAATACCCAAAATAATGGCTGGGAAAAAAGAAGCGGCTGCCAAACCAAAAGCTAAAGCCACAACAGCTGCCACAAAACCAGGCGGATGAATACCGTAATAACCAGCAACAAACACTGCTCCAACAGCCGATAGACGTGCTGCTAACAATTCTCCTTTTTCGGAAATAGAAGGCTTTATCACTTTTTTAATCAAATCATGTGATACAGATGCAGAAATTACTAACAATAAACCTGCTGCTGTAGATAGAGCTGCTGCTAATCCGCCCGCAGCAACTAATGCAATAACCCAATCAGGTAATATGGCAATTTCTGGATTAGCCAATACCATAATGTCTCTATCAACAATTAATTCATTTTTATGAGGATCTGCTAAATATTGAATACTACCGTCTTTATTTTTATCTTCAAAATTTATCAATCCTGTAGTTTCCCATTTTTTAAACCATTCTGGCATTTCAGAATAAGGCTTATTAGAAACCGTTTCAATCATATTAGTTCTTGCAAAAACTGCCACTGCAGGTGCTGTAGTATAAAGCAATACGATAAGTAGTAATGCTATACCTGCAGATTTTCTTGCATCCTTAACTTTTTTCACTGTAAAAAATCGTACTATAACATGTGGCAATCCTGCTGTACCTACCATTAATGCAAGTGTAATAGCAAATATATCTATAGTAGATTTAGAGCCTTCGGTATATTCAGCAAAACCTAATTCTGTACTTAATCCGTCCAATTTATCTAATAAATATGTTCCAGAGCCATCGTTCAGTTCACTACCAAAACCTAATTGTGGTATGGGATTTCCCGTCATTTGAAACGAAATAAATATAGCAGGTACCATGAAAGCAAAAATGAGTACACAATATTGTGCCACTTGCGTATAAGTTATTCCTTTCATACCTCCTAAAACAGCATAAAATAGGACGATAAGCATTCCAATGATAACACCAGTATTAATATCAACTTCCAAAAAACGAGAAAATACTATGCCTACCCCTCTCATCTGCCCTGCTACATAAGTAAAAGACACTATGAGTGCACAAAATACAGCAACAATCCGCGCCGTTTTAGAATAATATCTATCACCAATAAAATCAGGAACCGTAAACTTTCCAAACTTTCGCAGATAAGGTGCTAACAGTAGCGCTAAGAGTACATAACCACCTGTCCATCCCATTAAATACACTGCCCCATCATAACCTGCAAAAGAAATAATACCCGCCATCGAAATAAAAGAGGCGGCACTCATCCAATCCGCAGCAGTTGCCATACCATTTGCCCAAGGAGAAACGCCTCCTCCTGCAACGTAAAAATCCTTTGTAGAATTCGCTCTAGACCAAATTGCAATGCCTATGTACAGAGCAAATGTTATTCCTACTAGAATATATGTCCAATTTTGTACTCCAAGTAAACTAATCGTCATATCCATATTTTTTATCTAATTTGTTCATTAATCTTACATAAACAAAAATTAGAATTACGAACACGTACATTGCTCCTTGTTGCGCAAACCAAAAACCTAATTTAAAGCCTCCAATTTTAATTTCATTAAGTTCATCTTTAAATAGAATACCTGCTCCATAGGATACAAAAAACCATATAGAAAGTAAAATTAGGACATACCGAATATTATCTTTCCAATAAGCCGTTGCTTTGTTTTTTTTAGTCATACATTAGTTAGTTAATTGTACCTAAAGATATAAAAACGTATTTTTAAATTAAATATACTTTACAATGGCCTACGATGAATTTTTAGCAGACCGCATTCGAAATCAATTAAAAGAGAAGAAAGCCAATTTCTCTGAATTAAAAATGATGGGTGGTTTATGCTTTAAATTAGATAACAAAATGCTTTGCGGTATTCATATTGATAAAAAATATGGAGATAGTCTATTAATGGCTAGAATTGGCGAATCTGTTTATATAAAAGAACTTGGAAAACCCAACTGCTTACCAATGGACTTAACTGGTCGTCCTATGAAAGGTTATATTTTTGTGACTCCTGATGGTTTTGATTCTGAAGATGATTTAAGCTACTGGCTAGACTTATGTATTGCATTTAATCCTTTAGCAAAAGCTAGCAAGTCAAGAAAAAAGAAACGTTGAGATTTTTTTGAGTTGAAAAAGGAGCTTGTAGAATAAAAGTTAAGTTATAATTAAGCTTTTCCTATGAGCAAGTCACTAAGTTTGGAATATCTAAACTAAAATTGATCATGAGTTTCAATAAATTTCTTACTCTCCTATTCATCATAAATATTTATAGCGGATTTTCGCAAACTGAAAACATTGCAACTTTACCGTTGCCAGAGCATTTACAAAATGATACAGAATGGGAATTTCAGGAAGAGTTTTCAGATGATTTTAATTATACTTTTCAACCTCAAAATAAGAAAACCAATTTTGGAGATGGCAAATGGTATAACTTTTATCAAAGTAGATGGGATGGCCCAGGAACTACCTATTGGAAATACAATCATGTGTCTGTAGATGGAAATGATTTAATTATAAAAGCTTCTAGATGGAAAGGTAAACATGAAGAAGCTCCTAAAGCTTACGCATTTAATAAAATGAACAAACCTAAAGGCGGGGTTAGTGCTGGTTGTATTACTTCAAATAAACAAGTTATATACCCCATATTTATTGAAGCTAAAAGTAGTGTAGCAAATATTGTTTTAGCATCTGATGTTTGGTTATTAAGCCCAGATGCTACCCAAGAAATTGATATCATGGAATGCTACGGAGGAAGAGGTTACGGTAACTCTTATTTTGCAAAATACATACATGTAAGTCATCATTCATTTATAAGAAGACCATTTACAGATTATCAACCTAAAGACAGCGGGTCATGGTACTACAAAAAAGGTGTAAAAAGTTGGGGAGAATATTGCTGGAATAAAGGTGATAGAAAATATGTTAGAACAGGTGTATATTGGAAATCTCCAGTGCATTTTGAGTATTACATTGATGGAGATTTAGTACGCGTACTTTATGACAAGGCAGTTGCTACGAAAGTAAATGGTAAATGGAGATACGAGTATCCTACCATGAACAATGGAAAATTAAGTTCTTATAATGGTAAGCATGATCTAGTTTTCTTTAGTAAAACAAACACCTATTCTTTTGAAGAGTTAAAAAAAGCTAGCAACAAATCTTCAGTAAGCATTATAGACCCTTATAAATATCAAGGAGGAAAAGGTTATACAAAGCCTTTAAATATTATTATTAATTTAGAATCTCAAGACTGGCATGTAGAGGCTGGTAGAACGCCTTCTACTAGAGACTTAAATAATCCTGAAAAAAACACAATGAAAGTAGATTGGTTTAGGGTGTTTAAGCCTAAAGAATAGAATCTGGAATTTGTAAAAATCAGCTATAAAAAAACCTCATAAATACGAATATTTATGAGGTTTTTGTTTTACTATAGTGTTGTTATACTAATCCCATGCAGATAAACCAACAATTTCTCCGTTTGGTCCTACAAAGAATGTATATTTATCACGAGCGTAGTTCTCGTTTTCTAACTCATAGCCTTCAGCTTTCAACTTATCTCCAATAGTTTTAATATCATTTACCTTAAGCATGAAGTGGTTATGGTTTGTATTTCCAATTGGTCCTACGGTATTCCAGAATTCTGGAGCCGTTAAAGACAAGCTTATCACTAAATCGTCAGCCTTTAATTTCATAACTAACATTCCTTCAAGTCCTGGTCCATGAAGTATTTTTGCATCAAACATTTTAAAACCAAGAATCTCACGATATAATTTCAAAGTTTTTTCTAGTTGCAATACATGTACACAGAGATTTTTTAAGCCTGTAACTCTTGCTACAGAATTGTCCTCTTTAGGAGCATCCGAGTTTTGCGCATAACTAGAGGAAGTAACCAATAGCATAAAAATAGCAATTAAACTGCATTTAACAAGGTTAGACCAAATGTCACAACTCTTTTTGTTATTGTTAATATTAATTTTCATGATAAATTAGAAAAATTTTTAATGTACTTAGTTCATAATTTAGTGAAACTTATGAAAAAAATATAAATAAAACGCTGCTTTTATAGATTATTAGAGTTGTATAAGCTTTTAATTAATTAGACATAAACTTTACAAGGTACTCAAAGTATAAACATTCAATAACATATTTATTTACGAGAAAACAAACAAAAAATTAAGCCTTAATGCAGGGAAAAACCTTTAAAAAAGTAATGTTTATCCATTCTCAAAAATGAGAAAAAATGTTTTCTTTTGCTTTAAATAATAGAAATGAAAAACAGATACTTATTTTTTGGATTAATTCTTATCTCTTCTTTATTAAATTATTCATGTGATTCTGATCCATGTGATGAAGGATATACACAAGTAGAACAAAATGGTTCTTTTATTTGTCTTCCAGATTTTTTAGCAGGAATTGAAAAATCAAATGAATATGGTAATACATTTTATCATAAAAAACATGGGGTTATTACATTTGAAAAGGGACAATGGACCAATGAATTTGGAGAAAAATTGACTGATTTATAACAATCATCAAATAATCAAGCTATTTATTCACATATACATACTAAAAGTAAAAAGATCTCATATAAATGAGGTCTTTTTTATGATTTAAAGTCTAAAACTTATAACAAAATCCCATTAATCCTTAGGTATTTCATGTAAAGCTGCTACTGCAGCTCCAATAATACCAGCATGATTGCCAAGTTCTGCAGGAATAACAGGTGTTTTTATTTTAATTTGTTTCTTGTAAGTATCAAAATCTTTAGAGCTACCACCACCTAAAATAATTAAATCTGGGCATGTAATAATCTCCACTAATTGTAAAAACTTATTAAAACGCTTTCCCCAATCCTTATAACTTAAACCATCTCTTTCTTTAGCTGCATTAGAAGCATACGCTTCTATTTTTTTGTATTTTTTATAAGGTATTTGTCCTAGTTCAAAATTAGGTAAGAGTTCTCCATTAAAAAATGCACCACTACCTAACCCTGTGCCTATGGTGATCATCATTACCAACCCTTGTTTGCCTTTACCAATGCCATAATTCATTACGGCATAACCAGCAGCATCGGCATCGTTAATAACAGTAACTGGCAACCCTGTAGCTTCAGAAAACAATGCTTTGGCATTTACTCCTAGCCAATCTTTATGTAGATTACCCGTAGACATACACACACCATGTTTTATAATAGTTGGAAATCCTACGCCTACTGGTCCACTATAATCAAAATGGTCTACAATGTCCTTAAAAACTTTAGCCATGTCTTTAGGCTTTTTAGATTTTGGTGTAGGTATTCTAAAGCGTTCGGTAAGCATTTCACCAGTTAGTGAGTTTACAATAGCACCTTTCATACCAGAGCCACCTATATCTATTCCAAGAACATTCATGTGTGTGTTTTTAAAAATCTGTCAAAAATAAGAAAAGTAAATTTTGTGGGGTTTGTCATTCTGAACACAGTGAAGAATCTCTTCTTATGAATACTCATTTAAAAACTTATTCTGTTGATAATCTTGTATTTTTTATTGATAATTATGTTTACAACTTTTCTTTCTTATTGTAGTAAATATTTTATTTGAAACTAACTTAGCTTACAAGTGCTGAACTAGTTTCTGCATTAACTAATTTAGTTTGTTGAAACAGAACTTTGTTTTTGCGTTGAGCATAATTAATACTAAAATCTTCTAAGTGAAAGATATTAAACAAATAAACCTATTTATCTCTTGTCCTGGTGATATTAAAGATGAAATAAACTCTATTGAGGTAATAGTAAAAGAAATAAACAAAACCTTTGGTGAGATTAGTAATTTTAAAATACAAATTGTCCACTGGAATGAAGATACATATACTGATATTGGAGAAGACGGTCAAGAAATAATAAATAATCAAATTGATTATGATATACTAATTGGAATACTATGGATGAAATTAGGAACCCCAACTAAAAGGGATAAATCAGGAACGGTAGAAGAAATTAATAGGGCAGTTAAAAACCCTAAAAAACAACAATTAATTTATTTTAAAACTGCTACACCAAATAATTTAAATTTAATAAACACCTCTGAGTTAAATGACATAATGTTATTTAAAAAAGAACTTTCCAATAAACTTTTGTATAAAGAATTTGAAAGTATTGAAAAGTTTGAGACATTGTTCCGTTTAAATTTATCAAGTTTAATAAAAGATAAATTTATAGGTGAGCAAAAGTCTGATGAAAACTCAACAGAAATAAGTTTACCTAATAAAGATGTTAAATATCAAAATATAGTTTCATTAATTAACGAGATCGAGAGTTCAACCAAAGGTGATTTTGAAGGTTTAGATATCTTTGAGATTAATGAGAATGGATATGATTGTTTTGATAAAATTACCAATAACTTAACAACACTAACAGGGTACCTCAATAAACTAACAGTTAATTTAAACAATGGTACAGAAGAGATTAATAAGGCAAATAATATTAAGGATACCAGACTAAAATTATCTAGAGCAAAAAAAGTTGTAAATCTGCTTTCTAACGAACTAGACGAATTTAATGATGAAATAAATTCTGAGTTACCCAATTTCTCTAAAAATTTAAAAGAAGTTGGGAAGACTACTTCCGATATATTTTTGACCTTGAGATCCTACAGTGAGGCAGATGAATATAATATAGAATCAAATACCATAGCATTTCGAGATTCAATGGAAAATGCAATGAATTCAACAGCAGAGATGCTAAAAGAGGTTATGAAGTGGCCTCCAATAAATTTAAAATTTAATACAAGCAAAAGAAATACAGAAGTAACTTTAAAAGATTTGACTAAAGAATTAATGTTTGGATTGACATTGATTGATGAAGCTCTTGAAAGTGAAAGTTAACTATACGCGACTAGTGGTTTGGTTGCTTTTTTTTTTAAAATAGACCACAAGCTAAAAACTTGAGGTAACAATTCAACAGATAAAAAAAGATCTTGCAAATGCAAGATCTTTGTAATCAATATTATGACTATAAAAGTGTCTTCGAGAACCTCAGACACCAATTATTTATTTCAAATACCCCAAAACATTCCCCTCAATACGTTCCTGTATATTACTAACATCTGCTTTAACAAAAGTTTCACCAGTAATGTTTTCATATAATTCTATATAACGTTCTGAGACAGACTCAATGTATTCATCGCTCATATGCGGTACGGTTTGTCCTTCTAAGCCTTGAAAGTTATTAGAAATTAACCATTGGCGTACAAACTCTTTAGACAATTGTTTTTGTGATTCTCCTTTGTCTTGTCTTTCTTTATAACCTTCGGCATAAAAATAGCGAGACGAGTCTGGTGTGTGTATTTCATCGATTAACACAATTTGCCCATCTTTAGTTTTCCCAAATTCGTATTTGGTATCTACCAGAATTAATCCGCGAGAAGCCGCTATTTCTGTACCTCTTTGAAACAGTTTACGCGTGTAATCTTCAAGAATTACGTAATCTGCTTCACTTACAATACCTTTTGCTAGAATGTCTTCTCGAGAAATATCTTCATCATGATCTCCCATTTCTGCTTTGGTAGCAGGCGTAATGATAGGTTCTGGGAATGCATCGTTTTCTTTCATACCCTCTGGCATTGGTACACCACAAAGCATACGCTTACCAGCTTTATACTCTCGTGCTGCATGACCAGACATATACCCACGAATCACCATTTCTACCTTAAATGGTTCACATAAATGTCCTACCGCCACATTTGGATCTGGTGTGGCTACTAACCAATTTGGTACTAAGTCTTCGGTGGCTGCCATCATTTTTGTGGCAATCTGGTTTAGTATTTGTCCTTTGTACGGAATACCTTTTGGCATTACTACATCAAACGCAGAGAGTCTGTCTGTAGCAATCATTACCAATTGGTCTTCATTTATATTATAAACTTCTCTTACTTTTCCTTTGTAAACACTTTTTTGTCCAGGAAAATTAAAGTTGGTATCTATTATTGTATTACTCATCTTATTAATATGCTTTTTCTATTTCCGCGAAAGTGGAAATCTGTTTATTCGTTTATGAGTTTAAAAGTTTAATTGTTTAAATACTTCTATCTTGCATTTAGACTGCGCTCTATGTAACACAGAACTTCAAAACAGAAACGCAAAAGTATTATTTATTTATCATTAAGTGAAATGAATTTAACCACTTGTCAGTTCGAGTGTTTTGTGAAGCATGAGCAAAATGTATTGAGAACTCTAGCCCCGATTGATGCGACATCCTTTTTTGAAGCATGAAAAAAAGATATAGCGGAAAGCGGGATAAAGCTTCTAAAAATTATGAGATGCTGAAACAACACTTCGACTGCGCATTTCGACAAGCTCAACATGACACTCAGTGTGACAAATAAAGCATGACATTTCTTTTTCGATTAACTGTGACTGCTCACTGCAACAGATTACTGCCAACTGAGAAACTACCCTCTGTTTTCAATACCGTCGTAAGCTTCAATAATCTTTTTAACCAGTTTATGACGAATCACATCTTTATCATCTAAAAATATCATACCTACCCCAGGCACATTCTTTAAAATAAGCATGGCTTCTTTTAATCCTGAAATGGTTCTACGTGGTAAATCTATCTGCCCAGGATCTCCGGTTAATAAGAATTTAGCGTTTTTACCCATACGTGTTAAAAACATTTTCATTTGTGCATGTGTGGTGTTTTGTCCTTCGTCTAAAATCACAAACGCATTGTCTAGCGTACGCCCACGCATAAAGGCTAAAGGTGCTATTTGTATGGTACCATTCTCTATATAAAGGGCTAGTTTTTCTGGTGCAATCATATCACGCAATGCATCATACAACGGCTGCATATATGGATCTAACTTCTCTTTTAAATCTCCTGGTAAAAACCCTAGATTCTCCCCTGCTTCTACGGCTGGTCTTGTTAAAATAATACGCTTTACTTCTTTATTTTTAAGTGCTTGTACCGCCAAAGCAACACCTGTATACGTTTTACCTGTACCTGCTGGACCTATGGCAAATACCATATCGTTTTTACGCATGCTTTCTACCAACCTACGTTGGTTAGCGGTTTGCGCTTTTATAAGTTTACCACCAATACCATGTACTATTGTTTCTCCACTTTGCTTTGAGGTATTATAGTCCTCACTACTTACACTTGTTAATACACGTTCTATAGCGTTTTCATCTAATTTGTTGTATTTGGCATAGTGTTTTAATAGCATTGTTAAGCGACGATCAAACTCTTCTAGCAATTCTTCATCACCAAAGGCTTTAATTTTGCTTCCTCTTGCTACTATTTTTAGTTTTGGAAAGTACTTTTTTAAAAGTTCTATGTTGGCATTTTGAGCTCCAAAAAATTCTTTTGGAGTTATTTCTTCAAGTTCAAAGATTAATTCGTTCAAAGGCGTATATGTATTTTAATTACTTCTGAAAATTATATGTTATCAGATAAAATGATTTGCTTAGTTTTGTATCTACTCAAAAATAAGGAAATTTGAGTGACAAAACGCTAAAAACATATCAACAATTTTGCCAATGGCAATTATTACTTTAACAACTGATTTTGGGGAAAAAGATCACTTTGCTGGCGCAACTAAAGGTGCTATTTATAGTGAATTACCAGATGTTAAAATTGTTGATATCTCACATTCTGTATCGCCATTTAATATACCGGAGGCCGGATATATTATTCAAAATGCCTACAGCAGCTTTCCAAAAGGTACTATACATATTATTGGTATAGATTCTGAAATTAATCAGGAGAACAAACATATTGCCCTTAAATTAGACGACCATTATTTTATCTGTGCTAATAATGGGATTATTAGTATGATTTGTTCTGAAATTATGCCTGAAAAGATTGTGGAAATTAATATTCATGACAAGATACAAACCAGCTTTCCTGTACTAGATGTGTTTGTAAAAGTTGCTTGTCATATTGCACGTGGTGGTACATTAGAAGTTATTGGGAAACCTATTAATGAAATTAAACCCATTAAAAACATTGTGCCTTATGTGAATGATGATAAAACACAGATTATTGGTAGCGTAATTTATGTTGATAACTACGGAAACGTAATTACTAATATAAAAAGAGACTTTTTTGAAACCATTCAAAAAGGACGTGCTTTTGAAATTTCGGCGCGTAACTATAAATTTAAAACCATATTTAAAAAATATAGTGATATTGTAAATTTTAAAATTCCTGAGGAAAAACGCTTTGATGAAGGTCGTGGTTTGGTAGTCTTTAACTCTGGGGATTTTTTAGAAATTGCGGTATATAAAAGTAATTCGGCTACCATAGGAAGTGCCAGCAGTTTAATGGGCTTAGGCATTATGGATACCGTAAGTGTTAATTTTATAAAGGAATAATGTATGTTTGTGAGGATTGTAAAGTTAGGGTTTGGAGAGGAACATGTGAACACCTTTCTGGCAAATTTTGAGAAGAATAAAAATAAAATTAGAAGTTTTGAAGGTTGTAAGTTTTTAGAACTGTACAGAGATAAAACAAACTCAACTGTATTTTTTACATATAGTTATTGGGAATCTGAAGCGCATTTAGAAACCTACAGGCATTCTGATGTCTTTAAAAATATCTGGAAGGAAACAAAAGTATTATTTAACATAAAACCAGAGGCTTGGAGTGTTGATAAATTGGAAACACTTAAGTAGACGAAAGAAAAGTAATTTAACGTCATTGCGAGACAAATTAGTAGATTTGTTGTGGCAATCTTTTTCTTTAAAGAGATTACCGCGTCATTCGTACCTCACTCCTCGTAATGACAATCATAAAATAAACGATTAAACATAAACAATGTTAGCTATTTTAAGAAAAGAAATCAATTCATTTTTTGCATCGCCCATAGGGTATTTGGTTATTGCCATTTTCTTAATTTTAAATGGTTTGTTTTTATGGGTATTTAAGGGAGAGTTTAATGTACTAGATTATGGGTTTGCAGATTTGTCCTCTTTCTTTTTATTAGCACCTTGGATTCTTATTTTCCTAATTCCTGCGGTGACTATGCGTAGTTTTTCAGATGAAAAAAAACAAGGCACTTTAGAGCTATTATTAACAAAGCCTATTTCTCATTTAAACATCGTTTTAGGGAAGTATTTTGGCGCATTAATTTTAATTTTAATAGCACTTATACCTACTCTACTTTATGTTTACACCGTGTATCAACTAGGAAACCCTGTTGGTAATTTAGATATGGGAAGTACATGGGGTTCTTATTTTGGATTACTCTTTTTAGTAGCCTCTTATACTGCTATTGGTGTATTTGCCTCTACCCTTTCTGAAAACCAAATTGTGGCTTTTATAATTGCTGTTTTCTTATGCTTTCTATTTTACATAGGTTTTGAGGGTATTGCAGACTTTGCTTCTAGTCATATTGTTGAGCAATTAGGTATGAGTTATCATTTTAAAAGTATGAGCAGAGGTGTGATTGATACCAGAGATATCATCTATTTTGTGAGTATAACGGTATTCTTTATCATACTAACAAAACTAAACCTTACAAAAGACGCCTAAATGATTGTAAAACCTCTTTTAATAATTTTAGTCATTGTTGTTTTTGCCCTATCATGGTGGTTTGCAAGTACCATAGATAAACGCAAATGGGTGTCTTTCTTAATTGCATTGGTATTAACTCCTTTTGTTTATTATTATGTATTGTATCCAGTATTGAATATTTTTAGTTCTTATCATCATGTAAAATATTTTGATACTAAAATTTGGGAAGATAAACCTGGATTTAGATATGAAATGGTAGAAAATTTATTGCAAGACAGTTTACTAATTAGCAAGTCTAAAGAAGACGTTAGAGTACTTTTGGGTGAAAGTGAATGGTACGGTTGGAATGATGCTCAAAAAACCAACTCTAAAGAACAATGGAATTACAATCTCGGTTTTAAACCAGGCGCTTTTAATAATACGCAAGAATGCTTAGAAATTACTTTTAAAGATAATATTGTAAGTAACATACGTGAATATCAAATAGAACAAACTTTTGAAAAAGAAGATTAAATATATAGCCATAGTCTTAATAGCTTTAATAGCTATTAATGTTATTGGTAACAAAGCTTTTAAACGTTTTGATTTAACTAAAGATAAACGCTACACTTTAAGCGAATCTGCCATTAATATTCTTAAAGATGTTGAGTCTCCTATAACTATAGATGTATTTTTAGATGGTGATGAATTTCCTTCAGAATTTAGAAGGCTACAATCTGAAACTAAACAATTGCTTGAAGAGTTTAATAACGTAAATGATAATATTGTTTTTAGTTTTATTAATCCCTTAGAAGATGATACTACAAGAGATGCAAACATTCAATTATTGAGCGATCGTGGTATGAGACCTATGGAATTAAGTGTTAACGAAAGCGGTAAGTCTTCAAAAGCTATTATTTTTCCTTGGGCATTGGCTAGTTTTGATGGGCAAACGGTAGTCATTCCGTTGATAAAAAATAAAATTGGTGCTACGCAGCAAGAACTCGTATCTAATTCGGTGCAACATTTAGAATATGCTTTTGCTGACGGTTTTAGTAAACTTACCAAACCAAAACGCAGAAAAATTGCGATTTTAAAAGGAAACAATCAATTAGATGATATCAACATTGCAGATTTTATCAAGAAATTACAGGAGTACTATTACATTGCACCTTTTACGTTAGATAGTGTAGCTTCTAATCCGCAGAAGACATCAAACGATTTAAATAAATTCGATTTAATCATTTCTGCAAAACCAACAGCTCCTTTTTCTGAAGAAGAAAAACTAGTTCTAGATCAATACACCATGAATGGTGGTAAGAGCTTATGGCTTATTGATGCTGTGGCTATGGAGATAGATAGCTTGTATAATGATACTGGTAAAAACTATGCTGTTTCCAGAGATTTAAACCTAACCGATTTCTTTTTTAAATACGGTGTTAGAATTAACCCAAGTATTGTAGGAGATATGTATTCTGCCCCAATAACACTGGCTACAGGTAATGATAGTGACACCCGTTTTATGCGCTTAAAATGGCCTTATTCGCCATTAGCATCTGCTAACCCGCATCATCCAATAACACACAATCTAAACCGTGTAAAATTTGATTTTGCTAACCAAATTGATACTCTAAAAAATTCCATACAAAAAACGGTACTTTTAAGAAGTTCTGAACTTACTAAACTTGAAGGTGTTCCAAGAGAAATTAATTTAGAAGAAGCTACTAAAGAACCAGACACTAAATTTTATAACAAAGGCAATCAAACGCTAGCAGTATTACTTGAAGGGAAATTTACTTCGGCATATAAAAACCTTATCAAGCCTGTAAAACTAGATAAAATGGTAGATCAAAGTCCTTCTACAAAAATGATTGTTATTGCAGATGGCGATGTGATTAAAAACAACGTAGATAGAAATGGACCAACAGATTTAAGTTTTGATCGTTCCAGTAATCAAGAAGTAGGAAACAAAGAGTTTTTGCTAAATGCTGTAAATTACTTATTAGATGATAACGGACTTATAAACATTCGGTCAAGAGAAGTTGCTGTAGCCTTCTTAAATCAGCAAAAAATTGCTAAAGAAAAAACCAAGTGGCAACTCTTAAACATTGCATTGCCACTAGTATTATTGGGTTTATTCGGATTTATTTTTAATTTCATTAGAAAGAAAAAATATGCTGCTTAAATGTTAATAAGTTCTTTTCGGTTATTTAGCCGTATAGAATATATTTGTAAGAAGCATTATTCTTAAAAATTAAATTCAGCATTTCTATATGAAATTTATAGTATCAAGCACATATTTACTTAAACAATTACAGGTTTTAGGAGGCGTTATAAACAGCTCTAACACATTACCTATTTTAGATAACTTTTTATTTGAATTAGATGGTAGTACATTAACTGTTTCTGCCAGTGATTTAGAAACTACTATGGCTTCTACATTAGAAGTAGAAAGTGATAGTACTGGTAGCGTTGCTATTCCTGCTCGCTTGTTACTTGATACTTTAAAAACGTTTCCTGAGCAACCTCTAACTTTTGTTATTGAAGAAAATAATACGGTAGAGATTAGCTCTAACCATGGTAAATATGCTTTAGCATATGCCGATGGAAATGAATTTCCAAAAGCTGTAGCGCTCGAAGATCCAAGTAAAACAGTAATTACTGGAGATATATTAGCCACTGCTATTAGTAAAACTATTTTTGCTGCTGGTAACGATGATTTAAGACCTGTAATGAGTGGTGTATTCTTTCAGTTTTCTACTGAGGGTTTAACGTTTGTAGCTACAGATGCTCACAAATTAGTGAAATACACACGTGAAGATGTACAAGCGAATCAAGTAGCTGAATTTATTATGCCTAAAAAACCTTTGAATTTACTTAAAGGTATTTTAGCTGCTAGTGAAGATGAAGTAACTATTGAGTATAATGAGTCTAATGCCAAATTTACGTTTGAAAACTCTATACTAATCTGTAGATTAATTGATGGTAAATACCCTAATTATGAAGCAGTAATACCAAAAGAAAATCCTAATAAACTAACTATTGCAAGAAATCAGTTTTTGAGTTCTGTAAAACGTGTTAGTATTTTCTCTAATAAAACAACACACCAAATTAGGCTTAAAATTGCTGGGGCTGAATTAAATATTTCTGCCGAAGATATTGATTATAGCAACAAAGCGGAGGAACGTTTAACTTGTGATTATCAAGGTGATGACATGCAGATTGGTTTTAACTCTCGTTTCTTAACCGAAATGTTGAATAATCTAAATGCAGATGATGTACAGCTAGAAATGAGTATGCCTAATAGAGCTGGTATTTTAACACCTATTGATGGATTGGATGAAGGGGAACATGTTACGATGTTAGTAATGCCTGTGATGTTGAATAGTTAAAAAATTCCTTTACTACAGGAATTCTAAAAATATAAGAACAGTAATCTTAAAAAAGGTTACTGTTTTTTTATATACGCATGACACCAAAAGAAAATTTAGAAAAATTTAATTATACTTTACCTAATATTTCTACACCTGGCGGAAGCTATGTTTCTGTTAATGTTAGGGGGAACATTGCTTATGTAGCCATACAATTTCCAATTTTAAATGAGGCATATTTTTATCAAGGGCGTTTAGGAGAAACCTTAACTACTGAAGATGGATATAAAGGCATGGAACTTTGCGCTCTAAATGTTTTAGCTCAAATAAACGAAAAAGTTGGATTTAATAACATTATTGGTCTAAATCATATAGATGCATATTTTCAATCTGGCGAAGACTGGGACGATTCACCCATAGTTGTTAACGGAGCTTCTGATTTATTTATGAAAATTTTAGAAGACAAAGGCACACATACCAGAGCTATTTTTGGAGTTGAAAAGTTACCTAGAAATTTTAGTGTTGGCTTAACAGCTTCTTTTACAATTAAATAAAAAGCCCTCTAAATAGAGAGCTTCTATTCATTCATCCTTTAAATAATCTATCTCAGTATCTAAATCAAAGTATTTCCAAATGTTTCTATTCTTGGCATTTTGGCATGGTGCCCCTCCAACAAAAAGCCCCAATTTACTAGAATCAGGCATAAAAACAATATCAGGGTGATTAGTTGTACCAAAATCGAGGTATTTTAAAACTTTATCTTTTGATGTATTTTTTAATTGATGTACCCCTTTTTCTCCAACAGGGAATCTTATAAAATCTCCAGATTTTACGGGAATTGTTTCTTTATATCCCCTTAACTCGCCCTCACCATCTATTATAAAAAATACTTCTTCATTTGCTACATGATAATGATAAGGCCAACTCACTTTACCTGGTGGCACTTCATACATACTAGCTACTAGCTTGTTTTCTGTAAATTCTTTTGTAAAGTTCTTTCTAAAATGTTCAATGTTTTCACCATGAGACCAATGATCACAGTTTAATTCATTTTCATTGACTTTGTAAATATTGTTTTCCATAATTAATAAAATTTATTATCAGGGAAATTAATTTAGAATCTTCACCTACCTAAGTTGATTCAATGGTGTTAAAAACTTATTTTAGTGGAAACAAGTTTATTTACTAAAAAACTCCTTTGATTATGGTTAAAGACGATTTTGATTGGAAAATTATTGAATTACTACAACAAAATGCTAGACTTTCTTATGCTCAATTAGGTAGAGAAATTGGTTTATCTCCATCGGCAGTAGCAGAACGCGTACAACGTTTAGAAGACGAAGAAATAATTATAAAACATGTAAGTGTTATTAATCACAAAAAAATTGGATATTCACTTTTTGCATATATAACTTTAAGTTTTAAGGAGTTTAAAGATTATAATACATTCCTTAAATCTATAGATAAATTCCCTGAAATTATTGACTGCAGTAGAATTACAGGTAATGACTGTTTAATAATGAAAGTAGTTCTAATTGATAATACCCATTTAGAAAATGTAGTAAATAGACTTGCTATTTTTGGGAGTCCATCAACTTCAGTAGTATTATCTGATATTATTACACATGGAACATTAAAATCTTCAAAAGATATTATATTAGTGAATTCACTACAATAAAAAACGCCCACCAAATTGGTAGACGTTTAACTTATCTCATACAACTAAACTAACTAATAAAATTAAGAGATAAAGGGTATCTTGGTACTTCACCATTACTTGCTTTAATAGCATTAATAATGGGATAGATCACTGATAAAATTCCTAGAATTATAAATCCTAATAAGCCTAAGCCAAAGAATAATATTAGCGGAATGCATACTAAAAAGTATACTATTAAACTCAACTGAAAGTTTAGAATACTTTTTCCGTGAGCATCCATTTTATATACTTTTTCTTTTTGAGTAACCCATAAAATTAAAGGGAGTATTAGGCTACCAAACCCCGTAATAAGTACAATGAGTTGGCTTAAATGGGTTATGACTATTAATTGATTGTCTTGTCGCATCATAGCTTGATTTTTTTGATTGATTACTTATATGACGCAACATTACTATAAATGTTACAAAAAATTATTGTCGATAATATACTTGTAATACTATATGTTGCATTACTCTAAACAAGAAATATTAGCAAAATAATTTAAAGCATTGTATTTTCGGCACAGTTAATGTTTTTCAAACCATAACTATAAATTAATTTATATGAAACGTTTATTACCCCTATTTTTATTTCTTATTTCAGTTTCTATTTTGGCTCAAAATACAGCTGTAAATGCAGGAGAAAAACTTATTTACACAGCCTCTT
Source organism: uncultured Flavobacteriaceae bacterium (assembly GCA_947487895.1). Taxonomy (GTDB): domain Bacteria; phylum Bacteroidota; class Bacteroidia; order Flavobacteriales; family Flavobacteriaceae; genus Seonamhaeicola. Next base: position 533,698 of record CANKYF010000002.1, read on the forward strand.
ATAATATGTCTGGTATTCTTAATGATATTGCAGAAGTAACTATGGAAACTAGTGCTGTTAAAACATCAAAAGCTACACTCTTAAAATTAAAGTGTACTGCTGCTACCTATAGCAATTGGGATAGTTTCTTTAAAATTAGAGATTTATATGAAAGTTATGTAAATCCAAAAACACTTACACCTTACCTATATAAACGTAATATTAATGAAGGAGGTTATTTTAAGGCTATGAAGTACAATTATAGCCATAAAACTAAAACCATTAAATCTGTTCAAACCAAAAGTAAAAATAGAATTGAGAATAAATCTTTTAAATTTAACTCTGGTTCAAGAGATATTGTTTCTGCATTATATAAACTAAGGTTAATTGATTATGAAACTATGAGTCTTGGTTCTAAAAAAACCATTACAGTTATTTTTGATAGGAAAGAAACTAAAGGACAAATAACTTATCTTGGAAAAGAAACTATAAATACAGCTATTGGAAAAAAAGAATGCTATAAAATAGCTATTGGATCTACCCAAACAAATGTATTAAAAGGTACTAATAGCAATTTTTTATGGTTAACCGCAGATGGCTATAAAATTCCCGTTTATGGTAAGTTTAAAATTCCTGTTGGGAATGGTGAGCTCAAAATAAAATCTGTATCTGGACTAAAACATTAAAACATGAAAAAACTTTTTACAATATTGTCTATAATAGCCTCGTTTTTAGCAATAATATTAGCTGTACTGCCTTTATCAAATTTAGCTTTTGTACCAGCTATTCTGGCACTTGTTTTTGGGTTTATAGCTTTTTATTTATCAAAAAAAGCTGGGGGTGAGATAAAAAAAATCATCCAATTTTCTTTTTTATTAACCATTATAGCTTTGACTCTAACAATTTATAAGGCTGTATTTACCAAAACTGAAGTAGCAAATACTGAAGAATTGCAAACTACAGAAACAAAATCTGAAGAAGATGCTATAGAAGAATTAGAAGAAATTGATTTTGAGGACGCTGAACTAGAAAATGTGGATTTATAACGTAAGCTTTTTCTTTGTTATTTGTATATTTGAATGGTGATTAATAATTGTAGTATTTTCTGCTAATATTTAAAAATACTATTAATTGAAGTTCGAATAAACTGACTAACTCTTAAAATGAAAACTTTTTATATACTATATGTACTTACCCTAGTTGGTACTTGTGCAACACCAAAGTATACCACCAAGATACAGAACTTAAAAGACAGCATAGATTTGGTAGACAGTACTTTGGTGACAAAATATGCAAGTACTATTACTACTGAAGAGTTAAAAAAACATTTATATACGTTTTCTTCTGATGAATTTGAAGGTAGAGCATCAGGAACTGAAGGGCATAAAAAAGCCGAAGAATTTTTAAAGTCATATTACATAAATGAAAAGATTGGATCTGCTTACGGAGATGATAATTATTTTCAAACTTTACCATCTGAATTCTTTAATGATAAAATAGCATGTTCCAACAATGTTTTAGCTTTTATTAAAGGCTCAGAAAAACCAGAAGAAATCATTGTTATTTCTGCTCATTTAGATCACCTAGGTATTGATAAAAACGGAAATGTAAACAATGGTGCTGATGATGATGGCTCTGGTACTGTTGCGATTATGGAAATGGCTCAAGCGTTTAAACTTGCAAAAAATGAGGGTAAAGGCCCAAAAAGAAGTATTTTATTTCTCCATTTTACAGCTGAAGAACTGGGTAAAAAAGGGTCTGAGTATTACACCATGCATCCTGCTTTTCCTCTTAAAAACACTGTGACCAATTTAAACATTGATATGATTGGAAGAATAGATGACTTGCACAAAAACAATAAAAACTATATTTATTTAATTGGATCTGATAGGCTAAGTAAAGAATTACATTATATTTCAGAAAAAGTTAATACTGCTTATTTTAACATTGATTTAGACTACAAATACAATGCATTAGGAGAAAAAAATAATTATTATGGTAGATCAGATCATTACAACTTTGCTAATAAAAATATTCCAGTAATTTTTTACTTTAATGGAGAGCATGATGATTATCATAAACATACAGATACGCCAGATAAAATAGATTATAAATTATTACAAAAAAGAGCTCAATTGGTCTTTGCTACTGCCTGGCAGATAGCCAACCAAGAGCACCGACTAACACTTGATGAAAACAATAAATTCTTAAATTAAAGAAGTTGTTTTACTAGAAAGGTTTGGTTATGAATATTGAATAAGATAACATTTATGCAAAAAATAACATTTATAGTATGTATTACTCTTTTACTAATTGGCTGTAGTACTTCAAAGAATAAAAAAAATAAAGATGAGGCTAATCCTATAGAATATGCAAATACTATTACTCCAGAAGAACTCAAGGATATGCTGTATACCTATGCTTCAGATGAGTTTGAAGGTAGAAAAACAGGAGAACCTGGTCAAAAAAAAGCTATAGAGTTTATCAAAAATAAATACATTGCTAACGAGATTCCTTCTCCAATAGCAGAAGGTGATTATTTTCAAGAAATTCCCGCATCTTTTTTTAAAGGAGATATAAAAACTTCTGAAAATGTTGTAGCATATATTAAAGGGTCTGAAAAACCAGATGAAATTGTTATTATATCTGCACACCTTGATCATATTGGTATTTCTAAAAATGGGGATATTAATAATGGAGCTGATGATGATGGATCTGGAACCGTTGCTATTATAGAAATTGCTGAGGCTTTTAAAACTGCTGAAAAAAACGGACACGGTCCAAAACGTTCTATACTGTTTTTACATGTTACTGGTGAAGAACTAGGGCTTTATGGATCACGTTACTATACTGATGAAGATCCTATTTTCCCTTTAAAAAATACAGTTGCCAATTTGAATATTGATATGATAGGACGCATAGATCAAAAACATAAAAAAAGTCCTAATTACCTTTATTTAATAGGTTCTGATAAACTTAGTAAAGAGTTACATGATGTCTCCGAGGCTGTTAACAAGGAATTCATTAATATGAAATTTGATTACACCTATAATGCAAAAAATGATCCTAATCGTTTTTATTATAGATCAGACCATTACAATTTTGCAAAACATAATGTACCTGTAATATTCTATTTTAATGGTACACATGCAGATTATCATAGACCTACAGATACACCTGATAAGATTGAATACGAATTATTAGCCAAAAGAGCTAAACTAATTTTCCATACTGCTTGGGAGTTAGCTAATAGAGAAGAACGTGTTAAATTGGATGAGAAAAAATCAAAAGATACTTCTTCATAAAAATAGTGGTGTTTGATTAGTTAACATAGAAGTTTCAAGTCTAATATTATGCAAAATAGATTTAATTCATAATAAACATCTATATAATACATGCGTTAAAGAAATATCAACAGTTAATTTTACTGTAAAACGAATTTAATTTGTTTGATTTACCTTTATTATTCATACTCCTTTTCTTATAATAAAAAGAGTGTTATTCGGATAATTTATATTTTTTTTCATTATTATAATTTAAAATCAACTCATCAATAACTAAACATCTACCGATGCTGCTTGTTTTACATTGTGTTTTTAGCAAAAAAAAAGAATATATTTGATATATAAACAACTAAAACACACTAAAATTATGAAAAATTTATTATCTCTTCTATTGTTGCTGTTTGTTACAATATTTAGCACAGCACAAGAATGGAGTGCTTTTCCTGTACCTGCAAATGCAGGATCAGGTAAGGTCTGGCAGCTACAAAGCAATATTTCTGATGATTTTAACTACACCATGTCTGAAGGAAATAGACCAGCTGCTTTTACCAATAAATGGTATCCTAGATATCATAACAATTGGACAGGGCCTGGAAAAACTTTATGGAACTCACCACAAGCATGGTCTAATGGTGATCAATTAGCCATACAAGCTGTTAGAGTGCCGGGGACAGACCAAGTATATTGTGGTATTATAACCAATAAAACACGCATAAGGTATCCTGTTTATTTTGAAATCAGTGCAAAAATCATGAACCAAACATTAGCAAATGCGTTTTGGTTACTAAGTCCAGATGACACTCAGGAAATCGATGCTATGGAAGGGTATGGAGGAGGTGCAGGCCAACAATGGTTTGCAGAGAGAATGCACTTGAGTCATCATGTGTTCATAAGAAACCCTTTTCAAGATTATCAACCAAAAGATGCAGGATCTTGGCACCGTAGAAGCCCAGCAGGGACGGTATGGAGAGCTGCTTATCACAGATACGGTTGTTATTGGAGAGATCCTTGGCATTTAGAATATTATATTGATGGACAATTGGTGAGAACAGTATCTGGACAAAATATGATTGATCCTCTTGGATATACTAATGGTACTGGACTTAATAAAGAAATGGATATTATAATAGATGCTGAAAACCAGACTGATTGGAGACCAGGACCAACGGATGCAGAGCTTCAAAATGGCAATATTTTCTGGGTAGATTGGATGCGTGTATACAAACCTGTTAATGGAAACAACAACGGCGGAGGTAATGAAGGAAATCCATTAGTGACGCTTAGAAAAGGTAATTCTACAGGTTTTGCTATTGATGGTGGTAATGGCGGAGGAAATGGTCAGAATGTTTACCTCTGGAGTTATAATCAAAATAACGTTAATCAACAATGGATAGAAATCAATAGAGGCGGTGGATTTTACTCTTACCAAAAGCGCAATACAAACTTTTGTATTGATGGAAGTAGTGGAGGAGGAAATGGTAAAAATGTAAAGCTATGGGCTTGTAATGCTGGTAATCAGAATCAACAATTTCGAAAAATAAATGTAGGAAATAATAGAATTCGCTTACAAAAACGCAACGCATCAGGTTTCTCTATAGATGGTAGAGGCGGAGGAAGTAACGGTCAAAACGTACACATGTGGGCGTCAAACAATAATAATGGCAACCAAGGATGGATTATTACTCAAATAGGTACTGCTAAAAATGGTAATTTAAAGGCTGGATTTTCAGAAAGCGAATCAAGCGAATCAAATATATCAAGTGTATCAATTTATCCTAACCCAGTTACAGACCATGTGAATATATCATTAAAAAATGATATTGATACAGCAGATGTGATTATAACTGATATACAAGGAAAGCTAATTTATAAACGTACAATAAGTAACAGCCTTAATGAAATTAAAACTAGTAGTTTTAACAAAGGACTATATTTAATTCAAGTAAAAACTAGTGATGAATCATTCACTAAAAAACTGATTGTGAAATAAAAATAATTATTTTATTACAATAAAAAATGAGGCTGTAAAAACAGCCTCATTTTTTATGTAGATTACTTATGGAAGAAATTTAGAACTCATCATTAACTTTTAATGATGCTAAAAACTACTGTAAAGGTTAATATTCTATATCACTACAATATATACAAAAGAAGCCCCTCCTAAAAAGGAGAGGCTTTTTTTTCTGGGTGGATGATGGGATTCGAACCCACGACCCTTGGTACCACAAACCAATGCTCTAACCAACTGAGCTACAACCACCGTGTAATGCATTTTGTTAATGCGAGTGCAAATGTAACAGATTTTGCTTTTTCTACAAAGCCTTTTTTAAAAAAAGTGACCAAAATAAATATTGTCTCTCTAAGTAAAATTCAGAAGAATTTGATATAGAGAACTTTAGTCATCAAAATTCTATGATTTTTGTCACAATTCCGAATTATGCTGGAATTACATAAACTATAATTTACTTCAAATCATACAGACTATTAACTGCTACATATCTTTCAACAGTAAAGCCCTCCCCGTACTCTACTCCTATCAATCTGCCTAAATCTCTCGCTCTATATTCTATACTATCGGTAAAATTCTTGCTTGAAATTGGCGTTTCTGGTTCTTTACTATTAGCATCAAAAAACTGAGTTTTATAAGCTAACACAGCTTTCATTTTTTTATCCATAAACCCAGAAACATCAACCACAAAATCAGGTTCAATGTGTTTCCATTGAATATAGTGGTATACATGTTTAGGTCTCCACGGATTCTGTATAACATTTTCTAGTTCAGTTTCTATTTTAATCAATCCGCTTAAAAAACAAGCATCACTTACTAGTTTACTTCCTTTACCATGATCTATATGTCTGTCATCAATAGCATTGCAAAGCACAATATCTGGTTGATACTTTCGTATCATTTTAATAATTTCTAATTGATGCTTCTTATCATTAACAAAAAAACCATCAGCAAAACTTAGGTTTTCTCTAACAGCAACACCCAAAATCTTTCTCGCATCCTCAGCTTCTGTATCCCTAGTTTCTGCTGTCCCCCTAGTACCAAGTTCTCCTCTTGTTAAATCTATTATCCCAACCTTTTTCCCGTTAGAAATTTCTTTAGCTATTGTAGCACCACAACCCAATTCTACATCATCTGGGTGAGCACCTATTGCTAATATATCTAGTTTCATTTGTATCAATTTTAGGTTAAATATAGTGATAATTACTCTTGAAAAGACCAAGCAATAATTCTGGATATTTTATTACCAGTTCCCATATTAATAATTTGTACTGAAGAAGCTCCCAATTTCTTTAAAGATACTTTTAAACCTCTAATCAAGTCTTTTTTTGATACCAATGATGTAAACCAAATACACTGATCTCTAAACAAAGAACTTTCATATAAATAATTATGTAAAAAGGCTTTTTCTCCTCCTATATACCATAATTCATTATGCTTACCAGCAAAGTTTCTAATTAGTTTATCATCATCTTTTTTAAGTCTTTTTAATTTTCGAGTAGTGGCTTCAATAGCTTCTTTTTCAGATTCATAAAAAGGTGGATTACACACAGATATTGAAAACTTATCAGAATCCTTTATAATACCTTTTAAAATATGCTTGCTATTTGTCTGGAGTCTTAAAGAAATCGTGTTTTCAAGATTATTTTTATTAATAATTTCTTGTGCAAACTCCAAAGACGTTTTATCAATATCCGTTCCAACAAAGTCCCAATTATATTCAGAAGTTCCTAGCAAAGGATAAATACAACTTGCACCAGTTCCAATATCTAAAACTTTGATATTCTCTGAAATAGCAGAAGCATTTAATATATCAGAAACATGATGAATATAATCTACACGTCCGGGAATTGGCGGACATAAATTATCATCTGGAAATTCCCAAAACTTAATATTATAATGCTCAAACAACAACGCTTTATTTAAAGCCTTAACTGCTTTAGGGTTTGAGAAATCAATAGTTTTTGTTTCGTATTTATTTGTAAAAACAAAAACAGACAAATCAGGATAAGTAAGACATAAACTGTCTAAATCATATCCTGATTTGTGTTTATTTTTGGGGTGTAATTTAGAATTTGTTTCGATGACTAGAATTCAATTTTTTAATTATTATAACTAATACAAAAAGTGTAATCCAAAATATTGGAATTATTAAAAGAATAAATTCAAAACTCCAGTCAGTCTCAGAATCAATAATATAATATACAAAATAAGATACCATTGCTAACTGAATCAATAAATATAACATGGATTTTGTATTAACTCTTTTCAAACTTGAATCTTTAACAACAAAAGTTTTTGAAAAAGCATCATGAATAGCAACTTCATCATCGCTAACTCCAGATAACAAACTTATAAATCTACTTAAACTTCTTATTAAAATTTGAAGTAAATTTGGTTTTTCATTATTAATATTAACAACCTTAGTCTGTGTACTCAACTTACCAAGAGTTCTGCTAAATAAAGCTTCAGAAATAAAATAATATAAAAACCTGACACCTAAATATATCAATAATGCAATAACAAAATTTTTGTAATACAGGAATGAAGGTGCAATTCCTAGTACAGATGAAACAATCACATCCACGATAAAGTTATCTCCTCTATCATCTTCAAGTGCCAAATTTAAATTCTTATACTTTGCGTTAGTTATTTTCATAAATCATCAAACCTTAACCGTTTTCCAACTTCCTTTTTTAAACCAAATAATAGCTATAACTGCTATTAAGATTTCAGCTAAAGTAATGGCCCAAAATACACCTTCAGGTCCAAAACCCTTAGTAATAGCCATATAATAAGCAAAAGGCAATTGAAATAACCAAAAGCACACAAAATTTATTTTAGTTGGTGTTTTTGTATCCCCCGCGCCATTAAATGCATTAATGACTACCATAGCATATCCGTAAAAAATATAACCAGCTGCCATGATACGTAAACATAAACTACCAGCTTCTACAACACTTGGTGTATCGTTAAACCATGTCACAATTTGAGGTGCAAATACCAAGTAAATTAAAGACACAAACCCCATAAAAATGGCAGTATACTTGCCCGTTTTCCAAACAGATTGTTCCGCTCTTTCAGGTTTTTGAGCACCCAAATTTTGTCCCACCAAAGTAGCTGCAGCATTACTCATGCCCCATGCAGGCATTAATGTAAACATCACAACTCTAATTGCAATGGTGTAACCTGCTAATACTTCGCTACCAAATTCACTCATTATTCGCATTAAAAAGACCCATGAAGATGTTCCTATAATAAACTGACCTATGCCTCCTAAAGATACTTTTATTAAGTTTAGCATCACACCTACTCTTAATACCAAATCTTTAACAGCTATTTTTATTTTACTATATCCGTAAAACAGCAATATTATCTGAAATACAACTGCAGTACCTCTACCAATAGTGGTAGCAATTGCAGCTCCTTCAACTCCTAACGCAGGAATTGGCCCTAATCCAAAAATGAATATAGGATCTAAAATAATATTAAGTCCGTTAGACAGAATTAAAACTTTCATTGCTATAGATGCATCACCTGCACCTCTAAAAATAGCATTGATTAAGAATAGAAGCATTATAGTAACATTGCCTCCTAAAAGCACTTGTGTATAGCCATAACCTTCTTCAATTAAATCGGGTTCACCTCCCATTAAGGCTAATATTTCTTTTGGGTACAAAATTCCTATAACGCTAATAATAGTCGCTACCAAAATTCCTAAAAATATAACTTGAACAGCGGCATCTGATGCTCCCTTATAATCTGTTTCGCCTACACGTCTTGCTACAATGGCTGTAGCTGCCATGCTTAATCCTATTGCTACTGCATAAATTAAGGTAATAACAGACTCTGTTAAACCAATAGTAGCTACAGCATTTACACTCACTTTAGACACATACATAATGTCTACTATAGCAAAAATGGATTCCATGAGCATTTCCAAAATCATAGGAATAGAAAGCATAAAAACTGCTCTTCTAATACTACCAGAAGTAAACGCTTGTTCTTTGCCTGTTACAGCAATTTTAAAGTAATTAATAAATTGTTTGAAAGTAATTTTATTTGATTGCATTTGATGTATTTATTGAATATAGACATAGTCAAAGCATATAATCTTTGACCCATTTACTTTCTGAGAGAACCTCAGATATTTACCGGAAGAATCTTAAACAATCATAGTACAAATTTGTAGAAATTATTTCGATTTACAAAATGATTTTTTTAGGCTGAAGTTTTCAATTGGTTTATATTCGCCTCAAAAATTAAGATAAGCATGCTAAAAGCGGTTATTTTTGATATGGATGGAGTTATTATTGATAGTGAACCTTTACACAATAGAGCCTATCATGATATGTTTAATGAAGTTGGTATCAACGTTTCAAAAGAACTTTATGAATCTTTTACAGGGCAATCTACCATAAATATTTGCAAACGCCTTTGCGAACATTTTAATTTAGAACAATCTCCTGAAGATTTAGTAGCTTTAAAAAGAAAGCATTACAAACAATTCTTTGAAAGTGATTCTGATTTAGCACTTATTGATGGGGTTTTAGATTTAATTAAAGATTACTACAATAACGGATTGACTCTTGTTTTAGGGTCTTCTGCCTCAATGGGTGGTATTAATCAAATTTTTGAACGTTTTGATTTGAACCAGTATTTTGTGGCTAAACTTAGTGGAGCAGATTTAAAAGAATCAAAACCAAATCCTGAAATTTTTATTAAAGCAGCCGAAGCTTCTGGTTATAAACCTGAAGAATGTATGGTTATTGAAGATTCAACAAATGGTATTAAAGCAGCTCACGCAGCAGGAATTTACTGTGTTGGATATGATAGCTTTCATTCAAAAAATCAAGATTACTCTAAAGCCAATAAAGTTATTGAAGATTTTACAGAAATCTCATTTGATAAAATTAGTGCTATTTTAAACTAATTAAGCTTTAGCCTTTTTTAAATTCTTGAGCTAATTTTGTATTCAATAAATATTATAAATTACCAACACTCCAAGAGGTAGAGCAGCACATAAAAGACAATGGTCATTTAAAAGATATTCCAGATGCTAAAAAAGTAAAAAGGGATGGTTTTTATTTAGCAGAAATGAACGCAAAATTACTACAAAAAATTAAAGAGTTAACACTCTTTACTATTGAACAAAACAAGACTCTTGAAGGGCAAAAAATTATCAATAAAAAACTTGAAGAAAAATTAAAATTGCAAGAAAACCGACTTAAAAAAATACAGGCATTATTATTAGCAAGTAAAAGCTAATTTTTTAAATAATTTATTTTATCATTCCGAATTTTATTTCAGAACCTCATATCATAATAATCACAATTAACAATAAGAACCTGAAACAAGTTCAGGTTGACAAATCTCTCTATAAAATAAATTACAGATAATTATTTTGTCATTAAAAAAGCAACCAATTATGGTTGCTTTTTATTTTATTAAAAATGTCTCGTCCTGAAATAGCGTTACACAAAATTTAAGTGTAATGAAAAGTAATTATGTAAAACGTACTCAAAAGGACT